>NZ_CANRKH010000018.1 GCF_947631165.1 uncultured Dysosmobacter sp. | reverse complement strand
ACTCAACTTTAACCGATGAGGCTTTATCCTTCATCCTTTTTTATTCAACTGTCTAATATGTATTGTAATCCTACAGTTCCCACAAAAAATGGACAGCCTGCCAAAGGAACATCTCCAATGGAGACGGCCCGCGCTCTTGATTGACAGAAGCTCCCAACTGCTGTATAATCATCCTGTTCCTGGAAAGCCGCCTCACGGCGCCTGACCGGCGGACGTCACATAATATTCTGCCATTCTGACGGTGAGGCGCTTGCCGGACCGGAAGCTGGAGAGGCCGACACGGGGATTCCGTGTCTTACTATGCTGTGTGCGTCTCCCTCGCTGAATGGCGGGGAGACGTTTTATTTTCCGGAAGAAGGGGGATATTGATATGGAGACACGGGTCGCCGTGCTGGCCATCATCGTCAAAAGCGATGCCTCCGTAACAGCGCTGAATGAGCTGCTGCACCAGTATGGGCGCTATATCATCAGCCGGATGGGGGTCCCCTATCGGGAACGGGGGGTCAACCTTATCAGCGTGGCCATAGACGCGCCCCAGGACGCGATCTCCGCCCTGTCGGGCAGGATCGGGCGTCTGCCGGGGATCACGGCCAAGACGGTATATGCGCCGGTTGAAAATTGAAAATTTTCAGCCAATTAGGAGCTGTGGTTCAGGAAGCAGGAATGAAAATCAGCCCAAATGAAAAGAGGAAACGAAAATGAAGCTGTTCAAAAAGTACATGGCGCTGGTACTGGCACTGGTGCTGGCACTGTCCCTGGCCGGGTGCGGCGGGCAGAAGGAGGAACCTCAGGTAGCTCCCGTGGGACCCATGGAGCGGATGACGCTGCGGGCTTCCGCTCTGAAAGGGCCGACGGCTATGGGACTGGTGAAGCTGATGAGCGATGTGGATGGAGGCGAGCCTGTCTCCAATAACGACTATGCATTCACGCTGGCGGCCTCCGCCGATGAGGTGACGCCTCTGCTGATCAAGGGCGAGCTGGATATGGCCTGCGTACCCGCCAACCTGGCCTCCGTGCTGTACAACAAGACGGAGGGAGAAATCGTGGTCCTGGCAGTGAACACCCTGGGCGTGCTCTACATCGTGGAGAACGGCAGCGCCGTCCAGTCCATGGCGGACCTGAAGGGCAAGACCATCGTGGCCGCCGGCAAGGGCAGCACCCCGGAATACGCTCTGCGGTATCTGCTGGCGGAAAACGGCGTGGACCCGGATAAAGATGTGACCATCGACTGGAAGAGCGAGCACAGCGAGTGTGTGGCGGCCCTGGCCTCCGGCGCGGCCACAGTGGCCCTGCTGCCCCAGCCCTTCGTCACCGTGGCCCAGTCCAAGATCGACGGCCTGCGGATGGCCATTGACCTGAACGCCGAGTGGGACGCTCTGGACAACGGCTCCGGCCTCATCACCGGCGTGGTGGTGGCCCGGAAGGCAGTTCTGGAGGAGAGCGATGCCATGTTAGAGACCTGGCTGAACGGCGTGGCTCCCTCCTGGGACAAGGGCGGCCCTGTGGACTGCTTCCTGGAGGACTATGAAGCCTCCGTGGCGTGGGTCCACGAGAACACCGCCGGCGCTGCCCAACTGATCGGGGAATACGGCATCGTGGATGCCGCCGTGGCGGAGAAGGCCCTGCCCTACTGCAACATCGTCTGCATCGCTGGGGAAGAGATGCGGGAAAAGCTCTCCGGCTATCTCCAGGTCCTTTTCGAGGCGGACCCCGCCTCCGTGGGAGGCAAACTGCCGGGAGGCGACTTTTATTACAGCGTGTGACATAGAAATTAGGAATTAGGAGTTCGAAATTAGGAATTGCTGGCTTCGCCAGCCCCATGTTTCCAGCGCGCTTTCCTCAAAGGAGCTGTCATATGCGGGCAGCTAAGGGAAAATTCCTAATTCCTCATTTCAGGAAGGTGGTTCCATCCATGAACAAGCCGCAGATCCGCCCCTGGGCGGTGCTTTTCTGGCTCCTGGTATGGCAGGGGGCCAGCATGGCCCTGTCAGCGGCCTATCCCCACGGCGGACTGCTGCTGGCGTCCCCGGTCTCCGCACTGCTGCGGCTGGGGGAACTGGCCTGCACTGCCGCTTTTTGGCGGGCGGTGAGCGGCTCTGCCCTGCGGATCTTCGGCGGCTTTCTGCTCTCCTGCGCTCTGGCAACGGCTTTGGCTTCTCTGGCAGCCCGCTGGCAGGCTGTTCGGGAGCTGCTGGCCCCGCTGGTAGCGGCAGTGAAGGCGGTGCCGGTGGTGTCCTTCATCATCCTGGCTCTGGTGTGGCTGGACAGCCGGGACCTGTCCCTGTTCATCGCGGCGCTGATGGTGTTTCCGCCAGTCTATTTGAATGTGCTGACGGGCATCGCCGCCGTGGACGGCAGACTGCTGGAAATGGCCCGGGTATTTCGGGTCCCTTTCCGCCGGCAGCTGCGGGGCATCTGGCTGCCTCAGGTGCTGCCCTATTTTCGGGCGGCCTGCTCCTTGGGGCTGGGCCTCTGCTGGAAGGCCGGCGTGGCGGCGGAGGTCATCGGCCTGCCTGCCGGGACCATCGGCGAGCGGCTGTACACCGCCAAGGTCTATTACCAGACCCCGGACCTCTTCGCCTGGACAGCGGTGATCGTGGCGGTGTCCGCGGTTTTCGAAAAAGCATTCCTGTCCCTGGTGGACGGCGCGGTCCGGGCGGCGGGCGGCGAAAGGCGGTGAGGGCATGGAGATCCGGATCAAAGACCTGTGCAAAGCGTATCACGGCGTGACGGTCCTGGACCGTCTGTCCTTCACCGCCGGGCCCGGCATCACCTGCGTCATGGCCCCCTCCGGAGCGGGCAAGACGACCCTGCTGCGGCTGCTGCTGGGACTGGAGCGCCCCGACAGTGGCCGGATCGTTCAGCCGAAGGGCTGCCGCTGGGCCGCTGTGTTTCAGGAGGACCGGCTGCTGGAGCAGCTGGACGCCTTGGGCAATCTGCGTTTCGTCCTGGGACCGGCTCTGGACGAGGACGCGGCCTGCGCCCTGCTGGCGGAGCTGGGCCTGGGAGACGTGGGCGGCAAGATCGTCCGGGACTTCTCCGGCGGCATGAAACGCCGCCTGGCGCTGGCCCGGGCGCTGCTGGCGCCCTCGGACGCACTGGCCCTGGACGAGCCTTTCACCGGCCTGGACGCGGAGAACCGGGCTGGATCCATGGGCTGTGTCCGCCGCGCCGGACTGGAAAAGCCGGTGCTGCTGGTGACCCATGATGAAGCCGACGCAGCGGAACTGCAGGCCCGCATCGTAAAACTGTGAGCAAAAAGCGGCTGTCCGGAACAGCCGCTTTTTGCCTTGGCAGGCGAAAAACCGCCTGCCGGTCCGCCCGTCCTGCTTTTATCGGCAATTTCTTAACATAATTTAACAGGCGCTTCCAGCAATTTGGGGGTGCTTTTTCAAAAGTACTATGCTATAATGCCTCCGGTCCTGCATAAAAAATCAACACACAGCCCACAGCGGCTGGAAGGAGTGCGCATATGATCAAGATCACCACCGACAGCACCTGCGATCTGCCGGCGTGGCTGCTGGAGCAGCATAACATCACCGTCATCCCCCTGGGCATCGTCAAAGGCGACAGGCTCTATCAGGACGGTGTGAACATCCGTCCGGCGGACATTGCCGCCTATGTGGACGCCGGCGGGGACATCACCACCACCAACGCCGTCAACATTGCGGACTATGAGACCCTGTTCCGGGCGGAAAGCAGGAAATATGACGCGGTCATCCACCTGAATATAGGCCCCGGCTTTTCCAGCTGTCACCAGAACGCCCGTCTGGCGGCGGAGGAAGTCCCCGGCGTTTACGTGGCGGATTCCGCCAATCTGTCCGTGGGACACGGCCTGCTGGTGCTGGCCGCCGCTGAGGCCGCCGAGGCGGGAAAGTCTGTTCCGGAGATCCTCGCCATGCTGGAGGACATGGCACCCAGAGTGGAGATGAGCTTTGTGCTGGACAGGCTGGACTACATGAAAAAAGGGGGCCGCTGCTCCGCCGTGACGGCCTTGGGGGCCAACCTGCTGAAGCTGCACCCCTGCATCGAGGTCATCGACGGCAAGATGTCTGTGACTAAGAAGTACCGCGGTTCCATCGAAAAGGTGGTGGCGGACTACATCCGGGAGCGGCTGGCGGACCGGACGGACATCGACTCCCGCCGGGCCATCCTGGTGGACACCTGCCCCGACGACGCCCTGGCGGGCATCGTGCGGGACGCGGTGCGGGCGCGGTTTGACGAGGTCATCGAGGCCAAGGCGGGCTGCACCATTTTCAGCCACAGCGGCAACAACACACTGGGCGTGGTGTTCCTGCGAAAGTGAGGGAAAAGAGACGGCGCTGCCGTCTCTTTTGCTGTCCCCAGCGGAAAACTTGGGTCCTATTATTACAGGCGAAGGGAAGAAATTCCTGAGCTACGCCGATAATACCCTTAGCGGACAAAGGGCAGAACACCTGCCGGCCGATTTTCCCCTTTATGATATGCCTTCACGCACCGTCTCAACTCTGCCAGTCGCCGATCTCCACGCCCTCCTGTTCGCCGTCGAACCAGAAGGAGCGGACCTGCGTGATGGTGTGCTCCGTCAATCCGGCGCTGTCTGCGGCATAGCGGTACCAGATCTGGTCCCCCTTGTTCAGCAGCACTGCCCGGGGCAGCTCGGCGGCGTTGAAGTCCAGATACGCCAGGCCGTGCTCCATACGGACGTAGTAGTGGGTGTTGCCGTCCAGCACCGCGCTGCGGATCTCCGCCACGGTGCCGTTCTCCACTTGGGTCTCCCCCACCACGTCCACGCTGGACTCGCCTGCGCCGATCAGACCCGCGCGGGCCAGGGCCTGACGGTAAGATATCTCGCAGTCCGCCACTGTCTGCCCGGTCTCCACCAGCTGGTACTGCTGGACGTTGACCATGGCGTACATCTTCACCAGACCGTCCTCGCCTTTCAGGGCCATGAAATAGGTGGGCTGATTGGCGATATTCAGCAGCAGCGGGAAGGTGGCTTTATAGCGCATCTGCTGGACCTGGCTGGCGGCGGACGCTTGAGCGGAGCTTTCCGTCGCTCCGGCACAGGGATAGTAATGGGTCTCCTTGGTCCGCTGATTGGAGAGGATGAAGCCGATGTTGGACTGGTCGCTGGTCACGGAGGTAACACCGGTGTACATATACACGTCGTCGTCAATGGCGATATAGTTCCAGCCGTCGGTGGTCAGCGTCACGTCCTTCTGCCCGAAGATGGAATTCAAAAAGCCGTTATGATACATGCCGTAGTAGTCGTACTGCTGCATGATGATGTCGTAGGAGTACACCCGATCCACCCAGTTGGGGACCTCCTGGTGATATTCGCTCTCGCCGGTGATGGCGTTCACCAGCACCGCGCCCTTGACATCCGTGCCGCCAAAGAGGCCGATGGTCTTGACGATGCGGGAGCAGACCCAATAGGGTATGCCCTCCTCGTCGATCTCAAACACCGGCTCGTCGAACATCATGGTGGGATAACGGAACCGCAGGTGGCGGTAGAGGTTCCGTCCAAAATGCTCGGCGGTAGTGTATTTCATGCCCTCCCCCAGGCGGACCACCTCCACCTCCTGGGTCACCATGTCGATGATCAGGTAAGCCGGCAGGCCCTTGGAACGGTTGGTGAACCACTTGATGATGTCGCCGTAGGCCAGGGAGGTCACCCGGACAGGGCGCCCCTGGTAATTGATCTGGGTATAGCTGGGCAGGATCTCAAACTGGGATACCATATCGCTGAGCTCACCCAGTTTCCGGCTGCCCAGCTGGGCGGCGGAGTCGGCATCCAGCATGGGGATCTGGCCATAGTTGACCTCCTGGATCTCCGCCGTGAAATCCCCGCTCTGGATGGTCAGCAGCTTGCTGTACGCCCCCGCCCGCAGCACGACCCAGGAACTGATGGAGCCAAGAGCGATGGCAGCCAGCAGCCCCACCAGCACCAGTCCGGGAATGGCGCACTGCTTTTTCACAAAGCCTACATAGCCCCTGACGCCCTCTCCCTGGAAACCGGAGGTCACCATAGCGCATATGCAGTACACCACGCACAATAAGAAAGCGAACACATAGAATTCCTCGGCATGGAAGTTCAGTGCCGGCAGCTCCAGGTAAAAATACACCAGGCCCACCGCCAGCGTCACTGCCAGGTTGATGAGAGTGCGGGTGAAGGCGTTGCCGATGGCCTTGCGGGGTTTTCTGGCCCGCTTTGGCCTCTGGGGCGGCGTAAAGTTTCCCCCCTCGGCGCCTCCTCCGGGACCGAAGCCGCCAAAGCCAGCGCCGTTGCCGAAGTGAAATTCAAACGGCATATCAAAATGCTCCTTTCTGTCTATTTCCTGTCTATTTTATGATACCGCAAAAATATGAACAAATCAAGCTTTCCCAATTTTCGGGAAGTGTGATATCATATCTGCAATATCCCGTGATTTTTTTCGTGTATACAGGCAGAAGGAGGTGAGCGCCATGGAGGACCATCAGATCGTCGCTCTCTACTGGGCCAGGGAGGAACTGGCCATCACGGAAAGCGCCGCCAAATACGGCGGCTACTGTTTGGAGATCGCCCTCCGCATCCTCGCCGCCCGGGAGGACGCGGAGGAGTGCGTCAACGACACCTGGCTCCGGGCGTGGGACGCCATGCCGCCCCACCGCCCTGAACGGCTGGATACCTTTTTGGGCAAGATCGCCCGCAACCTGTCCCTGGACCGCTGGAAGCGCTCCAACGCCCAAAAGCGGGGCCAGGGCCAGACAGCGCTGGCCCTGGCGGAGCTGGAGGGCTGCGTCCCGTCATCGTCCACCGTAGAGGGAACACTGGACGCCAAGGCCCTGACGGAGTGCCTGGACCGCTTTCTGGCGGAGCTTCCCCGGCAAAAGCGGGTCCTCTTCGTCCAGCGGTACTGGTATCTCTGCTCCGTCAAAGACATCGCCGCCCGGCACAGCATGGGAGAGAGCGCCGTGGCCTCAGTGCTGTTCCGCCTGCGCCGGCAGCTCCGGGACCGCCTGGAAAAGGAGGGCTTCGCCATATGAACGGAGAACAGCTTTTATATGCGGTAAGCGGCATCCGGGATGACTTCATCCGTGAAGCGTCTCCCGCCGCCCCGGTGAAACACCGCCATATCCGCCGCTGGGCAGCGGGACTGGCGGCCTGCCTGGCACTGGCGCTGATCGCGGTCTGGCCTAAGGGTCCCGGCAGCGCCGCTCCCGGCTGCGATGGTGCCCCCAGCGTGGTGGTGGACGGCGTGACCTATCTTGAGTCCGGCTATTTTGAGCACTCCCTGGAATGCCCGGAGGGCTTCACCCTGGCCGGGGATGTGAAGCTGGAGGGCTATTCCGATCCCTGCCCCTACTACACCAGTCCGGACCATCCGGAATGGGTCTATGTCTACCAATGGTGCTATGACCAACGGACCCGGGAATACTATCAAGCCTATGTTCGCTATGTGACGGAGCCGCTCCGGGGAACCGATCTGCTGCGGTATCAGGACCGGCTCTACATTTTCTTGAACGACGCCGCCTATCTCCACTACACCGCGGAGGTCGCGCCGGAGGACCAGGCCCGGTATGACAGCGTTCCATACAGCGCCGTCACCGACCGGCTCCCGTCAGGCTTCGTCCCGGTGGGAAACGCCGTGTTCGACGGTCATGATGCGGTCCCCACCTCCGAGCTTGGCAGCAATACCCGCCAATGCAGGGAGCTGGTGCTGGCCGACCCGGACCAGCCGGACCTCCTGCTGGTCCGCTGGTATGCCAACGGCGGAGAGGCGGAATATTGGGTCTATGTGCGCCTTGGCAGCGAACTACAGTCCTCATGACAGCAAGCGCCCCTGCCGGAAGTTCCGGCAGGGGCGTTTCGTTTATTTCGTCACGCAGAGTCTGTGATCCTCCACCGTCAGCCTGGCGGTGTCTCCCGCGGTCAGAGTGCCGTCCAGCATCTTCTCCGCCACGGCGTCCTCCACCTTGCTCTGGATGGCCCGGCGCAGGGGACGGGCGCCGTATTTGGGGTCGAAGCCCTCCTTGGCCAGCTCCGCCACAGCCTCGTCGCTGGCGTCCAGGTGGATGCCCATGGTCTCCATCCGGGCGGAAACGGTCTTCAGCATCCGGCGGGCCACTTCCTGGATATCCGCCTCCGTCAGGGCGCGGAAAACGATGATATCGTCGATGCGGTTCAGGAACTCGGGACGGAAAGTCTGGCGCAGCTCCGCCATCACGGTCTCCTTGGCCTGCTGGAACTTCTGCTCCGCGTCGGGGTCCGCGTCCCGCGCCTGGGCAGAGAAGCCCAGCTTGGCCCCAGCGGCAGTCAGGCTCTTGGCGCCGATGTTGCTGGTCATGACGATGACCGTGTTCTTGAAGTCCACGGTACGGCCTTGGGAATCGGTGATGCGGCCGTCGTCCAGGATCTGCAGCAGCACGTTCCACACGTCCTCGTGGGCCTTCTCGATCTCGTCGAACAGCACCACGGAATAGGGCTTGCGGCGGACTTTCTCCGTCAGCTGTCCGCCCTCGTCGTGGCCCACATAGCCCGGAGGGGAACCAATGAGACGGGATACCGTGTGCCGCTCCATGTATTCAGACATGTCGATGCGGACCATAGCATTCTCATCGCCGAACATGGCCTCCGCCAGGGATTTGCAAAGCTCGGTCTTGCCCACGCCAGTGGGACCCAGGAACAGGAAGGAGCCAATGGGCCGCTTGGGGTCCTTCAGTCCCACACGGCCCCGGCGGATGGCCCGGGCCACAGCCTTCACAGCCTCATCCTGGCCCACGACCCGCTCGTGCAGGCTGTCCTCCATGTGCAGCAGCCGCTGGCCTTCGTCCTCCGTCAGGCGGGTCACGGGGATGCCTGTCCAACCGGACACCACGGCGGCGATGTCCTCGGCGTTCACCGGCCGGTGCTGGGCATTGTTCTTCCGGCGCTTGTCACGCTCGATCTCCACCTGATCCTGGTAATTCTTCTCAATGTCCCGCAGCTGGGCCGCGGTCTCATAGTCCTGCTTGGCAATGGCCGCCTCCTTGTCATGAGTCAGGGCGGCGATCTTCTCCTCCAAGCTCTTCAGCTCCGGGGACAGCTCCTCCGTCTCCATGCGGACACGGGAGGCCGCCTCATCCATCAGGTCGATGGCCTTGTCCGGCAGGAAGCGGTCGTTGATATACCGGGCGGACAGGCTGACGGCGGCCTCCAGCGCCTCGTCGGTGATCTGCAGCTTATGGTGCTGCTCATACTTCTCCCGCAGCCCCCGCAGGATCTCCAGGCTGGCCTCCTGGCTGGGCTCGCCTACCTGCACCGGCTGGAACCGGCGCTCCAAGGCGGCGTCCTTTTCGATATATTTCCGGTACTCGTTCAGCGTGGTGGCGCCCACAACACGGATCTCACCCCGGCCCAGGGCAGGCTTGATGATATTGGCGGCGTCCACAGCGCCCTCGGCGGAGCCGGCGCCTACGATGGTATGCAGCTCGTCGATGAAAAGGATGACGTCGCCGGACTTCTTGACCTCTTCCAGGGCTTTCTTGATGCGCTCTTCAAACTCGCCCCGGTACTTGGTTCCGGCCACCATGCCGCTGAGGTCCAAAGACAGGATCTTCTTGTCCAGCAGCTCGTCCGGCACATCGCCCATGACGATCTTTCGGGCCAGGCCCTCGGCGATGGCGGTTTTGCCCACGCCCGGCTCGCCGATGAGGCAGGGATTGTTCTTGGTGCGGCGGGACAGGATCTGGATGACCCGCTGGATCTCCCCGTCCCGGCCGATGACCGGGTCCAGCTTGCCTGCCCGGGCGTCGGCGGTCAGGTCCCGGGTGAATTCCTTCAGAGTCTTGTTCTTGCCGCTGTCCTCCCGGGCGGCTGCCGCCGCGGTCCTGGCCTGGCTGGCCTTGCCCCGAGGCGTATCACTCAGCTTCTGCATCAGGGCGGTATACAGGTGCCGGGCGTCCACGCCGGCGGTCCGCAGGATGCGGACCGCCATATTGTTGCCCTCTCGCAATAATCCCGCCAGCAGGTGCTCGGTGCCTACATAGTTATAGCCGCCCCGGATGGAGTCCTCCATGGCGATCTCCACGACCCGCTTGGCTCGTGGGGTCAGGCCCTGGGCGGGGTTGCTGCCGGGCAGACCCACGCCCACACTCTTTTTGATGATAGACACGATCAGCTCGTCGGTAAGGCCCGCCTCGGTGAGGACCTCATGGGCCAGCCCCTCTTCCTCCCGGACCAGGCCCAGCAGCAGGTGCTCGGTGCCCACGTAGCCGTGGCCCAGATCTCCCGCCGCCTCCTGGCTCAGCCGCAGGGCCTCTTCCGCCCTGGGGGTAAATTTGTTTTCATTCATATTCTTTTGCCTCCCTTTCTTGGGAAATCCCTGATTTACTTGCTTTCCTTGTGCTGGGCCTCCAGGGACCTGATCTGATCCCGCAGCTCAGCGGCCCGCTCGAAATTCTCCTGGTGGACGGCCTTCTTCATCTCCAGCTTCAGCGCGTTCATCTGCCGCTGATAGGCGAACCAGCTCTGCTCCTCCTGCCCCACCAGCGTGTCCTGCTTCTGGGGCTCCTGTTCCTCCTTCTGGGCAGGCGCCGCGCTCAGGGCGGGCATATCGGCGAAGAAATCATCAAAGGGGTCCTCCAGCATCCGGCCCATCAAACTGGGCATGGGCGTGAAGAAATCGTCGAAAAAGCTGCTGCCGAAGAGGCTGCCGCCGAAGAAGTTCTGCATCATCCGCTGGTTCTGGGCCGCGAGGCGCTGGGTGTAGCCCAGCTTTTCGGCACACTCGCTGCAAAGATGCTTTTCCTCCACCTTGCCGTTGATATTGCTTTGATAAACAAAGGTCACTTCATTCTTACCACAATGTTCGCACTTCATAATTGATTCCTCCTATATGACTGTATATTTTATTTGTTGACAAATCTCGCACAGGTATCCCTCAAGCCCGAAGGATCAAAACCTGCTTCATGATATCCGCCCGGACGCTGTCCCGCAGCTCCCGCGGCACGGCCCCCAGAGCCTTGTCGCCCACGGCAGTCAGCAGCGCCTGGCCCACGGCCTCCTCCAGCGCCCCGGACTGCACCAGATTGCTGAGGATAGCCCTGGCCGACGGCAGGTCCACCTCGCCGCCCAAGGAGTTGATGACGTGCATCATCAGCGTCTGCCGGTCCATATGGACTCGGGTGATGCGGATGTATCCGTTGCCGCCCCGACGGCTCTCCACGATGTATCCATGTTCTGGAGAAAACCGGGTGCTCATCACATAGTTAATCTGGCTGGGCACGCAGTTGAAGCGCTGGGCCAGATCGCTGCGCTGGACCTCCAACACACCGTTTTCCGCCGTCTCCAGGCTGTCCTGCAGGAAGCTTGCGATCAGATCAGAAATACCCACTTGGCGATCATTCCTTTCCCGCAAAGTTTTTTGTTTGACTTTGACTTTCTTTGACTTTCTGGCGTTAGTATACCACTCTCCACGCAAATGTCAATAGGTTATTTTTGACTTTCTTTGACCAATTTGAAAACAAATTATGAACAGAACAAATCGCATGGAGTTAGTTGCTGCAAACCACTTTTCCACACGGTTTTTACGAGTTTTCCCCAAAAATATGTTAGGTTTTTAACCAGCTTCCTCTTGCATTTTCGGAATTGTATGCTAAAATAGGAATCACAAATCTTATGGAGGTGCTTCCCATGGCCTACAAGATCACTTCTGCCTGCGTGAGCTGCGGCTCCTGCGCGGACGCTTGCCCCGCCGGTGCTATCAGCCAGGGTGATGACCAGTACGTCATCGATGCTGCCGCCTGCCTGGACTGCGGTTCCTGCAGCGACACCTGCCCCAATGGCGCCATCGTCCCCGAGGACTAATCTAAAAGGGATACATAAAAGCCCCGTAGGCACAGCCTGCGGGGCTTTTTGTCCCTCTGGCAGCGGGACACGACCGCCCCAAATGAAACTGTCCGATCAATTAAGATCTGCTATACTGTTTTTGAGTTCGCTGTCCACTGCGGGTAACAAAATCACAGCAAGAAAAACGTCCCCCGGATTCCTCCGGGGGATGCTCGCTTATTTTGCGTATTCCACGACCTTGGTCTCGCGCAGGACATGGACCTTGATCTGGCCGGGATACTCCATCTCTTCCTCGATCTTCTTGGCCAGGTCCCGGGCCAGAATGACCATCTGGTCCTCGCTGACCTGCTCGGGCCTCACCATGACCCGGACCTCGCGGCCGGCCTGGATGGCATAGGCCTTATCCACGCCGGGATAGGTGCCGGTGATGGTCTCCAGCTGCTCCAGACGTTTGATGTAGTTCTCCAGATTCTCACGGCGAGCACCGGGACGGGCAGCGGAAATAGCGTCCGCGGCCTGGACCAGGCAGGCGACGATGGTACGGGGCTCCACATCATTGTGGTGGGCCTCGATGGCGTGGATGATGTCCTCCCGCTCCTTGTACTTCCGGGCGAATTCCACGCCCAGCGCCACATGGGTCCCCTCCATCTCATGGTCGATGGATTTGCCCAGATCGTGGAGCAGGCCGGCCCGCTTTGCGGCCATGACGTCGGCTCCCAGCTCAGCGGCCATCATGCCGGCGATGTGGGACACCTCCACGGAGTGCTGCAAAACATTCTGGCCGTAACTGGTGCGGTAGTGCAGGCGTCCCAGCATCTTCACCAGCTCGGGGTGCAGGTTGCGGATGCCGCACTCGAACACCACCCGCTCTCCCTCGGCCTTGATGGTGGCCTCCACCTCCCGGCGGGCCTTTTCCACCATTTCTTCGATGTGGGTCGGATGGATGCGGCCATCGGCGATCAGCTTTTCCAGAGCCAGCCGGGCGATCTCCCGCCGCACCGGCTCAAAGCAGGAGACGGTGATGGCCTCCGGCGTATCGTCGATGATCAGGTCCACACCGGTCAGCGTCTCGATGGTGCGGATGTTACGGCCCTCACGGCCAATGATGCGGCCCTTCATCTCGTCATTGGGCAGGGGAACCACACTGACGGTCAGTTCGGCCACGGAGTCGGCTGCACAGCGCTGGATGGCCTGCGCCACCACTTCCCGCGCCCGGGCTTCGCACTCCTCTTTCATGCGGGACTCGACCTCTTTGATCTTGAGGGCGGTCTCGTGGGTCACCTCGGACTCCACCTGGTCGATGAGGTACTGCTTCGCCTCCTCGGCGGTAAATCCGGAAATGCGCTCCAGCATCTCGGTCTGGCTGCGCTTGATGACCTTGATCTCTTCCGTTTCCTTGTCGATAGCCGCGTGTTTCTGGGCCAGAGATTCTTCTTTTTTCTCGATGGCCTCGGTCTTGCGGTCCAGATTTTCCTCTTTTTGCTGCAAGCGGTTTTCCTGCCGCTGCAGGTCGGCTCTGCGGGATTTTTCCTCCCTCTCGTATTCGCTGCGGTTTTTCAAAATCTCTTCTTTGGCTTCCAAAAGGGCTTCTTTTTTCTTGCTCTCGGCACTCTTGATGGCCTCGTTGACAATGCGCTTTCCTTCTTCCTCAGCGCTTGAGATTTCCTTCTCGGAGACATTTTTCCGATAGCGAATACCGAGTGGGAAGCCAACCGCCAAGCCCACGACCAGCGCCACGACGCCGGTGATGACAGCCTGTATCACGATTTTTCCTCCTAAACATTTCGGTATTGGTTCGCTGTTATATCAAAGTAGCTTGATATCGGACGACCGGCCGGCACCCCTGCTGCGAGCCGATAGTAATCCTTATTTAGTTTAATCGTTTACTGGACGGGTGTCAAGTCAAAGTGCGTAAAAAATACCGGCGCTTTTATGAAAAAACACCAGAGCGGGAAGACTGCCTATCCGTTCCCCGCCCCAGCCGCCGCTTTTCACGCCTCGTCCACATACGCCGCCGCCGCGTAGCCCACTTCCTCTCCGTATCGGATCACATACCAGCCCTGCCACTCGCCCAGGATGGTCACGGCGGCGCCGTTGGGCATGTGAGCCAGCACCACACCGGCGGAAGACGGGGCGGCCCGGAGGTTCAGCGTGCCGTAATTGAGGCGCACGACACCGGGGACTGGGTCCATAGGATAGATGAAGGGCAGGCCGAAAAGGCTGGTCAGGGCGCGGGCCAGCTGCTGGGCGATGGCATCCCAGTGGCCCTCCAGCCAGACGGCGTCGGCATAGTTGTCGTGATAGCCGATCTCCACCAGCACCGCCGGCGCCCGAGAGCGGCGTACCTCCCCCAGCGTAGTAGTGGAGCGGGTGGTGACCTTATCCGGCAGGGGGTATATCTTTCGCAGCTCCTCCGCGATCAGCTCCGCCGCCCGCTGACCCTGGGCGCTGCCGGGATAGTAAAAGGCAATGATGCCCCGCTCTTCACCATACCGGCCCTCCGGGGCGGCGTTGGAATGCAGGGCCAGGTAAAAGTCATAGTCGCCGGCGTTGGCCTCCCGAATGGAGGAAGCGGCGGTCATATCCGGCCGGTTGCGCTTATATCGGATGCCGTTGGACACCAGATAGGGTATCAAAGCGTCCGCCAGCAGATTCATATTGTATTCTTCCGACCCGCTTCCAGTGACATATTGGTTCCAGTCTTGAGTGCTGGGGCTGAGATAAATGATAGGCATACGCAATCCCTCCTTTTGTTTATCCTATGGCATTTCCCGTGAAAGTGTGATATAGTCATCGCAGTTGAAATCGAAAAGGATCCGACTGATCCTTTTCATAGACTCTGGAAAAATACAGGAGGCCCCGGATGGCCGCGTCTCAGCCGTCCGGAGCTCACAGGAGGAAGCATGATATGAAAGCGGAGCGTGGCTATCCCCGGTTCACCGTGACTCCAAAGGCGGAGGCCGCCATCCTGCGGGGCCATCCCTGGGTCTATGACGCAGAGATCCTGGCCGTGGAGGGCACGGCGGAAAACGGTGAATTGGTAGATATCATAAGTAAAAAGGAACGATATCTTGGCACCGGATTTCTGTCAGAGCACTCCAAGATCCGAGTGCGGCTTATCTCCCGAAACGCCAACGACCGGTTTGACGACGTCTTTTGGGAGCGGAAGCTGCGATGGGCCTGGGAGTACCGGAAGAGCGTGATGTCCCCCGCTGATCTGGACTGCTGCCGGATCATCTTCGGAGAGGCAGACGCCTTCCCCGGCCTGACGGTGGACAAGTTCCACGACCTGCTCAGCGTCCAGGTGCTGTCCGTGGGCATGGAGCGTATCAAGGGCCGGCTGCTGCCCGCTCTGGTCCGCCTTCTGCGGGAGGACGGCCAAACCATCCGGGGCGTGTTTGAGCGGAACGACGCGGCCCTGCGGGAAAAGGAGGGCCTGTCCCAGTACAGGAGCTGGTTCCCCCTGCCCGGCGAGGAGACGCCGGACAGCCCCATCACGGAGATCGTGGAGAACGGCGTGCGCTATCTGGTGGATGTGGAGAATGGGCAAAAGACCGGCTTTTTCCTGGATCAGAAGTACAACCGTCAGGCGGTGGCCCGGCTGGCCCGGGGCAAAACGGTGCTGGACTGCTTTACCCATACCGGCTCCTTCGCCCTGAACGCGGCCATGGGCGGGGCCAAACACGTCACCGCCGTGGACATTTCGGAATCCGCTGTGGAGATGGCCCGGGCCAACGCCGCCCGGAACGGCCTGGAAGACGTGGTGGAGTGCGTGGCGGCCAATGTGTTCGACCTTCTGCCGGAACTGGAAAGGCAACCCCAAATATATGACTTCATCATCCTGGACCCACCTGCTTTCACAAAATCCCGAAAAACGGTGGCCAACGCCATCACTGGCTACAAGGAGATCAACTACCGGGCCATGCGCCTGCTGCCCCGGGGCGGATACCTGGCCACCTGCTCCTGCTCCCACTTCGCCACGGAGGAGAAATTCACAGCCATGCTCCACGACGCCGCCAGAGACGCCGGCGTTCAGCTCCGCCAGATCGAAGCCCGCCAGCAGAGCTGCGACCACCCCATCCTCTGGGGCGTGGATGAGACCAATTATTTGAAATTTTATCTCTTTCAGGTGGTTTAACTCCGTCGTTTTTCCCCCGCCCCCGGAGGGGGAGGGGGCCAGGGGGAAGGGGGGAAAGCCCGCCGCAGCGGTATCTTTTGGGGGGCTTTGGTCCCTCCGCGGCCAAAGGGCCGCGGCCCCCCCAAAAGGGGGCCCCAAACCGGCTCTTATGGGGCGGGGGGGCCCCGCCACCACAGCGGGCCGACCACGGCCCGCGGGGTGTTATGGCCGCACCGGCGTGGACGGGGCAAGGCCGGCCGCTTGCGGCCGTGCATTTCAGCCTTGCCGCGGCCCCTGCCGGTGTGGTACATGGCGGGGGGGGTGCCCCTAACCGGTTTGGGGTGGCCCGACAATCCATTTTGGGACCGCCGCCGAAACGCGGCCGCCGCGCCGTCCCCCGCAAGGCAGTGGCGGACGCTAGGGGCGGCGGATGGGCCCAAAATTGATTAGGGCCATACCTTTTTAGCCCTGGCGGAGCCCCCGCAGTGGGGGCGAGCACAGGGCAAGCGGCCCAGCGACGGGGGCCAGGGCGGAGGGAGCCGCCGCCTTTCGGGCGGCGGGCCCACAGCCGCGGCCCCCCGAGCGGCCGCCCGTATCAGTGACCGCCGCCGCCCTGGTGGTTTTTCCACGCGGCCATCCACGTACGCAGCATGTAGTTGATGAGGGTGTATCTGGTGACGCGTGCCTCTTTGCAGCACTGTCGAAGTTCTTCGTCCTGTCTTTTTGTAAAGCGTGTGGATTCCGTGCGCATGTTCTCCGCGTCCCACTCATGCCCGCTTGCCCACCGCCGCCGCTTGAGGTATTCATCCTGCCCCGCCTCTACGGCTACTTTGTACGCTGCATCTGACCATCTCGTGTCCATCTTCTTCTCCTTCCCGATACCCCCGGGGGGTATCTACTTATAGAACGTTTGTTCTACTTCCGCCCTACATTTGGTGGTGCCCATACTATCTATCTACCATATTTTGTGTCATTTTACTATCGTTTTTCCACTTTCTCCATTTTTGCCAGGGTGAGGGGCTTAGTGCCCCTCTTCCCTTTCTTCCCCCGCGGCCCTGGCTTTCATTTCCATAAAGTCCTTTGTCCAGGGCCACCAGGACCCCGCGTAATAGTCCGCGACGTACTCCACCGCCGCCTGGTTCAGCTCTTCTTGGTCCATCCATTCCGGCATATCCGGCCACCTGGTTCCGTGTATGACCCCGTGGCAGTACATGCATAGCGTGATGAGGTTTTCCGGCTCGTTGTTCCCCCCCTGGGACCGCTTTATGACGTGGTGTATCTGGATTGCCCGGGGGGAATCGCACAGGGCGCACCGGTAATGGTCCCGCTTGTATACGGCCTTTCTGGTCTCTTTGCTGACGTTTGCGCTTAGCATCGTGTTGTCCTCCTTTTCAAAGATGCTTCCTGCGCACTACGGCTTGTCAAGGACGCGAAGCGCCACCTGCAGGTGGCAAGCCCTGGCGGCTATCCCGTTGCCGCCTGGGCGCTGTCCTTGACTGCCGTGGTATCCTCTGCAGATAATGAAAAGGAGGGCGACACGGGCCTTCCTGTAGGAACCTGCGCCGCAAGGCGCACCCCTTGGTTATCCATCCTCTGGGGCGTGGATGAGACCAATTATTTGAAATTTTATCTCTTTCAAGTGGTTTAACAGGAAAACAGGCGATATAGCCGCCGGCTATATCGTCTGTCTCTTGTCTATGGTCCCTAGCGCCGCTAACGCTTTCGCGGAGCATAGTGCGTCCGCCGTAAACACCAGCAGCGCGGCATAGGTGACGCCCGGCGGGATGCGGGCCGCCAGCGCAGCCAGCGGCGGCTGCACCAGCCATACCGCCAGGGCCGTCAGCAGACCCCAGACCAGGGTAAAGGGCAGACACACCCGCCCCCGCAGGTTGCCGGGGACATGGGAATAATCCCAAAACCGCACGCCCAGAACGGCTTCATAGGCCCAGTGGACGGCGTATTCCACCGCTGTTGCCGCCAGACCGCCCCACAGGAGCAGCCAGCCGCTCCGCTGGACCGCCTCCGGCAGAGCCAGCACCGCCACCATCCCCAGGCCGTACACTGGACACAGGGGCAGCATCAGAAAGCATCTCCGCACCTGATGCTCCGCATGAGTCGCCAAGGCGAAGGCCTTCTCCAGGCCGCAGCCCAGAAAGCTGTATATCCAGAAATACCAGAGCCAGCCGGCCATGGTCCCCACCTTCCTTCCATACGGCAGTATGTTCCAGGGCCTGGGCATCTATCCCTCCATTGCGCAGGAAGTTTTTTCATGGTATACTACACAAGGAGCAATACGGCTTTTCAGGGCAGAAGCAGCGCCAGAGGCGTGACCTTTTGCCAGCGGCCATTCATAAACAGAGGAGGCGCGCTATGAGCGATACTTGGGAAGCGTTAAAGCGGGAATGCTTGTCCTGCCGGGGCTGCGGGCTGGCGGAGACCAGGACGCATGTGGTATTCGGCGACGGTGCGGAAACGGCAGACATTCTGATGATCGGCGAAGGCCCTGGGCAGCACGAGGACGAGCAGGGCATCCCCTTCGTGGGCAGGGCCGGGCAATTGCTGGACGACATGCTGGAGATGATCGGCCTGGACCGCACACAGGTCTATATCGCCAACATCGTGAAATGCCGCCCGCCCCAGAACCGGGACCCCCTGAACACGGAGCAGGAGGCCTGCATCGGCTGGCTCCGGCGGCAGACGGCCCTGCTGCGGCCCAAGATCATCGTATGCCTGGGCCGCATCGCCGCCAAGGTCATCATTAAGGAAGACTTCAAGATCACCGCCGAGCACGGACAGTGGTTTGAGCGGGGCGGCGTGCAGATAACCGCCATCTACCATCCCGCCGCCCTGCTGCGGGACGTGAACAAGCGGCCGGAGACCTTTGAGGACCTGAAGTCCATCCAGGCTAAGATCCGGGAGCTGCGGAAACAAAGCTGACATGTGCATATGGAAGGAGGGGTAAAATCCCTCCTTCTTTTTCAGGTCTCAGCGCGCTGAAATAGTTGTTAACTAAATATTTTTTAAAGGTTGACAATTATATCCTTATGTGGTAAGCTTTGAAAAGTACCACATAGGAGGAATGTTTTATGACCGCTGAATCCAAAACCGCGTCCCGGTTCCGGACACTGGACATGGCCTATATCGCGCTGTTCGCCGTTTTGATGGCAGTGTGCGCCTGGATCTCCATTCCCGTCACGCCGATCACACCGGTTGCCTTCACGCTACAAACCTTCGCCATCTTCACCGCCCTGCTGACTTTGGGCGGACGGCGCGGCACCTATGCGGTCATCGTATATCTGCTGCTGGGCATGGTGGGGCTGCCGGTCTTTTCCGGTTTCAGGGGCGGCCCCGCCGCGCTGCTGGCAGCCTCCGGCGGCTACATCCTCGGCTTCATAGGCACCGCCCTGCTCTTCTGGCTGCTGACGGCCAAGCTGGGCAGCTCCCTGCCGGTGGCCATCGCCGCCTGTGTGCTGGGGCTGGCGGTGTGCTACGCCTTTGGCACCGTCTGGTTTTTGAAGGTGTACACCTCCGGCCCAATGGACCTGTCCAAGGCCCTGGGCCTATGTGTGACGCCCTTCATCCTCCCGGACCTGTGCAAGCTGGCGTTGGCGGCGGTACTGTCCCGGCGGGTCAAGCGGTTTTTGAAATGACTGAAAAGAAGCGTCCGGCAAATGCCGGACGCTTCTTTTCAGTCATTTTTTCTTTTGACGGAGATGTTCGTCTACCTTTTTCAGTCCCTTGAGACACAGGTACATGGCCGCAGCCAAAATCCCCAAGCCTCCCGCCAGATCTTTTCGATCTCCATTTTTCGCCATGATCGCACCTCTCCCCACCTTCAGGCGGATTTAAAATGTCAGCCGCATATCATACCAGACTACGCCGCCGTGGACCGACTGGGATACGCCCTCGCTGTGAAATCCAAAGGTCTCGTAATAGTGGATCAGCTTGTCCTTGCAGGTGAGGACACAGCCCTTCCGACCCTGTGCCCAGGCGTCGGCAAGGACTCGCCGCATCACCTGGGCGGCATAGCCCCGGCGGCGGTACTGGGGCAAGGTATTGACGCCGAAGATCATCTGCCATGCGCCGTTCTCGTCGTGCAGGTCTGCGTCACTGTACATCTCATCCCGCAGCAGCGGCTCGTCAGTGACCAAGCCGTTGATGAAGCTGACCAGCACACCGTCCTTCTCCAGCAGCCAGAAGTGGTTGGGATAGACTGCCAGCCGCCGGGCAAAATCTCTCTCCGAGGCGGCCTCTGCGGCAGGGAAGCAGGCGGCTTCCACAGCCGCAACGGCAGCCAGATCAGACAGCGAGGCGGTACGGATCACTATCATATCAACGCTTCCTCACTTCAGGTATTGGTAGACCAGCAGCAGCCGTGCCGTAGAGTTGGTCATGTTCTCAAACTGGTAGGGCAGGTCCGCCGCCAGCCGCAGAGCGTCCCGCTCAATGAGACGGAAGGTCTTTCCCTCCGTCTGCAGGCTGACGGAACCGGAGAGCACAGTGGCATAGCACACACAGCCAGGTACGCTTGGCTCCGGCGCGTAGTGGGCGCTGATGTACAGGTCTAAGAAAAAACTCTCCAGCCGGGTCACATCGTCGTAGAAGAAATTGGGCCGCAGGACCACTTTTCCAGCGTCCAGCTGCTGGGGCTTGGTGTCTACCTCCCGGTAAAGGGTCAGAGCCTCAAAATCGTCGTTTTCCATCAGCACCTGAGCCGGGACCTTCAGCGCCGCCGCCAGCTTGCCAAGAATGGCCACCGAGGGGTTGGCCTCTCCCCGTTCGATCTGGCCCAGCATGCTGCGGGACACGCCGGACTGCTCCGCCAGCCGCTCCATGCTGAGCTTTTTGCTTTTGCGGATGCGTTTGATATTGTCAGCTACCGCGCGATTCAACTCCATAAGGTGGGTCTCCTTCGGCAGAAAGTTTACTATACTGTTTGTTTGCCTTTTTATAGTAAACGGTTTGTCGAATTTTGTCAAGGAGGGAGATGATATCTCCCTTTTTCCCTTGGTTTTGTTACTTCTCCACTTTTCAGATTTTTTGCCGAAACGACCGAGCGGGCACCCTTTATGGAGAGCAGGCTTAAAACTGGAACCTGCTTTTTAGCGGCAATTTCGCTCTTGAATAAACTGGATGGCATATTGGGCTGTCATTTTTATGTCCGGACGGCGGCTTTTGAGAAATCGTTTCAGGAAAGGAATGTCCGCTGGCTCACCGATACCCTGCATAGCAATACTCGCATAGTAAATCTCATATTGATACGCTTTCTCATCCTCTTGGCGGAGATAATAAAGCAACAGATTTCTGCTTTCTTCCCTTGGACAGGCTCCTAAAGCACGGATAGCACTGTATCGTACTGTATTGCGATCATCTTTTGCCAATGTGAGAATGTTCGAAATATCCAGACTGACAGGAATTGTTTTTCCTGCTGGTCTCCACCAATCATACACGCGGTCTAACATGGAGCAGAGCACATATTGATCGGTTTCCACACCCAGCCGCTGCAGAAAAAAGGCGCATGAACGCTCATCAAAAGCCGCCTGCATCAGACGCCCAAAGATGAAATAAGCAGCATCTCGTATCTCGCGCTGGTCTTTTTTCTTGCCGCCATGTTCTTCAATAATTTCCTGGAGAAGCGGGAAAAGGGCTGGGTCAGTCAGGGTTTCTGCCTCCCGATGTGCTTTCCAGCTGGTCGTTTCAGTGCTTACGGTAAACTGTTCATCTTTTGTATTGAATTTTGTGATCAGCTCCAGAAGTTCCGTTTTATCCATATGCAGCATCCTATCTTATTTCTCCGCTGGCGCAAATCAAAATTTTTCATTTACACCATATCACAGCCAATTTTGAATTTCAATTTGCAGTCGATAAAATTGCCAGCGTTATATTCCTGGATATTTAAGAAGACGGCCGGAAGCGGTGCTTCCGGCCGTCTTACAAAAATCAAGTTCTGCCTTCCCAAAAAGTTCTTGCCTGACTCTTACTTGGAAGCGGCCTTTACCTCGATCACACGTACCACGCCGTCCTGGACGTAGAGGTTTGCCTGATCTGCGTAGTCCCGGGCCTTCTCCAAAGACACCCAATCTTTGGTATCCCGGTTGTAGCACAGCACGGTGTCCGGGTCTACGATGTAGGTCCGGCTGCCGAAGGTCACCGCCGTGTCGCCGATCCAAGCGTTGTTGGAGACGTCCTTCAGCTCCGTCAGCTTCACCATACTGGAGAAGCCGCTCTCATTCCGGTTGAGCTTCGCCGCCACATAGTCGCCGGTCTGGACATTGTACTTCATCTTGAAGGGGCCCACCTTCCGCGTGGGCGTCTCCACGCCCAGCGCCTCAGTGTACAGCGTTTCCGTGGTTTCGATATAGCCCTCGTCGTTGGGACCCTTTCCGTTCTCATCCTTGACGTAGATCTCCTCACGGCTGGAGGTCCAGAAGGCCCGGCCATAGATGGTGGTGTCGTCCAGAGCGCCCCGCAGCACGATCAAGTCCACCTGGCCGGCCCAGTTGGTACGGGCGTAGAGGATCTGCCCATTGGGCACCACGCTGGCCGACAGCTGATTCAGCGTGATCAGCTTGCCGTCCCGATAGATGGTCACGTTGTCCGTCAGCTTCTTGCCGCCCAGCTTCCGCTCTGCCACCTTCAGGTCGCCGGTGGCGTTGCCGGTGGCGCGGCTCAGATTCACCCGGTCCTTCTGGATAGAGGAGACCCGGACCACCTGGCTCTCGAAATCCTTGGCGGCTTCCGTCTGGATGGGGATCATGGTGGTGCCGCACAACAGCTGCACCACGCCATCCTCTACAACGCCCACCACATTGCTGCGGACGGTGCCTTCCGGCTTGGCCGCGCCAGCTACCTGCCCGTCCGCCGTCAGCAGCAGCGTCATCTGTTGGCCGGGCTTGAACTGGGCCAGGCTGTCCTGGGCAGTGGGCAGCACCTGAAACTCATGCCCCAGCGCGGTGATCTTGGTGGGATTGGTAGGATTGGGTGTGCAGTCCTCATAGTAGACGCTGAGGCGGGCGTCGCACACCAGAATGGAGTTGGTGGCTGGATAGTAGGTCGCCACGTCGTTCTTCCGCAGGTCCTTCACTGTGGCGGGTGTCCCGTTTTTGTAGATGGTATAGCCGGTGGTGCCAGCCAGAGCCTCCAGACCCGCGCCGGAGCCGTCGGCATAGATGATGACCGCCGCACTGGCGCTGCCGATGCCGGTGCCGGTGGAATTGGGCAGGAAGGTCAGGGCCTTGCCGTCGGCCAGGACCACTCTGCCCCGGCTGCCCGTCAGACTGCTGGAATCGGTGGGATGGACCATGGTGTAGCTCTCGGTGGAGGTCTTCATGGTGCCGCTGCCGCCATCCAGGGAGATCAGGTCCGTCTCCTCGCTGAGGGTATACAGCTTGCCGCCCTCCTGCTTGTCCACGGACAGCAGGTTCACGAACAGGCGGGCCGCTTGAGCGCGGGTCAGCACATCGTTGCCGCCGGCCCGGATGCCCTCGGTGAGGCCGATGGTCTGGGCCATGGCCATATAGCTGTCCGGCCACACGCCGCCCACGTTCTCGTCTTTATAGGCCAGCATGCGCAGCAGGATGGTCACCGCCTGGCCCACCGTGACCTTGCGCTCGGGATAGAATTTGCCGTCAGGATATCCGGCGATGATGTTCTTCCCCTTGGCCGCCATGTTGATATAGCCCGCCGCCCAGTGGGAGGGCTTCACGTCCGGGAACACGGTAACGGTGCGGTGCATCCCCAGCTCGCTGCTGCCGTTCATGGCGTAGACCGCCATTTTGCAGAACTGCGCCCGGGTCAGCTGGGTGTCGGGACGGAATGTGCCGTCCTTGTAGCCGTCCAGCACGCCCATCAGCCGCAGCACCTCCACGGCGGTACTGGTGGTCTGGTCCGATACATCGGAAAATCTGGTGACCGCCGCTCCCTGAGCCGGAAGGACCAGCAGCGACGCGGCAGCACACACCGCCAGAAGAAAGCTCAAAATACGTTTTTTCATAGTTCCTCTCTCCCTTATTCCGCCCGCAGCGCTTCCACAGGCTGGAGATTGGCGGCCTTGACCGCCGGATAAATGCCGAAGATGATGCCCAGAGCCACCGACAGCGAGAACGCGCAGACGGTGATCCAGACCGCCGGGTAGATGGTCATTTGGAACATCAGCCTGCCGGCGATCACACTGCCCGCCGTTCCCAGGCCGATGCCCAGGATGCCGCCGATGCCGCAGAGCATGGCGGCCTCCATCAGGAACTGGGTCACGATGCTGCTGCGCTGGGCACCGATGGCCCGGCGGATGCCGATCTCCCGGGTCCGCTCCGTCACCGTGACCAGCATGATGTTCATAATGCCGATGCCGCCCACCAGCAAGCTGATGGCGGCGATGCCGCCCAGCACCAGGGAGATCATGCCCATCTGCTCCGCCTCGTACTGCTGCCAGGAGTTCTCCATGTCCACATAGGCGTCGCCGGTATTGCGGTCCACCAGGCCCTTGAGGAAGCCCTCGATCTTGCTCTTGACTTCCATCATCACATCGCTGTTGCTGCACTTGACGATAAAGTCCGTGGGCTGCTCCCCGCCCAGGACCCGTCGGGCGGTATAGGGCAGGATGATGAAATTATCGACCCGCACGCTCTGGTAGTCCTCGCCCTCGATGCGGGAAGCGTAAACGCCCACTACATCGAACTTGCAGCCATTGACCTGCATGGTTTTGCCCACCGGGTCCGCGGAGCCGAAGAAGGTCTTGGCCGCCCTGGCGCCCAGTACACAGACCTGATTATAGTTCCGGGTATCCAGCACCGACAGGTCCCGGCCCCTGGCAATGGTCAGATTTCTGCACATGCTGTATTGGTCGCTGACCAGATAGACGTTGGGCGGCATGTCGCCCACAACGTTACCCTTTTCATCGACCTGATAATCCTGCATATTGGAGCTGTTCTTGGTGCCGTAGCTTACCGTCAGATCCCAGGAGCGGCTGTTGGGTGTCACGCCTACCACGCCCTCCAGACCCACGCAGTAGTCGTACAGATCCGGGAAGTAGTCCGGAGCCAGACTGTTGCCATCCTCGTCGTACATCCAGGAATAGATCGACACCTGCAGCTGGTCACTGCCCATGGCCTTGTACTGCTCCATGGTCTTTTCCTTGTAGCCGTTCATAGCGGAGACGATGGTCATCACCGCGCCGATGCCAATGATGATGCCCAGCATGGTCAGCATGGACCGGCCTTTTTTGCCCAGGATGGATTTCCACGCCATTTTGATGGCCTGCCGGATATTCAAAGCCAATCCACCTCCTGTTGTCTGTCCTCCACGATCTTTCCGTCCTGGAGCCGCACGCAGCGGCGGGCGGTGGCGGCAATGCCGTTGTCGTGGGTTATCAGGATGACGGTGCTGCCCTCTTTATTCAATTGCTGCAAAAATTGCAGCACCTCGTGGCCGGTGCGGGAATCCAAAGCACCGGTAGGCTCGTCGGCCATGATGATGGGAGGCTTGGTGGCGATGGCCCGGGCAATAGCGACCCGCTGCTGCTGTCCGCCGGACATCTCCGTGGGCTTATGCTTCACCCGGCCCGCCAGCCCAACTCGCTCCAGCGCCTCCATGGCCAGGTCGTAACGGTCGTCGGCGTTGATACCCTGATAGATCAGAGGCAGCTCCACATTTTCCAGCACCGTCAGGCTCTGGATTAGATTGTACTGCTGAAAGATGAAGCCGATCTGCTTGTTGCGGATGTGGCTCAGCTCCTTGTCCGTCAGCTCCCGCACGTCGGTGCCGTCCAGAAAATAGTCGCCCCGGGTCGGGATGTCCAGGCAGCCCAGCACGTTCATCATGGTGGACTTGCCGGAGCCGGACTGGCCCACGATGGCCACGAACTCGCCGGGATCTACGGTCAGGGACACGCCGTCCAGCGCCCGTACCTCGCTCTCCAGGCCCTCGCCGTAGATCTTGAAAACGCCGCGCAATTCAATCAAATGTGCCATGGCGCCGCCCTCAGTAGTACATGCCCATCCGCTGGATCTGCACAAAGATCTCCGTGTCCGCTTCCACGCCGGACTTGATCTCCACGTTATAGTTGTCCTGGATGCCGATCTCCACCGGCACCGGCCAGTAGCCCTCCGGGATCTCCTCGTCGATCATGGGGACCTCCACGGCGTTCTCCGGCCGCTCGCCGCCTACATACACTACGTTGGCGGTGGAGCCGTCCTCCAGAGAGACCATTTTCACCGCCTGGATGGGAACTACCAGGCAGTTGTCGTTCTCGCTGGCCACCAGCGAGTAGTTGATGTAGCTGTTGACCTGGATGGTGCCCTCCGTGTTGTCAGCGGAAATGGTAATGGGATACTTGGCCACGCCGTTGTTGACGGTGGAGGAAAGGCTGACGGTCTCCACCATGCCGAAGCCCATAGTGCCCCACTGATCCAGATCCACGCTCATGCCGGGCTTGATATAGCTGATATGGCGCTCGTCCACATCAGCGCTGACAGTGATAGTGGAGGTATCGGAGATGGTGACGATAGCGGTATTGGCCGCCACCTCGTCGCCGGGTTGGATGGTCAGGCCGATGACCGTGCCGTCGATGGGAGCCACGGCATTGCAGTTGGCCAGGTTCTCCTCGGCGGTTTTTAACTCCTCCTGGGCGCTCTCCAGGCTCTGCTGGATGGTGAAAATCTCGCTCTCGCTCTCCTCGCCGTCGATGCGGACCAGCACCTGACCAGCGGAGACCTGGAGGTAATCCACTAGGCCGCTGGAGATCACGGTGCCGCTGACGGTGGAGCACAGGTCGCCCACGCGGTAATACTCCAGCTTGCCCGGCTCATAGGGATAGACCGTCTCGCCGTTCACCACGGCGGTGGCGGAGGCCGTCATCTCGGCGGAGAGGGCGCCCTCGTTCTGCAAAATGATCTCGGCGGAGAAGAGCTTGGAGCCTTCCGGCGTGATGCGGCTGACCATATGTACCGCCTCCACCGTGCCGGGGATGGTGCTCATCAGGGCCGGAATGGACACGTCCACCGTCTGTCCGGCCTTCAGGTCTCCGGCGTAGGCATAGCTGTAATACTGGGTCAGGCGCATCCGGGTGTCGTCCGCCAGGACGGCCACCTTCTCGCCCTTGGAAATGGTGTCGCCGGGGTTCAGGGTCACGGTCTCCATCAGCTTGCCGGGATAGCCCGCCGACAGGTTCAGTCCCGCAATGTCCTTCTGGGCCTGGGAGAGCTGTTTTTCAAAGCCCTCCACATTGCTGCGGGCCTTCTCCACGGCGGTCTGAGCCGCGGGAGAATCGATGGTGAACAGCGGCGTGCCGGCGGTCACCTGCTGGCCCTCGCTTACCATCACATCCACCACCGTACCGGCAGTGGAGAGATTGATGGTCTCGCTGCTCTTGGCGCGGGTCAGGCCGCTGCCCTCCACCATGGAGGTGATCGAACCATACCGCACCATGTCAGTGATGACCTGGGATTCCTCTTCCCCCTTGCCGCCCAGCAGCTTCCAAGCTGCCAGGCCCACTGCCGCCAGCACCAGCAGCACCACGATCCAGCGGACGATCCGCCGCCGTTTTTTCTTGGGGATGCCCTTCCATTTTTCCTTGAGAGACGGTTTCTTTTCCGTCCCGGCGGTCTCCGGGGGCGCGGAGGTCTCAGGAGCGGCGTTCTCCGCCAGCTCCGCCTGGTCTCTCTCCATGATTTCCGACATAGGCTCTACTCCTTTTTCGATACAACTGTATCACTTATGCTAGTACAGTTTTCTTGAGAAAACAACAACAAAACGGTAACAGTTTTGTAAGAACCCGTATTCATGCCCGGGGAATGCCGGATGAGCGAGGGATTTTTTCGTCAGACAAGGAGATTTCTGCAGACATACTGTCGTATGGATGGAAAATCGACGCAGTCCCGGCGGAAAAAGATCCGCCCAGGCGGTGTCCAACGATTGTGAATACGAGTCCTAAACAGTCTCCTTTTTTTAGACGGAAAAGATGGGCCGTGGGTTCCCGATCCTGAAAAATTTTCCGCGCCAGCCACGCCTCCCCCTCCTGCCCCACAGAAACGCCTGATACGCGGAACCGCTCCGGCGGTTGGCCGGAGCGGTGATTCGTTAGGTCGTTATGCCTTGGCCCGCTTGGCCGCCGCCCGCTGATAGAGGACGATGGCGATGACGACCACCAAGCCCGCCACATCGGTCAGGGTCCCAGGGATCATCATGGACAGGCCGCCTGCCACCAGCAGGAAGCGGAACAGGCCGTTGATCTTCTGATACAGGTAGCCGTTCAGCGCCGCCGCGATGCCGAACAGGCCGCCCAGGGAGGTGACCACGATCTGCACCACCTGAAGGGCGTTGGTATCGATGAACAGCATGGCGGGGTTCATGGCAAAGATATAGGGCACGATGAAGGCGGCGATAGCCAGCTTGGTGGCGTTGATGCCGGTCTTCATGGGGTCGGATTTGGCAATGGCACTGCCGGCGTAAGCCGCCAGGGCCACGGGAGGCGTGATGTCCGCCACGATGCCAAAGTAGAACACAAAGAAATGGGCGGCCATGCGGCTGATGCCCAGTTCAATGAGGATAGGCGCGCAGGTGGAGGCCATGATGCAGTAATTGGCGGTGGTCGGCACTCCCATGCCCAGCACGATACAGCACAGCATGGTGAGGAACAGCGCAATGAACAGGGACAGCCAGGGGATGGGGATCAGGTTGCTGATGTTCACCACCGCGCTGACCAGACGGGAGGCCAGACCGGTGACCGTAATGCAGCCAGCCACCATGCCCGCCATGGAGCAGGCCACGGCCACGGTGATGCAGCCACGGCCACCGGCCTCCAGGGCGCTGACGATGGTGGAAAAGGTCTTGGCCACGGCCCGCTTGGCAGCGCCGGACTGGTCCCGGCTCTCCAGAATGGTGCCGGGCAGGCTCACCAGGATGGCCACCACGATGGCCACGGAGGCGGAGAACTGCAGAGAACGGATATTGGTGGAGACCATCCACACCAGCAGCACCAAGGGCGCCAGCAGATAGATGCTGCGGATCAATATCTTCATCTTAGGCAGCTGGTCGCGGGGAATGCCCTTCAGGCCCAGGCGCTTAGCCTCCAGATGGACGGAGATGAAAATACCGGTGAAATACAGCACGGCTGGCAGGATGGCCCGCAGGGCCACCTCGCCGTAGGTCACATCCATATATTCTGCCATCAAAAAGGCGGCAGCGCCCATGATGGGCGGCATGATCTGTCCGCCGGTGGAAGCGGCGGCCTCCACCGCGCCGGCGAACTCGCCCTTGTAGCCGGTCTTTTTCATCATGGGGATGGTAACGGAGCCGGTGGTGACGGTGTTGCCCACGGAGGAGCCGGACACCATGCCGCACAGGGCGGAGGAGATGACCGCCACCTTCGCGGGACCGCCGGAGGAGCTGCCCGCCACGGAGTTAGCCAGGTCGATGAAGAAGTTGGAGATACCGGTGCGCTCCAGGAATGCGCCGAAGATGATGAACACCGCGATGAACTTGGCGCACACCTGCACCGGCGTGGCCAACACGCCGGAGGTGCCGTAGAACAGCGTGTACACGATGCGGTACAGCACCTGCTGCCAGTTGGCGATGCCCTGGGCCTGGAAGCCGTTGACGAAGGTATACACCAGCAGCACGCCCACCACGCAGAGGATGGGGATGCCCACACACCGGCGGCACAGCTCCGCCAGCACCGCGATGCCCACGATGCCGATGATGGCGTAAAACGCCGTCATCTTGGAGGCGCTGGTGACCGTCTTGACGATGGTCATATAGTTGAAGCAGTAATAGAAGAAGGACCCCGCGCCCAGCACCATCAGCACCACGTCATACCAAGGCATGGAGTTGGGCTTGACATGATGGGTCTTGGCGGGATAGGTCAGGTAGCCCATCACGGTAATGAGGCCCAAGAAAGCCGTCAGCCGGACCGGCAGGTCCGCCGTGCTGTACAGGGTCGACCAGATGCAGTAGATGGAAAACAGCGCCATCACGCAGCGCACGATCAGCTTGGGCTTCCCCTCCCAGATGCGGGTCGCGGATTCCCGATCATACTTCCGCATGACCGCTTCCATCTCCGCGGCGGTGCCGGTCTCCGTCCCCTCCGGGGGCAGACCGGTCTTGTCTTTCTCATTCATATCAGTGACCTCCGTTCAGGATGATTGTTATAGACAATACACTTGAATATCCGCAGTTTGCGGAGCGGCGGACCATAGACCCGCCGGACGGGCATTGCCCGTGCTGAAGCCAGACACACACCGGCGTCCTGCCGTTTTGAAAAGGCCGCGGGCCGCGGCCCTTTCAAAGCGGCAAGGGCCACATCGATCAGGTGTGACCCTTGCCGGTTACATTCCGCTTGCCGCCGGGGAAATCAATAGGTCCCGGCAGGGATGGTATAGGCGCTGTAATAGGGGGAGGAGTCGATCAGGCTGTCGCTGTGCTCCTTGTCCAGGCTCACCAGATAGACGTCACCGGCGGTGGCCAGGTCCACGATGGCGGTGGTGGGCGCGCCGGCCACGATGAAGGCGGCGTCGATCTTGCCGTCCTTCAGGCTGTCGGCGCTGTCGCCGAAGCTCTGGAACACGGGCTTGATGTCATCCTCGGTCAGGTCATAGGCGCCCAGCACGTCGATGGCGTTGAAGTACACACCGGAACCGGCAGCGCCGATGGAGACCTTCTTACCGGCCAGGTCGGCCACGGACTTGATGTCAGGATTGGTGGTAACGATCTGGACCTGCTCCATGTACAGGTTGGCCACCACAGAAAAGCCCTCCACGGCGGTGTCGAACAGGCGCTCGCCGTTGTAGGCGTAGCTCATCACGTCAGACTGGACGAAGGCCAGCTGCACGTTGCCGGAGGCAATGTCCTCGATATTGGCCTTGGAGCCGTCGGAGGTAACGGCGGTGACGGAGACGCCGCTGTTGTTGGAGACATAGCTGGACAGCACGCCGCCGAAAGCGTAGTAAGTACCGGACTCGCCGCCGGTGCCGAAGGTCAGGGCCTTGGATTCGCCGGTGCCCGCGCCTTCCTTGACGGAGGCCACAGTGATGCCCTTCTCCTCAAAATACTTGGCCGCGCCGGGGTGATAAGGCACGGAAGTCACAGAGGAGGCGAACTCCAAGCTCAGCTCACCGCCCTTGGCGTGCTGCTCGGTGATGCTGTCAAGGTTCTCAAAAATGGTGGAGACGAAGGTGTAGACATCCTCCTCAGGCACGTCGTCCCGGGCGATGACCACAGCGCCCACGGCCACGGTATCCGTGTCCACAGGAGCGGCGGCAGGGGCGTCGGTCTTCTTCTCACCGCCGCAGCCGGCCAGCACGGTGGCCATCATCATAACGGCCATCAGCAAAGACAGAAACTTTTTCATCTTAAAATCCTCTTTTCATGTTTGATCCAGGGGTCTTGCAGGTACTTGCATATCATATCGCAATCTCTTTCATTTTTCAAGCCCTGTTTTCATTTTTGTTCTAATTTTTTGCAATTTGACGGTCTCCATCCTGCATTTTGGCAATTCTTTTGCATTTTTGAGAGGTCTACTCTGCACAGGACGTCATTGTGCACAAGTCCCCTGCTCGCCGCCGTCGTCCCATTGGCTAAATTGCCATCAACGTCAGGACTTCCTCTACCTTTGTTGATGGAAGTCGGCCTTCAAAATTTTCATGGAAGTGACCAGACGGGCAGTAACCCATAACATAATAGGTAACTGCCCGGCAAATTGGAAGTCATGTTAAACGATATGATATCCCGCTTCAAGTAATACCTCTATCGCTTTATCATAGTTCTCTTTTTTTGTTAAAATATAGTCCGTATTGTAAGTTGAAACAGCAAAAATTCCAATTTCATTTTCTGCTAACAAAGTTGATATTTCAGACAATATCCCTATCAGCGAAAAATCAAGGATCCCTTGTATTCTAAAAGCTTTCCAGCCATCATCGCGTTCCGTTGTATTCACTGGAACATCATCAGTCATGCATACCAGTGAATTTTCTTCATCCGTTTTGCCAGTAAAACAATATTTGCTTTCAAAATCAACGAATGAATAGTTGGCCACTTTACATATTGAAAAATCATACTCAAGTATTTTGATTTCCATACTGCCCCCTCTGCAGATTCGATTTTCCGGTTTGACGAGTTGATTCTACCACGGCCGCTTTTTCGTTGCAAGCCGTAATCAGTGAAATTGCCAGTGCCCAGGTCCACAACACAAAAGGGATTTCCAGGCTCCTAATAATAAGGAAAGGCCCCCGCCGGATATTTCGGCAGGGGCCTGGAAAGATTCTCACTTTTTCGCCTTGGTGTCCACAACTTCTTTCAGCAGCGCTGCGAACTCGTCAAAGCTCATAGCGCCCAGATCGCCGTCAGCGCGGTGGCGGGGAGAGACGGTGCCGGCTTCCATATCCCGGTCGCCCACCACCAGCATATAGGGGATCTTCTCCATCTGGGCGTCCCGGATCTTCCTGCCGATCTTCTCGTTGCGGTAGTCCACCGTGACGCGGTAGCCCATGGCCTCCAGCTTCTTGGCCTGATCAGCGCAGTAATCGACAGCCCGGTCGGTGACGGGCAGGAAACGGACCTGCTCCGGCGCCATCCAGGTGGGCAGGGCACCGGCGTACTCCTCGATCAGATAGGCGAGGGTCCGCTCATAGCAGCCCAGGGAGGTGCGGTGAATGATATAGGGCAGCTTCTTTTCGCCGCTCTCGTCGATATAGTACATGCCGAACCGCTCGGCCAGCAGCATGTCGATCTGGATGGTAACCAGGGTGTCCTCCTTGCCGTAGACGTTCTTATACTGAATGTCCAGCTTGGGGCCGTAGAAGGCAGCCTCGTCAACGCCCACGGTGTACTGCACATCCAGATCGTCCAGGATCTGGGCCATGACCCGCTGGGCCTCTTCCCACTGCTCCGCGGTGCCCTCGTACTTGTTGTTGGGATTGGCGGGGTCCCACTGGGAGAACCGGAAGGTACACTTATCCAGCAGACCCACGGTGCCCAGGCAGTACTTGGCAAGATCCAGGCAGTCCTTGAACTCCTCCTCCAGCTGCTCGGGGCGGAGGATCAGATGACCTTCGGAAATGGTGAACTGGCGGACGCGGATGAGGCCGTGCATCTCGCCGGAGTCCTCATTGCGGAACAGAGTGCTGGTCTCGCCCAGGCGCATGGGCAAATCCCGGTAGCTGCGGCCCCGGTTCAAAAACACCTGATACTGGAAGGGACAGGTCATGGGCCGGAGGGCAAAGCACTCCTTGGTCTCGTCGTGGGGGTCGCCCAGGACGAACATGCCGTCCAGATAGTGATCCCAGTGGCCGGAGATCTTATAGAGGTCGCTCTTGGCCATCAGAGGAGTCTTCGTCAGCAGATAGCCCCGCTTCTGCTCGGTGTCCTCCACCCAGCGCTGCAGAAGCTGGATGACCCGGGCGCCCTTGGGCAGCAGGACCGGCAGGCCCTGACCGATGCAGTCCACGGTAGTGAAATACTCCAGCTCGCGGCCCAGCTTGTTGTGGTCCCGCTTCAGGGCCTCCTCCTGGTTTTTCAGATACGCGTCCAGCTCCTCCTTCTTGGGGAAGGCCACGCCATAAATGCGCTGGAGCTGCTTGCGGCTGGAATCCCCCCGCCAGTAGGCGGCATTGCAGGCGGTCAGCTTGATGGCGTTGCCCTTGATGCGGCCGGTAGAGTCCACGTGGGGGCCTGCGCACAGGTCGGTGAACTCGCCCTGCTTGTAGAAGCTGATAACGGCGTCCTCCGGCAGGTCGTTGATGAGTTCCACCTTGTAAGGCTCGCCCTTTTCCTCCATGAACTTGATGGCCTCTTCCCGGGGCAGCTCGAACCGCTCCAGCTTCAGCTTCTCCTTGCAGATCTTCCGCATCTCCGCCTCGATATTCTCCATGATCTCGGGGGTGAAGGGGAAGGGAGAGTCCATGTCGTAATAGAAGCCCTCGTCGATGGAGGGGCCGATGGCCAGCTTCACCTCCGGGTACAGGCGCTTGACGGCCTGGGCCAGGACGTGAGAGCAGGTATGCCAGTAAGTCCGGCGGTACTGCTCGTTTTCAAAGGTATACAGATTTTCTTCAGACATTTGTAAAGTGCTCCTTTCGATCCTATTGGGGCGTATCAGCAAAAAATGCTCCACCCCTGCCGTTCAGGGGTGAAGCATCATACTCCACGGTTCCACCCTGCTTGCGCCTCGCGGCGCCGCTCGTGTCCTCTGTAACGGGAGGTCCCGTCCCAGCCTACATATCGGTGGGCGGCTCCAAGGCGGTGACTGGTTCCGGTTCCGGCCAGAGCCGCTTACAGCCAGCGGCGGCCCCTCTCTGCGGTCATTCCCGGACAGCGTCCTTTTCCATGCCTTTTCATATCAAGTGGTATCTTATCACCGTCCTTTCGCCTTGTCAATAGCTTTGGAAGAGCGAAAGCCGCAAAAAAAGCCCAAAACTGGGCAAATCCTGTATGATACAGGAGCTTTCATGGGCCTGTCAACAGGGAGTTGACAGATTTCCATGTCCTGTCGCTTGTCAACCGGGAGGCCAATGTCATATAATATCTTTAATATCCTCAATGGACAAAGGAGAAGAGGCCCATGGAATTACAAGACCGGATCGCCGCCGTGCGGAAGGCCGCCGGGCTGACCCAGGAGCAGCTGGGCGAGCTGGCGGGCGTCACCCGCCAGGCCGTCAGCAAATGGGAGAGCGGACAGACCATCCCCGACGCCGTGACCGTCGCCAGGCTGTGCGAGGCGCTCCACGTCTCCGCCGATTATGTGCTGCTGGGCAAGGAGCCCAAGGAGGGCGGCGCTCCCGCCTACCAGATGCCGGATACCTGCTCCTGCTGCGGGCGAGAGGTGAAGGGCACCATCTGTCCTGTCTGCGGCTACCATCTGCCGGACACCCCGCCCCGGGGACCGCGGTACGCCGTCACCACTTCCCTCTGGTCCGTCAGCCGCAAGGAACAATACACCCAGGAGCTAAACAAATACTGCGGCCTCTCCCCGGAGGAATCGCTGGCCCTCATTCCCGAAGCCAACGGCAGCGGCTATTACCGCGCCGTGCTGCGGCGGGGCCTGACGGACAGTGCCGCCCAGTACATCACTTCCCATCTGGACCGGGGCATTTTCGACCTGCGGATCGTGGAGGACTGCGGTGAGGAGGAGGACGCGCTGCTCCAAAAGCCCCAGGCCATGGACCTGCCGGAGCTGCCCAAGGAGGGCGGCATCGGCTTCTGGGGCGTGGTAGGGGCCGTCATTCTGGCGCTGCTGATCCTCTCTATCTTCTGAAGATGGTGAAGCGATATCTGCCGCCTATGGCGGCCCCCGCCGCCGCTTACGCCCTGAACCGCTTTCTGCTGGTTCCCCTCACCGGCAGCCGCCTGCTGGCCTGGTATGGGGCAGATTTTCTGGCGGGCGGGCTGATGCTGTGCATTCTGAACGCCCTGCTGGCGGCGGCTCGCCGTCCGCCGGTGCGGCGGGTCCTGCCCGCCTCCCTGTTTCTGCTGGGATGTGGGGCTTTCTGGGAGGTTGTGACACCTCTGTATCTGGCCAGGTCCGTGTCGGACCCCTGGGATATCCTGTCGGTATGGCTGGGCGGCATGGCGATGCTGCTCTGGCTCCGCCGTTTCCAAGCATAGAAAAACCGCCGCCCGGCCGGGGCGGCGGTTTTTTCAAAAGGACGCGATGATGTCCTTGTTTTTCATGAAATACTCCACGCCGGAGTACAGGGTGGTCAGGGTGATGATCCAGCCGCATACGGGGTCGATCCAGGAGAGCCACCCGATGGGCATGGCGGTAAGGGGATCGGAAGCGGCCCAGGCGATCTCGGGGCCAAGCAGCAGCATCACCACGATGCAGACCATGGTGGAGGCGGTCTTGACCTTGCCGGACCACCCGGCGGCGATGACCCGGCCCTTGTCGCTGGCGATCATCCGCAGGCCGCTGACAGCAAATTCCCGGCAGATGACGATCAGCAGCATCCAGGCGGGCATCCGCCCGCACTCCACGAACCACAGCATGGCGGCGGTGACCAGCATCTTGTCCGCCAGAGGGTCGGCGAACTTGCCGAAGTCCGTCACCAGGTTCCTGGCCCGGGCGATCTTGCCGTCCAGCAGGTCCGTCAGGCTGGCCGCGATGAAGATGACCAGCGCCACATAAGCCGCGCCGGGAAAGTCCCAGTACAATACTACCATAAACACAGGGATCAGCAGGATGCGCAGCATCGTCAGCTTATTGGGCAAATTCATGGCTTTTCCTCCTCTGGGTACGGCTTGTCCTTCCAGTACCACCACTTCAATTTTTCCGGGTCCGGCTGCGGGTGTTCGGCGTAGTATACTGCCGTCCGCCAGACATACAGGGCGCAGCGGTCCTCCCGATAGCCCTTCATCAAACACTCCCGACGATACAGCTCTTCCGGGTCCCGGCCCGCCAGGTCGAACACCTGCCGGATGCCCATGGCCTCCATGACCTTGGCGATGCGGGGCCCCACGCCGGGGATGACCTCCAGCGGCGAGCTCATGCCAGTTCCCCTGTCAGCTCGCCGTCCATAGTGCCGGTGAGGCGGACAGTCACAAAAGTACCGGGTTGAATTTCTTCGTCAGCGGCGAACCAGATGCGGCCGTCGATGTCCGGGGACTCGGCGTAGCTGCGGCCGAAGAACATCTGGCCGTCAAAGCCCTCGCACAGGACCTCCCGCTCCTCACCCAAAAGGGATTCGTTGTATGCGTCGATGACATCGGACTGGACGTCCACCGCCAGCTCTGCCCGGCGCTGGGCCTCCTCGGTGTCCACATGATCCATCAGGGCGGCTTTGGTGCCCTCCTCCGGGGAGAAGGGGAACACCCCGGCCCGCTCGATCTTCACGTCCCGCAGGAAAGCACACAGCTCCTCGAACTCCGCCTCCCCCTCACCGGGGAGGCCGGTGATGAGGCTGGTGCGCAGCACCAGGCCGGGAATGCGGTCCCGGAGCCTGCCCAGCATCTCCGTCAGGGACACCTTGGTGTCCCGGCGGTTCATGGCCTTCAAAATGCCGTCATTGCAGTGCTGGATGGGAATGTCCAGATATTTGACGATCTTCGATTCCTCCGCGATGGTGTCGATCAGCTCGCCGGTGATTTCGTCGGGATAAAGGTAATGCAAGCGGATCCAGTGGAAGTCCAATTTGCACAGCTCCCGCAGGAGCTGTGCCAGCTGATGCTCCCCATTCAGGTCCGTGCCGTAGCGGGTTATATCCTGGGCAATCACCAGCAGCTCCTTCACCCCGGCGGAGGCCAGCTCCGCCGCCTCGTCCAGCAGCTCCCCCATGGGGCGGCTGCGGTACTTGCCCCGGAGGGACGGAATCACACAGTAGGCGCAGTGGTTGTCGCAGCCCTCGGCGATGCGGAGATAGGCGTACCAGGGAGGCGTGGACAAAATGCGCTCCCCGCTCTGGTTGGCGGTGTGGATGTTGCCCAGGTGGCAGGGCCGCAGGCCCTTTGCCATCACCTCGTCGATGGCCTGGGCGATGTCGCCGTAGCTGCCGGTGCCCAGGACGCCGTCCACCTCCGGCAGCTCGCTGAGCACGTCCTGCTTGTATCGCTGGGCCATGCAGCCGGTGACCAGGATCTTCTTAACCCGGCCCGCCTTTTTCAGCTCCGCCATCTCCAGGATGTTGTCGATAGCCTCCTCGCAGGCAGAGGCCAGAAAACCGCAGGTGTTCACCACCACCACGTCGGCCCCCTCCGGGGCGGCCTGGATGGCGTGGCCCGCCGCCTGGACGGCGGCCATCATCTGTTCGCAGTTCACCTGGTTCTTGGCGCAGCCCAGGGAGATAAATGATATGTTGTAACCCAAAATGGTTTCCTCCGGTTTACTCAAGTGGTCCGCCCCGCCAAGCGGGGTCGTCGGTGATGCCCAGCAGATAGTCTGTGGAGACATGGAAATACTCCGCCAAAACGACCAGCTTTTCGATAGTCGTGCTGCGGTCTCCGCTTTCCAACATACTGATGGATTTATGAGTTAATCCAAGGACTTCTCCAAGCTGCTGCTGGCTCAATCCTGCCTGCTTCCGCAGTTTACGCACTCTATCCTTTAATAAAACGGTTGTTTTCATGATTACCTCTTGACTTGTTCCTTTAAGTGGAGTATACTCCACTTAAAGGAACATTTTCAATGGGGAGGGACACTTTTATGTCTAATATATTGACCGCCATGATCTACGGTGAAAACATGCGCCTTTTGGGAAAAGCGGCTCTGGAGCCGCCCTGCTCCCACGAGGAAAACCGGATCCTGGATATCCTGAACACACTGGACCGGCAGACCGCCTGGTGTTTGCAGGACGCCATCCAGATCCTGACGCAGGAACGCCATGCCGAGGCCTTCCGCTCCGGCATCCTCTTCGGCGTCCGTCTGGCGGCGGAGCTGGCAGAGGACATTCCCGCAGGCGACGACTGAGTGGGGTCAGTCCTCCCAGGTCTCAGACCCCAGCCGGTTCCAGGCCGCCTTCACATCACCCCAGGAATAGCCCCGGCGGATCAGCGCGTCGCTGAGCCGCTTCTTCTCCCGCTGGTCCGGCAGCTGCCCCCGGAGCTTGCTCTCCAGAAACCGGTCGATCTGCTCCGCCGGGTCCGGAAGCCGGTCCAAGGCGTCGTCCCACAGCTCCCGGGGAACGCCCTTTTCATAGAGCTTGTCCCGGATGCGGGCAGGGCCGTAGCCCAGGTCAGCGCAGTGCCGGGCCAGCAGGGCAGCGTAGTCCGCGTCGTCGATGGCGCCGATGGCCTCCAGCCACTCGGCGGCGTACCGGGCCTCCGCCTGGGAGGCCCCTTTTTCCCGCAGCTTCTTTTCCAGACTGGCGCGGCTCATGGCCCGCTTGCCGATGAGGTCCGCCGCCGCGGCCTTCACGTTGGAAACTCCGGCGGCCTCCTTCAGACGGGCCAGCGTTCCGCCGTCCAGCTCATCTCCGGTCCGGAGGCCGAAATCCAGCAGCTCCTGCTCTGTGATCTTCAGGCAGGCGCCGTCCTCCAGAAAGACCAGGACCCGTCCCCGCTTATGCCTGGACGATTCGATCCGGTCAATCCTCATCCTTGAAATCGTCGGCGCTCACGTCCACGGCGCGGCCCGCCGCCTTGGCGGCGATCCGGGCCTGATTGCTCATCAGCTTATCGAAGTTCTTGCGGATATCCGCTTCCAGCTGGGCGGCGATCTCCGGGTTATCCTCCAAGTACTTCTTGGCGGCATCCCGGCCCTGGCCAATGCGGGTCTCCCCCATGGAGAACCAGGAGCCGGATTTCTGCACCAGGTCCAGCTTCACGCCCAGGTCCACCAGCTCGCCGATGCGGGCGATGCCTTCGCCGTACATGATGTCGAACTCCGCCTCCCGGAAGGGGGGCGCCATCTTGTTCTTCACCACCTTGGCCCGGGTGCGGTTGCCCACGATCTCGCTGCCGTTTTTCAGCGCCTCGATGCGGCGCACCTCGATGCGGACGGAGGAATAGAACTTCAGCGCCCGGCCGCCGGTGGTGACCTCCGGGTTGCCGTACATGACGCCCACCTTCTCACGGAGCTGGTTGATAAAAATGACGATGGTGTTGGTCTTGCCGATGGCGCCGGTTAGCTTCCGCAGGGCCTGGCTCATCAGCCGGGCCTGGAGGCCCACATAGCTGTCGCCCATCTCGCCCTCGATCTCCGCCCGGGGCACCAGCGCCGCCACAGAGTCCACCACGATCACGTCGATGGCGCCGGAGCGGACCAGGGCCTCGGTGATCTCCAGGGCCTGCTCGCCGGTGTCTGGCTGGGAGATGAGCATCTCCTCCACGTTGACCCCCAGGGCACGGGCGTAGGTGGGGTCCAGAGCGTGCTCCGCGTCCACGAAGGCCACCTCGCCTCCCCGCTTCTGGGCCTCGGCCACCACATGAAGGGCCAGGGTCGTCTTGCCGGAGGACTCCGGTCCGTAGATCTCCACGATGCGGCCCTTGGGCAGGCCGCCGATGCCCAGGGCCACGTCCAGGGCCAGGGAGCCAGTGGGGATGAAGTCCACATTCAGGTCCGCTTTGTCGCCGAAGCGCATGATGGAACCCTTGCCATACATCTTCTCGATCTGGGCCATAGCGGTATCGATAGCCCGCTTCTTGTCGGAAGCCGGCGCCGCGGTGGGCAGCGGCCCTTTATCTTTTGCCATATGTGTTTCCTCCTAAACTGTAACTGTAATGGACAATTGATAATTGACAATGTGTCCATCATTCATTGTCCGTCAGATCTCCGTGCACAGCGTGCCGAACACCACCCGGGGGATGCCGCGGAGGTCCTTCACGATCTGGATATCGCCAAAGCCCTGGGAGCGCATGATGCGGAGCACGCTGTCGGCCTGGCCGATGCCCACTTCAAAGTACAGCCGTCCGCCGGGGACCAGGGCCGCCTTCCACTTTTCGGAAATGGAACGGTAGAAGTCCAGACCGTCCTCGCCGCCGTCCAGGGCCAGACGGGGCTCATAATCCCGCACAGAGGGGTCCAGCGCCTCGATATCCGCCCGGGGAATGTAGGGGGGATTGGAGACGATGCAGTCAAATTCCCCCAGGGACCGCTCCGGCCGCTCCCGGGCATCCGCCTGCATGGGCACTACCCGGCCGGTGAGGCCGTTGCGGCGGATGTTCTGACGGCAGATCTTCAGCGCCGCGTCGGACCACTCCCCCAGCACAGCTCGGGCCTGCGGCGCCTGAGCAGCTACCGCCAGACCGATGCAGCCGCTGCCGGCGCAGAGGTCCAGGACCCGGCAGTCCCCCAGGGTCTTGACATAGCCGATGGCCTGCTCCGCCAGGACCTCCGTGTCCGGCCGGGGGATCAGCACATCCGGAGAGATGTCCAGGGGCAGGCCGTAAAACTCCCACTCGCCGATGAGATAGGCCACCGGCTCCCCCGCCAGATGGCGGGCCACCAGCTCCCGGACCTTCTGCTCCAGCTCTGGCGAGGCGTACAGCCCGCCATCCCGGCTCAGCTCTTCCCGGCTCTTGCCGGTGCCGAAACACACCAGCTCCCGGGCCTCCAGGGTCGCGGCGTCAATGCCGGACCGCTTCAATTGCTGGCGGATATCCAAATACAGATTGTTATATGTTGTCGCCATATGTCGCTCCGTATAGAAAATTTAGGAATCTTGCACGAACAACGGTCCATTACCACTCGTCTTTTCCCTTTTCCGAGGGCAGTACCAGCTCCAAGGACCGGATGGCACATTCGATCATGCTGTCGTCCGGCTCGTTGGTGGTGAAGTTCTGCATCCACATGCCGGGAGCCGTCAGGACCTTGGCCAGACCGCTGTCTTGAACATGGCGGCCCACCCAGCGGTTGAACTCATAGGTGACGCCCACCACCAGGGGCAGCAGGAGCAGATGGATCAGCGTCCGCAGCCAAGCGTTTGTAATGGGCCAGATGCCGAACACCACGCTGGAGAACAGGATGGACACGAAAATCACCACGAACAAAAAGCTGGTGCCGCACCGGGGATGGTGCCGGGGCTGGACACGGACGTTCTCCACCGTCAGCGGCAGGCCCGCCTCATAGCAGAAGATGGTCTTGTGCTCCGCCCCGTGGTACTGGAACACCCGGTAGATGTCCTTCTGCCTTGAGCAGAAGATCAGGTACAGCAGGAAGATCAATATCTTCAAGATTCCCTCCACCAGGTTCCGCCCCCACATGGGAAAGCCCGGGAAAAAGTGGAGAATCCCGCCGGTGACCAGCGTGGGCAGCACCATGAACAAAAACACGCTCATTCCCACACCCAGCACCACCGCCAGGGCCACGACGGCGCTCTCCAGCTTTTTGCTGGAAAGATGCTTTTCCAGCCACATCTCAAATTTGGAGGGCTGGGCCGCTTCCTCCTCCGGGTAAAAGTCGGCGGAGTACATCAGCGCCTTCACGCCGTTGACCATGGAGTCCAGAAAGTTCACTGTCCCCCGGATCAGAGGCACGCCCAGGATGGGATAGCGGTCCTTGATGAACTTCAGGTCCTCCACCTTTTCCACCAGGTTTCCCCCCTGGTCCCGGACCACGATGGCCTGCTTCTCCGGGCCGCGCATCAAAATGCCTTCAATGAGCGCCTGTCCGCCGATGCTGGTGCGGAAGGCGCAGGATCTATTCTCTGCCATGGGATTTCCTTTCTGTATATTATATCACATCGATTTGCGAAAAGCAAACATTTGTTCTACTATGGACCTGTATTCATAAGCGAGAAATGCCGGATGGGCAAGGATCTTCCCGGCAGGCAAGGCGCTTTGACGCAGGTAGTTTGTGTATTTCAAGGAAAAGCAACGCAGTATGGTGGGAAAAGGCCCCCACAGACGGCGTTTAACGCTTGTGAATACGAGTTCTAAGCTTCCGGCAGGCGGATGGTCACCACGGCGCCGCCGCCCTCGGCGTTGCCGATCTCAAAGACGCCGCCGTGGAGGCGGACGATCTCGTCGCACACCGCCAGACCGATGCCGCTGCCTCGAGCCTTGGAGGATCCTTTATAGAATTTCTGCTTCACGAAGGGCAGTTCCTCCTCTGGGATGCCGGGACCGTAGTCCCGGACCCGGATCACCTGCTGGCCGTCCTCTCGGGTTATGGAGGCGGTGATGCGCTTTCCCGCACCGCCGTGCTTGGCAGCGTTGTCCAGCACGTTGCAGAACACCTGCTTCAGCCTCTCCGGATCGCCGGACACCGGCGGCAGCAGTTCGTCGCCCATCTCATATTCCAGCAGGATATCCTCCTGACGGAACAGCTCCTGGTAGGTGAAAATAGCGTCCTCGAACTCCGCCTGCAGGTCCACCTGCTCAATGCGGAGGGTGAAATGGCCGTCCTCCATTTTGGAGAATTCCAGCAGCTCCTCCACCATGGTGGAGAGACGGCGGGTCTCGTTGAGGATGATCCGGATCCCCCGCCGCACCTGAACCGGATCGCCGGTAGGATCTTCCAAGATCGTCTCGCCCCATCCGTTGATGGCGGTGAGGGGCGTACGCAGCTCGTGGGAAACGGAGGAAATGAACTCGCTCTTCAGCTTTTCATTCTGTCCGATCTTCATGGACATATCATTGATGTTGTCCACCAGTTCCCCTAATTCATCGGGATAGCGCTTCTCGATGCGAAAGCCGTAGCCGCCCGCAGAGATGCGCTTGGCGGCCTCTGTCACCACCGCCACCGGCTCTACCACATTGTTGATGAACAGCAGGTTGGAAATAATGACCAGCAGCATGCACACCAGCGCCACCGCGCAGATGGCCAGCACCGCCAGCAGCACCTGACGGTCCACCAGCCGCATGGAGGAAACGAACCGCATGACCCCCACGACCCGGCCGTTGAACACCAGGGGATGAGATACCGCCATGATGGACTCCCCTGTCTCCGGGTCCCGGCCGTGGAATGGCTCCATCTGGTTCTGGTCGATGGCGGTGCGGATATCCGGTGTGCCAGGGGATGTGCCTGCAGTCAGGCCGGAGGTGGAAACCTCGATATTCCCCTGGCCATTGATAAATTGCAGTTCAATGGTGTTTTTGTCCTCAAAGCCCTCGGCTGACCGGACCGCCCGCTGGTAATAGCTGTTGTAGCCGTTGTCCATGAAATACTCGTTGAAGGAGTTGGCCAGGGCCTGCGCCCGGCTCTCCAGTCCCTTTTCCATGGAGCCGTAATAGTAGTTGGACACGCCCGCTGAAAACAGCACCACGATCAGCGCCAGCACCACGAACACCGGCATCACGGTGTTGAAGATCCACCGCTGCCGCAGGCCCCGCAGCCGCAGAGCTTCCCATCTTGTGTTTTTCCCTCCCAACACAGCGGGGCCTCCTCTCTGTCAAGTCTCAGCGGTCAGCGGGCCGCCCGCTCCAGCAAAAAGCGGCGGCGGTACTTTAGGGCGGCATACCGCCGCACCCGGTTCAGGCACACCATGTCCTCCGCGCCGCCTACGGCGCCCACCAGGGGGACGCCCTGAAGGAGCTTGCCGCACAGCACCGTCTCCGAAAGCCGCCGGGCGGCAGCCTGCATCTGGCCCCTCATGGGCAGCGGGTCTGTCCACTGGCCAGTCTGAATCCACTGGTCCAACGCCTGATTTCTCTCCTCCAGCGCCTGCCCGGAGGAGAGGGCCGCCTCGATCAGGCACAGGATGAACCGCCGCTCCGGGTCACTCTCATGGGAAAAGCCGCAGCTCTCCCCGATCTCATAGACGCTTCGCAGCAGCAGGGCAGTGAACAGCGGCACATCCGGCAGTCCCATGCCCAGCAGTCCCATGCCGACCCCCGCCGCGGCGGAGATGGCAGCGCTGCCCCGTCCGGCGGCCCGGGCAGCTTTAGCCACGGCTCCCAGATTTTTGCGGTCCTCCCGCAGGTCCAAAGCGTACTGCCGCACCTGGAAGGCCGCCTGCCGCTCCTCCCGCCGGGTCGTGCGGCCGATCAGTCCCTCGCCTTTTTCAAACACCGTCACGAAGGCTTTTTCAAAAGCGGCGTGGAGAGCCTCCAGCGCCTTGTCCGGCGCCAGCTCCTGCAGCCTTCGGTCCAACAGGGACTCCTTGTCCACGGCGTACTGCCGCAGGAACCACTGTTCCTGGAGCCACAGGGTCCGATATGCCCGCTGCCACGGCGTCAAGCGCTTCATCGTTATTTCCCCCACTTGTAGCCAAATCCCCACACGGTGGTGATATAGGCCGGGTTCTGCACATTATCCTCGATCTTCAGCCGCAGACGGCGGACATTTACATCCACGATCTTCAGCTCGCCGAAATAGTCCCGGCCCCACACCCGGTCCAGGATCTCCTCCCGGGCCAGCGCCTTGCCGGGATTCTCCATGAATACCCGCATGATGGAGTACTCCACCTGGGTCAGCTTGATCCGCTGGCCGTTTTTCTCCAGGGTCCGGTTCCGGGTGTTCAGCAGGAAGGGCGGGCGGCGGATCTCGCCGCTCAGCACCGGCTCTTCTCCGCCGGCCCGGCGAAACAGGGCGTCGACCCTGGCGGTCAGCTCTGCCGGAGAGAAGGGCTTGGTCACATAGTCGTCCGCGCCGGTCATCAGGCCCGTCACCTTGTCCATCTCCTGAGAGCGGGCGGTGAGCATGATGATGCCGATGCGGGTGTTGGTGGCCCGAATGCGGCGGCAAACCTCGAAGCCGTCGATGCCGGGCAGCATGATATCCAGCAGCGCCACCTTGGTGTCTGGGTGCTCCTTCAGCCGCTCCAGAGCCTCCTCGCCGGTCTCGGCCTCGATCACGTCATAGCCGCCCTGGCGCAGATTGATAACGATAAAGCTGCGGATACTGGATTCGTCCTCCAAAACCAGTACTTTTCTCATGATGTGTATCCTCTTTCAAAAAACTTTCAAAGACCTATCCCGCCGGCCCCTCAGGTATCTCCGGCGATCCACTCCGTGGGGATGAGGCTGAAGGCCGCCCGGACCTGGTCCGCCGTCAGGCCGCAGTCCCAGCCGCTGCCGGTCTCCAGCAGCTCCGCCGTGTAGATGGTCCCCGGCTGGCGGCGGCCAAGAACAAAGCGTCCGCCCCGGGCGGCCTTCACCTCCCGGCTGGCGCCGGTGATGGCGGTGATTTTCAAAAATGCCTCCGGCTCCCGTTCCTCCCGCCGGATGTAGAAGGTCACGGTGGCCTCGTCTCCCAGCACGGTGCGCCCCACGTAGAGCTGGCCGTTCCAGGCCTCCGGCAGCCGGAAATACCAGCCGTCCTCCAGCGCGTGGTAGGTCCGGTCCGCAGTCTCGGCGGCACCGCTGCTGTCATAGGTCCGCCAGTCGATCTGCTGGTACACGGTCCCATCGTCAAAGGGCGAGAACAGCTGTGTGGGCCAGGGCACCTCCGTCAGGCCGTCTCCGTTGATATCGGCAGGATACAGGGGGCAGTACAGCGCGATCTCACTGGACACGCCGGTAAGCTCGGACAGCACGATATTGCTCAGCTTTCCATTCCGCACCGCCAGGATATCGGTCACGGTCCGAGGCACGTCGGTAACGCCGGTGACAAAGATCGCCGGAGCATTCTCCCGCAGTGTCCCCTCGGTGACCCGCCCCTGCTGGCTCACCTCCGCCATAGTGACGGAGATCCGGGCAGAGGACTGGCTGGTGAAGCTGCCGTCCTCCTGCCAGCTGTAATAGTCGGCGATGCCTTCGCCCTCGTCGTCCGCCCGGAGGACCACCAGCTCCTGCCGCTGGTCCTGATCCAGGTCGGCGGTAATGTATTTCACATAGTTGGTCCGCACCAGCACCTCCGCCCCGGTTGGCCGCAGGGTGTAGACCTCCAGCACCTGCTGGCCCTCGGTAGCCTTCCAGCCCACCGCCAGCTCTTTGCGGCCGTCGCCGTCCAGGTCCTCATAGTGGATGCTGTATATGGAGGACCCGCTGCCTTCGATCAGATCCGTCTGCTCATAGCTGCCGTCTCGGGCAGTGAAAACATAGATCTTCAGCGGTTTTTCCGCTGTGGGATCCCGAAAAAATGCCACCGCCTCGGATTGGCCGTCGCCATCCAGATCCACCAGCTGCACTGTTTGGATATTCGTACCGGAGGTGGGCGCGGAAAACTCCGCACCGCTGTCCAGAACGGCGGTGAGCTGCTTGTTCAGCTCGGTGTATTGGGCAGGCAGCGTGGGCAGGCTGTACAGGTCCTGCGGGTCGAAGATCAGCTTTGGAACCCCGTTACAGCCGGAAAGCGTCAGCATTGCCAGTAGCAGCACCGCCAGCAGCCCCAGTCGGTCCCGTCTCATAGTCTCACGCTCCCTCTTTCCCGCTCTTTCCCGGCGCAGAATTCAATAGATATTATCATACCATCTTTTTTGTGGTTTGTGTAGACTTTCTTCCGATTTTCCGCTGTTTTTTCAGTCTGTTCACGATTTGTTCCCATAATGAAAAATCTACACTTGAAATTTCCGTTCGCATCCTGTATAATAAGCGGGAATTCACCAGTGCGGCAGGTTCAGCAAGTACGACCGTCCCCTGTGCGGCCCCGCCATTTCCCCAGCTCCGCTTCTGGCGCGCAAGGTAGTTTAACAACGGAACAGGCCGCTTCTCCCCTGCTCTTCGGAGACCCTGCGGGGGCCGGACCTGAACGCAAAAATGCCGGTGTGATGGAATTGGTAGACGTAGCGGATTCAAAATCCGCCGGTGGCGACACCGTGTGGGTTCGAGTCCCACCACCGGCACCAGCTCTGAAATTCCCTGTTTGGCACGAATCCCCGCCTACGGCGAGGCTTCTTAGCCGGACAGGGAATTTCTTCGCTTTCGGCTGCGACCCGCTACGCTGGGCTCGCAGCCGAGGAGAGGCGGCGTATGAAAAAATATCTTTCTCTTTTTGGCACACATGCAAATACTCAGTTTTCTGGTTTTCAGGAAACCGGGTATTTCTTTGTTTTCGTGCCAGTTCTTCCCTGCGTTCTCTCCTACACCATCAAATTGCTGCCTGGATCCCCGGATCAATGGGCATCACGCTGGCCATTCTTGCTGCCGAATTCTGCTTGGAAGACGTCTCCAAATGTGTATAGGTATTAGCAGTCGTCGAGTAGTCGCTATGTCCCAGCCACGCCTGAATATCCTTCATGGGCACACCGTTTTTCAGGAGCAGCGACGCACAGGTATGCCGGAGGTCATGGTAACGAATATTCCGCAAGCCATGCTTCCGCAGCAATATTTTAAAGTGTTGTGTGACATAGTTGGGCTTGTACCGCTGGCCCAGGTCATTCACGTAGATGTAGTCGCTTTCAACATAACAGTTCCCACACAATTCCCGGCTGTTCGCCTGCCGCGCCTTCATGCGAAGCAGCAAATCGCGAAACTGCGGGACCAACGGTAAGGAGCGGCGGCTTGATTTGTTTTTCATGCTGTCCTTGGAGATGATCTGCTCCTTGCCCTCACAGCTGAACTGAACGGTCTTGTGATCGATCCGGATGGTGTTGCTTTCAAAATCGATGGATTGCCAGCGCAGGCCCATGACCTCACTGCGGCGCAGGCCGTAGAAGGCAGCCATCAAAATGGGAAATTCAGCAGGATCTCCCTTTGCCGCCTCAAAGAGCTGTTCGACCTCCTCCATGGAATAAAACGCCCCTACAAAGTCCTCTGCTTTGGGACGATCCACCTTATCCATTGGATTTGATTGGATCAAATCGTGGCGGGCCGCATACGTTGCCTCCTCCACAGAATTGCGGATAATACCTAACCATCCCTCCATATAGTCTGTAAAAAGCATATCGCTGGTCATACGGATAACCTCGTACCGGTTTTATGGATAGTTGTTGGTTTGTAATGGATCCTGGTCTCTAAGAGCATGTCCTCTGCTTGCTTCAAATTGCGCTTTCCGCCAGTTTGAATCCCAGTGGGAAGCCATTTGGGCGTCCGCTTGCCCTTTTCATCCTTTAGATTGAGTACCATGTAGTAATAACCCTTCTTGGTTTGCAGATGTCCCGCTACCATACTATACCTCCTTGTCGTAGCGGCACGGTATTCCTGCCAATGGCAAGACAATTATACCATGACCAGTTCTCTCCTCCAATGCGGTTCGGATGTTTATTTTGAATTCCCTACGGCGAAACTTTTTCGTCACCACCAATCAAATATTCAATGACGCATAGCTTAGGAATTTTATAAGATTTCCCAATTTTGACATAGCGAATGTCACCGTTTTTAAGGAGATCATAGGCGGTTTTCTTTCCGATCCCGCCAAGCATTGTACACATCTGCTCGACTCCAACTACATCCGGATAATTTGCAAACATGCCTTTCTTTTGTCGAGCCACCATTTCACATCCCCCTTTTCAAACAAACTACACATTCTGGCATTTTAACTTGTCCGTTCTATAAGAAGCGATTTATGCTTTCGGGCAATCGGAAGTCTAATTTATATTTTAGTCACCTGTTCCATACTTCTCCATCCATTGTTCGGGAGTTAGCCTGAATCGTTCGTAGCTTCGTAACCGCCCCAGTACACATTCCCAGCCACGCCGGGGGAAAATTTCCCCGTTGCTCACCCTCATAGTATACCGCTCCCACTCTTTTCGGCAGCGTCCTGTTCTGGCATCCTCCGGCTGCACGCCGGAGTTCTCATAAGCATTCAAACGCCGCACCGCATAGTCATAATCAAAACGCAGTGCGATCGTTCCATCTTCCCAAACAACAAAGCTGCTTTGAAAGTTTGATGTTCCTGTATCGCGTTCCACCCGCTTTTCCTCCTTGAGACTAAAATGGATTATTTCCCCCTGTCAGTCAAAAAGGAAATGCCCTTCGGGCAATTCCGAAGAGCATTTCCTTTTTGACAGCTTAATGATACCACATGACCGCCCACAGTTGCAAGACACCTATGCCCACAGCTTCGGCACAGATTTCAGGTAGCTTTGAGGGAAAAATCCCGCAGGTGTTTAATATATGCTTGCAGTGAAAGCATACATCTCCACTAACTCGTCAATGGCCTGTGCCTTGATATCCTGGATCCTGCGTACAGATAAGTTCAGCTCCTTAGCCACCTGTTCCTGTGAAGCCCTTTCAAAGTAGATTCTCTGTATCACCTGCCGCTGGCGGGACTCCAGAAGGGAAAATAATACTCTAAGGTAGACTGTTCCCGCTCCAATTTTGTAAGCCTGGCCGAAATCTCACTGAATGCCTCAACATTCAGTTTCTCAGCCTTCTCATGGTAGTTTAAAGCAATGTAAAGCGTTTTGTTGGAGACGTGCCCCGCTGCGCGGCCCATGCCGTCATGGTGGGCAAAGTTCATTGCATCTATCATTTCTTGATCCGTAATTTTGGAAGGCTCTGCAAGCTCATGGTGCAGAAGCGCAATCTTTCGGGCACGCTTCTGGTAATCATTCAGCAAATCGGTCACATATTTTTTGAGGCCTGTATTCATTCTTACAATCCTTTCCAGTTAAATTTTAATGATGATCGCCTTGAAATCTAAACTGGTGGATCCTGGCACCCAACCGAGCATATGAATGAAAAAAAGAAACGGCCGGTCTTGCGCCAAGGCGCAGGACCGGCCGCTTTCTGGGCTTCTGCATTAAGGAGTTCACGGAGAGGCCGTTGAGCAGGCGGAGGCTTGTCCTCTTTGCTGACAGTATGCCGCTCGCCATGGGAATGGCGAGCTATCCTTCCTCTCGTTGTCTTGAAAACGGTGTGTCGCTGCTGGGTCAGACAGCGGAACAGCTTAATGCGATCAATGCTATCATCCAAATCACATCTCGATTCCTCGTCCGCTCATGCGGCCAGCACACAGGCGGCTATATTATACGCTTTTTGCCGCCTTGCCGATGATATTCATTTTGGGAGAAAATTCCAATAACAAAATCTTTTCAAGCATAGCCCTAGATGGTTTTGTTTGCGTAGAATTCGAGCTAATCATTCTATTGTGCCTTACAACTACTCTCCTTTATTGCATATTTTCCACGCAGGTGTCCAAGAAAAATTGCGGCCAGATTGTTCTGGCCGCAATTCCTATTTGACGCTTACAGGGTTGCCATAAACTGATAAGTCATTACGCCGCTTAACTTGTCACAAGTACAGCGATAAGAGATAAATTGTTGAATTAAAATTCCAGATTGTTTCCGTCTTTACTGAAAACATGGCAAACGTTGCCCCCAAACGCAAAGTGTACTGGTGTGCCATAGCTGAAGTTCTCAGTGTGGTTGCCAGTCAGATTCATAGTAGGAACGATAATGACCACGTCTTTGCCGTCAGCGCTGACATGGAGGTGTACCTCACTGCCCATCATTTCCATAACATCTACTGTTGCTGCCATGGTGCCCTCGTTATCACCGAGGGAAATGTGCTGAGGACGGACACCTAAAATGATTTCCTGCTCCCCCACGTCCTTGGCTGCAAGATTTCTTTTCTTCTCTTCACTAAGTTCTACTTTGGCAGGGCCATTAGTGACGAAATATTTCCCATCCTCCTTCACCAGCCTAGCATCAAAGAAGTTCATCTGGGGAGTACCGATGAAACCAGCCACGAACAGATTCGCAGGGTGATCAAACACCTCCTGTGGAGTACCGATCTGCTGAATAAAACCATCCTTCATGATAACGATCCGGTCCCCCAGTGTCATGGCCTCTGTTTGGTCATGGGTTACATAGAGAAAAGTTGTATTAATTTTCTGGCGCAGCTTGATGATCTCTGCGCGCATTTGATTGCGGAGCTTGGCGTCCAGATTACTGAGCGGCTCGTCCATCAATAGCACCTTGGGTTCCCGAACAATGGCGCGGCCAATGGCTACACGCTGGCGTTGACCGCCTGAAAGGGCTTTCGGCTTTCGATTTAAGTACTGAGTAATATCTAAGATCTCCGCAGCCTCCTTGACCGCTTTGTCGATTTGATCTTTGGGCATCTTGCGCAGCTTCAGTGGGAAGGCCATGTTTTCATACACAGTCATATGAGGATACAAGGCGTAGTTCTGGAACACCATAGCGATATCGCGGTCCTTGGGAGCTATGTCATTAACCAACTTGCCGTCGATATACAATTCTCCATCGCTGATTTCCTCCAGTCCAGCTACCATCCGCAAGGTAGTAGACTTACCACAGCCAGAGGGGCCTACCAGTACGATAAACTCCTTATCGGCAATCTCCAGATTAAATTCCTGGACGGCCACCACGCCTTTCTCCGTCACTTGCAGAGCAGCTTTCTTTTCCTCGGCAGTGTCGCCCTTCTTGGATTTTTTCTCTTTTTTCTGATCTGTATTGTGAGGATAAATTTTTTTAATATTTTTTAAAGTCAGTCCAGCCATTTTCCACCGGCTTTAGCAGCACAGCCTCCGCTCAATGCTGCCTCACGGCTCGCCAAGTGGCGGTGCCGCTTTGTGACAGGTCTCCAACGCTGCCACACCGCAAACCGAAACGGATATGTCCTCCTTTTTGGGGGCAGAAATCGCTTAAAGCTGGAGAGCGAAATCCGCCCTTTTGAATTATTTGAGTTCACGTGCCCAATTCATAAAGAGCCATACTTGATTTGATAATAGGTATAACTCAAGGTAATAAAGCGTCATCATTTAAGGCAAAAATGCTTCCATGGCCAATTCCGCTGGTGTTGACCATCAGCTTTCCGCGGTATGCCGCACAGCACTCTATCTCTTCAGAGTTAAGAGCGTCATCTGGTATAGATACCTCGGCAAAAATACGCTTCTTGCGCAAATCAAACACCAATATTTTCAACGGGTATCCTGCGTGCGGACAACCAAAGGTGTAGTATAACTTCCCGTTAAATATCGTGCCGCCTTGTGTAAACTGCACATCAGATGTTACACAAAATTGCTCCATGATTTTTTGAGGCGTCAAAATGATTTTATCTCCATCTTCGATGTGAGGCAGCGCGAATTTTGTAATAATATATTGATTATGCTGTCCTGTTGGTATACAGTCACGTTTTGTTCGATACTTTGCAGAGAATATGTACAGGCACTGTTCCTGTGGATCAACCAAAAATGCAGGACATCCCCAACAGGGCTGTATAAATGGTGTCTTCTCAATGCCTTCCGGCCTGTAAGAAATAATTTGAAGTGTCTGCGCACGATATTTCTCTTTGCCCAACGCGTCAATATTGCAGGTAATATTCTCCACAGCGCAGCGGTAAAAGTAGCCATCCTCATCTGCCCCAATTCCTGTGCCTATCGTCACATAGAGCAGCGGAATCGGATTATTCTTATAATGAGTCTCGCTAAACATGCAGGAGTTTGCATGATTCAGGTAGTCCCTACTCGGTGTACCTGCATTGTAGGAACCCAAGCGAATTGTATCAACAGGTGTTTCACACTTTGTTAGTAAATCGTATACCGAGCAAATCCCTGTATCGTGGAGCACAAAGGCCGCATCCCCCCAAATGCCCATGCCCTGAACAGAATGTTCTCCCTGATAAATGCGCATATAGAGATGACTTTTTACCGTATCAATCATCTTCATAAATTAACCCCTTGTTTTCCCTCCTGCTACGTTGATCGTTATACCGTGAATGTAACTTGCACGATCAGAACAAAGGAACGCCACGACATTTGCGACCTCGCTCAATTTTCCGCTGCGCCCCAGCGGTATAGTGGAATTTTTGGCATAACCAGCACGCAGTTCTTCAACAGTGATGCCTCTGGTATAGGCAAGAGCGGTTTCATAGCTTAAAGTTCGCAGCCCTGTGGCCTCCAAAATGCCCGGCGCTATGCCGATTACACGTATGCCTTTTTTCCCCAATTCCTTAGCCCAGCTTCTTGTCAGGGAGTTAACTGCATTTTTTGTGGCGGCATACACACTTTGCCCCTCACTACCTTCCAGACCAGATTCTGAGGACATGTTGATGATTACACCGCCGCCCTGCCGTACCATTATACGTCCAGCCGCCTGTGCACACAAAAACACACCTTTCAGATTTACATTCATCACCTTTTCCCATACCGCTTCATCCAACTCATACCGATGTCCCTCATCTACCAACAAACGGGGGATATTGATGCCGGCATTGTTTACAATTGCATCAATACGGCCATAAGTATTTGCAGCATGCTCAACCATAGCATTGACACTGTCCGCAGAAGTAACGTCAGTAACAATGTACATGAATTGTCCATCTTCTGCTTTAAAAGCCGGAGGATTGGGACTTATATCGCAGACCACCACATTTGCACCATCGCGCAATAACTCTTCCACAACAGCACGCCCAATACCGGATGCGCCGCCAGTAACAACAATTGTTTTCCCTTCTAAATTCAGCCAAGATGTATCCATATGTATTTCTCCATTTAGTTTCGTTCAAAATCTTCTACAAGTTTAAAATATTCAAATTTTCTATTTAGACGGTTGCCATTGTGCTGTACATGTAATGATATCTCCCTGCATTGATGTCAACTGTTGAACTTTCTTGCAGTCCTTATACAAAGCGAGCTGCGCTCCATTGGGCTGAGAGCCATTTACATACCAAGCCACTGTGCTCTTACCATTCTCTGTAATTTGATAGAGACACTTTCCGTCAGACTTCCGGGATAGATACCACCCAATAAAGGTGTATCCCTCTTTAACGAATGTATTTTTACGTAATTGTGCAGAAATTCCTCTCACATGATTTGTGGGTGTCATAAAGCACTTATAATAAACACTTGTATCTTGTCTCCCCCCATTTGGCTCATAGCGAACGGAATAATAAACCTTAGTACTTTGATCATCATTTACAAGGACAGATTTTTTAATGTAGGCACTCTCACTGTCACATTTATATTTGAAGCTCCAAATGCCCTCTTTCGAGGTAACACTGTTGGTATTAAAATACAATGGAGACTCTGATTCTGCTGATCCCGTCGCAAATCCAACCGACTCAATCTCAAACTTTTGCGGTCCAATCACATTGAATGTCAGCATGGATGGAAACAGCAACGCTGTGTAATTTGCCCCATCAGCAATCTGTGCACTTAAATTATTTACCGATACATAGGGAGAAATATCATATACTAAAATCACACTTTGGTTAACATTATCTGGGTTAAATAGTGGAACATATATTGATTTTTCCGTGCCATTATAATAAAAGCCTTGGTTCGACCAATTCTGCAATTGAGCTATTGTTCCCTCTGTGCCTTTACCATCCGTATCCGCGAACACGGCATTCATCGTGTCAATTGTGAATAGATGATAACAAACAATTTGATTTGCCGCTTGTTTTGTGCCGCCAAGATCAGAGTAGGCAATTCTGCACACATAAAAATCCATATTTTCCTTACAAATAAAGTAGTTGTAAGGAATATTGTCTACAGTTTGAGCACCAATGTATCGCATAGCACCAGGAGCGAAAGCACGTCCACTCGTATCCACCATTCTGTAGCAACCGCCAAAGTCAAACTTTGCCTTGCCAGAACTGTCTTCTCCAACATATTTCAGCCGGGTTACTCCTCTTGAAACATTCAATGTGCAAGCAAACAAGTTGTTTGTAGCTTCTGCATCACCACCAACAGTATACTTTCTGATTAAAAGATCATTTACATGACCAATATCCGTCGAGTAGTTAACATACGTTGTTTCTCCCTCGTTTTTAAAAACACAGTTCTTTTTTTCCTTTGTTTTCAGATTGGTCTGCCAGATACAGGCCATGACCTCATCGCCATCCGTACCTGCTCCGCTGCTCTTTGTAGTCGTTTCGATCTTCGCAGCATAAACATATGATGTACCGACATTCATTCCCTGCATTGATGTCGCCGTGTATGATTTACCACCAATTATGTGGGAAGAACTGTTTGCCATCAGAGTTAGCGGCGTTTCATCTACATCAGAAATCGTATAGGTTTTCGCACCATTTTTCTCTATGGACATCAATGTAATGGCAGAGCTATCTTCTGCACTTGCAGATATAACAACTACATTTCCAATCTGCATAATCATGATTGCTGCTATACAGATTCCTGCAATTCTTTTCGCGTATCTTTTAATAATCTCTGTCATATCCAAACCTCCATATCAGATTGGCTCTTATATTCCCTCAACAACCTTCTCCTTTTTCGAAACACAGTAAATCTTATCAATCATAGAATTTTGTAGATATGAATTAAATCCGATTAGTGGGACAGCAATCCATTCCAAAAGGGCAATTGCGATCACGTTAGATATAGTAAGGCAAGTCATCAGCAGCGTCTGCTTCCAGTTTACAGCCACCCAAAAAAATGCGTTGCATATTGCTTCCTTTGTTGTGGCCTTGTACTTGGCAATCCCTGCAAATAACCAATGAAATACCATGATGTACAAAAGACCAAACAGAATCGTAGACCATTTCATAAATGTAACGATAAAGGCAGAACCATGCATTTGGAAGCATGCAAATATGTCCAGCAAAAGAACAATGCCAAGTGCTAAGAAGATGAGCCAAGCCCGGGTCGCATCACGCCACTCACGCCGGAATACAGCCCAAAACTCCCTTATAATACAAACGTCTTCCTTTCTCTTAATGCGCCACATAATCGTACACATAGCCGTAGTAGACGCTCCAATCGTAATGACTGGCATACATAAGACAGCCCACATCAATTCTGTGAGCATAATAGATCCGGCCTTGGATAATAACACCATAATGAAGTTGTCGGGATTATAGCGGAACATGGCAGTTACTCCTTCATTCCTGACGTAGCAATTCCCTGAATAAAATACTTCTGGCAAAAGAAGAAAATAATCAAAATCGGAATAACTGCGCTGGTAGCCGCAGCCATTGTGATATTGAACTCCTGTGCCTCATCAGCAAAGTAAAAACGAATTCCCTGAGTGATCGTGTAGAGTTTTTCGTCAATCAGGAAAATCAGCGGAGAAAGATATTCATTCCACGAAGAAATAAATCCGAGAATCGCAAGTGATACCATTGCCGGCTTGGTCAGTGGCATTGTAATCTGTGCCCAAATACGGAAGTGGCTCGCACCGTCAATCCGCGCCGACTCCACAAGGCTTCCGGGCAGGCCCAAGTAGAATTGCCGAAGCATAAAAATCGCAGTAGCGTTGAACCATGTTGGCAAAATAATAGCCCAGAGATTGTTGTAAAGCCCAATCGTTTTAAAGAACATAAAGCGCGGAATAATCGTAGCCTGTGTAGGAATCATCATTGTCGCGACAAAGAACATAAAGAGTATATTTTTTCCCTTGAAGTCCAAAATGGCAAACGCATAAGCTGCCAACGAGGCGAAAAGAAGTTGTCCCAAAAGGCTGAACACCACAATAAAAGTTGAATTGCCATATAAGCGCCAAAACGGCAGCAGTTCACTGGTCCAAACTTCCACATAGTTTTCCCAGTGCATAGGATTCGGAATCCATTCAATAGGATAATCAAAAATTGTCAGTGGTGTTTTCAGTGAGCCGGAAATCATCCACAACAACGGTAGTAAAAACAAAAAACCAATACAGGCAACAATTATGGTTGTCAGTATTTTTTGAGCTCTTCGCTGTCTCATTTTATAGCCCTCCCCTCATTGATCAATAATGGACCCACTTTTTTTGGCCCCAGAACTGGATCAGCGTAATAATGAGGATGATGACCACTAACACCCATGCCTGCGCACTGGCATAGCCAAATTTGTAATTGTTGAAAGCCTCTTCATAAATTCGTGTCACAATGGTTGTATTTGCTCTTGCAGGTGTGCCAAATGTCATTACATTGACAGCAGAAAACAGCTTAAAGGTAGTAATCAGGCGAACAATTACAAGATAGAAGGTAGTGGGGGAAATCAGTGGAATCGTGATTTTTACAAACTTTGTAAGGCCTGTAGCACCGTCGAGCTCCGCAGCCTCATATAAAGATGGAGAAATATTCTGAATAGCCGCTAGGTAAATAATCAATTCATAACCAATAGATGTCCAAATCAGAAATACAATAATTGGAATTTTATTTAAATTTGAATCTGCAAACCAGCGAGGCAGTTCCTCCATCTTTAGTACATTTTGGCAAAACATGTTAATGGGGCCATTTTCGCGGAAAATTACCTTGAAGACTGCAGCCAAAGCAACGGCATTAGAAATATAGGGGATGAAAAAGCACAGTCTCAAAACTTTTTTACCATATACTTTCTCGTTAAGGAGATATGCAAGAATCAGCGCAATGCCAATAGAAACTGGAACAGTTGTAAATGTGTAAATGAAAGTGTTCTTAACTGCATAGCGAAAAGTGCTGTCCCCAAACATTTTTTTGAAATTTCCAAATCCGACCCACTTTATTCCGCTGATTCCAGAAAGAAAATTCCACTCTGTAAAGGAGAGAAATGCAGAGAAGAGAATAGGGACAACCATGAGTGTTACAAATATAATGATTGTCGGAGCCAAGAAAGAATAAGCTGTTATATCATCTCTATGTTTTCTTTTCATAATGATACCCCGTGGGGATGCCGCCGGTATCTTCCGTATCGACGGCATCCCATTCTGGTCAAAGTCATTGGATAGCGTGCCAGCAATTACTTGGCAGCCGCAATCGCAGCATCTGCTTCCTCGGTTAATTCTGCAAGAGCTTCTTCAGCACTCATTTCGCCATTGTGGGCATACATAACATATTCCTGCATCAAGCTGTTGACTTCGCTGTAAGCAGTCAGTTCAGTATCAATATAGGACTTACCGCTAAAATTACAGACAACGCGATTGTAGGCGTCTACGTCAATTAGCTTGGCCGCCTCTTCAGCGCTGCCAAACATCAAAGCAACGATATCGTTGACATCTGTGCCGGTCCAAGTGGGCATATGTCCAGCCATAGCAAGGTACTTGGCGCCATCTGTGGCAGCAAATTTCAAGAACGCATAAATTGCATCAAAGTTTTCGGCGGCGTGATTTGTAGCAATACCCAGATGTGAGAAGATAGAAATACCTTCCATATAATTGTCCTGACCTGCTTCTTCAGTGGGGAAAGGTGCAAAAGTAGTTACAAAATCAACAGGATAAGTCTCCGTGTCTCGAATAAAACGGACAAGATTGGTGTTCAGGGTTGAAGCTGTCTGGCCGTTTAGATATGTGGTCTGTGCCTGGAGGTTATCACTGCGGTAGGTAGACAGGGGGAACCAGATCTTATCCACATTCTCAGCCTGAATCTCACGGGCAAGTGCTTTCTGGATAACGGGATCATCGAAGCTGGATGTGCCATCCTCGTGATACATGGCATTTTTGCCATAGACCTGATACATGGTATTCATAACAGAGTTAATAGCCTGATACTCAGATCCGCCGTAAACCACGGTATTTCCTGCGGCATCTTTCTTGGTCATAGCTTCACAGGCAGCCAAATACTCATCCCAAGTCCAAGCGGTTGGAATTTCACCCAGACCAGCCTCATCCCACATAGTTTTGTTGATGGCCACATAGAAGGAACGGCCACCGGCAGGAATGGTGTAGTATTTTCCGTCATATTTATATGCATCGCTGCCCCAGTTGGCAGCTACATCAATTCCGTCCGCTGCCAACAGGTCAGTCAGATCCATGTAAAGCCCGTTTTCCCAACGCTTGAAGGTATTATGCAGTTCAAAACTCCAGAGGACATCGATCTCACCTGCCATCAAAGAGGTATTGACCGCCATGTTGCCGTCTGTATTGTTGCTATAAGGTGTCAATTCAACGGTGATATTGGGATAGATATCGTTGAAATCTGCAATTAGGTCATCCATACCCTGCTCGCCCTTAAACGGGACCCAGAAGCGAACCGTACCTGAAATGGATGTATCATCTTCGATAAAGCGGGGTTCAGTTGGAGTTTCTGCCTGAACAGGATCTCCGGTGGACTGTTCGTCAGGGGTAACGGGCTGGCTGTCCTTATCGCTGTTGCCACAAGCGACAAGACTGAAAATCATTGCAAGGGATAAAAATAATGATACTGCTCGTTTCATGTGTGTGCCTTCCTTTCATTCACTTAATTTATTATTTTGCCCCATAGGGGAGAATCCCGATGTTATTCAGTCGTCAAACAACTGAATGCCTCGATCCTGGAGAACTTTCTGAATCTCCTTTACTGGCAGGAGCCGTGGCGTGGTGCCACTTTTTGAACATAGCGCGGCAGCAATACCGACCGCCTCGCCCATTGCCATACAGATAGCCATTACACGATAGGACGCATGAGCGCGATGTGTACCGGAAATACAGCGGCCTGTCACCAAAAGATTTTCTACACCATTAGGAACGAAGCAGCCGTAGGGGATATCATATGCCTTTGCCATTTTCGAGTGCTTTTCTGCCTGGCCGCCGCCAGTGGGATTATGAATATCAATGAGAAACCATGCATTATGGACAACCACATCTTCAAAGTGATTGCCGTTTTCCACATCAGCGTCACTCATTACATAAGATCCCAGTACTCTGCGGGTTTCCCGCAGGCCAAGGACATCTGCTGAAGATTTAACTCTGCAATTTTCATAGCCTGGAATATTCTTTCGTAAAAATGCAGTTACCTGGTCAATCTGGTTGCGCAAATCTAATAGGGCATCGGAGATGCCTTGGAGGGATAGCGTATCGTGCCTATTGGACTGCGTAGCGTTAACGCTGCGTTCCCCGCTATAATGAGTCCTATGTAAACGGACAATCGTAACATTCTCTGGCAACTCCCCCCTTTGATTGGCCTGCTTGCAGAATTCTGAATATTTTGTACCATCAGGCAGACACACCGGGTCACTTCCACCAAAACAGGTAATAGCCTGCGTTTCATCCACACCGTCGATAACGAACTCCAATGTTGTAGGCTGGCAATAACCATCACCGTCACGCCCTACTTCATATTTGGCGCCAGCTATCATCGCAACATAACCATCGCCTGTAGCGTCAATCACACAGTCGGCCTCTACTGCCATTAAGCCTGTTGGTGTGGTAAGGATCACGCCACACACCTTATTCCCCTGTTTCAGAACATCTATCACAGTTGTCTGGAAAAAAATCTCTGCGCCGCTTTCATGCACAAAATTTTGCAAAACAGTTTTTGCTTCTTCAACGTCAACTTGTGCTTCTCGCCCATTTCTCGTGACTGGCGCTACACTTCCTGGATGGGCTTTGGCAAGAAGTGCTACAATCTCATCACTCATGGTGCCAGCCCCTACCGAGCCAAGAATAGGACTGACGTGTCCGCTCGTCATCATGCCTCCCAGCATTCCAAACCGTTCTACCAAAAGCGTTTTGGCTTTTTCTCTAGCCGCTGAGGCCGCTGCACATACTCCAGCAGGTCCGCCACCAACTACTAGTACATCATAATGTGCAGTTTTTTCAACAGCTTTTGTGTAAACCATATTAAATTCTCCTTTCTTTTCTTGTTTAGAACGTTCCAAATTTGCTTAAAAATTTTTTCAGCCTTTCAGCATTTGTTGCTGCAAGAGCTGGAACGTTCCAAATCATTTATAAAAGATATACCTTAATCCGCTTTCTACACCGCATAAAAAGCGGAATTTAAGGCAATCTCTTCTTTACACTATCCCGAACTACCAAGTCCGGTGCAACTACCTTAGTCTCATACGGGCGTTCTGGATTCTCAATCCGTTTCAACAGGAGTTGTGCTGCGATCTCGCCCATGTGCTCCTTGTGAATGTTAACCGTGGTCAATGCTGGGGACGTATAGCCTCCAAGAATGGAAGCTTCATAACTTACCAACGAAATATCATCTGGGATATGAATATTCTCCCCGTACAGATATCGCATAACTCCTAGTGCAATAGGTTCATTCGCTGTGGCAATGCCATCAGGCCGAATGCCGGATTCCCAAAGCTGCTTCACTGCCTCGTAGCCGCCCTCCCCTGTATTTTGCGGGCAGAATACTTCCCAATGATTTTCTACGCTTTCAGCAAATTCGTCGCACGCTTTTCGAAAACCTTTCAACCGGTCTGCACTGGATTTATAAATCTGAGGACAATTAATATATGCAATTCGTTTATGTCCTGTTTCAAGAAGATGCTTTGTCTCAACATATGTTCCTTGAATAACGTCTGCATTGACGGAATCTACCTGTGCAAAATCAGTGCCAAGAACTACAACAGGAAGCCCGCGCATTTTTATTTCAGAGATAAAGGACTGCTCAAAAAGATTGCCGACCAAGAAAACGCCGTCGACACGCCCATTATGAATGGCCTGAGGCAACACGCCTTTTGCCTCCGCTGGACAATATCGCTCTGTGATCAAGCCATAATCTGTTCCTTCAAGGCCAACCGGAATCCCATTTGTAATGTTGTAGGAGTATAGTCCAGTTTCATAATTGTAATCATAGGTCTGAACGATATTATTCTCAATCGCAATAATTAAACCAAGACATTTGGTTTCCTTTGTGCGCAAGCCACGAGCATTATTATTACAAACATAGCCAAGCGTCTTTATGGCATCCTCCACTTTTTGACGCGTCTCTTCTTTTACCAGAGGACTGTTATTGATAACAAGCGAAACGGTACTTTTAGATACAGACGCATAACGCGCAACATCAACGATTGTTACCACTCTAGAGCCTACTTTCCTTGTGATACAAGTATTGTATTTTGGAACGTTTTAAATGTCAAGGGTTTTGTGCGGTTTCAATATAGGTTTTCTTGTTTTTCTAAAATATCCTCCTCTTCTTTGTCTAACTTGCACAGCATATTTCAAAACACAGGTAATCTTATACTCCTAATAGCATCTTATGTCTCTGTCCTTTTATTTCAGTGACAAGATGTTACTCGCTCCGCCTTCCAAAGTAATTCCATCTGTATCCAGGTGGATCAAGATAATCGGTCGGGCTTTTTTCTTGGCGTAGTTGACCGTCATTCCCGTCCCGCTACGGATGGATCGGTCATTATCATACACGGCCAGCAGGCAATCGGCGTGATCTACCATATAGTAATTGCGACGCTTGTAGCAGACGGCTGGAAGTTC
>NZ_CANRKH010000017.1 GCF_947631165.1 uncultured Dysosmobacter sp. | reverse complement strand
ATACTTGGCTGGTGACGGCCCGGGAAGATAGGTAACGCCAACACACGCGGCAGTCCATACGGACTGCCGCTTCTTTTTCTGTCCGCTCTTGTCAATTGGAGACGTCTACGGTATACTAATGCTGGATACCCATAGAAAGTACACAGTTTTGCAGTTAGGTGCCGGCCGTGCACCTCTGTCGTTCTATAAGAGCGTCAAATGCTTTCGATGGGACGTTGTACGGAGAAAGAAATGGCTGGTGGAAACGTTTTTCCGACAGCGGAAATACCGGAGGCGGCACGTTTTATGAAGTTAGCAGTACTTTGTGCGGCTGGCTTACGGCCCCTGTAAAGCTATGCGCGCTTTTTATGTGTGTTGAGTATTTTGTGATAGGGAGCGGTTTTGTGAAACATTTGAAAAAGCTGAGCAGCATATGTTTGGCGCTTATGGTGATCCTGACTTTGGCTGCCTGCGGGTCTACGGAGGCCCCACGGCAGGACCCTGTGGGATCAGCGGAGACCGGTGAAACCGTACAACGGGAAGAACCGGAGAGGAACGATACCGGCGAGACCGGCACAGAAGAAGCAGAAGCCGGTGAACCGCAGATCGATGAACCGCAGCTGGCGGAGGATGGCGCATACACCACCAAAGAGGATGTGGCGCTGTACATCCACCTGTATGGGCATCTGCCGGATAATTTCATCACGAAAAAAGAGGCTGAAAAGCTTGGCTGGCCGGGCGGTTCTCTGGAGCCTTACGCACCGGGAATGTGCATCGGCGGCAGCCGGTTCGGTAATTATGAGGGATTGCTTCCGGAAGCGGAGGGACGCACTTACACGGAGTGTGATATCGATACGCTGGGCGCTTCCAAGCGGGGGGCGAAACGGATCGTTTTCTCCAATGACGGCCTGATCTATTACACAGAGGACCATTATGAGTCCTTTGAATTGCTGTACGGAGAGGAAGCATCATGAAAGTAGTGTTGGATGGGAGAGGGATCTCGGACCGGAAAGCGCTTCACCAGGTCTTGGAGGAAGCCTTGCGGCTGCCGGAGTGGTACGGCCGGAATTTAGACGCCCTGCATGACTGCCTGACGGAGCGCCGTGAGGATGTGGAGATCGAGATATGCCATCAGAAAGCGTTGAAGGCGGCACTGGGCGGCTATGGAGAGGCGTTTTTGCGGCTGCTGCGGGACGCGGCTATGGAGAATCCGCATATCCGCCTCAAGATCGATACATGATAAAGGAAGGTGCCGCTTGATGTTTTTTGTACTGCCGCTGCTGCCGATCCTGGCAGTTTACATAGCAGCCGCTGTGCTGCCGGCGGTGTTTTTGCTGCGCTATATTTACCGGCAGGACACGGTGGAGAAGGAGCCGCCGGGCCTGCTGCTGTCCCTGCTGGCCATGGGCGTTCTGGCGGCGCTGCTTTCCGGCGTTCTGGAACGGCTGGCGGAGACGGTTTTAAGGATGATGATCGACCCCGGCAGCCCGGTTTACACGATCCTGCTGGCCTTTCTGGTGGTGGCCCTTGTGGAAGAGGGGACGAAATTCTATCTGCTGCGGCAGCGAACTTGGGAGCATCCTGCCTTCAATTACCGGTTTGACGGCATCGTCTACGCGGTGTTCGTCTCTCTGGGCTTTGCGGCCTTTGAGAATATCCAGTATGTGATGCGCTACGGCCTGTCCGTAGCCCTGCCCAGGGCGCTTTTGGCGGTGCCGGGGCATATGTCCTTTGCTGTGTTCATGGGCGTATTCTATGGCCGGGCCAAGCTGTGCGAGGCCTATGGCGATGAAGCGGGGATCAGGCGGAACCTGGCGACCGGGTATTTGTTCGCCGTGTTCCTCCACGGATTTTACGACGCCTGCGCCATGATCGGGACCTCCCGCTCTACGCTGGTGTTCCTGATCTTTGTGGCGCTGCTGGACTGGCGGGTATACCGCCTGCTGAAGCGGGAGTCCGCCATGGACGCCCCGGTCTGAAAAACACATCTGGCGGACAGCAAAAACTGTCTGCCAGATCTTTTTTACTATTGCAGGACGCTCTGGATATTTTCCCGAATCCTGCCCGCCAGGGCGCGGTACTGGGCCAGATCCTCTTGGCTGAGACCGGCATAGCGGGCGCTGCGGTATTGTTCCTGAGCGGTCCGAAGGTCATCCAGCAGGCCGCAAGCCTCCGGCAGAAAGACAAAGGAGAGCCGTTTGGGGGCGTGACTGGACTGCCGGACCTCCTCGATCCGGATGAGGCCCTTTCCGGTGAACCGCTGCAGGGCGAGGGTCAGGCCACCGCGGGAGACGCCGGCGAAGTCCGCCAGCTCTCTGCGGGTGCAGGGAGCGGACAGCTGCTCCAGTGCCAGCAGAAGACGGGCATCGTCCAGAGAAAGGCCGTTTTTCAAGGCGGCTGTCTCCAGATAGTAGTCCAGCAGCTTGCGGTCCCGGAAGGTGTCGGAGAGTACGCCGTCGCCCGCCAGGATGTCGGGGGCGATCCGCATCCGTTCGCTTCCCAGCCGCTGGGAATTGGGCAGCACAGCCGGAGGGACCACGCCGTCTCCAGCGGCGTCGACCAGAAAGCGGTAGACCTTCAGGCGGCTTTTTTCGTATTCCTCCTCGTCCAGAACGCTTTTAAAAAAGCGCTGGTAGTACTCAAAGACCATCAGCTTCATTTTGATGGTCCGGGAGATGGAGATATTGGAGGTGGCCAGGGAGCCTTTTGTTTTCACGTAATAGTAGATGGGTACCTGAAGGGCGTAGAACCGCTGGGCGTGGCGGATATATTCCAGGTTGAACATGAAGTCCTCGCACCAGCTGATCTCAGGATCCATCCGCAGATGGTGCGTTTCCACGATGTCCCGGCGGTACAGCTTGTTCCAAAGGACGCCGTAGTAGAAATCCGCCGGATTTTCCATCATGTGGGTGGCGTATTCCTCCCGGGACAGCACGGCGTCGTCGATATCCCCCTTGCGGGAGACCCGCTCGCCCACGACCCGGTAAAAATCGGAGATCACCAGGTCGCACTGGCGGTTTTCCGCCGCCCGGACCAGAGAGATGGTGGCGTCCGGCGTGATCCAGTCGTCGCTGTCCAGAAACTGCAGATATACGCCCCTGGCCCGGTCCAGGGCCAGATTGCGGGCGGAGGAGACGCCGCCGTTTTCCTTGTGGATGGCCTGGATGCGGGAGTCCCGGGCGGCATATTCGTCGCAGATGGGACCGGAGTCGTCCCGGCTGCCGTCGTCCACCAGCAGCAGTTCAAAATCAGTGAACTCCTGCTCCAGGATGCTGTCGACACAGCGCCGCAGAGTACTTTCCGTGTTATAGACCGGGACGATGATGCTGACAATTGGCTGCATGGCGTGTATTCCCTTTCTGTTGATGCCCTATTTTACCATACCGGTCCCGGTTCCGTCAAATTCCCTGTTTCCAAATTTATCGGTCTGCGGTATACTGATATCATCTGATAAAAAAGCGGGGCGAAGCGTATGGAGATCGAGCGGAAATTTTTGGTCCGGCAGCTTCCGGCGGAACTGGAGGACTATCCCAAGCGCCACATCCAGCAGGGCTATCTGTCCACGGACCCGGTGCTGCGGGTGCGGCAGAGCGGCGGCGAGGGCTGGCTGACCTACAAGGGACCGGGCCTGCTGGCCCGAGAGGAGCGGGAGTTTCCGCTGAATGGGGACGCCTGCCGCCGTCTGCTGGCCAAGACCGACGGCACGGTGATCGTGAAGGACCGCTATCAGATCCCTTACAGCGGATATACCATTGAACTGGATGTGTTTGCGCCGCCCCTGGCGCCTCTGGTCCTGGCGGAGGTGGAGTTCCCCACGGAGGCGGAGGCTGCCGACTTCCAGCCGCCGGAGTGGTTTGGGGAGGAGGTCACCTATGATCCGGCCTACACCAACGCCGCCATGAGCCGAAAGGAGACGCTGATCCGGCCCGGACATTACCGCCATTTCAAGGGCGGCGAATATGAGGTGCTGTATGTGGCCGCTCACTCCGAGACCCAGGAGCCGATGGTGGTCTACCGGGCGCTGTATGGTGAGCGGGACGTGTGGGTGCGGCCGGCGGCCATGTGGAACGAGACCGTGGAGCGGGATGGGAGGACCTGCCGGAGATTTACCTGTATAGAGGACAGCGGGGACATGGTTGATCCCGTTTAAAAGTTCAGCATAAAATCCACAACAGTATAAAGGATAAAGGAACTGGCGGCAGTGAAAGCCACCGTTAGGATCCCCATCAAAACCATGCGGGATTTCTCTCTTTTGACGGCGGCCTTTATAAAACGAGTCCCGCAGATCAACCCTGGAGAATATAGGATAAGCAAAAATAAAAGGACGTTCCAGATTGCGTGCAGGTCTATCATTCTGAATCCTCCCCGGCTTTGCCGCCCTATGGATTGTCCCCATTATAATACCATGGGGATGGGAGTTCCTTCAAGGTATGTTGGTAAAATAGGCAAAGCTGTCATTCAGCAGCACATATCGGAACTCCGCCCGCAATCCCTTGACTTTACTACCTATCTATGCTAAAATTTTACCCGAACATCAAGCCGTCCCTTGGAACGGCCAGAACAGACGTGAAATCTGACAGAATGGAGAGATACATCATGGAAAGAATCAAGACTCTTGAGACCCGTTCTCTGTGCGAGAGCGCCAAGCATGGCGGCTGCGGCGAGTGCCAGACCTCCTGCCAGTCTGCCTGCAAGACCAGCTGCGGCGTTGCCAACCAGAAGTGCGAGAACGCTGACAAGTAAGTGATCGCCGATCAAAAAGCTGCCGCCTGACTAGGCGGCACTTTTTATGCACGAATAGGGAGGACCCTTTTATGGTACATCAGTATCAATTGAACGGCTACAACATCGTGCTGGATACTTGCTCCGGCTCCATCCACGCGGTGGACGAGGTGGCCTATGACATCATCGCCATGTTCGAGAGCCATGCGGCAGACGAGATCGTGACGGCCATGCTGGAAAAATACGCGGACCGGCCCGACGTGACGGAGCGGGACCTGCGGGACTGCATCGACGATGTGGAGGCGCTGAAGGACGCGGGCAAGCTCTTCACGCCGGATACCTTCGCCGGCATGGCCGGCACCTTCAAAGAGCGGTCCGGCGACGTGGTGAAGGCCCTGTGCCTCCATGTGGCCCACACCTGCAACCTGAACTGCGGCTACTGCTTCGCCAGCCAGGGCAAATACCACGGCGACCGGGCGCTGATGAGCTTTGAGGTGGGCAAACAGGCCCTGGACTTCCTCATGGACCACTCCGGAAGCCGCCGGAACCTGGAGGTGGACTTCTTCGGCGGCGAGCCGCTGATGAACTGGGACGTGGTGAAGCAGCTGGTGGGATACGCCCGCAGTGTGGAAAAGGAGCGGGGCAAAAATTTTCGCTTCACCCTGACCACCAACGGCATGCTGATCGACGATGACGTGATTGACTTCGCCAACCGGGAGATGAGCAATGTGGTGCTGTCCCTGGACGGGCGGAAGGAGATCAACGACCGCACCCGGGTGGACTACGCCGGAAACGGCAGCTATGACCGCATCGTACCCAAGTTCCAGAAGCTGGTGGCGGCCCGGGGCGGGAAAAACTATTACATGCGGGGGACCTTTACCCACGCTAACCCGGAATTCACCAAAGACCTCTTCCACATGGCCGACGACTTGGGCTTCACGGAGCTGAGCATGGAGCCAGTGGTCTGTGCGCCGGACGATCCGGCAGCCCTGACAGCGGAGGACCTGGAGATCGTGAAAGAGCAGTATGAGCTGCTGGCAAAGGACATGCTCCGTCGGGAAAAGGCGGGCAGGCCCATCACCTTCTACCACTACATGTTGGACCTGACCGGCGGCCCCTGCATCTACAAGCGCATCTCCGGCTGCGGCTCTGGTACGGAGTACATGGCGGTGACCCCCTGGGGCGACCTGTACCCCTGCCACCAGTTCGTGGGCGAGGAGCGGTACAAACTGGGCGACATCTGGAACGGCGTGACCAACACGGCGCTGCGGGAGGAATTCCGGGCCTGCAACGCCTATGCCCGGCCGGAGTGCGCCGGCTGCTGGGCCAAGTTCTATTGCTCCGGCGGCTGTGCCGCCAACGCCTACCACGCCACCGGCTCCATCCGGGGCGTGTATGAGGCGGGCTGCGAGCTGTTCCGCAAGCGGATCGAGTGCGCCATTATGATGAAAGCCGCTGAGGCGGAAGAAGCATGACGACCCCCATCGCCGATTTCCTGCGGGGCTACCAGATCGAGGGCATGGCCCGCTTCCACATGCCGGGACACAAGGGGAAGGGGCCTCTGGGCTGTGAGAAGTGGGACATCACCGAGGTCCTGGGGGCCGATTCCCTCTACGAAGCATCGGGCATCATTGCAGAGAGCGAGAGGAATGCCGCCGCCCTCTTCGGCTCCAGGGCCACCTTTTACTCCACCGAAGGATCCAGCCAGTGCATCCGGGCCATGCTGCACCTGGCTCTGACGAACCGCCCCGCCGGGACGCCGCCGGTCATCGCGGCCGCCCGGAACGTCCACAAGACCTTTGTCTACGCCGCCGCCCTGCTGGACTTTGAGACCGTCTGGCTGTGGCCGGAAGAGGAGGGAGCCGATTCCCTCTGTGCCTGTCCCATCACGGCGGAGGGCCTGGACCGGACCCTTTCGGCACTGGACGCGCCTCCTGCCGCCGTCTACATCACCAGCCCGGATTACCTGGGCGGCATGGCAGATATCGCCGCCCTGGCACAGGTCTGCCATCGCCGGGGGACCCTGCTGCTGGTGGACAACGCCCACGGGGCTTATCTCCGCTTTCTCCAGCCCTCCCGGCACCCCCTGGACCAAGGGGCGGACCTGTGCTGTGACTCCGCCCACAAGACCCTGCCTGTCCTGACGGGGGGCGCATATCTGCACATTTCCAAAAGCGCTCCAGCGGCCTTTGCGGAGTGCGCCAGGGCCGCGCTGGCCCTGTTTGGGTCCACCAGCCCCTCTTATCTGACGCTGGCTTCTCTGGACCTCTGCAATCAGGCTTTGGCCGGGGAGGAACCGGAGCGCATCCGAACCGCCGCCGGGAGGCTGGCGGCAGTGAAGCGCGAGTTGTCCGTCTGGGGCTGGGCTCTGGCGGGGGATGAGCCGCTGAAGCTCACCATCAACGCCGCCGCCTGCGGTTGGAACGGCCTGGATCTGGCGGATATTCTGCGGACGGGAGGCGTGGAGCCGGAGTACATGGACCAGGACCATGTGGTCCTGATGGCCTCCGGGGCCACGGATGAGGAGGCGTTCCAATTCATAGCGGACGCGCTGCGTTCCGTTTCTCCGAAACCCCGCGGTCCCCGTCCCGTCCTGCCCCTGGCGAGGGGAGAACGCGTTCTCTCCGTCCGGGGTGCCCTGTTTGCCCCCCAGGAGACCGTTTCTGTGGAGCAGGCCCTGGGCCGGGTCTGCGGCGCGCCGGCAGTGTCCTGTCCTCCGGCCATCCCCATCGCCGTCTCCGGCGAGGTCATCGGTCCGGAAGCTCTTGCTCTGTTTTGCCATTATGGGATCGGGACAGTGGATGTTCTGCTGTAAGAAAAGCCCTTCCACGGGAAAATACCGTGGAAGGGCTTTTATATTGATGAAAAAGATTGTTATAAGCGCTAAATCAGATTGGTATCACCGAATGTTGAACTGGAAGAGCGTTTGGCAAATACGGGAACAGGTGGACCCTTCTCGGGAAGGACTTCTCGGCAAGCTGGGATCAGCAGTCCGCTTCTTCCCTCAGCAGACGCTTGTACGCGCGTTCTTTCACAACGGTGTATATAAGCGAGGGGGTCCCGCACAACAGGATCAGCAGGCACATCAAGAGCCTGTTGAGGTCCCTGCCGCTTACCAACAAATACAGGAGCAGCATCGGGAGCCCGAGCATCAGCCATGAGATTCCCCGCATGCGGATATAGTCTGCAGTCCAGTCGCGGTGCTTGTACGCTTCATCGATGACCTGGAATCCCGCGATGCCCGCGATCCCATACAGTGTCCATAAGATCCCCAATCCCAAAATGACCTGCATGTTCTTTGCCCCCCTTTTATCAAATTGGACCTTTCTATTCTGATTGTATCATGTATATCTGTCCAAGGCAAGACATGCCGGCGGTATGACCAAGAGCGGGAGATCCCATGACGCTTTGCCCGGGTTGGCGCGCCATGGCATGTCAACGGTCCCGTTTCAGCCCAGCGATCCCAGCACGAGCTGGAGCGCTTTGGCAAAGGCCCGGTGTCCTGCCTCAGAAAAGTGGATGCCGTCAAAGGCCAGCTCCACGCCCCACTGGCCCGCATCGGCAAAGGCGCAGCCCAAACGGCGGGCCAGGTCCTCATAATAGCTCGCCAAGGCGGCGGACTGCGTTAAAAGCCGCTCTTCTGTGACCCAGGCTCCGGGTGCCATGGGCGGCGGAGCGATCAGCAGAACATGGGACAGCCCCTGTAAAAACCGTTCCATCCGGGCCGACACTCCGGCGGCGGTGGCCCCTGGCCGCAGCAGGTCGTTGCTGCCCAGCATGACCACCAGCCGGTCGTAGGGAGGAAACGCCGGGGCCGTGTCGGGGATCTCCCGGCCGTTCTGTCCTAAATTGCAGATCTCCCAGCCGGTAGTCCTTGCCAGCCGGTCCGGCCAACGGACCTCTGCCGGATAGCGGTCTCCCAAATAGGAGCGGGGATCGTAACCATAGGTATTGGAATCGCCGAAACACAGGATCCGCATGCCGTTCACCTCATACACAGGATACCACGGTCCGGCGGTATCCGCAATCGTTTTTGCTTAGTTGTTGATAGTTCACTAGCCCCCTCCTTTGTTGAAAGCCAATGTAGCAGAGGATCCTGACAAAATAGTGGACAAAACTCTTGCAAATTTCTGACAAAACCGGCGCCGGGAGATCCCGGCGCCGGTTCTCTTTATTGCAGTACATCCAGTGCGGACAGGTCGAAGCCTCGGTAATCCCGCTCCTTCAGCAGCGAGATGACCTCTTTCAGCGTGGGCAGGGAGGGCATCGCCCCCATTCGGGACACGGTGATAGCGGCAGTGTGGCTGGCGAAGGCCAGCGCGGCTTCCTGGGAAAGTCCGGCAGTCAGCCCCACAGACAAGGCACCCACAAAGGAATCCCCCGCAGCGGTGGGGTCCGCCACATGGTCCATGTGGACGCAGGGAATGTACTGGATGGTATCCGCCTTCACCACGGCGGAGCCGCTGCCCCCCAGTGTGATGATGACGTTTTCCACGCCCTTGCTCCAAAGAGCGGCGGCGATCTTTTGCAGATCCTCCCGCAGGGGGCCGTTTTCATCCATGCCCAGGGGCAGGCCCGTCTCCATGGAGGCCTCCTGCTCATTGGGGGTCAGATAGGTCACCAAGCTCAAAAGCTCGTCGTCCAGGTCCGTGGCAGGGGCGGGATTCAGCATGACGGGTACCCCTGCCTCCTTGGCCCAGCGGGCCACCGCCCGGTTCACCGGGAGAGGCACCTCCAGCTGCAGAAGGACCATATCATATGTGCCGATCTGATCCCGGACCCAGGCGACCTCCTCTGTGGTCAGGGTCTGGTTGGCGCCGGGAATGACGATGATGCGATTTTGGGCGGAGTGCTCCGATACCTCCAGGGTCACATGGCCCACACCGGAAGAAACGCCGGAGCGAACCACCACATGGCTCGTATCCACGCCGTCCGTCCGGAGGGTTTCCACCAGCTTTTCTCCGAAGAGGTCGTCGCCTACACAGCCCATCATGGTCACATCCGCTCCCAGGCGGGCGCATTGCAGGGCTTGATTGGCGCCCTTGCCTCCGGGGGCCATATGAAAGGACTTCCCATATACGGTCTGGGCGGACCTGGGGATCCGCTCCGTGGTGGCGATGACATCCATGACAAAACTGCCGACGACTAAGATGCGAGGTGTTCTATGCATGACGCGATAACTCCTATTGCAAGTAACCGATTCAGTAATGTTCTTATTATAAGACTTTACTGTAAAAAAGCAAGCCCTTTTAGCAAGTTAAATGATAAACAATAGGGCTATAACAGATGTTCCCTGGCATGTGCCGGGGGCGCATGGGGGCCCCGCATAGAAACTGAACGGGGCAGGCAAAGCCTGTCCTGTTCAAGATTTTGCATTGCAAAATGCTTGGACGCGCTGCCGCGCGAAGTGGAAGGCGGCGTGCCGGAAATATCTTCGGATCAGCTGCGCTGATTGCCGTTGGTAGTATCCTTCAGCAGCACGTCGTGGGCGCCGCCTTCCACGATGGAAACAGCGGATACCAGGGTCAGCTTGGCCTTTTCCCGCAGCTCGGGGATGGTCAGCGCACCGCAGTTGCACATGGTGGAGCGGACCTTGGCCAGGGTTGTGGCCATGCCGTCGGTCAGTGCGCCGGCGTAGGGGACATAGGAGTCCACGCCCTCCTCGAAGGAGAGCTTCGCCGCGCCGCCCAGGTCGTAGCGCTGCCAGTTCCGGGCGCGGGCGCTGCCCTCGCCCCAGTACTCCTTCATGTAACTGCCGCCGATGAGGATCTTGTTGGTAGGGGATTCATCGAACCGGGAAAAGTAGCGGCCCAGCATGCAGAAGTCCGCGCCCATGGCCAGGGCCAGGGTGATATGGTAGTCCTGCACAATGCCGCCGTCGGCGCAGATGGGAACGTAAACGCCGGTCTCTTCAAAGTACTTGTCCCGCTCCGCCGCCACGTCGATGACGGCGGTGGCCTGGCCCCGGCCAATGCCCTTGGTCTCCCGAGTGATGCAGATGGAGCCGCCGCCGATACCGATCTTCACGAAGTCGGCCCCCGCGTCCGCCAGGAAGCGGAAGCCCTCGCCGTCCACCACGTTGCCGGCGCCCACCTTCACGGTGTCGCCATAGCGCTCCCGGATCCATTGCAGGGTCCGCAGCTGCCATTCGGAATAGCCCTCGGAGGAATCGATGACCAGCACGTCTACACCGGCTTCCACCAGGGCGGGGACCCGCTGGGCGTAGTCCCGGGTGTTGATGCCCGCGCCCACCACATAGCGCTTCTGATCGTCCAGCAGCTCCAGAGGATTGCCCTTGTGGGAGTCGTAGTCCTTGCGGAACACAAAGCTCACCAGATGGCCGTCCTTGGAGACGATGGGCAGGGCGTTGAGCTTCCGGTCCCAGATGATGTCGTTGGCCTCCTTCAGGCTGGTGCCCTCAGGGGCGTAGATCAGCTTCTCAAAGGGGGTCATAAAATCCGTCACAGGGGTTGCGGGGTCCATGCGGCTGACACGGTAGTCCCGGCTGGTCACCAGGCCCAGCAGTCTGCCGGTACCGGTGCCGTCCTCGGTGACGGCCATGGTGGAGTGGCCGGTGCGCTCCTTCAGGGCCAGCACGTCTGCCAGCGTGTCCCCGATGCGGAGGTTGGAGTCGCTGGACACGAAGCCGGCCTTGTAATTTTTGACCTTGCGGACCATCTCGGCCTGCTGGTCAATGGGCTGGGAGACATAGATGAAGGCGATGCCGCCCTCTTTGGCCAGGCCGATGCCCATTTTTTCGCCGGACACAGACTGCATCACGGCGGAGACCATGGGGACGTTCATGGTCAGGGGGCACTCCTCGCCCTTCTTGAACTTCACCACCGGGGTCTTGAGAGAGACGTTGGCGGGGATGCACTCGGAGGAGGAGTAGCCGGGGACCAGCAGATATTCGCTGAAGGTATGGGAGGGTTCACTGAAAAAGTACGCCATGCGGCCACCTCATTTCAAAGTATTTTTCCTAGGATATCACAGATTCGCGGAAAAGCAAGAATTAAATTGCAAAATAATCCCTGGCGGAATCAAACAGTCCCAGATCATAATTGCCGGGGACGTTTTGATACAGGCCGGACCCCACCCGCTCGGAGTGGCCCATTTTGCCCAAAACCCGGCCATCGGGGGAGAGAATGCCCTCCACCGCCCAGGCAGAGCCATTGGGATTGAAGTCCACATCCATGGTGGGTGCGCCGCTGAGATCCACATACTGGGTCGCGATCTGGCCGTTTTCAGCAAGCTTTGCCAGCAGCTCGGGAGAGCAGAGGAACCGGCCCTCGCCGTGGGAGATGGGGACGCTCACAATGTCGCCCACCTGCACGCGGGACAGCCAGGGGGAGCGGTTGGAGGCGATCCGGGTGCGGACGATCTTGGACTGGTGGCGGCCGATGACGTTATAGCTCAGAGTGGGGCAGGTCTCATCGGTGTCGATGATCTCGCCGTAAGGCACCAGACCCAGCTTGATAAGGGCCTGGAAGCCGTTGCAGATGCCCAGCATCAATCCGTCCCGGTTTTTCAGCAGGTCGTGGGTCGCGTCCTTCACCGCCGGATTGTGGAAGAAAGCGGTGATGAACTTGCCGGAGCCGTCCGGCTCGTCGCCGCCGGAGAAGCCGCCGGGGATGAAAATGATCTGGCTCTCTCGGGCCGCCCTGGCAAAGCGGGCGGCAGAATCGGCCACGCTTTGGGCGGACTGATTGTTCAGCACCAGGATCTCCGGGACCAGCCCCGCCCGGGCCGCGGCCCGGGCACTGTCGTACTCGCAGTTGGTGCCGGGGAATACGGGGATCAGCACTCTGGGCCGGGCAACGCCGATCTTGGGCGCGGAGCGGATGCCGGCAGGGGCCTCCAGCACAGGGACAGCTTCGGAAACAGCGGCGGTGTGATTGGGATAGACGTCCTCCAGCACGGCCTCGTTGAGGGAGAGCAGCTCGTCGATGAGAGCAGAGTCACCGCCCAAAGCAATGACCGGTTCTTTCGTCGTGATACCGAAGCGGGTAGCATAGGGACTGTCGACGTCTTCTGTCAATTCCGCCATGATCGCACCGGGCCAATCACATGCATTGTCCCAAAAACCATTTGCCTCCTCTGCCTTGGCAGAGAAGCCGATGCGGTTGCCAAAGGACATCTTCATCACAGCTTCGGCGAAGTTGTGTTCCACAGCCCAAGCGGCTTTGACCTTTCCGGTCCTGCTGAGTGTATACAGCAGGGCCCAAACTGCTTTCTGTTCTTCTGCGGTGTCGTGTTCTGCAGAAAACAAATACACCGGATGTCCGGCCTCTTTGAATTCGGGTGTGATGACTTTCCCTGCCTTGATAGGAGCGATGGCAAAGGAAATCAGGGTCGGGGGCACGTCCAGATCGTTGAAGGTACCGGACATGGAGTCCTTGCCGCCGATGGCCGCCGCTCCATAGTCCAGCTGCGCGTCCAGTGCGCCTAAGAGGGCGGCAAAGGGCTTGCCCCAGCGCTCCGGCTCGTTCCGGAGTTTTTCAAAATACTCCTGAAGGGTCAGGTAGGCTTTCTTGTAGTCTGCGCCGGAGGCCACCAACTTGGCGAGGGAGACTGTCACGGCGTCATAGGCCCCCCGATAGGGGTCCGCGCTCATGGCCTCCGGGTCGAAGCCCCAGGCCATAACGCTGGCCTGGTCGGTTTCCTGTCCCGGCAGGACGGGCAGCAGCGCCGCCATAGCCTGGGCGGGCGTGCGCTGGGTCTTCCCGCCGTAGGGCATCAGAATGCTGCCCGCGCCGACGGTGGAGTCAAATCGCTCCACAAGCCCCCGGCGGGAGGCGCATTTCAAGCTGGAAGCGGTTTTGCGCAGATCCACATGGCAGTCCGGTTCCGCCGCAGACGCCTGTGCCAACGTCACAGCGACCTTGGCGTGTTTCACCGCACCATTAGAATTGAGAAATTCCCGGCTGAGGTTGACAATCGTTTCCCCCTGCCACCGCATGACCATGCGGGGCTCTTCGGTCACGACGGCTACCTGATAGGCCTCCAGATTTTCCTTTTCCGCAGCGGCGATGAAAGCGGCGGCGTTCTCGGGGGCCACCACCACGGCCATCCGCTCCTGGGATTCGGAGATGGCAAGCTCGGTGCCGTCCAGGCCGTCGTACTTCTTGCGTACGGCGTCCAGGCTGATCTCCAGGCCGTCGGCCAGCTCGCCGATGGCCACGGATACGCCGCCCGCGCCAAAGTCGTTGCAGCGTTTGATGAGCCGGGTGACGTTGCCGTCCCGGAATAGCCGCTGGATCTTCCGCTCCTCGGGAGCGTTGCCCTTCTGGACCTCACTGGCCATCGTCTGCAGGGATTTGCGGTCGTGGCTCTTGGAGGAGCCGGTGGCGCCGCCGATGCCGTCCCGGCCGGTGCGGCCGCCCAGCAGGATCACCACGTCGCCGGGGGCGGGCCGCTCCCGCACCACGTTTTCAGCGGGGGCGGCGCCCACCACGGCGCCTACTTCCAGATGCTTGGCCACATACCCGGGATGGTAAAGCTCGTCTACGTGTCCGGTGGCCAGACCGATCTGGTTGCCGTAGGAGGAATAGCCCGCTGCGGCAGTTTGAGCAAGCTTGCGCTGGGGCAGCTTGCCGGGGATGGTCTCACTGACCGGCGTGCGGGGATCGCCGCAGCCGGTGAGGCGCATTGCCTGATGGACATAGGCACGGCCGGACAGGGGGTCCCGGATGCAGCCGCCGATACAGGTGGCCGCGCCGCCGAAGGGTTCGATCTCCGTGGGATGGTTGTGGGTCTCGTTTTTGAACATCAGCAGCCAGTCCCGGGTCTCGCCGTCCACCTGGGCGGGGACGTGGATGGAGCAGGCGTTGATCTCCTCGCTTTCGTCCAGCTCAGGGAGCAGCCCCCGTTTTTTCAGCGTCTTGGCGCCGATGGTGGCGATATCCATCAGGGTCTGGGGCCGCCGGGCGGCCTTTTCCGCACCGTAGACCTCTTCCCGGGCAGCCAGATACCGCGCATAGGCGGCCCGGACCGCAGGGTCCGCGATGTTGATCTCGTCCAGATGGGTTGAGAAGGTGGTGTGGCGGCAGTGGTCGGACCAGTAGGTGTCCACGACCCGGACTTCTGTGATGGTGGGGTCCCGGCGCTCGTCATCCCGGAAGTGGGCCTGAAGGAACTTCAGATCGTCCAGGTCCATGGCCAGACCCAGCTTGTCCAGCAGGGCGGCCAGGCCCGCTTCGTCCAGGGCGGTGAAACCGGAGACGGTCTCCACGGCGGTGGGGATGTCGTACTCCATCTTCAGCGTTTCGACCGGCTCCAGGCCCGCCTCCCGGGCCTCCACAGGATTGATGACGTAGCGCTTGATCTTCTCCACATGGCTGGGGGTCAGCTCGCCGGAGAGCAGATACACCCGGGCGGTACGCACCAAAGGCCGGTCTCCCTGGGTCATCAGCTGGATGCACTGAGCGGCGGAATCCGCCCGCTGGTCGAACTGCCCGGGCAAATACTCCACCGCGAAGGCGGTGAAGTCTCCGGCGGGCAGGGCGGCGGTGGCGTCGTCCACCTGCGGCTCGGAAAACACGGTCTGCACGGCCCGCTGAAAGGCGTCGTCCTCCAGCCCCTCCACGTCATAGCGGTTGATGAGCCGCAGGCCCGTCAGGGCGGAGATGCCCAGCAGGGAGCGCAGCTCGTTCAAAAGGTCCGCGGCCTCCTGCCGCAGAGCGGGCTTTTTCTCTACATAAACGCGTCTTACCATTTACTGTCCCTCCATCGCGGCCAGTGCGCGGCGGCCGATGTCACGGCGCAGGTATTTGCCCTCATAATCCACGGTCTCCGCGGCGGCGTAAGCGTCCGCCAGAGCCTCATTCAGCGTGGGAGCCACGGCGGTGACGCCCAGGACCCGTCCGCCGCTGGTGACCAGACGGCCCTGGCCGTCCAGCTTGTCGCCGGCGTGGTAGAGCGCCACGTTGGCGGGCAGACTTGCGGGGAAGGTCATGGCCTTCCCCTTTTCATAGTGGCTGGGATAGCCGCCGGAAGCCAGGATGACACAGGCAGCGGAACCGCCGGACCACTCGATATCCAAATCGGACAGAGTTTCGTTTTCCACCGCCTGCATGATGGTCAGCAGGTCGGTCTTCAGCAGGGGCAGGACCACCTGGGTCTCCGGGTCTCCGAAGCGGCAATTGTACTCGATGACCTTGGGACCGTCGGAGGTCAGCATCAAGCCGAAGTACAAACAGCCTTTAAAAGGACAGCCCTCCGCCCGCATGGCGGCCAGTGTGGGCAGGAAGATGGTGTCCATGCACACCTGGGCTACGTCGGCGGTGTAATAGGGATTGGGGGCCACGGTGCCCATGCCGCCGGTGTTGAGGCCGGTGTCGCCGTCTCCGGCCCGCTTATGGTCCATGGAGGATACCATAGGGCGGATGGCAGTGCCGTCGGTGAAAGCCAGCACGCTGACCTCCGGGCCCTCCAGGTACTCCTCGATCACGATGGCATTGCCGCTGTCGCCAAAGACCCGGTCCTCCATGGCGGCGCGGACGGCCCGGGCCGCCTCCCCCCGGGTCATGGCGATGGTGACGCCTTTTCCCAGGGCCAGGCCGTCGGCCTTGATAACAATGGGGATCGGGGCGGTGGTCAGATAATCCAGGGCCTCCTCCATGTCGGTGAATGTGGCGTATCGGGCGGTGGGGATGCCGTATTTCATCATCAGGTTCTTGGAGAACACCTTGCTGGCCTCGATGCGGGCGGCCTTGGCGTCGGGGCCGAAACAGGGGATGCCCGCCTCGTGGAGCCGGTCCACGCAGCCCAGGGCCAGGGGATCGTCCGGCGCCACCACGGCAAAGCCGATGTTGTGGGACTTGGCAAAGTTCACGATCTTGTCAAGATCCTTGGCCCCGATCTCCGGGATGCACACAGCGTCCTGGGCGATGCCGCCGTTGCCGGGAAGGGCATAGATGGTCTCCACACTGGGATTTTCCTTGAGCTTTTTAATGATCGCATGTTCGCGGCCGCCGCCGCCGACGACGAGAAGCTTCATGACACAAAGGGCCTCCTTGCATAGAATTTTGCCACGGGCAAATGATTTTTCATCAGTTTCGCCGCGACATGCGCGTGGCGAAAATACCTTGACTTGTGTGCCCTTGGGGCACACGCACCAGTCCGCAGACTGGTGGGGGGAAACTAAAGGGGGGACGAAGTCCCCTCTTTAAAAGCTTTAGTGGTGGAACAGCCGCATCCCCGTAAAGCACATGGTCATGCCATACTTGTTAGCGGTGGCGATCACATGGTCGTCCCGGATGGAGCCGCCCGGTTCGGCGATGTACTGCACGCCGCTCTTCCTGGCCCGCTCCACGTTGTCGCCGAAGGGGAAGAATGCGTCGGAGCCGACGGTCACGCCGGACTGAGTGGCGATCCAGGCCCTCTTCTCCTCCGCGGTCAGGACTTCCGGCTTGACCTGGAAGGTGTTCTGCCACACGCCGTCGGCCAGAATGTCCTCGTACTCGTCGGAGGTATAGATGTCGATGGCATTGTCCCGGTCGGGGCGGCGGATGCCTTCCACGAACTGGAGCCCCAGGACCTTGGGGTGCTGCCGCAGATACCAGTTGTCCGCCTTCTGGCCTGCCAGACGGGTACAGTGGATGCGGCTCTGCTGGCCCGCGCCCACACCGATGGCCTGGCCGTTCTTCACGTAGCACACGGAGTTGGACTGGGTGTATTTCAGGGTTATGAGAGAGACGATCATGTCGATCCTGGCGGCTTCGGGCAGGTCCTTGTTCTCCGTGACGATGTTGCCCAGCAGTTCCCCGTCGATCTTGAACTCGTTCCGCCCCTGCTGGAAGGTGATGCCGAACACATCCTTGTATTCCTGGGGAGCGGGGACGTAATCAGGGTCGATCTGCACCACGTTGTAGCCGCCCTTTTTCTTGGTTTTCAAAATCTCCAACGCCTCGTCGGTGTAGCCGGGGGCGATGACGCCGTCGGACACCTCGGCCTTGAGGTAACTGGCAGTGGCCCCGTCGCACACGTCGCTGAGGGCCGCCCAGTCGCCGTAGGAGCACAGCCGGTCCGCGCCCCGGGCCCGGATGTAGGCGCAGGCGATGGGGGAGAGCTCCGCACCCTCGTCTACGAAATAGATCTTCCGGTCCACGTCGCTGAGGGGCAGGCCCACGGCGGCACCGGCAGGGGAGACGTGCTTGAAGGAGGCGGCGGAGGGCAGGCCGGTAGCGGCCTTCAGCTCCCGCACCAGCTGCCAGGAGTTGAAGGCGTCCAGGAAGTTGATGTAGCCGGGCTTGCCGCCCAGCACAGTGATGGGCAGATCGCCGCCGTCCCTCATAAAGATGCGGGAGGGCTTTTGGTTGGGGTTGCAGCCGTATTTCAGTTCCAGTTCGTTCATGGAAGCGTACCTCAATTCTCACAAATTTGTTTGCACACCAGCTCCGCAGCCTGGGGCAGCAGGACCCATTCGGCCTGCTCCATGACCCGGCGCTGCAGGACCTCTGGCGTGTCGTCCGGCAGGATGTCCACGGCCTTTTGCAGCAGAATGCGTCCGCCGTCGGGGATCTCGTTCACCAGATGCACGGTGGCCCCGGTGACCTTCACGCCTTTTTCCAAAGCGGCCTCGTGGACCTTCAAGCCGTACATCCCCTTGCCGCAGAAGGAGGGGATGAGGGAGGGGTGGACATTCAGAATGCGGTCCGGCCACTGTTTGACAAAGTTCTCGGATAAAATGGACAGGAATCCCGCCAGGATGATGACGTCTATCTGGAATTCCGCCAGCTTTTCGGAAATGGCGGACTCGAAGTCCGCTTGGGTCATCTGCTTTCTGGGAATGGCTACACCGGGCACGCCGTGGTTGGCGGCCCGGGTCAGGGCGTAGGCGCTCTTGTTGCTGGCGATCACCAGCACGATCTCTCCGTGGGGGATGGCGCCGGCCTTCTGTGCTTTCAGCAGCGCCTCCAGATTGGTGCCGCCGCCGGAGACGAATACGGCTACTCGAGCTTTTGTTAACATAATATCACCCGTTCATCGCCCTCCGCGATCTCACCCATGACATAGGCGGCGCAGCCCGCAGCTTTCAGGACGGACAGGGCCTTGTCCGCGTCCTCTTTGGAAACGATGACGGTCATGCCCACGCCCATATTGTAGGTGTTGAACATGTCGTGTTCGGGGATATTGCCCGTTTTCTGCAGCATGGAGAAAATGGGAGGCGTTTTGAGGGCTGCCTTTTCGATCTTGGCGGTGAGGCCCTCCGGCAGGCAGCGGGGAATATTCTCAAAGAAGCCGCCGCCGGTAATGTGGCTGATGCCCTTCACGCAGACTGCCTCCAGACAGCGGAGAACGGGTTTGACATAGATAACAGTTGGCTCCAGCAGCGCTTCACCCAGGGTGCGGCCCAGCTCAGGGCAGTAAAGCTCCAGATTCGCGTGCTCCACGTTAAAGACCTTCCGTACCAGGGAGAAGCCATTGGAATGGATGCCGCTGGAGGGCAGGGCCAGGATCACGTCTCCGGCCTGCATGGCGCTGTGGTCGATGACCTTGGGCCTGTCCACCAGTCCCACGGAAAAGCCCGCCAGATCATAGTCCTCCGCAGCCATTATGCCGGGGTGCTCGGCGGTCTCGCCGCCGATGAGGGCGCAGCCGGCCTGAACGCAGCCCTCCGCCACGCCGGAGACCAGGGCGGCCACCTTCTGCGGGTCATTTTTGCCGATGGCGATGTAATCCAGGAAAAACAGGGGCTTGGCACCGCAGCAGATGATGTCGTTGACGCACATGGCCACGCAGTCGATGCCCACGGTGTCGTGCTTGTCCATCAGTTGGGCAATGCGGATCTTGGTGCCTACGCCGTCAGTGCCGGAGACCAGCACCGGCTCGGCCATGCCGGTCAGATCTGGGGCAAACAGGCCGCCGAAGCCGCCGATATCGGACACCACGCCGGGAATGGCAGTGCGCTTGACATGCTGGCTCATGAGCTTCACGCCTTCATAGCCGGCCTCAATGTTGACGCCGGCTTCCCGATAGCTGTCAGAAAAACTACGCATGTTGTTCTTTCTTCCTTTCGCTGATCTTGCACTCAAAGCGGTCCTTGCCGCCATCCTGAGGAATGGCGGTGGGATAGCCGCCGCCGAAGCAGGCGGTGCAGAAGCCGCATTCCGTGTTGTCCGCCAGCTTCACCACATTATCCAGGCTCAGATAGCCCAGGGAGTCCACGCCGATGATCCGGGCGATCTCCTCTACTGAGTGGTGGTTGGCGATGAGTTTTCTGGGGTCGTCGATGTCGGTGCCGTACCAGCAGGCAGCGACAAAGGGCGGCGCGGAGACCCGCATGTGGATCTCCCTGGCCCCGGCCCTGCGCAGCAGGTCGATGGTCCGGCGGCAGGTGGTGCCCCGGACAATGGAGTCGTCGATCAGCACCACCCGTTTGCCCTCTACCACTGAGCGGATGGGATTCAGCTTGATGTTGACTTCGTTTTCCCGCATGGCCTGGGCTGGGGAGATGAAGGTTCGGCCAATATATTTGTTTTTGATGAAGCCCATGCCGTAGGGGATGCCGGACTGTTTGGCGTAGCCCATGGCGGCGTCCAGGCCGGAATCCGGCACGCCCACCACGATGTCCGCCTGGACAGGGTGCTCCAGCGCCAGGAAAGCGCCTGCCCGCTGGCGGGCGGTGTGAACGCTGGAGCCGTCGATGACGGAGTCCGGCCGGGCAAAGTAAATGAACTCGAACACGCACAGCTTTTTCGGAGCCTTGCCGCAGTGGCTGGTGTCGGATCTGACGCCGTCCTTGTCCACCACGATGATCTCTCCGGGCAGCACATCCCGCAGGAAGTTTGCGCCGATGGCGTCCAGAGCGCAGGACTCAGAGGCGAACACCACGCCGCCGTCCCGCAGCCGCCCCATACACAGGGGGCGGAAGCCGTTGGGGTCCCGGACGGCGATGAGCTTGCTGGGAGAGGAGATGACCAGGGAGTAAGCGCCCACGATCCGGTCCATGGCGGCGGAGACGGCGGCCTCGATGGAGGGGGCCTTCAGCCGCTCCTGCACGATGATGTAGGCGATGACCTCGGAGTCCGTGGTGGTTTGAAAAATGGAGCCGCGGCTCTCCAGCTCGCTTCGCAGTTCCAGGGAGTTGGTCAGGTTGCCGTTGTGGGCAAGGGCCATCCGGCCCTTGTAGTGATTCACCAGGATGGGCTGCACGTTCCGCTTGTTGTCGCTGCCGGTGGTGCCGTAGCGCACATGGCCCACGGCGATGCGGCCGGTCCCCAGGGCGGCCAGCCGCTCCGCCGGGAATACCTCGCTGACCAGGCCAACGTCCCGATAGGAGGTGAACACCCCGTCGTCGTTCACCGCGATGCCGCAGCTCTCCTGGCCCCGGTGCTGCAGGGCGTACAGCGCGTAATAGGCCAGGGAGGCCACGTCAGCGGAAACTTCCGAAAAAACGCCGAACACGCCGCATTCCTCATGGATGTGGCGTTGGTCAAAACCGGCCGGGACCGCCTCCACCTTGAGACGGCCCGCCGGTATATTCCTGTCAGTCCGCATCATGGGCCAAGAGACGCTTCATGATCTCGGCATAAGCGTCCTCCACGCCGCCCATATCCCGGCGGAAGCGGTCTTTGTCCAGTTTTTCATGGGTCTTGGAGTCCCAAAGGCGGCAGGTGTCGGGGCTGATCTCATCGGCCAAGACGATGGTGCCGTCGCTGAGCCTGCCGAATTCCAGCTTGAAGTCCACCAGGGTCACGCCGCACTCGGCCCAGAAGGTCTTCAGCACATCGTTGACAGCAAAGGAGTACTTTTTGATCAGCTCGATCTCCTCGGGGGTCGCCAGCTTCAGAGCAATGGCGTGATAGGCGTTCAGTAGGGGGTCGTCCAGCTCGTCGCACTTATAGGAGAACTCGATGGTGGGCTGGTCGAACACGATGCCCTCCTCCACACCGTAGCGGGAGGCGAAATGGCCGGCGGAGATGTTGCGGATGATGACCTCCAGGGGCACGATGGAGACCTTCTTCACCAGAGTCTCCCGCTGGCTCAGTTCCTTGACGAAGTGGGTGGGGATGCCGGCCTTCTCCATTTTGACCATCAGGCGGTTGGTCATCTGGTTGTTGATCACGCCCTTGCCCACGATGGTGCCCTTCTTGGCGCCGTTGAAGGCGGTGGCGTCATCCTTGTAATCCACGATGAACAGCTCGGGATCGTCGGTCTTAAAGACCTTCTTGGCCTTGCCTTCGTAGACCTGCTCTAACTTCTGCATGATGTGCGTCCTCCTGTGTAAATGAATTGATAATGGACAATGAACGGGGAACAGAACGGCTGCTTCCAGCGGTTCTCTGAAATCTTTTGCCCGGAGTAGATATTATTTTTGCCGCGGCGTGTATGTGTCAAAAATACATTGACTCAGCCGCATTGGGCGGCGTTCACCAGTGACAGATGTCACTGGTGATGGGGGATGCTCAAGGGGGAAAGCGGCGAAGCGCCGCCTGCGGCGGATGAAGCGAGCTGCTTTCGAGGCAGCGGCACGATTGGCGGCCTTGGCAAAGGCCGGGAATCGTAATGCCGCAACGGTGCCGCCTGCGCATCCTTGAAGAAATTCACTCTCTGCCCGTCCAGCAATAGGTGCAGATCTTTTCCCTGTCGATGCCGATGGCCTCCAGCAGCCCGTCCAGGGACTGGTAGCCCAGGGAGTCAAAGCCCAGCTCCTTACAGATGGTGTGCAGCAGGCATTGGCCCCGCTCCGTCTTGGCATCGGCGTATTCATCCAGGTGCTTTTGGCCTTCATCGCCCTCCAGAGCCTGGACCGTCCGCCGGGCCAGCAGCTCCATGTGGGAGTTGCTGCGTGAGAAATTCAGATACTTGCAGCCATACATGATGGGCGGACAGGCGGAGCGCATGTGGACCTCCGCCGCGCCGCTGCTGTAGAGGAATTCCACCGTCTCCCGCAGCTGGGTGCCGCGGACGATGGAGTCGTCCACGAACAGCAGCTTCTTCCCCTCGATCAGCTCAGGCACGGGGATCTGCTTCATCTTGGCTACTTGGTTCCGCACATCCTGGTTGGCGGGCATGAAGGACCGGGGCCAGGTGGGGGTGTATTTCACAAAGGGGCGGGCGAAGGGCTTGCCGCTGCGGTTGGCGAAGCCGATGGCGTGGGGCAGGCCGGAGTCCGGGACTCCCGCCACGAAGTCCACTTTGGGCAGGCGGCCCTGGGCCACCTCGTCCCGGGCCATGATCTCGCCGTTGCGGTAGCGCATGACCTCCACATTGACGCCCTCATAATTGGAATTGGGATAGCCGTAATAAGTCCACAGGAAGGCGCAGATGCGCATTTCCTCCCCCGGAGGCGAGAGGGATTCCACGCCCTCCGCCGTGATCCGCACGATCTCCTGGGGGCCCAGCTCATAGACGGTCTGATAGCCCAGCTTCTGATAGGCGAAGGACTCAAAGGCGACACAGTGGCCCTGGCCGTTTTTGCCCACCAGCACCGGCAGGCGGCCCAGCTTGTCCCGGGCGGCGATGATGCCCTCCGGCGTCAGCAGCAGGATGGTGGCGGAGCCGTCGATGATCTCCTGGGCGTGGCGGATGCCCTCCACCAGGGAGTCCGCCTGATTGATGAGGGCGGCAGTCAGCTCCGTGGCATTCACCTTGCCGCTGCTCTGGGCCATGAACTGGTGGCCGTGGTCAGAAAAATAGGTCTCTACCAGCGCTTCCGCGTTGTTGATGATGCCCACTGTGGTGATGGCGTACAGCCCCAGGTGAGACCGCACCAGCAGCGGCTGGGGGTCTGTGTCGGAGATGCAGCCGATGCCGCTGCTGCCGTGAAAGTCTGCCAGATCTTTTTCAAACTTGGTGCGGAACGGCGTGTTTTCGATGTTGTGGATCTGCCGCTGGAAGCCGTTGGCGGGATCGTAGACCGCCATACCGCCCCGGCGGGTCCCCAGATGGGAGTGATAGTCGGTGCCGAAGAAAATATCAAGTACGCAATCCCGCTTGGAGATCGCTCCAAAAAAACCACCCATGTATCCAACTCCTGATGATTATTCCGCAGGGGATCGCTCTGCCAGCTCGGCCTGGAGCCGGGCCTCCTTTTCGGCGATCTGCCTCGCCATGTCCTCTCGGGCGGCGTCCAGCTTGGCGGCCAGGTCCCCGTCGGAAACGGCCAGGATCTGGGCGGCCAGAACGGCGGCGTTCTTGGCCCCGTTGATGGCCACGGTGGCCACGGGGATGCCGCTGGGCATCTGCACGGTGGCAAGCAAGGCGTCCAGCCCGTCCATGGCGCCGCCCTTCATGGGAATGCCGATGACGGGCAGGGTGGAGTTGCCGGCAAAGGCCCCCGCCAGGTGGGCCGCCATGCCGGCGGCGCAGATCAGCACGCCGAAGCCGTTGGCCCGGGCGCATTTGGCAAATTCTGCGGCGGCGGCCGGCGTGCGGTGGGCGCTGAGGATATGGGCCTCATAGGGGATGCCGAAGGCGTCCAGCTGGGCGCAGGCCCCCTTGACCACGGGCCAGTCGGAATCACTGCCCATGATGATGGCTACTTTTTTCATGGCTGTGCATTCTCCTTTTTCGTGTCAGATCACAGCTTTTTCCGCATCACGGTATGGCGGAAGATGCCGTCCACAAAATACTCGGTGGAACAGAACACCGGCTTTCCGTCGATGTCGAAATCCACCTCGTCCATGTGGAGCAGCGGCGCGCCTATGGGCACCTGCAGGATCTCCGCCAGGGCGGCGTCCGCCACCACGGGCTTCAGGTCCGTCAGATCCAGATAGGGATAGATGCCGCAGAACTGCTGTAAAAAGTGGAAGATGGGGAGCTTCAGATCCTTGATGGTGTACTCTCCCTGGGCCAGCGCCTTTTCCACCACATCCTCGCAGTAGATGGCGGGCCTGCCATCGGCGGTGCAGAGGCGGGAGACCCGGATGATGGGCGTTCCCTCGGGGATCTGCAGCTGTTTGGCGATCTTTTCGTCCGCCGTACCGTCGGATACCCGGACGGAGGCCACAGCGGCCTCATGGCCGCTCTGGCGGATCATGTCCAGAAATTCCACCTCGATGTCCATGCGGGTCTGGGCGTTCAGAACGTGGCGGTTGATGATGGTGCCTACGCCGTGGCGGCGGGTTATGAAGCCCTCCCGCTCCAGCGAGGCCAGGATGTCCCGCAGCTGCGTGCGGCTGATGCCCAGCTTTTCCGCCAGAACGCTTTCTCGGGGCAGCCGCTCACAGGCGGCGTATTCGCCCTCGCGCATCGCGGACAGCAGTTGGGCGCGGATAGTTTTGGACTGGGACAGCTGATGGCTCATGCCTTTCACCTCATTGATAAAATAGGTACTACCCTTAAAAGTAATACCAATTGTATCGGATTTGCGGCTGTCCCGCAATTGGCAAATGTGACAGTTTGCGCGTCCTTTTTTTCAGCGGCTTTGTGAGCGGCGGACGCGGGGCCCGTCCTGCCGCTGGACAGGCGGGAGGCGGCATTTGCTAAAATCTGCGCTTTCCATTGCTTTTTTCCGCCTGAGGCCGTATAATCAAAGTATCATCAAACGGAGGAATGGGGCTTATGAAAAAACGAACTTCCCGCCTGCTGGCACTGGCGGTGTGCGCCTGTCTGCTGCTGAGCCTTTCGGTCCGGGCTGCCGGAACGGAGCCCACCGTGACCCGGGGCCAGTTCATCCAGATGCTCTATGACGCCCACAGGACCCGCAATGGGAACCAGGGGACCACGGACCCGGCGGCGTGGGCCGCCGCGCTGGGCGTGGTCCAGGGATACGCCGACGGCAGCCTTCGCCTGGATGCCGCCGTGACCCGAACCCAGATGGCGGTGATGCTGTACCGCTACGCCAGCATGACCAAGCTCAAGACCCTGATCCCGGCCGTCCTGCCCCAGGGAGGCCTGGAGGGCTATGCCGACGCGGCGGCGGTGCCTGCCTGGGCCGACGCCCAGGTGCGGTGGGCGGTGAGCGAGGGGCTGTGGCTCTCCGGCAGCGCCTCGAAACTGGGACCTGGGGACAAGGTGACCCGGGCGGAGTGCGAGACAGCCCTTTTGGCTATCTACTCCGGCGGAGCCCAGCTGGAGACGGACTGGGCGGGCTATAACGCGGCGCCGGACGCCAAACTGACCATCGACAGCTTCTCCGCTGCCGGCGTGACCTTCAGCGTACACGACAGCGGCACGGAGTGGCTGAACCTGGAGGAGGACAGCCGCCTGTGCAGAAAGGTAAACGGCGGCTGGTACGTGCTGGGATTTTACACGGAAGCCGCCACCGGAGATACCATCGTGGGGCCGGGCACGGCCAAGAGCTGGGGCCAGGTCTATTGGAACAATGGCTATCAGGTGTCCTTGCCCGCCGGCGAGTACCGCGTTGCGCAAAAGACCGAGAAGGCCCTGACGCCGTACAGCGACAAGCTGTACCGGACGGAGTGCCGCCTGTCGGCGGATTTTACCATCTCCTGAACAGCGTGAAGCTCCGTCCGGCACAGCCGGACGGAGCTTTTAAAGATTTCCTGCAATAAAGGCTTGACTTTGACGCTGCGTCATGGTCTACACTCCCAAGTGAGGTGAGGCACATGCGATTATCCGTGAGCCAAATGGCAAAGCTCTGCGGGGTCAGCGCGCGGACTCTGCGCTACTACGGCCAGATCGGTTTGCTCCATCCGGAAACAGCGGCGGATTCCGGCTACCGCTGGTATGGGGAGGCCGATGTGGCGCGAATGCGGCAGATCCTGTTTTATCGGGAGCTGGACTTCTCCCTTTCGGACATCCGGGATATTTTGGCCGATCCTCACTATGACAAACAAGAGGCCCTCCTGCGCCAGCGGCGGCTGCTTCGGATGAAGCGGGACCGCCTGGACCGCCTGCTGGCGCTGGTGGAGGCTAATCTGAAAGGAGACAAGATTATGGAATTTCAAGCGTTTGACAGTTCGGAGCTGGAGGCCGCCCGCAGGGAGTATGCCGCGGAGGCCAAAGCCCGCTGGGGCGATACCGATGCCTGGCGTCAGAGCCAGGAAAAGCTGGCGGCGGGCCAGGACTGGTCCGCACAGGCCGAGGAGATGAACGCCATTTTCCGCCGGGCCGCGGCTCTGCGGGACACCGATCCCGCCGCTCCGGAGGCCCGGACCTTGGTGGAGGATTGGAAGCAGTTCATCAGCACGCACTGCTATGACTGCACCGATGAGATTCTGGCGGGCCTGGGCACCATGTACACGGCAGATGAGCGCTTCCGGAAAAATCTGGACCGGTTCGGCGGAGGGACGGCGTCGTTCCTATCGGCGGCCATCACGGCATACTGCGGGAGCCGGGGCTGATCGAATCACTCACAAAACAATGAAATTGTCTGATTGGGGCCGCATAAGCGGCCCCGGCGGCGAAGCCGCCTGTGATGAAAGTCCATACTTTTCCTGCGCGGCGCAGGCGTGGCGGCACGATGCGCCGCAATAAAAACTTTTTTAAAGAGTTTTATCAGGAAACAGTATTCCCGGCGCATAGGCTGTAGGTGACCCGGTCATACCCGGGAAGCCCTTGGAAGGAGACAGGGATATGCAGACAATGGAACTGGCGGTGCTGGACTGGATACAGGCATATCTGCACTGTAGCTTTTTGGACGCCGTGCTGCCGTGGTATACCCGGCTGGCGGACCACGGGGAGCTGTGGATTTTTCTGGCCATTCTGCTGGTGGCAGCGCGGAAGCGGCGGGAGGGATACTCCGTGGCCTGCGCCCTGCTGCTGGACCTGTTCAGCTGCAACCTGCTGCTCAAGCCTCTGATCGGCCGTATCCGTCCCTTTGCGGTGAATACGGCGGTGGAGCTGCTGGTCCCGCCGCCTTTGGACGCATCCTTTCCCTCGGGCCACACGGCGGCCTCCTTCGCGGCGGTGTTCGCCCTGAAAGCGGCGGGCAGCCCCCTGTGGAAGCCCGCCCTGGCCGCGGCGGTGGTGATGGCCTTCTCCCGGCTGTACCTGTACGTCCACTGGCCCAGCGACGTGCTGGGCGGCGCGCTGCTGGGCGCCGCCTGCGGCTGGCTGGGCGCCAAGCTGGTATCCCGGCTGGCCCGGCGGAAAAATGCATAGCGAAACGCCCCGGCATGACTGCGTCATGCCGGGGCATTGTCTCTGTGGGATATGGAACAACTGCCCGGAGGGCCTGCAAAAACAGGGCTTCCGGGCGAGGGCGGGCTGATGAAATTTCCGGCGTTCCGTTCTGCCCAGGGGAGAAATAATCAGTTCAGCGCTCCCAGTCTGCTTCTGATAATCCCAACAGGATTTTATATCTCCTTTCCCTCACCTGAACATCCCCCGGAGATCGCATCAGTTTAGTTCGCCGTTTCCTGGTCCTCCGTTACCAGGACGTTCCGCTCCAAATGAGCATGACGGTAGTAGAGCAGGATCAGGGCCGAGCACACCAGCCAGCCCGCGGGGTAGCCCATGGCGATGGGCAGCACGGCGTTGGAGATGAAATTCGCCATGATATAGAGATAGGCCTGCCGGAAGAGCACGAAGGAGAGCAGCATGATGAGCATGGGCGCCCGGCTGTTCCCCGCGCCCCGCAGAGAGCCGGCGTAGACCTGGTTCAAGCAGCAAAGGACATAGAACGGCGTCAAATGCCGCAGGAACAGGGTTCCGAACGTCACCACCTCCGGTTTGTCATTGAAAAATGCCACAAGGCCCGGGGCAAACAGAATGACGGCGGCGGAGATCAGCAGCGTCACCGCCATGGACATGAACAGGGCCGTCCGAGTTCCCTGCTTGGCGCGGGAGACCTGCCGCACCCCCAGATTCTGGCCCACAAAGGTGGTGGCCGCCAGGGACAGCGACTGCATCGGAAGGAAGATCAGCTGGTCGATCTTGTGGTAGGCGGTCCAGCCGCCCATACAGTCGGCGCCGAACACATTGATGTAGGACTGTACGAACACGTTGGAGAAGGCGGTCACCGCCATCTGCAGCGCGGCGGGGATGCCGACCCGGATGATCTTCGTCAGTATGTCCATGTGGAGCCGCAGGTCCCGGGGGATCACCTGCACCCAGGAGGAGGTGCGCAGCAGCGTGGCCAGGGTCAGCAGGGCGGACACGCCCTGAGCAATGATGGTGGCGTAGGCCACGCCCCGCACACCCATCTGGAACACGATGACGAACACCAGGTCCAGCACCGTGTTGATGACCGCCGCCACTACCAGGAAGTAGAAGGGGCGGCGGGAATCGCCCACGGCCCGCAGGATGGCCGCGCCCATGTTGTAAAACAGCAGGCCTGCCATGCCGCCGAAATAGATGGTGAGATAGGCGGTGGACTCGGGAAAGACCTCCGCCGGAGTCTTCATGAACCGCAGCATGGTGGGGGTCATCCCCACGCCCAGGGCGGTAAAGGCGATGGTCAGGATCACCGTGATGACGATGGAGGTGTGGACGGCGTCGTGGACCTTCTCCTCATTTTTCGCACCGTAGTACTGGGAGATCACGACCCCCGCGCCGCTGGAAAGGCCCATGAAGGTGCCGATGAGCATATTGATGATGGGAGCCACGGTGCCCACGGCGGAAAAGGCCTCGTTGCTGACGTAGTTGCCCACCACCCAGGTGTCCACGGTGTTGTAGAGCTGCTGGAAGATGTTGCCCGCCAGCAGGGGGAGGGAAAAGTACAGCAGATGCCGGAACACGCTGCCAGTGGTCATATCCACATCGTGGGACTGCCCAGCGGTATGGGTCAGACTGTGCATAAGCTCCCTCCTTTCCAAAATTTTGCCGCCGGGGCCGTTTTTTGCCGAAACACAGGCGGTACTTTCTATTATAGAAAAAAATGTACTTTCTGTCAAGTCGAATTTGCGGGAAAATAGTACGGCATGCTAAAGTGCCCCGGCCGCTGTAAGCGGCCGGGGCAACTGTCTGATGTGTTTTATCTTACGCGTCTTTTGGCCGGATCTCCAGGTAATAATGTTCCACGTCCATGTCTAATGGCACCTCCGTCACGCCATTTTCCAGGTCGAAGCCCAGGTTCTGCCGGACCAGCTCCACGTTCTCCGTGTTCACCAGGGCGGCGGTCTGGGCGGTGAATGTCAGGGTGGAACCAAGCCGGGTTACCAGGTCGTAGCCCTGAAGCCCCACGTTTTCCGAGCCGGAACAGCCAAAATCATAGCTTGGCTCCTTCCGCATGTTAAATGTTATGTCAACTGGCCCGCCCGCCGGCACTGTGACGGGGAAGGCCAGGTACATCACCCGGGTGTGGCTCATGGTCTCGCCCACCATGTCGTCCAGCCGTCCGTCGGCGTAGCGGTCCGTCACGTTCTCCCCGGACAGAACGCCGTACTGGACCATCAGCTCCGATACAGCCCGACGGAACAGTCCGTAGGGAACAGTCCCTTCGGCGTCCTCCATGCCATACTGATAATTGGCTCTTTCCGTCAGATAATATTGGCACAGCGTATCCAGCACCTCGTCCAAAGTGGTTTCCCGCCGGGCTACGGTACAGGAGACTCCGTCGATCTCGTTGTCGCAGCCGCCGTCCTCATAGCCCGCCAGGGTGTAGTCTCCGATGTCTTCCCCCAGCACCACCAGGCATTTATATTCCGGCTCCGCCCGCATACCGTCGGGTACGAAGTAGGAGAACTGCCGCCAGCCGGTCTCCCAGTCCCAGCTGCCGCCGTTGAAGCCGTAGGTCAGCACCGTGGTTTTCTCCTGGTCGATGGTGAACTCGACGGCCTGGGTGGCGGCGCTGTATTTCTCGTGGGGGGCCTGGAAGTCCGAAAATTCGTATACCGTTACCGGGATGTCCAGCACCGGCGCCTTTCCCAGGGCCCGCGTCAGATAATCGCCGCTCTCCAGCAGGGCCTTGAAGTCTGTCCAGTCGTCGGGGTGGGCCAGATTCAGCGTAGTGCCGTCCAGCACATAGCCGCCTTTTCCGTCGGACTGCCACACGCCCTGGAAGCCGCCGGCATAGGCCCCGGCCAGCAGCTCCGCCTCCACGGCCGCGCCGTCCACCGCCGCCGCAGGCAGCTCTGTTTCCAGATCAGAGAAGGACCCCGCAAAGGGATACAGCGCCGTCACGGTGATATCGCTGTCCGTGGGATTGGTGAGGACGTATCCGTCCGTCACCGCGGCCCCCCACTGCCGGGGGGAGCCGTCGGCATAGGCGCCCATGGCAAAGTCCCAGGTGAGGGTCCGCTCCGCCTTCAGGCCCGTGTCCGGCTCCGCCGTGGTCAGGGGGAACACCGGCCCGGCATAGGACATGAACGTCGTGCCCTCCACAGACAACGGCTCGTTGTCCGTAACGGCGCCGCTCTGTCCCTCGCCGGACGCTGGCGAATGGTTGATGCCGCTGCCGCTGCTGCCTGCTCCGTCAACGATATTGCCCAGGCGGTCTGTGAATTGCCAGCCCACGGCGCATACCACCGCCAAACACGCCGCGATGGCCGCGTACCGCCGCCAGGGGATGTGCCGGACCGCTCCGCCGGAGACGGTCCCCCCCGGGACTGCCTCCTCGATCAGCTCCTCGTCCACCAGTCCCAAGATCCGGAATAACCGTTCGCCCTTCATATGGATACCCCCTCGCTTTCCAAATATGCCCGCAGGGCCTTTCGGGTCCGGAACAGGGCGGATTTCACCTTTCCCTGGCCGCAGCCCAGCCCCGCCGCGATAGCTCCGATGTCCTGGCCGTACCAGTACCGCCGCAGGAACATGATCCGGCTCTCCGCCGGCAGCTCCCGCAGAAATTTGCTGATGAGGGCCGCGATGTCCCGGTCCTCCAGGACCCGCTCCATGCTGTGGGGCGCGGGGACGCAGCCGTCCAGCTCTCCCAGCAGCAGTTCCATGCTGTCGCCGCCCCGCTTCTGTGCCCGGCCCTGCTTCCAGCGGTCCAGAGACAGATTTCGGGCGACCCGGCCCAGCCACGCCCGGAAGGCCGCGGGCCGGTCCGGCGGGATGGCGTTCCAGGCCCGGAGATAGGTATCGTTGACGCACTCCTCCGCGTCGCCGTGGTCCCGCAGCACATTCCAGGAGAGGTTCCGCAGAAAACCGCCGTATTTTCCGTCGGTTTCCGCAATGGCGCTCTGGTCCCGGTTCCAGTACAGCTCGATGATGGCTCTGTCCTCCATGGTCCGCCTCCTCTCTTATGGTTTGTATAGGTGATTTCCGAAGCTGTTCAAAGATGGGCGGGACTGATGGGTCATCCTCCAGCCGCCGCCGTCGATGATCAGGAAGGGATTGAAGGCCACAACCTCCGTCACGGTCCCATCGGTCATCGTCAGGGTAAAGATCACGCCCTGGCCGCAATAGTCCGTGTAGCTGTCGTCCCGCCGGGAGACCCGTACCTGCCGCAGCAGCTCCGCCAGGGTCTCGATCTCCTCCCGGTCCAGCTCCGCCGTCACGTCCGGCGGCGTCAGCCAGACAGAAGCCGACAGGATCTCCGCCGCGTCCAGCCCCCGAAAGGGCCTCCACCCGATCTTCAGGTATCCCACCGCCGCCAGCAGGAGAATAGCCGCCCCGGCGGCCGCCAGCAAACGCGCGCGTCGTTTCATGATGATCCCCCCTTTTGCCAATAAAGACGAGAAAAAAGCGGATCGGTTCCACGAAAGCCCAAAAAATTTCCGGGGAAAAGTTTCCCCGGAAATCATCGTATCAGATTCTTATGTTGTCAGCAAGCCCCGGCTCACCAGAAATTCTTGGGCCACGTCGTCCACAGTGCGGCCCATCACGTCCACCTGATAGGTCATCTCCACCATGTCATCGTTGGAGATCTGGCCCGCCAGCAGGTTCAAGACCTCCTCCAGGTCAGGCGCGATCCCGGCGAAGCGCTCGAAGGTATCCTCCCGGACCAGAAGAGCGCCGTTGTAGTCGGGGAAGAAGCTCCGGTCGTCCTCCAGCACCTTCAGGCCCGCCTTGCGGTTCAGGCCGTCGGTGGCGTAGACCTCGGTAACGTCAAAACTGCCCTTTTCGGCAGCGGCGTACTTCAAACTCACGTCCACGGACATCCAATCCTTGAATTTCAGGCCGTAGAACTCCGTAAAGGGGCCGTATTTCATGCTGCCCTCCTGGGTAAAGAACTCATGCTCTGCGCCGAATACCAGCTCTCCCGCCACGGGAATCAGATCGCTGACGGTCTCCAGGCCATACCGGTCTGCCACGGCCTGGGGCACCGCGATGGCGTAGGTGTTGTCAAAGCCCAGCTTTTCCAGCAGCCGCATGCCGTAGGCCTCCTGGGCTACCTGGTTGACATAATCGTAGATAGACAAGCCCTCCGGCACGTCGGTGACGTCCTGGTGGAAGAAGGTGGTCAGCAGTGTCCCGTCGTAGGAGATCATCAGGTCGCAGGTGTGGCTGTCACCGATAAGGGATTTGAAGTTGTTCACCTGGGACATCTGGTCCTGGATGGTGACAGTCAGGTCCGTTTTGTCCTCCACCAGCATTTTGACCATGTGGTGCATGAGCTGGGTCTCTGAGTAATCGCCGTCATAGAGCTTCAGCTCGCCGTCCCCGCTGCTGCGCAGACCGTAGGGCAGCAGCAGGACAAAGGCCAGCAGGAAGGCGGCAAGGGGGAGCAGCATGGCCCGGGAGCTGCCCCGGTTTTTTTGCATCAGCCGCTCGAACCAGCCCATCAGCAGGTCCAGGACCACGGCAATGACCATCAGGACTCCGGTGCCGGCCAGGATCAGCGTCATGTTCTGGATGCGGATACCCCGATTGATGATGCCGCCCAGGCCGCCGCCACCCACATAGGCTGCGAACACAGCGGTGCCGATGGCGTTCACTATGGCGATGCGGATGCCGGTGAACACCGTGGGGAAGGCCAGGGGAAATTCCACCATCAACACCCGGTAGGCCCTGCTCATGCCCATGCCCCGGGCGGCCTCCTTTACGCCGGGGTCCACCTCCTGCAATCCCACACAGGTGTTCCGCACGATGGGGAGGAGGGAGTACAGGGTGATGCCGGTGATGACGGTCAGCTTGCCCGCGCCGATGAATACCATGATGATGCCCAGCAGCGCCAGAGAGGGAATGGTCTGCAAAATATCTACGACCCGGAGAATGACGGCCCGGGCTTTTGGATAGACGTAGGACAAAATGCCCAGCGGCAGGCCGATGACGATGGACAGGATACTGGCTGCCAGCACGATGAACAGGTGTTCCCAAACAATGGTCCAGGTCATTTGCCCGCCTCCTTCCGCAGGCCCCGGGGCGTGACCTTCTTTTGCAGGACGTCGATGACTGCCCCGATGGCGATGGACAGAAGAGCCGCCGGAATGGCGCCCAGCAGGATCAATGTGTTATTGTTGGAGTTGGTGCCCTGGTATACGAAGTCACCCAGGCCCCCCAGGCCGATCATGGCGGCCAGCACCGCCCAGGAGACGGTGTAGATGGCGGCCATCCGCAGACCCGCGATGATGGTGGGCATGGCCAGGGGCAGTTCCACCTTCACCAGCGCCTGAAAGCCGGACATCCCGCAGCCCTTGGCAGCCTCCACATATTGTGCCTCCACCTCCAGAATGCCGGTGTATGTGTTTTTCAGTACCGGGAACATGGCGTAAATGGACAGGGCGATGATGACGGTGAGAGGGACCATGCCCAGCCACAAGAACAGCACGCCGATGAACACCAGGCCGGGGATGGTCTGGAAGATGGAGACAATGGGCAGGATGACGCCGGACCACTTCGGGACCCTGGACAGCAGGACGCCCAGCGTCAGGCCCAGAACAAAGCCGACGCAGACCGCTGCCAGCACATATCCCGTGTGGACGATGATGGCCTTTCCCAGCATGGCGCCGTAAGCATCAAATAACGCCTTCATCTCGCGTCCCCCCACAGGTTCTCCGCCACCGACCGGGCCACGCTGGTCTTGGTGACGATGCCCGCAATGGTGTCGTCCTCGTTCAGCACCACCACATAGGCCGCGCCGGAGTCCAGCAGATAGTCGAAGGATTCCTTTGCGTCGTCGCCCACCCGAACGGTCCTGGCGGTCTGCCGCACCATCGGCTCGATGCTGGTCAGCTCCCGGCCCCAGCGGCGGATGTCGGCGATGGAGATGGTCCCCACATAGCGCTTTTGCTCATCGGTGACCAGCAGGGAATCCACATTGCTGCGGGCCATGCGCTCGGCGCACTCCAGCACGCCCCGGTCCTTCTTCACCGTTACCAGATTGGTCCGCATGAAGTGCTCCACCGCGGAGGGGGCGGGGACGTCCGACGCGTGCTTGCCCAGGAAATTCCGCACCAGGTCGCTGGCAGGCCTCTCCAGCATCTCCTCCGGGGAGGCCATCTGCACGATCTGGCCGCCGGCCATGAAGATGATGGTGTCGGCCAGCTTCAGCGCCTCGTCCATGTCGTGGCTGACAAACACGATGGTCTTGTTCAGCTTCTGCTGTAAATTCTTCACCTCGTCCTGAAGGACCTCCCGGGTCATGGGGTCCAGAGCGCTGAAAGGCTCATCCATCAGCACGATGGGGGGCGACGCCGCCAGCGCCCGCAGCACGCCGATGCGCTGCTGCTGGCCGCCGGAAAGCTCTGAGGGATATTTGTCCGCATACTGCTCCATGCCCACCATTTTCAAAAGCTCCTGCACGATCTCCCCGCACCGGGCCTTGTCGTATTTCAGCAGCTTCGGCACCACGCAGATGTTCTGAGCCACTGTCATGTTGGGGAACAGACCGATCTGCTGGATGACGTAGCCGATGTGCCGCCGCAGCTCCACCTTGTCGCCGGTGCGGATGTCCTGTTCGTCGATGAGGATGGAGCCGGAGTCGATGTCGATGAGCCGGTTGATGGTTTTCAGGGTCGTGGTCTTGCCGCAGCCGGAGGGACCGATCAGCACCACGAACTGGCCGTCCGGAATGGTGAAGTTCAGGTCCTTCAAAACCGCTGTTTTGCCGTAGTTTTTGGTCACATGTTCAAATTGGATCAATTTCTGCCTCCTTTTCTGCCGTTGGACATGTCAGGGGCGCCGGAACGCCCGAGGGATGGGACTTCATGGGATACCAGATTGTTGGCCGCCTCCGCGGCGGCGAGGCTGCCCACCAGTACGATCACATCTCCAGCGTACAGCTCCGCGTAGGGTCCGGGGGAGAGAATGACCGTCTGGCCCCGTCGGATGGCCACGATGGTGGCTCCGGTGGACTGCCAGAATTTCAGAGCGCCTATGCTCTTTCCGATGCAGGGAGAGCCTTGGGGAACGGAGACCTCGTAGTTGGGCAGAGGCTCCCCCGCGGCGGCGAAGGTCTCCCGGCTCTTCACCAGGGCTTTCACCGTCTCCGCCATGCGGCGGTGCAGTTCGTCGTACTCTGCCATCTGCTCCCGCAGCTGGAGCCGCAGGGAGCGGACGTCGGCGCTCTCCTCAAAGTTTTTGATGTACCGCCGGGCGCTGTCGGCGGAGAGGACCACGGCTCCGCTCTGGGGCTTCACCTCCACCACCTTCATGTCCGCCAGCAGCCGCAGAGCCCGCCGGATGGTCTCCGGCGACACGCTGTACTCCGACGCCATCACGGACCGGCCATAGACCCGGCTGCCCTCGGGAAGTTCTCCCGCGGCGATGCGCCGGGCCAGGTCCAGCGCGATCTGCAAATACTGCGACGGTACTACTGTCTGCCTCATGTGGGCCACCACCTTGCTGTGTTGATATTCCCTAGTATACACTGACAACTTATAAATGTAAAGAGGGATGGCAGTTAAAATTTTATAAACAAATACGGAAAATTTGCTAAATCATGGAGAAAACCGGGGAAATTCAGCAAAAAAGATACAGATATATACTACGACGGAAAAAGGCGGCCCCTTGGGGCCGCCTTTCGAGCATCCGGACAGAGTTTTCAATGCTATGGAAGGGAGATGAGCCGGGCCATATCCGCGGGGACCGGCGCAGTGAAGCGCAGAAGCTCCCCGGTGACGGGGTGGGTCAGGGACAGGGCGTAAGAGTGGAGAGCCGGTCGGGGGATCAGGTCCCGATCCTCGGTGCCGTACAGCCAGTCCCCCGCCAGAGGGCAGCCGATAAAGGCCATATGGACCCGCAGCTGGTGGGTGCGGCCCGTCTCCGGCACCAGCTTCAGCAGGGAGAGACCGTTTTGCCTGGCCAGCACCTCATAGTGGGAGACGGCGGGGGAGCCGTCGGGCCGGATGCGCCGGGCGATGGCGGAGCGTTCGTCCCTGCCGATGGGGGCGTCGATGGTCCCCGTCTCCGGCGAAGGGCAGCCCACGCAGACCGCCCGGTACTCCCGGTAAAAACCGGAGGTGTGGAGGCTGCGCCGCAGCAGGTCGTGGACATAGCCGCTTTTTGCCACCACCATCAGCCCGGTGGTGCCCTTGTCCAGCCGGCTGACGGGGTGGAAGAGGAAATCCGTGCCCCGCGTCCATGCCAGTGCTCCCGCCACCGTGGGGGTGTCCGGCAGGAAGTTGGAGGCGTGGGCCGTCATGCCCGCGGGCTTGTTTACCACCAGCAGGTGGCCGTCCTCCCAGATGATGGGCAGGGGCCAGTCGCCGGGGATGACTTCAATTTTCGGCGGGCGGTGGTCCCCGGTCTCCACGGTCAGGATATCCCCGGTGTGGAGGATGTCCACCGTGCGGGCGTGCCGTCCGTTGACCTGGATGCCGTCCTCCGCGTGGGCCAGCCGGGAGACGGCGTGGGAGGAGAAGTGCAGCACGGCTTTTAAGATGTGCCGGACGGTGGAGCCGTCCTCTTTGGCTGTGATGATTTTCGTGATGGTTTCCAAAGGCGCGGCCCCCTTTCGGAGCTTAGAATAGCACAGATTTTGAAGTTTAGCTAGAGTACATAATTATTTAAAACTTTGCCGGACAGCTTGTAAGAAATGGAACGACACTATATAATCATATTCAGAACAGCAAACGGGAGCTTATGGAGGAATGGAGGAGTATCTGTGGGATTCATAGCTTGCTGCGGCATATTTGCATTCATGGTGCAGGTGTTTATTCTGTTTGGAATAGAAAAGCCCCAGTGTAAAATTCGATACCTCTCCATCGTTTTCATGGGATTGTTTCCACTTGGAGGGACATTTTATTACGTGTTTCGAAGACCGTCGTCCGGATTCCTGGGATGGGAGTTCGGCGCTGCTGTGTGCCTGTGGATCATGGCCGCTGTCCTGCTTGGGTATTTGCTGGCATGGGGAATTTATGCCATGGAAAAATGAAACTCAGGTAACAAATCCCAATTTTTAATAGGCAAACTTGATTTACGATGTAGGAGGCAATTGCATGCTCTTATCTGCGGAACACCTCTCCATCAACTTCGGCAGCCGCCAGCTGCTGGACGATGTGAATTTTTACTTGAACGAAGGGGACAAGACCGGCGTCATCGGCATCAACGGCACCGGCAAGTCCACCTTTTTAAAAGTCCTGGCCGGGGCCACGGAGGCGGACGGGGGTCGCATCTCCCGGAATCCCAACGTGCAGGTCAGCTTCCTGCCCCAGAACCCGGTGATGGACGACGATGCCACTGTGCTGGAGCAGGTCTTTCTCCACTTCCCGGCGGAGTTCCGGGCGCTGAACGAGTACGAGGCCAAGGCCATGCTGAATAAGCTGGGGCTGCCGGATTTTGACCAGAAGGTGGGGACCCTCTCCGGCGGCCAGCGGAAGCGGGCGGCCCTGGCGGCGGCCCTCCTCAGCCCGGCGGACGTGCTGTTTCTGGACGAGCCCACCAACCACCTGGACGCGGAGATGACCGCCTGGCTGGAGGACTGGCTCCGCCGCTTCAAGGGCGGCCTTGTTATGGTGACCCACGACCGCTACTTTCTGGAGCGGGTTGTGAACCACATCACGGAGCTGAGCCGGGGCAAGCTGTACCACTACGAGGCCAACTACTCCAAATACCTGGAGCTGAAGGCCCAGCGGGCGGAGATGGCCGAGGCCGGCGAGCGGAAGCGCCAGTCCATCCTGCGGGTCGAGCGGGAGTGGATCATGCGGGGCTGCCGGGCACGGACCACCAAGAGCAAGGAGCGCGTCCAGCGGTATGAGGACCTGCTGAACCGGGAGGCACCGGAGACCGACGGCACGGTGCAGATGGCGGCGGCCTCCAGCCGCCTGGGCAAGAAGATCATCGAGCTGCGTGATGTCTCCAAGTCCTTCGGCGGCCGGCCCATCGTGGAGCATTTCTCCTACAATCTGCTGCGGAACGACCGCATCGGCATCGTGGGCCGCAACGGCGCGGGCAAATCCACGCTGCTGCACCTCATCGCCGGGGAGCTGGAGCCGGACAGCGGGACCGTGGATGCCGGCACCACGGTGAAGATCGGCCATTTCTCCCAGGAGGGCCGGGAGCTGGACCTGGACCAGCGGGTCTATGACTTTATCCATGACATTGCCGACGAGGTGAAGACCGACGAGGGGACCTTCTCCGCCAACCAGATGATGGAGCGGTTTTTGTTTCCCAGCGATCTGCAGTCGTTGTCCATCGGACGGCTCTCCGGCGGGGAGCGGCGGCGGCTGTACCTGCTGTCGGTGCTGATGGAGGCGCCCAATGTGCTGCTGCTGGACGAGCCGACGAATGATTTGGATGTGATGACCCTCTCCATTTTGGAGGACTATTTACAGGGCTTTCCCGGCCCCATCCTGACAGTGTCCCACGACCGCTTTTTCCTGGACAGGCTGGCGGAGTCCATTATGGAGGTCCGGGGAAATGGGGAGATCCTGCGCTATACCGGCAACTGGTCCGACTGGGCACGGAAGCGGCAGGCGGAGGAGGCCCCCGCCAGGGCGGAAAAACCCAAGGCGGTGGCGGAGCGGCCCCGGGAGCGGAAGCTGAAATTCTCCTTCAAGGAGCAGCGGGAATTTGAGACTATCGACGGCGAGCTGGCAGAGCTGGAAGTCCGGCTGGCTGCCTGCCAGGAGGCCCAGGGCCGGTGCGGCAGCGACTATGTGAAGCTCCAGGAGCTGCAGGCCCGGCAGGCGGAGCTGGAGACCCAGCTGGAGGAAAAAACAGAGCGCTGGGTCTATCTCAATGAGTTGAAAGAGAAGATAGACGCACAATAAAATAGCAATATAAGCTATTATATCGGCCTGTTTTAAAAAACAGTTGGGCGGCGTCGAAAGCACTGAAAAGGAGGGGGCGCGGCCCTGCCAGGTCCCCTCCTTTTGAAATTCACATACGGTCTGTCTTGCTCTCAGCGTACCAGAAGTTCCAGGTCTGGCGGTAGACTTGGGCGGCGTCCTCTGTGTGGCACACCATCCGCACCCGCTCCGGCAGATCGTGCTCCGCCAGAAAGTCCATGATGGCCTTCAGCGCCACCGTGGCGGCCTGGGGCAGGGGATAGCGGTAAACGCCGGTAGAGATGGAGGGAAAGTCCACGGTGCGGATACCCCGCTCTGCCGACAGCGTCAGGCAGGAGCGGTAGCAGGAGGCCAGCAGGGCCGCCTCTCCGTGTCCGCCGCCCCGCCAGATGGGGCCGGGGGTGTGGAGCACGTATTTGGCCTGGAGCCGGTAGCCCGCCGTCAGCTTGGCCTGACCGGTCTCGCAGCCGCCCAGCGTCCGGCACTCTGCCAGCAGCTCCGGCCCGGCGGCCCGGTGGATGGCGCCGTCCACGCCGCTGCCGCCCAGCAGGGTCGTGTTGGCGGCGTTGACGATGGCCTCGGCATCCGAACAGGTGATGTCACCCACAATGATGGAAAATCTGTCCATAAACCCGCCTCCTTTTTTTCAGTATACCGCCGCCGGGGAAAAAAGCAAGGCAAAAAACGGGACGCGCCAGAGACCTGGCGCGTGACAGAATATCAAGGAGCATGGATTGTGATCGGGCAGGGCAACGGACGGTTGCTTTACAACCCCATTCCGTCATGATAAGCTGGAACTGGAGGTGAATGATATGGAATTTAAAGACGTATTCGCAGAGCTGCGGAAAAAGGCGGCCCTGTCGCAAAACGATGTGGCGGACAAGCTGTTTGTGACCCGGCAGGCTGTCAGCCGCTGGGAGCGGGGCGAGACGGTGCCGGAGACAGATACGCTGCTGGCAGTGTCCAAACTGTTCGGCGTGTCCATCAATACTCTGCTGGGAAGTCCCCGGACACTGGTGTGTCAGAGCTGCGGGATGCCCCTCAGCGACGATCTGCTGGCCAGGGAGGCGGACGGTACGCTGAACGAATCGTACTGCAAATGGTGCTGGGAGGACGGACATTTTGCCCAGGACTGCACCATGGAGGAAATGATCGAGCACTGCATCCAGTTCATGCCGCTGGGCCAGACGGAGCCGGAGGCCTGCCGGACCTATATGCGGGGGCTTTTGCCGACGCTGGAACGGTGGAAACAGTCTTGAGAGAAGAGCCGCGTGAACGGCTCTTTTCCTTTTGGAAAAGTGTAAGGATGGGACTTGCAGTTTTGTGGGTTTTATGTAATAATTATACTACTGCGCAAAAACTTGCAAGAGAGTTGGAGATGCTGTTATGAGCCCACAAAAAATCGCACTGCTGACGGATTCCTGCGCGGACCTGTCTCCCCAGCTGGCGGCAGAGAATCACATCTATGTGGTCCCGCTGCGGATCCTGTGTGCGGATGGAGAGTATTTAGACGGTGTAAATATTTCCGGAAAGGACATCTATGCCCGCCTGCGGGCCGGAGAGCTGCCTCAGACCTCTTTGCCTGTGGGGGAGAGCATCGAGCAGATCCTGCGGCAGATCGTGATGGACGGCTATGACGGCGTGGTGGCTGTGATGCTGTCCAGCGGACTGTCCGGCACCTATAACCTGGTGCGGCTGATCGGCGAGGAGTGCCGGGGCATGCTGCCGGTCAAAGTGTTTGATTCCAAAAGCGGTTCTCTGGGGGTCGGGATGACGATCCTGCAGGCGGCGGAGGATATCCGGAACGGTATGGGCTGGGAAGAACTGACGGCCCGGCGCATCCCGCAGCTGCTGGCGGGCAGCCGTCCCTTTTTCTCCGTGGATACGCTGGAGTACCTGCAGAAGGGCGGCCGTATCGGTAAGGTGACCGCCACGGCAGGAATGCTGCTGCAGATCAAGCCCATCCTCACCTTCGCGGATGACGGGCAGCTGACCTCTATTGCGAAGGTCCGGGGCCGGCATCAGGTCATTGACAAGCTGGTGGAGCTGACGGTCAAGGCCTGCGGCGGCCACAGGCGCTATAATCTGGCTGTGGCCAACGGCGGCGCTCCGGCGGAGATGGAGCTGATCCGCCAGAAGCTGACGGCGGCCCTGCCGGACTGCGACCACATTTGGGCAGGCGAGATCGACGGCACGCTGAGCGTTTACATCGGCGACGGCATCCTGGGCGCGGCGGTCCAGGTGCTGGACTGACAGCGGCTCTGTTTCTGCAACGAAACATCTGAACGGCGCGGTCCTGAAAGGACCGCGCCGCCTTTTTGCCCTACAGCCTTTGAAGCGCCGGCACGGAAGAACAGCCATTTGGATGGTTATTGACTTTCAGACCCAACAGCGCCTCATGACGGCCACGCCGCGGATTTTTACCGCAGGGCAGCTTTGTGAAATAATAAATTTTTAGGTTAACAAATTAACTTTTAGAAAATACCTTGCTTTTGCGCAAAAACAACGTTATACTTAGGCAACAAAAAACGTGCCGTGGGTCTCCATGGCACAGGGAAAAGGAGGGACCCTGCGTGAGCAGACTAGAGGTCAAGATGCCAGGCCAGGCCCAGGCCGTTGTAGAGCAGCTGTACCGGAACATGGAGCGGCGGATCGCTGCCAGTCCGCCGGGCCTGTGTCCGGTGGATATGGCGCTTAATTTTTTGAATCTGTGTCAGGCCCAGACCTGCGGCAAGTGCGTGCCCTGCCGCATCGGCCTCGCTCAGCTTTCCAACATGATCCGGGAGGTGCTGGACGGCGAGCCGGACATCAGCATCCTGCACCGTATCGAAAACACCGCCCAGGTCATCGTGGACACGGCGGACTGCGCCATCGGCATCGACGCTGCCAATTTGGTGCTGATGGGCCTGAAAGGCTTCCGGGATGACTATGAGGAGCACATCCTCCACCACCGCTGTCTGGGAACGCTGAAAAACCCCGTACCCTGTGTGGCGCTGTGTCCCGCGGGCGTGGATATCCCCGGCTACATCTCCCTGGTGAACGAGGGCCGCTGTGCCGACGCGGTGCGGCTCATTCGGAAGGACAATCCCTTCCCCACCGCCTGCGCCTACATCTGCGAGCACCCCTGCGAGGCCCGCTGCCGCCGGAACATGGTGGACGACGCCCTGAACATCCGCGGTCTCAAGCGATATGCCGTGGACCATGCCGGGGACGTTCCCCAGCCCAAAAAAGCGCCTGCCACCGGCAAATCCGTGGCCATCGTCGGCGGAGGCCCCGGCGGCCTTTCCGCTGCCTACTACCTGGCCCTCATGGGCCACAGGGTCACAGTCTATGAGCAGCAGAAGCAGTTGGGCGGTATGATGCGCTACGGCATCCCCAGCTACCGCTTCCCCCGGGAGAAACTGGACGCGGAGATCGCCTCCATCCTCTCTCTGGGCATCGAGGTCCACACCGGCGTCAAGGTGGGCCAGGACGTCACCTTTGACCAGCTGAAGGATCAGTACGACTGTCTGTACATCTCCATCGGCGCCCATACCGACAAAAAGACCGGCATCCAGGGGGAGGACAGTCAGGGCGTCGTCTCCGCCGTGGAGATGCTGCGCCATATCGGCGACGATGAGATGCCGGACTTTACCGGCCAGAACGTGGTGGTCATCGGCGGCGGCAACGTGGCCATGGACGTGACCCGCAGCGCCATCCGCCTGGGGGCCGACAAGGTGACCTGTGTCTACCGCCGCCGCCAGGAGGATATGACGGCCCAGCGGGAGGAAGTGGAGGGCGCTATCGCCGAGGGCGCCGAGGTGCTGACGCTGCAGGCGCCCCTGAAGATTGAGGCCGACGAGACGGGGCATGTAACAGCTCTTTGGACCCAGCCCCAGATCATCGGCGAGATCGACAAGGCCGGCCGCCCCCGGCCCAACACCGCCTCTGTGGAGCCGCTGCGCATCCCGGCGGACACGGTGATCGTGGCCATCGGCCAGGGCATCGAATCCCGGGGCCTGGAGGAGAGCGGCATCAAGATCCAGCGGGGCGGCAACGTGGCCGCCAACACCAGCACCCAGATCCCGGATATGGAGGGAGTGTTCGCCGGCGGCGACTGCGTCACCGGCCCTGCCACGGTCATCCGGGCTATCGCTGCCGGAAAGGCGGCCGCCGCCAATATCGACGAATATATGGGCTTCAACCATGAGATCAAGGTGGATGTGAAGGTCCCCACGCCCCGCTGCACGGATCTGCGGCCCCGGGGCCGGGTGAACGCCACAGAGCGGGACGCCTGCGAGCGGAAATGCGATTTTCAGTGCATCGAATGCAGCATGACGGATGAGGAGGCCGCGCAGGAGTCCTCCCGCTGCCTGCGGTGCGACCACTTTGGCTATGGTATCTTCAAGGGAGGACGTGTGGAAAAATGGAAACGTTCAAGATCAATGGCCGGGAACTGTCCGCCGCCAAGGGCACCACTATCCTGGAGGCCGCTGAAAAGGCCGGTATCCCCATCCCCCACCTGTGCTTCCTGAAAGAGATCAACGAGATCGCCGCCTGCCGCATGTGCGTGGTGGAGATCGCGGGGACCCAGCGGCTGGTGCCTGCCTGCAACACCGCGGTGCTGGAGGGCATGGACATCCAGACCAACTCGCCCCGGGTCCGGCAGGCCCGCAAGACCAATCTGCGGCTGATCCTCAGCCAGCACAACTCCAACTGCACCACCTGCATCCGCAGCGGCTTCTGCGAGCTGCAAAGGCTGTCCCACGACCTGAACATCCATTACCAGCCCTATGAGGTCCAGCCGGAGCGGTCCCGCGTGGACCTGAGCGTTCCTATCGTCCGGGAGGCCAGCAAGTGCATCAAGTGTATGCGCTGCGTCCAGATCTGCGACAAGGTGCAGGGCATGAACATCTGGGATGTGACAGGCACCGGTTCCCGGACCACGGTGGATGTCAGCTACAACCGCTATCTGAAAAACACCGCCTGCACTTTTTGCGGCCAGTGCGTGACCCACTGTCCCACCGGCGCTCTGACAGTGCGGGACGATACCAATCGGGTCCTGCGGGCTTTGGCGGACCCCTCCGTCACCACTGTGGTGCAGGTGGCCCCTGCCGTGCGGGTCGCATGGGGCGAGGTGTTTGGCACCATCAACAAAAACAAGCAGGCGCCGGTGGGCAAGCTGGTGGCCGCGCTGCGGCGGCTGGGCTTCGACTATGTGTTCGACACCAATTTCTCCGCTGACCTGACCATCATGGAAGAGGGCAGTGAATTTATCGAGCGCTTTACCCACCGGGGCAAATACCGCTGGCCCATGTTCACCTCTTGCTGCCCTGGCTGGGTGCGGTTCATAAAGACCCAGTATTCCGCCTACACAGAGAACCTCTCCACCGCCAAGTCTCCTCAGCAGATGTTCGGCGCGGTGGCCAAGAGCTACTTTGCGGAAAAGATGGGCATCGATCCCAAAAAGATGTTCGTGGTGTCCGTCATGCCCTGCTCCGCCAAAAAGGCGGAGAGCGAGCTGCCCACCATGCGGGACGCCTGCGGTGATCCTGACGTGGACGTGGTGCTGACGACCCGGGAACTGGTGCGCCTGTTCCGCAGCGACTGCATCGTTCCTTCCGACCTGGAGGAGGAAGCCTTCGACAGTCCCCTGGGTACCGGTACCGGCGCGGCAGTTATTTTCGGTACCACCGGCGGCGTGATGGACGCGGCCCTCCGCAGCGCCTACTATCTGGTGACCGGCGAAAATCCCGACCCGGACGCCTTTGCAGAGGTACGGGGGAGCAAGCCCTGGAAAGAGGCCGCCTTCACCATCCCCGGCGCTGGCACTGTCCGGGTCGCGGTGGTCAGCGGACTGGCAAATACCCGCAGGCTGATGGAGGCTGTGGACAGCGGCGAGGCGGACTACGACTTTGTGGAGGTCATGGCCTGCCCCGGCGGCTGCGCCGGCGGCGGCGGTCAGCCCATCCACGAGGGCGTGGAGATGGCGTCCTCCCGGGGCAGCCAGCTCTGGAAGCTGGACGCCAAGGCCCCCATCCGCTTCTCCCACGAGAATCCGGACGTCCAGGCCCTCTACCGGACCTACCTGAAAAAGCCCCTGGGGGAGCGGTCCCACCACCTGCTCCACACAGATCACGAGGCATGGCAGGCCCTGCCGAAAACGGATCGGCCCGGCGTGTAAAAATGGCGCGGCACCCCTCACGGAGATGTGGGAAACGCCGCACTGAAAAGCCGTCGGTCCGGCTTGGAGGTCATCTGCTGCCGGTCCAGCCATGAAAAAAGCGCTTCGGGGGAAGCCCCGGAGCGCTTTGCTCGTCATTGTTCCACGGCCTTATCCAGCAGGCCGTGCGCTCTGGCAAAGGCCACGATCTTATCAAAGGACTCCGCACTGATATCGTGTTCGATCTTGCAGGCGTCCGCTGCGGCCGCTTCCGGGCTGACTCCCAGATTCTTCAAAAACTGGGAGAGCAGGCGGTGGCGGGTATAGATCCGCTGGGCGATCTCCTCGCCTGGCGGCAGCAGTGTGATGAAGCCGTCGGCGTCCATCTCGATATATCCGTTTTCCCGCAGGCGTTTCATGGCCACGCTGACGCTGGGCTTGGTGAAATTCTTTTCCCGCACGATGTCGATGGAGCGCACGGCGCCCTTCCGCTCCTGCAGGATCAGGATGGCCTCCAGATAATCCTCCGCGGATTCGTGAATATTCATAAAACGACCTCCTTACCGCCAGCTTTTTCTTTATCAGGTTAACACAAACTAACCAAAAAAGCAAGAAATTTTTAAAAACCCCCTTGACGCAGGCGGTTAGTGGTGGTAAACTCAAAGCGAATTCAGGGTTAGGAGCTTCTAACCCATAATTTTGACGCAGGGGTTAGAAAATACTAACTTTTCTGCGGGGAGGCGGACGCATGATACCCCTGACAATGGCGCGGACGGGTGAGACCGTCACCATCCGGAAGATCACGGGCAAGGATGAGGTGCGGCAGCACCTGGCAGAGCTGGGATTCGTGGTGGAGAGCAATGTGACGGTAGTGAGCGAGATCGGGGGAAACCTGATCCTGCAGGTGAAAGACAGCCGGATCGCCCTGGACAGGACCATGGCGAACCGGATCATGATTTGAAGGAGGAGAACATGAAAACATTGAAGGATGCAAAGGTGGGCGAGATGGTCACCGTGGCGAAGCTCCACGGCGAGGGGCCGGTAAAGCGCCGGATCATGGACATGGGCATCACCAAGGGCGTGGAGATATACGTCCGCAAGGTGGCGCCTCTGGGAGACCCCATGGAGCTGAATGTGCGGGGCTATGAACTGAGCGTCCGCAAGGCCGACGCGGAAATGATCGAAGTAGGGTAAAGAGGGGACAGGCTTACACCGTTGCGGCGCTACGATTTCCGCCCCTTACCAGGGCCACCAATCGTGCCGCTGCCTCGAAAGCAGCTCGCTTTTTCCGCCGCTGGCGGCGCTTCGCTGCTTTCCCCTTTCAGGTCCCCCGCCAGTGACGTTGGCCGCTGGTGCCGCCGGCCCATCTCCCCCAGTGAGGGAGTTACCAAGGCGGCTGGGGTCAGGGTATTTATGTCAGGCGCATGTCCTGACATAAATAATTGAAAATCCTTTGCCGCTCCGCAGCAAAGGAAGAGGGCGGGCGAACCGCCGATTTTTAAGGACGAAAGTTAGCTACAACTAACATTTTGGAAGGAGAGAACCATGGATATCAAGATCGCGCTGGCGGGCAATCCGAACTGCGGAAAGACCACGCTGTTCAACAGCCTGACCGGCTCCAACCAGTACGTAGGCAACTGGCCCGGCGTCACCGTAGAGAAGAAGGAGGGCAAGCTGAAGGGCCACAAGGATGTAGTCATCCAGGACCTGCCCGGCATCTACTCCCTGTCCCCCTACACCCTGGAAGAGGTGGTGGCCCGGAATTACCTGGTGAAGGAACAGCCGGACGCCATTTTGAACATCGTGGACGGTACCAACATCGAGCGGAACCTGTATCTGACCACTCAGCTCATCGAGCTGGGCCTGCCGGTGGTGGTGGCGGTCAACATGATCGATCTGGTCCGCAAAAACGGCGACAAGATCGACCTGCAGAAGCTGGGCCAGGCCCTGGGCTGCGAGGTCGTTGAGATGTCCGCCCTGAAGGGCGAAGGCGGCATGGCCGCCGCAGAAAAGGCCGTGGCTCTGGCCCAGGCCAAGCGGGCCGGAGAACTGCCCCACGTGTTTACCGGCAGTGTGGAGCACGCCGTCGCCCACATTGAGGAGTCCATCCAGGGAAAGGTGGACAGCCAATACCTGCGCTGGTACGCCATCAAGCTCTTCGAGCGGGACGAAAAGGTGCTGGAGGACCTGGCACTGGACAAGGACCTGGCCGAGCACCTGGAAGAGCACATCATGGACTGCGAGAGGGAGCTGGATGACGATGCCGAGAGCATCATCACCAACCAGCGCTATGCGTACATCAGCGGAGTCGTGGGCAAGGCGGTGAAGAAAAAGGCCGCCAAAGGCAGTCTGTCCGTCTCTGATAAGATCGACCAGATCGTCACCAACCGCGTCCTGGCCCTGCCTATTTTCGCTGTGATCATGTTCTGCATCTACGCCATCGCCATGGGCGGCTGGAGGATCTCCATCGGAACCATGGGCACCGACTGGGCCAACGACGTGCTGTTCGGCGAGTGGGTCCCCGGTCTGTTTGACACCATTCTGGGCGCTCTGGGCGTGGCCGAGGGCACCTGGCTGTACGGATTGATCCAGGACGGCATCGTAGGCGGCGTGGGCGCCGTGCTGGGCTTCGTGCCTCAGATGCTGGTGCTGTTCCTGCTGCTGGCCATTTTGGAGGACGTGGGCTACATGGCCCGTGTCGCCTTCATCATGGACCGCATCTTCCGCCGCTTCGGCCTGTCCGGCAAGAGCTTCATCCCCATGCTGGTGGCTACCGGCTGCGGCGTGCCCGGCATCATGGCCTCCCGCACCATTGAGCAGGACCGTGACCGCAAGATGACCATCATGACCACCGGCTTCATCCCCTGCGGCGCCAAGATGCCCATCATCGGCCTGTTCGCCGGGGCCGTCTTCGGCGAATCTCCCCTGGTCGCCACCTCCGCGTTCTTCATCGGCATCGCCGCCGTGGTGATTTCCGGCATTATGCTGAAGAAGTTCAAGGCCTTCGCCGGGGAACCCGCTCCCTTCGTCATGGAGCTGCCCACTTATCACCTGCCCTCCGCCGGCAACGTCCTGCGGGCTACCTGGGAGCGAGGATGGTCCTTCATCAAGCGGGCGGGGACCATCATCCTGCTCTCTTCCATCGTTCTCTGGTTCCTCCAGGGTTACGGCTTCGTGGACGGCGTGTTCCAGGCGGTCGAGGACAATAACGACTCTCTCCTGGCTGTCATCGGCAATGCCATCGCCTGGATATTCTATCCTCTGGGCTGGATGGGTGACATGGCCTGGAAGGCCACCGTTGCCACCATCACCGGCCTCATCGCCAAGGAGGAAGTGGTCAATACCTTCGGTGTGCTGTACCACTATGCGGGTGATGTGGACCTGATGGAAGACAGTAGCGTCATCTGGGCGTTGGTGGGCGCTGACTTCGGCGCCATGACCGCTTATTCCTTCATGATCTTCAACCTGCTGTGCGCTCCCTGCTTCGCCGCCATGGGTGCTATCAAGCGGGAGATGAACAACACGAAATGGACCCTGGGCGCCATCGGCTACATGTGCGGCTTCGCCTATGTGGTCTCCATGATCGTCTACCAGATCGGCGGTCTGTTCACTGGCGAGGCGAGTCTTGGTATCGGAACCATCGTGGCGGCGGCTCTGCTGGCTGGTATCATTTATCTGCTGTTCCGCAAGGGCTACCAGCCTGAGGAGGACCCCCATCATCTGACCTCCGTGGCCGCTGCCGCGAAGTGAGGAACGCTTGAAAGGAGGGCATGATGATGCCCAGTATGCTTGGAAATGCGATCGTGATCGCGGTCCTGGTCCTTGTCGTGGCCCTGGCCGTCCGGTCCCTGTGGAAGTCCCACAAGTCCGGCGGACACTGTAATGGTGATTGCAGCAGCTGCGGCGGCTGTCACGGCAGGTAAGCGACATGCGGAAAGGAACGCGGGGACCGGGAAGCACCTTGCGTTCCTTTCTGCAGTCTGCGTAAAATGGGGGAGAGACGATGAGCCAAATCACACAGACGCATCTGCGGTACCTGCTGGCGGTCTATGACCTGAGCCGGACCGTGCCGGCTGTGGGCGCCACAGAGATCGCGAAGGCGCTGGCGGTATCCAAGCCGTCTGTTACCAGGATGCTGGGGAACCTGATGGAAAAGGGGCTGCTGGTCCGGGAGCGGTACGGGAAAGTTTACCTGACAGACGCCGGTTTTCTGGAGGCCCAGGAGTTCAGACGCAGGGTCGACTGTCTGCAAAAGGCGTTTCCCGCCATGGGACTGGACCTTACAGAAGAGGAGACCCTGAAGGCGGTGCTTCAGCTTGCGGCGGTCCTGCCGGAGCGGGCGTTCACACGGAGGTGACCCGAAGCATCCTTTTTTCATCCGCCGCCTGCCTGAGAGCGGCTCGGCGTTAAACACGCGAAAGAGCGGGAGTCTTCACAGGCTCCCGCTTTTTCGTCCAGCTGTTTCACCGCCCTCCAGCGCCGCCCGTAGTTTTTCCAAGGCCCGCTTCTCAATGCGGGATACTGTTCGCCGCGGCTATTGTAAGCGATGCCTGCTAAGAAATCGCTTCCATCTCCCGGAAGCGGAATTTGATGATGATCTGTTTGTCCTCGGTGAGCTCCACCCGCTCGATGAGACTGACCAGCAGTTCCCGGCTGGTGAAGGCTGAGTCCATGAAGCGTTGGACCAACTCTTTTGCCCACTCCTTTGTGGGGATGGGGCTTGCTTTTTGCTGTTCCAGGTCTTTCAGCTCTTCCTCCAACCCGCTGCGTTCCAGCCTGACCCGCTGATAGATGCGCTCAAAATCCGTCTCTGCCAACAGGCCGCTGAGTTTATCCAGGTACATCTTATCCAGGTTGGCGGTCAGGCTGTCGATCTTACTGCAGAGAACTTGTATTTCTGTCTCGTGGTTCTTTGCCTCTTGAGCTTCTACTACTGCTTTTTCCGCGATGGGCAGCAGCTCCGCCGGGTTCAGGTAGGCTTTACAGACTTCCCATACCTTGTTGATCACTGCGTCCGTGACCGTTTTCTCCTTGATGGAGTGGCAGGTGCAGACGCCGGCTTTGGTAAATCGCTGATAGGTGCGGCAAACGAAGTACAGTACATCCTCCCCGGCGGCATTTTTGCGGTTCAGCACCGCCAGCGGGTAGCCGCACTCATGGCAGAAAATCAACCCTTTCAGCAGGAAGTCGTATGTTCGGCTCCTAGTGTGCTTGCGGCTGTTGACCAGCATCCGCACCTTGCGGAAGGTTTCGGCGTCGATCAACGGTTCGTGGGTGCCCTCCACAACGATCCAGTTTTCCGGCGCCTGCTTCAGGCACTTCTTGGACTTGTAGCTGATCTTCACGCTGCGGCCCTGGACCATGTTGCCGATGTAGGTCTCGTTTTGCAGCATATCGGAGATCCGCTCGCTGCTCCACAACCCAGTGTAGGGGCCGGGCTTGGCGACGGGCAGCCCCGCATAGGTGGCCGGGGTAGGGACGCCCTCGGCGTTCAGCTGGGCGGCGATCTGTCGGCAGCTCATGCCGTCCAGGGCCATGGTGAAGATCCGCCGCACCATGGGGGCCGCCCCCTCGTCGATGACAATTTTATTTTTCTCTGTGGGGTGCATCTTGTAGCCGTAGACCGGCTTGCCGCCAATGAATTGGCCCTTGCGCTGCTTATCCCGTTTGACGCTCTTGATCTTCTTGGAGATGTCCTTGGCGTACATGTCGTTCATGATGGCCCGAAAGGGCGTAATGTCGTTGGCGGTGGAGTCCACCCCGGTGTCGATGCCGTCCAGCAGGGAGATGTACCGCACCCGTTTTTCCGGGAAGTAGCGCTCCATGTAGTGGCCGGTCAGGATGTAGTCGCGCCCCAAACGGGATAGGTCCTTCGTGATGACCATGTTGACCTTCTTGGCCTCGATGTCGGCGATCATCCGCTGGAAGCTGGGACGGTCGAAGTTCGTACCGCTCCAACCGTCGTCGATGTATGTGTCGTAGACGCTGAGGCGGTGCTGCTGGACAAATTCAGTCAGCAGGGACTTTTGGTTGGTTACACTCTCCGACGGCCCCTCGTTCTCATCCTCCTTTGACAATCTGATGTACAGTGCCACATAATAATCCATGGGGTTGCTTATCTCTAAATACATAGGTAACCTCCAGAGATAAGCGGCCATTCATCATATATCTTATACGTCATGGCAGGGACGATTTACAACACATTTCAACTCTTTTTGTAAAAACACGGTAAATGAGCGGAAGATGATCTGCTGGATACTGCTGTCGCTTTCCTGATAGATACAGGTGATGGTCACGTCGTTTGCTCGCAAAAGGACACCCCCTATCTGAAATGATAAATCATATGCGGAATCGGGCCCCCGATTGCTTGTCCATACAAATTGCTCTATGCGTTTACCTTACTTTCATGCTCTTTTCGTGTTTGATATGAGCGTGAAAGTTAAGTGCCTTATCCTGCGTTCTGACAGAAAATAAAAGCCAGTGACAGGCTGGAAGCCAATCACTGGTTTTAGCAAAACATATTTATTTGTACGGATTTCCTCATAATTGGGCGATTTTTGACCGCATATATATGTCAAACAGTTGCTTATGCTCCTTCTGAATATTTGGAAACGCGTCATAGCATTCCAAGCCCGACCGGCTGGCGACACCCATCGCAAAGCAGTGGGCGAAAAACTCCGGTGCGCTGGCGCGGTATTTGGTACTAAGGCCAGGAAAGAACCACTCTGCGAAAGATAGGAAGTCATCTGGCACAACAGAAATATCTCCAGTCAACCGCAAGTTGAGGACGTGGCCCAGTTCGTGGAGCAGAATGCTTCCCCATGAGGTGCTGCGATCTTCCAAAGTCCGTTGAAATAAGTAAACATCGCAGCTAAAAGAGTCATCTTGGTAAATATAAGGTCGGCACAGTGCGCTGAAGCGCCGGTGAGCGCATCCAGCTGAAAGGATAAGAAGCAGCCCATTGCCCAGGACTTTTTCGGTGAAGTGATCCTGTTCATCCAAATCCCGCATGATTTTCTCAACCAGTTCCAGGTCAACCCTCTCATTTTGGGCGGCAAAGAAATCTTTCTTCATCTGCTCCGCCAATACCCGCAGCCGCTCCTTTTCATCCTCCAGTTTGCCGCTTCGCCGCCAATTCCGGCAAAGATAAAGCTCTGCCGCCCGATGGCCCTCACATACGATCCAGCCTGGATGCCTGTCTATGATTGCCTCATTTGCGGCCATAATGAGGGTGCGTTCTACCTGGTCATGCAGGTTCGAAATCAGTTTTTGGGATAATTTTTGCTCAGATAGCAGGATTTCCATGATTTCTCTCAATTCGATAAGGTTATTGATGGCATCCATAATTTTATCCCCTTATATTAATACCGATTGAGCGACCGCCTCCTAAGCGGTAGGTCGGCGGTTCGAATCCTCTTATGAATGCCGGATAGAAAAGACGCCACGGGATGCTGGTTACAGCATTTCGTGACTCTTCACTTTTGTGCTCTCTCATCCGATCTCGGGCTGCTTCCCCGCAGAGGGAGTTCCTTTTCCCGTACCTGTAAGGTTCCCGCAACAGTGAGATCGCATAGTAGGTATAAACGGTTTTGGTCATGTCTATTGTTGGGCGCACTGGCCCTCAGCGTTTAAATTGCAATAAAATGCTGTCTCAAACTTTTGTGCGTTGAGTTTCCGGGCTCCGTCAAGAATGTGGGCGTAGAGTTCTGTGACCATCTCCGCCTGGGCATGTCCCGAATCTCCTTGAACGGCTTTAATGTCCCCGGAACTTAGGGTCAATTTGTAGGTAATGCTGCTGTGCCGCAGACTGTGAAAGTCAACCTGCGGCAGCCCGGCCCTCTGAAGGGCGGCCTTGAAGTATTTTGAAAGCGTAGTCTCTTGAAGCGGTCTGCCATCCTTATATTGGAAAATTAAATCTGGGCATGCCGCTGAGCCCGCAACTCTCTGTTTCACCTGAAGGTTGCAGTACTCTCTCAACAGGGACATGACCGTTTCCGGTAGAAAGATTTTGCGATGGCTGGACATTGTTTTAGGCTGCTTGAGTACCAGTACGGTTTTCTTTGCCAGTGCGGATGGTGGAAATTCATACAGAATATCCCGGTGCCCAAGCGCCTGTAATGCCTCACAGTTGACCCGTCTCAAGGTTTTTCCGACCTGTATGGAGTTGTTTTCCCAGTCCACATCCTGCCAGGCCAGCGCCAGCAGCTCCCCTTTCCGCAATGTCCCGGCAAACGCCAAATGGATCGCCAGCCTGAGCCAAGTGTCATCACAATGGCTCAGCAGGTGTTGGATCTGCTCTGGGCGAAGGAAAGTCCGCCGCTTTCCTTTCATTTTAGGGAACGGCACCCGATGGAACGGATTTCGGTCAACTGTTTCCCAAAGGACAGCCTGTTCAAATGCACTGTGCAGCAGTTTGTGAATATCGCGCAGGACGGATAGACTCACGGTCTGCCCGCAGTTTTTGTGGTAAGGGTCCTCATATCTGGGCTGTTGCAAAAGATCCCGGTACAACTCGGCCGCCATCAGCGGCGATAGCTCCTTGAGCCGTATATTTCCGAACAGCGGAAGGATGTAGTTTCGGATCAGGCCGGAGTTGGACTGGAACGTGGATGCCGACCATTTTGATACTCCGTAGAGAGCCACATATTTCTCCATGAGTTGTGCAACTGTTTCAATTTGATGATCCTCCTTTTTGCGTTTTGCCTGGTAATACATCTCTAATGTCTGTTTTCTGCGCTCCGCCTCCTCGTTCGAATGGTATGTCTCCCATTTCTGCTTTCGCTGACCGCGGACCATGGTCATATAGACAACGGAATAACTGCTCCCACGCTTTACAATAGATGCCATATGTTTAGCTCCTTCTACTAAAATAGCCAGCCGCTTTGGGCTGGCTATTCAGCATAACATATAGCGCTGGATGACACCTTAGGTCTGTCAAAAATATTTTGAATGATGAAATGAGCGATGGGTTGTATTATTTGCATGGATATGGTAAAATAACTATAAATTCAAATCGACTTATGAGGTATTTTGATGAAACATAAACAACCCCCTTTTCAAATAACAAATAAAGTTATCGATTATGTTGCGGAAATTTCTGAGCTGATTGGACGATTGACTTCTGCTCAGCGCCTTTCTATCAGCCCCACCCTGCGGCGGGCAAACCGCATTCGGACGATCCACGGCTCTCTGGCAATCGAGCAGAATACCCTTACCCTGGAGCAGGTGACTGCGGTGCTGAATGGAAAGCAGATATTGGCTCCGCCGAAGGATATTGCCGAGGTCAAGAACGCCTACGAGATCTATGAGCGGTTGGATGAACTTGATTCTTATTCCGTGGATGACCTTTTGACGGCTCACGGTATTATGACCCGGGGTTTGGTGGAGGAGTCGGGCGTATTCCGCAGCAGTCCTGTTGGAGTGGTGGATCACGAAGGGCACGTTCTCCACTTCGGTACGCTGCCGCAGTATGTGCCTGACTTGGTGATGGAACTGCTGGACTGGGTCAAAAACAGCGACGTCCATATGCTGATCCGTAGCTGCGTGTTTCACTATGAGTTTGAACTGATCCATCCCTTTGCCGACGGCAATGGCCGCGTGGGCCGCCTGTGGCACACCCTGCTGCTCTCCAAGTGGAACTCCGCCTTTGCCTGGCTCCCGGTAGAATCCATAATCCACGACCGACAGCAGGAATACTACGAGGCCATCAACGCCTCCAACGACGCCGGAGAGTCCACGGTGTTCATTGAGTTCATGCTCTCAACCATCAAAGCATCGCTCATTGACGCTATCAAAACGAGCGATGAAATGAGCGATGGGAAGATGGATAAAGCGGCGATGCGCTGGAAGCTGATTGAGGAGTTTCTGAAAACCCACGACTATATTATGAACGCCGACGTCCGAGCACTGTGTGGTGTGTCGGCGGCGACGGCGAATCGGATTCTTGGTAGCTTAGTTGAAGAAGAAAGACTCGGCAAATGCCACGAGAATGGACGTTGGATATATAAAGCTTGATTTATAACAATGTATCGCTTGGAGAAATATTAGAGAAAGAAGAAATGTTTTATGTTTGCAGCAATGGCAGATCATTTTATTCGACAAATAAAAATTGCAAGATATTTTTATGTGTCTCAATATAAACAGATTGAGAGAGTTAGTAAAAAGAATGTAAAGAAAAATCAATTTGGCGCAATAATTGATATGTATTTGCGGAGCCTTTCCTCTGGTGATATGTCTTTTTTCGAAACAGAAAGTGGCAAAAAACTTCTACAATATATTGAGTCCGTTGTTAAAGTAGAAGAAATTGAGACATCTAATAGGCATTATTATTCTGTGGCTATAAATAGAGTACGCGTAGATCCCGAAAAAAACGAACTTAACATTGAAAAAGCAGCTATCGAGTATGAAAAAGCTCGTCAGATGCTTGACATACATAACAACAATGCGTTAATCTCACTACTTATTCGTTTTGAAAGTTTTTTAACCGACTATTTTGAGTGGCTTGTTAAGAAATATCCTAATAAATATTTGAATGAAAAGAGTATCAGATATTCTGAATTAATTAAATTTGATTTTGAAAACCTTAAAAAAGAGCTTTCTTTAGAAGCTGCCAACAGCATAATGAGTCAACCTTTAGATGAATGGTTAAGAGTTATCAAAAGTCATAAATTTGATTTATCAACACTCTCCAAGTACCTTGAGCAATTTGTGGAAATATACTATAGACGAAATGTAATTGTCCATAACAAAGGTAAAGTTAACCGTCAATATCTCGCAGGGATTAAAAAAGATGAAGAGGAGCATCCTCTTGGAGAAAAATTGCTTACGAATAGACAATATGTATTGGATGCTTTTAATGTTTCTATGGTCATTGTTTATGGCCTTTTATACGCATCGTTAAAAGGAAATAAAGATGATGAACCGGAATACTTGGAATTTTTGTTCAGTTCTGGTTTTAACCACATGATGGAAAATGATTGGATTATAAGTGGTTATATTTTCGAATTATTGACTAAGGACGATGCTCAAGATAAAATAACCAGTACGCTGTGTCAAATCAATTACTGGATTTCTTACAAAAACATGGGGCATTTTAAAGATATAAAGGAAGAAATTGAAAGCAGAGATTTTTCTGCAATGGATGTCTCAATTCGGATGGCGAAGGAAATCCTCTTAGAAAACTACGAAAAGGCAATTCCTTTGTTGGATGAGGCACTATTAACTGGCATGACTCCTAATATGGTTGAAACATGGCCACTGTTTATACAGTTTAGAAAAACAGAGCATTATCACGAATTTCGATCCAAATATGCTAAGGAGTTAGAACAACAGATTATTAATCCAGAAGATCTAAATGAATCTAAAAGTTCGGACAAGGCTGATGAACTGCATGAATTAAAGCATGCTATTGAAGGGAATGCGGCAGGAACTGAAGAGGACACTATTCAGTCAACGAAAACAAACGCCACTTAATCATGAAGAATGGCCGCTTATCCTAAATTTTCTCACCGTTTACAATAACGATGGCGTTACCCTCAAATGCCCGATGCCCGGACAAGCCTTCCATTTCAAGGCTTCTCCGGGCATCGTTTACATTAGCGGCGGCGGGAAACATAGCTCCTCGATATCCCGAAGGAGGTGGCTACTTCCCGCTGGGTCAAGGGGACGGTTCCGCCCAGGCCATACCGCAGGCGGATGATCTCGGCCTCCCGAGGGGTCAGCCGTTCCTGGACCAGCTGGCGGACCCGCAGAGCGCTGTCCCGGTCATGGATGTCCTCCAGCATGGTGTCATCCATGCCCACTACGTCGATCAATTGCAGGGCGTTTCCCTCCTTGTCGCTTTCAATGGGGTCCGAAAGCGAGACCTCCCCCTGCAGCTTTTTCTGTCCTCGAAAGTACATAAGAATCTCGTTCTCAATGCACCGGGCGGCATAGGTGGCCAGCCGGGCACCTTTATCCGGATCGAAACTGGAAATACCCTTGATAAGACCGATGGTGCCGATGGAGATCAGGTCCTCCTGATCGGCGTTTTGCGTATAGTACTTTTTCACGATGTGCGCCACCAGGCGCAGGTTCCGTTCGATGAGCACGTTCCGGGCCTCCGGATCGCCCTGGGCGCAGCGGGATAGCCACTCCCGCTCCTCCGAGGCGGTGAGGGGCTTGGGGAACGACCCGCCGCCGGACAGGCGCAGGGAGAAGAGCAGTGTGTTGGCGAAAAGCAGCAGCGCGGCAGACAGCATAAGATCCCTCCCGTTCCTTCATACCTATGCGCCGCAGGGAAGTCCCTATGCGCCAACTGCTGAATGCGGCATGTGCCTTATGGCCCTGAGCGCTGCCGAAAGGCTAAATGCGGCATGCTCCTTGCGGAGCAGGTTCCTACAGGAAAGCGTGGTTGCGCGGTGGCTCGGGACGGGGGATTATGCGCTAACTGCTGAATGCGGCATGTGCCTTATGGCCCTGAGCGCTGCCGAAAGGTGGAAGCGGGCTTTGCCTTTTGCGGTGGGATATGGTATACTGGGCAAAACAGGAGGTGAGCCGGATGGCTTGGTTTGTCTATATGCTGCGCTGCGGCGACGGTACGCTGTACACCGGCTGTACTGACGATCCAGTGCGGCGGCTGGCGGTCCACCAGAGCGGCAAAGGGGCCAAGTATACCCGCAGCCGCCTGCCGGTGACGCTGGCCTATCAGGAGGAAGCGGCGGACAAGTCCGCTGCACTGCGGCGGGAGATCGCAATAAAGCGGCTGACCCGGCAGCAAAAGATGAAATTGATCGAGGAAAGGGAGAGGAGCTTATGACAGAGATGCGGCGAAAAGAGCGGCAGATGCCGGAGAAATTCGCGTGGGAGGTAGTGGACAAGTGCACATATGCGGTCCTGGCCATGACGGCGGAGGACGGCAGCCCCTACTGCCTGCCCATCACCATCGTCCGGGAGGGCGGGGCCGTCTACTTTCACAGCGCCATGGAGGGACGGAAGGCGGAGTGCCTGCGGCGTCAGCCGCGGGTGTGCCTGACCTGCGTGGGGGACACCCGGGTCCCAGAGGGAAAATTCACGACCTTGTTTGAGTCCGCTGTGGCCTTTGGAACAGCGGCGGAGGTGACGGGGGACGGTGAGAAGGTCCATGCGTTGCGGCTCCTGTGCCAGCGGCACACGCCGGGAAACATGGCGGACTTTGACCGGGCTGTTGCCGCCAGCCTGCACCGCACAGCCATTTGGAAGATCTCGGTGGAAGAGATCACGGGCAAGGCCAAGCGGTGAAGAAACAAAAAAAGAACGCCCTACGGGGCGTTCTTTTTTCACACATTCAGTTTGTCCGCAAATGGATCGTACAGGCGGAAAGATCGTAAAAAGGCTCCGCCATGGTGGGGGAAAGCCCCTCCAGCACATCGGCTTGGGTCAGCACAGAGGTGGATTTGATGCACACCGGCAGGATGGGGGCCTGGTCCCGCAAATGGGCGCACAGAGCCTCGGCAGCAGCGGCCCGGTCTGTGGCGGCGGCGAAGGCCGCGATCAGCTGGTCGGTCCGCTGATCCGCCCAGCCGCAGTAATTCAGGCTGCCGCCGGTGGCCAGCAGGGCGGACAGATCCCAGTCGGCGGTGAGTCGCACCTCGCCGTAGAAGAGGTCAAATTCTCCGGCGGCCAGAGCGGCCTGATAATCCGCCCAGGGCAGAGACCGGACCGTTACCGGCAGGCCGCCGGCGGTGAAGGACTCGGCCAGGTATTGGGCCACGGAGACCTTGAAGCTGTTTTCCTGGTTGACCAGCAGAGTGAGGGGCTGCTGATCGCTGCCGCAGGCCGCCAGAGCGGTGGTGAAAGCGTCATAGGAATATCGCGTTTCCAGCTCCTCAGGGTAGAGGGGCGAACGGGGGGATATGGGGAACTGTGCAGCGCTGCCGTGGCCGGACAGAAAGGCGCTGACAATGTGCGCCCGGTTGACGCCCAGGCTCAGGGCGCGGCGAAAGGCCGGGTCCTGCAGGGCTTCCCGGGCGGTGTTGCAGCCCACGTATTGCAGAATGGTGGTGCCGGCATCCTGGAAGCTGACGCTGCCGGTGGCGCTGATGGGCGATGTGCCAGTCAGATCGGCGGTAATCAGCTGGACGTCGTGAGAGGTGAAGCGGTAGAGCATGGCATCCTGGTCGGCGGCCTCGATGAGGGAGATGCGGTCCACCGGCTGGCCCTCTCCTTGCCACCAGGACTGGTTTGCCACCAGATAGGCGCCGGTGTCCTCCTGGGAGAAAAAGTAGGGACCGGTGCCTGTAGGCACGCCGTTCTTTTCTGTGCCGGCTTTGACGATGGGCACGTCCAAAAGGGCGGGAAGCGCAATATTAGCCGCGGACAGGGCCACCACTACGGCCCCGTCCCGTACAGCCACGGATCTGACGGCGGAGAGCCGGGAGCCATAACGCTCGGACTTTCTGGCCCGGTCCAGAGATGCCTTCACGTCAGCGGCGGTCAGGGGAGAGCCGTCGGAAAAGACGACCCCGGAGCGGAGGACAAAGGCGTACGCACGGCTGTCCGGCTCGCAGGTATAGCTCTCGCACAGCCACGGCTCCGGCTCAAGATCTGGGCCCAGGCGGAACAGGCCCTCATATACCAGCGAGGCCACCGTCTGCTGCATCCCGTCAGGGCAGGTCACGGGGTCCAGGGGGCGGTCCGGCATGTAGGGCAGAGCAAAGCGCTCCGGCAGGATGACGCGGCTCTCCGCCGGCTCCTCGCTGGGCTGGGGCAGGCCCTCGTCCCCGGTTTCCGTTTCCTGCCAGCAGCCGGTCAGCGGGACCAGCAGCAGGAGGACCGCGCAGAGCGCGAGCAGTCGTTTTTTCATAATGCCTCCCTTGGCGGCAGCGTGATCATGGCGCCCTGAACGCCCCGGGCCTCCCCCATCTTCCGGTGGGACCAGAAGAGGTCTGGGTGGCAGGCGGTGCAGAGGCCGCAGACGTCGACGCGGTCCGGCGTCAGACCGGAACGCAGCAGCCACCGGCGGTTCAGTCCCGCCAGATCCACATGCCATTTAAGGCCCCGTTTTTTCAGGAACGGGACTGCTTCCGCGCCCAGGGCGGCCTCCATGGCGGCGGGTACGTCGCCGTCCGTTTCAAAGCAGCATTGGCCGATGCAGGGACCGATGGCGGCCAGCAGCTCCCGAGGAGACGAGGCGAAGGCGGACTCCATGGTCTGGACGGCCTTTTCCACGATCCCGCCGGCACAGCCCCGCCATCCGGCGTGGACGGCGCCCACGGCCTGGTGGATCGGGTCGTACAGCAGGATGATGCCGCAATCGGCGGAAAAAACCACCAGGGGCAGGTCTCTCTCATTGGTGACGAGAGCGTCGGCGGTGTAGTCCCGTTCCTGCCCCAGGCCCTTTCCGGCGTCGGCGGCGGTGCAGATCCGCACTGTGGTCTCGTGGACCTGCTTGCTGAGGACCGCCCGGTCCGCGTCCGCACCGATGACGGCGCAGAAGCGGCGGTAGTTTTCCCGCAGCGCTTCCGGTGCGTCTCCACAGCCGGTCCGCAGGTTCAAAGAGTCAAAAGGAGGCTTGCTGATACCGCCCTTTCGGGTGGAGAAGCCGTGGCGTACTCCCGCCAGCAGCGGGGAGGTCAGCCAGACCAGGCCGTTTTGTTCATGGGTCTGAAATGACATAGCATACCTCTGTTTTGTCAGGAGGTCCGCGCCGCAGTAGCGCGGGGGACAGGGATCTCGCCCGGCAGGGCGGCTTTTCATATCAGTCGTGATATTCTTTGCAGGTGCACTTCTTCCATTTCAAGCCGCTGCCGCAGGGACAGGGGTCGTTGCGAATCCCATGGGGCGGGACCCCATGGGAACCCTGTGATTGCACATCCTCGGCAGGCGGAGCCTGCCTGCGGCAAGGATTTGCCGCTATGCGTCAAACCGCTTGGACGCGCACGATGGCGCGGCTCGCTTGCGCTCGCATCAGCCGCAACGACCGGTCTCATATCAGTCGTGATATTCTTTACAGGTGCACTTCTTCCATTTCAAGCCGCTGCCGCAGGGACAGGGGTCGTTGCGGCCGATCTTGACGGACTTGACGACGGGCTTTTTCTTCGGCGCGGTGCCGTCGCCGCCCACGTTCTCCACCATGCCCTTGGCGACCCGCTCCCGCTTGACCTCCTCGTCCTTCTTCAATCGGACGGAGTACAGGCGGCGGACGGTCTCGTCCTGGATGGCGGACACCATTTCCTCGAACATCCCCAGGGACTCCCGCTTATACATGTCCACTGGGTCGTTGTTGCCGTAAGCCTGGAGCCGGATGCCCTGTTTCAGATCGTCCATGGCGTCGATGTGGTCCATCCAGTATTCATCCACGACCCGGAGCATGATGACCCGCTCCAGCTCCCGCATGATGGGGGCGGTGATCTCGGCCTCTTTGGCGGCGTAGGTCTTTTCAGCGGCCTCGATGAACAGATCCGTGAATTCCTCCTGGTTCTTTCCGGCGATCTCAGATTCATTCAGCCGGACGGCGCCCTTGGCGAAATAGGTGCCCTCCAGGCCCCGCAGCATCTCCCGGTAAGCGGCAGCGTCCAGGGATTGGCTCTCGCTGAAGGCCAGGGAGACGTGGTTGGCGATGGAGGTGTGCATCATGTTCAGCACGGTGTCCTTGATATCCATGCCGTCCAGTACCTGGCGGCGCTG
>NZ_CANRKH010000016.1 GCF_947631165.1 uncultured Dysosmobacter sp. | reverse complement strand
CAAGTACTATGGCCGCTTCAACCAGGGCGTGGTGACCATCAACCTGCCGGATGTGGCCCTTAGCTCCGGCGGCAACCTGGAGAAGTTCTGGAAGATCTTCGACGAGCGGCTGGAGCTGTGCCACCGGGCCCTCCGCTGCCGCCATGAGCGCCTGAAGGGGACCCTCTCCGATGCGGCCCCCATCCTGTGGCAGTACGGCGCCCTGGCCCGCCTGAAAAAGGGCGAGCCCATCGACGATCTGCTGTACCACGGCTACTCCACCATCTCCTTGGGCTACGCCGGCCTCTATGAGTGCGTGAAGTACATGACCGGCAAGAGCCACACCGACCCCTCCGCCACGCCCTTCGCCCTGCAGGTGATGGAGACCATGAATGCCGCCTGCCGCAAATGGAAGGAAGCCGAGGACATCGACTACTCCCTGTACGGCACGCCGCTGGAATCCACCACCTACAAGTTCGCCAAGTGTCTGCAGAAGCGCTTCGGCGTCATCGAGGGCATCACCGATAAGGGCTATATCACAAACTCCTACCACGTCCACGTCACCGAGGAGATCAACGCCTTCGACAAGCTGAAGTTCGAGGCCCAGTTCCAGCACCTCTCCCCCGGCGGCGCCATCAGCTACGTGGAAGTGCCGGACATGCAGAACAACTTGCCGGCGGTGCTGGCCGTCATGCGCTTCATCTATGACAACATCATCTACGCCGAGCTGAACACCAAGAGCGACTACTGCCAGGTCTGCGGCTGGGACGGCGAGATCCAGATCGTGGAAGAGGGCGGCAAGCTCATCTGGAAGTGCCCCAAGTGCGGCAACACGGATGAGAGCAAGATGAACGTGGCCCGCCGCACCTGCGGCTACATCGGCACCCAGTTCTGGAACCAGGGCCGCACCCAGGAGATCCGGGACAGAGTTCTGCACCTGTAAACAATATGACCGCAGCAAATAAGGGATACAGGCCCCTGTATCCCTTATTTTTCTTTCTCGGGCCAAAAGCTGTCAAACCTTGCAATCAGATAAAAAATACGATAGAATAAGTAATACCAGCGCAAATTCGATTTTATGCGGAGCGCAGCTTCTATGAAAATCAACAAAACAGCAGCCTTGTATGCCATCCTGGCCGCCGCCCTGTATGCAATCAATGTCCCCATATCCAAGATCCTGCTGCACCATGTGGACGCAGCCATGATGGCCGCTCTTCTGTATCTGGGGGCGGGGGTCGGCCTGCTGTTGTACAGTGCCTTGGAAAAGCTCCTGGGCCGTCCCTCATCCCGGCAGCCCCTGACCAAACGGGATCTCCCCTATACGGTCGGTATGGTAGTCCTGGATATCGCTGCCCCCATTCTGCTGATGGCAGGCATTGCACGGACAACCTCCGGAAATGTCTCCCTGCTGAACAATTTTGAGATCGTCGCCACCTCGGTCATTGCGCTGGTCATTTTTAAGGAAGCCATCTCTAAAAAACTGTGGTGCGCTATTTTCCTGGTGACCCTGGCCAGCGCGATTTTGAGTTTCGAAAACGCAGGGGCCTTCACCTTTAACACCGGCTCCCTCTTGGTGCTGGGAGCTTGCCTATGCTGGGGCTTTGAAAACAATTGCACAAAGATGCTCAGCAGCAAAAGCTCCGTGGAGATCGTCACGATTAAAGGCTGCTTTTCCGGCTTGGGCAGCCTCTGCATCGCACTGCTCCTCGGCGAGGACTTTCCAAATTTTCTATGGACTTTGACCGCACTGATCCTGGGTTTTGTCTCTTATGGCCTGAGCATCAATTTTTACATCCTGGCTCAAAAGGATCTCGGCGCGGCTAGGACCAGCGCATATTATTCTATCGCGCCGTTCCTCGGCGTGGCCTTTAGCATCCTTTTGCTGGGTGAACAGCCCACCCTGCAATTTTGCGCCGCGCTTGTCATCATGGTGCTGGGCACCGTGCTTATGGCTTCTGACAACCCACAGGCGCAGTGAGTTCCAAATCACGAAAGGAGCCTCCCATGTATTACGGTGAGATCAAAAACTGCGACATCGCCAACGGCGAGGGCGTACGGGTGACGCTGTTCGTCTCCGGCTGCACCAACCACTGCAAAAACTGCTTCCAGCCCCAGACCTGGGCCTTTGACTACGGCCAGCCCTTCACGGCGGAGACGGAGGACTATCTGCTCTCCCTGCTCTCTCCCGGCTACATCAGCGGCCTGACCCTGCTGGGCGGCGAGCCTTTCGAGCCGGAGAACCAGCGGGCGCTGGTGCCTTTCCTCCGCCGGGTCCGGGCGTCGTATCCGGAAAAGACCATCTGGTCTTTTTCCGGCTTCACCTATGAGGAATTGACCACCGACGGCTCCCACCCCCGCTGCGAGGCGACGGACGAGATGCTGTCATTGCTGGACGTGCTGGTGGACGGCCGCTTCGTGGAAGAGCTGAAGGACATCTCCCTGCGGTTCCGGGGCAGCCGCAACCAGCGGCTCATCGACCTCAACGCCAGCCGGGCGGCGGGCCAGCTTTGTTTCCTGCCGGACCGGCAGCGGAATTGAATCAGGAGGGATCACAATCATGGTGACCATGGCACAGCGCATCGAAGCGCTCCGCACACAAAAAGCAATGAGCCGCCCCGCCCTGGCGGCGGCTCTGGGTCTGCCCCGCATGTCCGTTGAAAAATTTGAGACCGGCCGCCAGACCCCGACTCAGGACCAGCAAACCAAGCTGGCCCATTATTTCGGCGTCTCCCTCTCCTATCTTCGGGGGGAGACCGACGATCCCACCAGCATGGATTCCTGGCTCAGCGGCGCAGTGCCTGACGGCGAGCCGGTCCGCCCCGCTCCCAGGCCCCTGGCCTCCAAAGTGATCCAGTCCTCCGGCGGCAAAGAGGACGGCGCGGTGTTCAGCACCCTGCTGAAAAGCAAGTCCTTCCAGGACATGGTCCGTTCCACAGTGCTGGAGGTCCTCCGCTCCCCCGAGGGCCAGGCTCTGCTGGCCAAGGCCGTCAAAAAAGAGTTGGACCGCTGACGTAATGACAATCAGAAATTAGGAATGAGGAATTTTAAATTGCCGGCTCCGCCGGCCACCTTGTTTCACGCTCCCCATGGGGGCCAGTTCCCCTTTTCAGAGGAAATTGCTGTGAAGCAGCAAAGGGATAATTCCTCATTTCATAAAAACAGCTCTGCGGAGAAACCTCTGCAGAGCTGTTTTTATGTCAACTATAATCAAATAACTTAAAAAGTGGTAAACCCACTTTTCAAGTGTCACAGCACATATGCGCTGTGACAGGCCGCGGGATGCGGCCTTGATTTAGATTTCATAGTCAATGACTGTGCACTTTGTGCGCAGCGGGCATAGCCCGCTTTAAAAATCACTTGCGATTTTTAAAGTCAATTGACTATATCAGGCCATGTGGCCCTGTTCCCGAATGACGGCCACGACCCGCTCCGCCAGCGTCTGGCAGCGCTCCTGGGTCTCCGCCTCCACCATGACCCGCACCAGCGGCTCCGTGCCGGACTCCCGCACCAGAATACGGCCGGTGCCGCCCAGCTCGTCGGCCACGGCCTGCACCGCAGCCCGTACCGCCGGGTCCTCCTGGGCTTCTTTCTTGTCCCGCACCCGGGCGTTGATGAGCACCTGAGGATAGATGGTCACCGGCTCCGCCAGACGGCTCAGGGGCAGCTTCTTGGCCAGCATGACCTCCATCACCTTCAGCGCGGTAAGGATACCGTCACCGGTCCGGGCATACTTGGAGAAGATGATGTGGCCGGACTGCTCGCCGCCGATGCGGTTGCCGTGCTGGACCATGTACTCATAGACGTACTTGTCGCCCACGGCGGTCTTGACGTAGCCAATGTCCGCCTCATCCAAGGCTTTGTACAGGCCAAAGTTGCTCATCACCGTGGTGACCACGGTGTTGTTCACCAGCTTGCCCCGCTCCTTCATGTAAAGGCCGTAGATGTACATGATCTTGTCGCCGTCCACCAGCTCGCCGTTCTCGTCCACAGCCAGACAGCGGTCCGCGTCGCCGTCAAAGGCAAATCCCGCGTCCATGTGGTTTTCCCGCACGTATTGCCGCAGGCCGTCGATGTGGGTCGATCCGGCGTCCCGGTTGATGTTCAATCCGTCAGGGCTGTCGTTGATGACCCGCACCTCGGCGCCCAATGCCTTGAACACGCTGGGGGCGATGCTCCAGGCGCTGCCGTTGGCGCAGTCCAGCGCCACCTTCTTTCCCTTGAAGGAGTACATGGCCAGGGAGATCAGATATCCAATGTACCGGTTCCGTCCAGCGCTGTGGTCCACGATGGCGCCCACATCCTCTCCAGTGGCCAGAGGCAGCTCCTTCCAGGGCTGGCCGTCCAATTCCAGCTTCCCATCCAGATAGTCCTCTACCAGGCGGATGGTGGCCTCGTCCATCTTTTCCCCTTCCCGGTTCATCAGCTTGATGCCGTTGTCGTAGAAGGGATTGTGGCTGGCGGAGATCATCACGCCGCAGTCAAAGCCGTCGGTCCGGGTCACATAAGAAACCGAGGGCGTGGTGGTCACATGCAGCAGATACACGTCCGCGCCGGAGGAAGCCATGCCCGCGCTGATAGCGTATTCCAGCATATAGCTGGACCGGCGGGTATCCTTTCCCACCACGATCTGCGCCCGCTGGGCGCGGCCGTAGTACCAGCCCAAAAAACGGCCGATCTCATAAGCGTGGGCGGCGGTCAGTCCCTCTCCCGCCTTGCCGCGAAAACCGTCTGTACCAAAATATTTACCCATATCGTCACTCCACTGTCATATTTAAGATCTATTGGAAAAACTCCTTATCATAGCCAATAACCGTGTACTCCGCACAAAGCGGCGCAGCCCGCTTGAAAAACCGTTTGTGTTTCTTAAGCGAATTGACTATATCATACCCGCTGCCGCCGCAAATGTCCAGCCTTCCTCCATGGTTTCAGAAAAATTTTCTCCATCGTCAAAATTTTTCCGCCAAAAAAACAGCATATTCCCGTTCCTTCGAGTCAAACTATGCCTGCGATACCCAACAGACCCACATTTGATTTGATGAAAAGGAGAGACTGACTATGTCTAGCAAGAACAACAACAAGATCAACGTTCCTGAGGCTCGCGCCGCCATGGACAAGTTCAAGATGGAGGCTGCCTCCGAGGTGGGCGTCAACCTGAAGGAAGGCTACAACGGCGACCTGACCAGCCGTGAGGCCGGCTCTGTCGGCGGCCAGATGGTCAAGAAGATGATCGAGTCCTACGAGAAGTCTCTGTAACTTCCCGCTGGAACCCAAGGGAGGGCCGAATGGCCCTCCCTTTTTCCGTGCTCCGCCCCATAAACATTTTTCATCTGGAATTGACATCCCCAGCATTTTGCCCTAGAATGAAGAAAGCACTTTTCAACAAATGAGAGGAGCATCGCATCATGGATTATGCAAAGGAATCCCTGCGCCTGCATTATGAGTGGAAGGGCAAGCTGGAAATGACGCCCCGGGCCGCCGTGGACAGCAAGGACGCCCTGTCCCTGGCCTACACCCCCGGCGTGGCCCAGCCCTGCCTGGAGATTCAGAAGGATATCAACAAGAGCTATGAACTGACCCGCCGCTGGAACACCGTGGCCGTAGTCACCGACGGCACCGCCGTTCTGGGCCTGGGCGACATCGGCCCTGAGGCCGGTATGCCCGTCATGGAGGGCAAGTGCGTCCTGTTCAAGGCCTTCGGCGGCGTGGACGCCATTCCCCTGTGCGTCCGCAGCAAGGACGTGGACGACATCGTGAACACCGTGGCCCTGCTGGCGGGGTCCTTCGGCGGCGTGAACCTGGAGGACATCGCCGCCCCCCGCTGCTTTGAGATCGAACGGAAGCTGAAGGAGCGCTGCGACATCCCCATCTTCCACGACGACCAGCACGGCACCGCCGTCATCACTCTGGCGGGCTTGACCAACGCCCTGAAGGTGGTGGGCAAACGGCTGGAGGAGGTCCGCATCGTCATCAACGGCGCCGGCGCGGCGGCCATCTCCATCACCAAGCTCCTGCTCTCCGCCGGAGCCAAGCGCATCACCCTCTGCGACCGCAAGGGCGCTATCTACGCGGGTCGGGACGGTCTCAACTGGATCAAGGAGGAAATGGCCCAGGTCACCAATCTGGACCGGAAGCCCGGGAACCTGGCCGAGACTCTGGCAGGTGCCGACGTGTTCATCGGCGTCTCCGCCCCCAATTCCGTCACCACGGAGATGGTACGGACCATGAACCGGGACGCGATTGTCTTTGCCTGCGCCAATCCCACGCCGGAGATCTTCCCCGAGGACGCCAAAGCCGGCGGCGCGGCGGTGGTCTCCACCGGCCGCAGCGACTACCCCAACCAGATCAACAACGTGCTGGCCTTCCCCGGTATCTTCCGGGGCGCGCTGGACGTGCGGGCCAGCGACATCAATGACGCCATGAAGATCGCCGCCGCCCACGCCCTGGCGGGATTGATCTCCGGCGAGGAGCTGTCCGCCGATTACATTATCCCCGCCGCCTTCGACCCCCGGGTGAAGGACGCTGTGGCCGCCGCCGTGGCCCAGGCCGCCCGGGACTCCGGTGTGGCCCGGATCTGACCGGAGGCGCAGCGGCCCCGCCCCCTTTCCAAACAGCCAGAACAGCACCCCGCCCGGCAGCAGGACCTGCCGGGCGGTTTCTTTTCTTCCCCGCGCCGTATGGAAAAAGCGCCTCTCCCTCCCCATGGAAAACGCCAAAAAATACCATCACTTTTTGTGACACCTCCCAAAAGCCCCACACTGTTGCAAAAATCACTTTGTTTTTCTCCCGTCTTTTTATATACTATATATACTATCTACAATAACTACCTGCAAATATTGGCGTGAAGCGTACATTTTCTATGAAAAGCGGAAAAGGAGGAAAGCAGTATGTTCTATCAAACCACTGAAGCCCACGAGGCACTGCGGGCCAAGGTCCGGGCCTTCGCGGAGGCGGAGGTCAAGCCCATCGCGTTTATGCTGGACCAGGAGAACCGCTTCCCCAGGTCGGCCGTCAAAAAATTGGGGGAAATGGGCCTGATGGGCATCCCCTATGAGAAGAAATACGGCGGTGCCGGGCTGGACGCCCTGAGCTATGCCATCGCCGTGGAGGAGCTGGCCCGGGTGGACGGCGGCACCGGCGTCATCCTGTCGGCTCACACGTCCCTGGGCACCTACCCCATCTACGCCTTTGGCACCGAGGAGCAGAAGAAGAAGTACCTGCCGGATCTGTGCTCCGGCAAAAAGATCGGCGCCTTTGGCCTGACGGAGCCTAACGCCGGCTCCGACGCCGGCGGCACCGAGACCACCGCCGTGGACATGGGCGACCACTGGCTGCTGAACGGCGAGAAGATCTTCATCACCAACGGCGGCGAGGCGGACACCTATGTGGTCTTTGCCGTCACCACGCCGGACATCGGAACCCGGGGCATCTCCGCCTTCATCGTGGAGCGGGGCTGGGAGGGCTTCACCTTCGGCGACCACTACGACAAGATGGGCATCCGCTCCTCCGCCACCTGCCAGCTTCTCTTCAACAACGTGAAGGTCCCCAAGGAGAACCTGCTGGGCAAGGAGGGCCAGGGCTTCAAGATCGCCATGAGCACTCTGGACGGCGGCCGCATCGGCATCGCGGCCCAGGCGCTGGGCATCGCTCAGGGCGCCTTTGAGGCGGCTGTGGAGTACTCCAAGGAGCGGGTCCAGTTCGGCCGTCCCATCTGCCAGCAGCAGTCCATCGCCTTCAAGATCGCCGACATGGCCACCAAGCTCCGCTGCGCCCGCCTGCTGGTATACAGCGCCGCCGATCTGAAGCAGGACCATGTCCCCTACGGCATGGAGTCTGCCATGGCCAAGCAGTACGCCTCCGACATCGCTCTGGAGGTCACCAACGACGCTCTCCAGATCTTCGGCGGCAACGGCTACCTGAAGGGCATGGAGGTGGAGCGCTTCTACCGCGACGCCAAGATCACCACCATCTACGAGGGCACCAACGAGATCCAGCGGGTCGTCATCGCCTCTCACATCCTGGGCAAGGCAGGCAAAGCCGACGCCGCCCCGGTCCAGAAGCGCGGTCCAGAGACCGGCGAGCGCAAGAAACAGATCCTGAAGGACGGCACCGCCCAGGAGCGGGTCGACGCTCTGGTGGCAGCCCTGAAGAAGGACGGCTATGACTTCACTGTGGGCATCCCCATGGACACCCCCATCGTCCAGGCAGAGCGGGTCGTCAGCGCCGGCAAGGGCATCGGCGAAAAGAAGAACATGAAGCTCATTGAAGACCTGGCCAGGGCCGCCGGCGCCGCCATCGGCTCCAGCCGTCCCGTGGCCGAGACGCTGCAATACGTCCCCCTGAACCGCTATGTGGGCATGAGCGGCCAGAAGTTCAAGGGCAATCTGTACATCGCCTGCGGCATCTCCGGTGCGGGCCAGCATCTGAAGGGCATCAAGGACGCCTCCACCATCGTAGCCATCAACATCGACCCCAACGCCCGTATCTTCAAAAACTGCGACTACGGTATCGTGGGCGATGTGATGGAGATCCTGCCCCTGCTGACCAAGGCCCTGGACACCGGCGAGAAACTGCCCGCCCCGCCCATGAAGAAGATGAAGCGTGCCACGCCCAAGAAGATCACGCAGCCTCGGAAGCTGTACATCTGCAACGGCTGCGGCCACGAGTACGACCTGCTGGTGGGCGACCCCGAGAGCGACGTCAAGCCCGGCACCAAGTTCCAGGACCTGCCGGAAGGCTGGGTCTGCCCCCACTGCGGCGAGGGCGTGGACCAGTTCATCGAAATCGAAGTCTAAAGCTGCCTGAGGATAAAAGGAGGTATCTGCTATGTATAATTTCCGGAAAGTCACCGACGATCTGTACTGGGTCGGTGCCAACGACCACCGCCTGGCCCTGTTTGAGAATATCCATCCCCTGTACCACGGCGTCAGCTACAACGCCTACGTCCTGCTGGACGAAAAGACCGTTCTGTTCGACACTGCCGACTGGTCCGTGGGCCGTCAGTTCATCGACAATGTGAAGGCCGTTCTGGACGGCCGCACCCTGGATTACCTGGTCATCAACCACGTGGAGCCGGATCACGCCGCCTCCATTGAGGAGATCCTCCTCCGCTGGCCGGAGGTGAAGATCGTCACCTCCCCCAAGGCGGTGATCCTGCTGCACCAGTTCGGCTTCCCCATCGACAGCAGCCGTGTGGAGGAGGTCCGGGAGGGCGATACCAAGTGCTTCGGCAAGCACACCATCGCCTTCGTCAGCGCCCCCATGGTCCACTGGCCCGAGGCCATGGTGTCCTTCGACACCACCAACGGCGTCCTCTTCTCCGCCGACGCCTTCGGCTCCTTCCGTGCCCTGGACGGCAAGCTGTTCGCCGACGAGTTCGACTTTGACGGCGAGTGGATCGACGACGCCCGCCGCTACTACACCAATATCGTGGGCAAGTACGGTCCCCAGGTCCAGGCCCTGCTGAACAAGGCGGCCAACATCGTGGGTCTGGACAACATCAAGTACCTCTGCCCCCTCCACGGTCCCGTGTGGCGGAAGGACCTGGGCTATATCATCGACAAGTATGTCCACTGGGCCACTTATGAGCCGGAGGAGAAGGGCGTCATGATCGTCTATGCCTCTATGTACGGCAACACCGAGACCGCTGCCGAGGTCCTGGCCGCCAAGTTGGCAGACCGGGGCGTCACCAATACCCGGCTTTATGACGTGTCCAGCACCCATGTGAGCTACCTGATCTCCGACCTGTTCAAATACAGTCACCTGGTCCTGGCCTCCGTCACCTATAATCTGGGGATCTTCCCGCCCATGCACAACTTCCTGGCGGACATGAAGGCCCTGAATCTTCAGAAGCGCACCGTAGCCCTGGTGGAAAACGGCTCCTGGGCGCCCCGGTCCGGCGCCCTCATGCGTGCGGAACTGGAGAAGCTCAAGCACATGGACATCCTGGACGACGGATTGACCATGGCTTCCTCCCTCCAGGAACAGAACCTGAGCGAGATGGATGCCCTGGCCGATGCCATCGCCGCCTCTGTCAATAAGTGATCCGATCCGCCGAAGCGGGAAGTCCGATTGGGCTTCCCGCTTTCGTGTCTCCGGCGGCCCCGGGTGCGGGACCGCCGCGAAGTTCCTCACGAATGGGAAATTGATATTGACAAACCCGGAGCGGATATGGTATCATACTTCAGGTGCTTGAGGGGCGGCGGCCCCCCTGCCGGTTCGTGGAGAGATGTCCGAGCGGTTGAAGGAACCGGTCTTGAAAACCGGCGATGTGCAAGCATCCGTGGGTTCGAATCCCACTCTCTCCGCCACTTTTTTCATATGATCTGCGGAAGTACCCAAGAGGCCGAAGGGGCTCCCCTGCTAAGGGAGTAGGGTGTCTAATAAACGCCGCGAGGGTTCAAATCCCTCCTTCCGCGCCACGTCGGAGCAAGCGGCATATCGCTTGCTCCGACTTTTTTCAAAAGTCAGAGCGCGCTCATTCTGCTGCTCCTCCTTTCCAAACCGAACCCGCTTTGCTGGGCTTCGGTTTGGCTTTGGCAAACCTTTTGGCTGGAAAAGTATTTTCATCGCCTTGGTACAGCTCAGAAAAAGCCCTAAGGCGATGAAAAGGCCTTAAGGCCTTTTCATACGCCAGACGTGCTTTTTCTTCGCTTCCGACCGCGATTCGCTCCGCTGGATTCGCGGTCGGATAGGACGGAGGGGCGAGTAAAAAAGTGTTTTTCTTGCCCCGGTGCTCGTCGGATCAAAATCCGCTCCACTCATGATCCCAACCCGTACGGGTGGGGATTTCTCGTACCGCTCCCTCCCGCATCCTGGCAAAGTTTTCATTGTTCTTTTTCCGCCGTTGTGGTACACTAAAATCAGCACGACCGCACTTCCATTTCAGAACAGGAGAACAGGTATGGACTCTTTTGAAAACATCGAACTGCTGGACTGTCCGTTGTGCCACGGAGCCGGGATGCTCCAGGACGAGGACGGCTGGTGCGTGTATGTCAGCTGCCTGGACTGCGGCTGCCACACGGCGGAGCTGCGTTACCGCACCCCGGAGGAACGGCTGGAAATGGCCCGGCAGGCCGCCCGTTTTTGGAGCGTGGGCAAAGTCATCCACCCCGGTCCCGGAGAATGAGCCATATAAGAAAGCCATCCTATCCCTCTGATAAAAGGCAGATCTACCGGCAAATCTGGAAATCATCCAAAATATTGTTTTAAAGACACAAAATTTTGCTCCATCAAGGACAGATATGTGGCTCCCGCCTCCATTTCCTGCCGGGAGACATTGTGGCAGGTGTGGAACATGGCAGTCTGGGTCCCGGTGGCTTCCGCGATGCTGTCCGCCACCAGATGGTTGGAAAATTCGATATACCACACCGTTGGGATGCCCTCGTCCCGCACCTTGGCGGTCAAATAGGCAATGGTGGCCGCCGACGGCTCTGTCTGGGTCCCGCAGCCAGGAAACGCGGCATAGTAGTCCAGTTCATATTCCTCGGCGAAGTACCGCAGCGGGAACCGGTCTCCAAATACGATGGTCCGCTCCGGCTGGGCCGCAAAGAGATCCGCAAACCGCTGGTCCAGCTCGTCGATCTGTCCAGCATAGGCCTCGGCGTTTTCCCGGTAGGCTGCCGCATTGGGGCGGTCCAGAGTCTCCATCCGTCCGCCCACAGTCCGGACAATGGCAGCGGCATTGCAGGGGGAGGTCCAGACATGCTCGTCCATGCCCACTACCTGGCCCAGACTATGCTCCTCCGCCTCATGGTCATGTTCGTCGTGATCGTGGCTGTGGTCATGGCCCGGCTGGGCCTGCATCCCCTCCACGGTCTCCTCCTCCAGCAGCTCCACACAGTCCACCATCCGCAGCACCTCTCCCCGTGGCTCCACCGCGGAGAGGATGGTATCGACCCAAGCGTCGGATTCGCCACCCAGGCAGATGAACAGGTCGCAGTCCTGGACTGCCAGGATATCCGCCGGCGTAGGCTCATAGGAGTGGCTCTCCGCCCCCGGCGGCAGCAGCAGGCGGACGTCCGCCAGCTCCCCGCAGACGGCCCGGGCAAAGTCATAGGCTGGGAACACCGTGGCCACGATCTGGGGCCGGTCCGGCCGGGCCGGCGCCTCTGCCGGACCGCAGCCCGTCAGCAGAAGGCACAGCAGCAGTACAAAGCAGCTTTTTTTCACGATACATCCTCTTTCAATTTGAGAATCATTTTCAGATGTATAGGATACCACCTTCCGCTGGGAAATGCAAGCGGACATTTCCCACCTTTCTTTTACCTTTTGTGCTGCCGGCATGAAACTCCGTCGATTTCACCAACTTGTAGATTGAACTCCAACATATACTGTGCTATAATCAGGTCTATAGATTCGGATGTGATAAAGGATGCAATGTCCATACTGTGGCCAAGAGATGGAGAAGGGGCTGATTCAAAGCCCACAGGAGATTTCCTGGATAAAAAGTGAAAAACGAACGTTATTCGGTAGGGCAGAATTCTATGATGGTGCCGTCGTTCTTTCCAAATTATCAGTTATGAAAGGATCTGCTGTTGTTTCCCATTTGTGCCGGGATTGTCAGAAGGTTATTATTGACTTTTTCGATGGTAACTCAGATTTGAATCAGAGCTAAATTTTATTTTACGGTCACCCTAAAGGATGACTGTTTCTTTTGTCATTTTGGCGGGAGTTCAAATAATTGAGCAGCACGAAAAATAAAAGGGAGTTTCCCACTTCCCTTTTACTCTAAGTGTGATAAAAATCTGCCTTGCCGGTATTGTCGTGGGGCTGATCTTCATGCTTTACGCCCAATTCAAATACAATAAAGGGATTTTCTGACTTCCGGTTCCATGCATGCCCTCCATATAAGCCAAATACAGGATGGCTGCCATGATCCAGTCATCCTGTATTTTGTAAGAACCCGTACCAATAGGTGCAGCACACCGTCTGAGCGGTCCTTTTCCCGCCGCTCTGCGTTGTTTCTCCTTGGAATACTCCAAGTATTCCTGCGTCATAACGCCTTGATCGGCAGAAAAATTCCTCGTCCATCCGGCATTCCTCCCCCATTGGTACAGGTTCTACCTGGCGATTCATCCGAAAAACCGAGCAGCATCGCCGGTCTGAAATGGGCATTCCCTTTGCGGTCAGCGGCGCTCCTTTGCCAGCCGCTCCGCCAGCCGGGCGAAGTCCTCCAGCGTCAGCCGCTCGCCCCGGATGTCGGCGGGCAGGCTGCAGTCCGCGATGGCCGCCTGCACGGCGGCCTTTTCCATGCCCAGCGCCGCCGCCAGGGAGTTGGCCAGGGTCTTTCGCCGCAGCAGGAACGCTCCCCGGGCCACCTTGAAAAAAAACGCCTCGTCCTCCACCTCCACGGCGGGGTGCGCCCGCCGGACGCACCGCAGCACAGCAGAGGTCACCTTGGGCTCCGGCAGGAATTTCTCCCGCGGCACGTCGAACAGATATTGCGTCTCCATGTGATACTGCAAAAACACCGAGAAGGCCCCGCCGTCCCCGGACCCCTGGGCCGCCGCCAGCCGCTGGGCCACCTCCTTTTGGATCAGCACGGTGATGGTCTCAAAGCAGGGCGTTTCCACGAGCTTGGTCAGCACCGGCGTGGTGATGTTATAGGGCAGGTTGGCGCACACGATGGGCCGCAGCCCCTGGAACTTCTCCGCCGCCAGGGCGTTCAGGTCCAGCTTCAGCACGTCTCCGGACACGATCTCCACATTGGGATAGGGGGCCATGGTCTCCGCCAATACCGGCAGCAGGGACTTGTCCAGCTCCACGGAAACGACCTTCCCCGCCCGCCGGGCCAGCTCCGCCGTCAGAGGACCGATGCCCGGTCCGATCTCCAGCACGCCGCAGCGCCCGTCCGCCTGAGACGATGCCGCGATATCATACGGCACCTGGGGATCGATCAAAAAATTCTGCCCCAGGGACTTGGAAAAATGAAATCCGTGCCGCCCCAGCAGCTCCCGGATGGTCTGATAGTCACAGAGATTCATGCTATCCCGCCTTTCGTGTTCCTCAGTATATCAAAAACAGCTCCTCTTGCCAAGCCCTCCGAAGCTATGGTATACTGATTTTACCGAAACAGGAGGCGTCTTATGCTGAAAACCATTTTTTTCGATCTGGACGATACCCTGCTGGACTTTGCCCGGGCGGAGCGGGCGGCCCTGACCAAGGCCCTGACGGAGATGCACGTCCCCGCCGGGAATGCGGTGCTGGACCGCTATCACGAGATCAACGCCGCCCAGTGGGCGCTGCTGGAGGAGGGAAAAGTGACCCGTCCCCAGCTGCTGACCCGCCGCTTCGAGCTGCTGTTCACGGAACTAGGGCTGGACCGGGACGCCCGGGAGACCTGTGAACGCTACGAAGGCCATCTGGCGGAGGGCCATCTCTTCATCCCCGGCGCGCCGGAGCTGTTGGCAGCCCTGGCCCCCCAATACGACCTGTACATCGTCTCCAACGGCGCTGCCGCCGTGCAGCACCGCCGCCTGGACAGCGCGGGCATCAAGCCGTATTTCAAAGGCATTTTCATCTCCGAGACCATCGGCTTCGACAAGCCCAGCCCCGCCTTTTTCCAGGCGGTGTTCGCTGCCATCCCTGGCTTTTCCCGGGAAGCGGCCCTGCTGGTGGGCGACAGCCTGACCTCCGACATCCGGGGCGGTCTCAACGCCGGCATCCGCACCTGCTGGTTCGACCCCCACGGCGCTCCCCGCCGCCCGGATATAGCCCCGGACTACCGCGTCACCGCCCTGTCCCAGCTCCCGGAGCTTCTGCATGCCATAGATAACGGGATCCCCAGTACGTAAAAAGCATGAGCGCCAGCCGTTTTGGCTGGCGCTCATCAGTTTGTCGAAAAAGTCTCGCAGAGTTCGCGCCCGCAGGCGCGAAAGAATTTTGATCTGTTTTTTCCGGCGGCGTGTACGTCGGAAAAAACACATCTCGGCCTGCAAACGTGCGAGTTGTCCGCCCAGGCGGACAGCGAGTGCGCTGCGGCAGGCCGTAGCTTTCTCGAAAAAGTGGCATAGCCACTTTTTCGACAGTCTCATGAGCGCCAGCCGTTTTGGCTGGCGCTCATATCTGCTGTTTTGGGAGCTTACTCCAGGATATACACCGTGCAGCTCCTTCGGCCGAAGTTGATGCACTGCTGATAGGTGTCGTAATACAGGTCTACCTTGTTGCCCCGCACGCCGGTGTCCTCCGCCACAGCCATGCCGTAGACGATGCCGTCGTTGGTGACGATATACATCCGGGTCCCCAGGGGAATGACCTTCTTATCCACGGCCACGGTGCCGACCCGGACAAACGTGCCGGTGGCGGTGGTGTAGTCCGCACCGTCATACCCGGCAGTATAAGCGGTGGCGGTCATGGTCTTGGCACTGGAAAAGCGCAGGGTCGTGCCGGACTTCAGCGTCAGCACGCCGCTGCCGTCGGCGTTTTTGGAAACGCTGGCAATGGGCGACTGCTCCGCGGCCGCGGCGGCCGGTGCGGCTGCGGTCCCGTACTCCACGATCTTATCCACGGCGGTGCTGTCCAGCTCTTCCACGAACTGGCGGGACATCTGGGTGCCGTTGCTCCAGGTGATCTCATAGATGGAGGTGCGCACGCCGTCCTTCCCCTCCTGGATCACCTTTTCCTCTCCCTTTTTCATCTCGGGATTGGCAACCCGGACAGTGTCATAAGGGGCCTCCTCCGTCAGGGTCTCGTAATAGGTGATCTCCTCCGCCACTGTGATGGTCAGTCCGGCGTCGGTCACGTCCACCGCCACGCCCTCCAGGGGGCTGGGGACCACGCCCAGCCGCTTCAGCAGCGTGGAAACGGTCTCCCGCTTGCTCTTGGCAGTATATACCTCATCGCCATGGCGGACCGTGACAGGCCGCCCGGAGGACAGGTTCACGTCGTAGCCCTTGGTGCCGGAGGTGATATGCAGGATCTTGGAGGACAGGTCGGGGGCCTCCCCGGCCCCATCCAAAACGATGGCCCCGTCGTCCAGGCCGGTAACGACGTAGACGGCTTCAGCCCAGCCGGTGGCGGCGGCCCCGGCGGCCAGGGCGAACAGCAACGCCAGCAGGACCGTGGGGCGGCAGCACCGGTGGGTGCGGGGGCTTTTTTGTAAGTTTTGCAGCTTCAAAACATACCTCCTGAATATTGTTTTTCACGCGGACAGGTCATGATTGGCCGCGCCCGCCGGCGGTCCGCGCCCGTGTGCTCAACTGTCTCGCAGCAGGCGCGCCTTGGACCGTTTTTCCTCAGTCCGGAACTGCCGGAAAGCGGAAAAACGATTTGTAACTTTTGTTACCGGTTGAAAAACTGGTGCCAGTATACACTACTTCCCCACTTTTGTCAAGTTTATTGGATAAAATCAAGCTCCTTCCTCCCACTTTTAGCGAAAACAGGCGTTTTTTCGCTGGGAAAAGCTGTCAGGCTCGGACGAAAAAGTTACAAAACGGTAACAACTCGTCTTCTGGGGCCCGTATCCACAACCGGGAGATGCCGGATAGGCGAAAGATTTTTTCGTCAGGCAAGAAAATTTTCCGCAGGCATACTGTTGTATGGCAAGGAAAATCGACGCAGTCCCGGCGGAAAAAGACCCGCCCAGGCGGTGTCCAACGATCATGAATACGGGTCCATATAAAAGAGCGCCCGTATCCGGCTTCGGATACGGGCGCTCTTGTGGGCGGTTTACTGGACGGCGGGGCTAAAGCCCAGGTCCTCCAGCTCGCTGACGGCGGTCTTGACGCAGTTCTGGCAGCCGTCGATGGTGACGGTCTTGTCCGCCAGGCTCACCTCAAATTTCAGCTCCGCCGCGGTCAGGGCATTGGTGATGCGCTTCACACAGTTTTCGCACATCATGTCAGGTACAGAAATTTTCGTCATGTTCATTCGCTCCTTACTTCATCAGTTTATATATGGTGGCCAGAAGGTCGTCCACGACCTCCAGATCCCCGTCTTGGATATCCCGCACTACGCAGGTGCGGATGTGGCTTCCCAGCAGTTCCCGGGAAAAGGCGTTCAGTGCCGACTGCACGGCGGACACCTGGGTCAGGATGTCGGTGCAGTAGCCCTCCTTCTCCACCATGCCCCGGATGCCCCGGACCTGACCCTCGATGCGGTTCAGCCGCTGCAGCAGCGCCTCCTGCTCCGACGGCTCCCGATGCTTGCGGCGCTGGCCGTAGTCGATCTCTTTGCCGTCCCGGCCAAACACTTTGATCGGCTGGCCCAGCATTTCCTCCACCATCTTCACGGTCTTGGCGTCAATCACAAACTCATCTGAATCGTCCATCCTGATACCTCCTTATACGAATCTCAAACTAAAACGATCCAATCATATCACTGCAGATCCGCCCGGCCCAGCCGCAAAGCGTTGCCCACCACGCACACGGAGCTGAGGGACATAGCCGCGCCCGCAAACATGGGAGACAGCAGCGGCCCGCCGAAGCAATACAACAGACCTGCCGCAACAGGGATGCCAATGGTGTTGTAGCAGAAGGCCCAAAACAGGTTCTGCTTGATGTCCCGCAGGGTCAGGGCCGACAGCCGCAGCGCCCGGGGCACGTCCTGCAAGTCGTCCCGCATCAGTACGATGTCGGCGGATTCAATGGCGATGTCGCTGCCGCTGCCGATGGCGCAGCCCACCTCCGCCTGGGTCAGCGCGGGAGCGTCGTTGATGCCGTCGCCCACCATCATCACCTTCCGGCCCTGGGCCTGGAGCTTCTGGATCACGCCGGCCTTCTCCTCCGGCAGCACCTCCGCGATGACCTCATCCACGCCCACCAGCTGGCCGATGTGGCCCGCCGCCGCGTGGTTGTCGCCGGTCAGCAGTACTGTACGGATGCCGGCGGCCTTCATCTTGGCAATGGCGGCGGCGCTGGTCTCCTTCACGCCGTCGGCCACGGAGATCAGGCCCAGCAGCGCGCCGTCCCTGGCGAAGAACATGGGGGTCTGGCCCTGGCTGGCCAGCCGCTCCGCCTCCGCCAGCAGCGGCGTGGGATCGATCCCTGCCTCCTCCAGCAGCCGCCGGTTGCCCGCCAGCACAGTCTCCCCCTCCAGAACGGCCCGCAGCCCCCGGCCGGACAGGTTCTCAAAGCTCTCCGGCTTGGGCAGCTCACCCAAGCCCTGCGTTGCGGCATAAGCCGTGATGGCCGCCGCCAGCGGGTGGGCGGAAACGGACTCCACCGCCGCTGCGGCGGTCAGCAGCGCGTCTCCGCCGCACTGATAGGGCACCACGGAGGTCACGGCAGGCTCGCCCTTCGTCACGGTGCCGGTCTTGTCCAGCACCACGGTGTCCACGCTGTGGGTGATCTCCAGGATCTCGCCGGAGCGGATCAAAATGCCGTGCCGGGCGCCCAGGCCCGTGCCCACCATGATGGCGGTGGGAGTCGCCAGACCCAGGGCGCAGGGGCAGGCGATCACCAGCACGGAGGTGAACACCCGCAGCACGAAGGCAAAGGGCTGGCCCGCCACCGCCCAGGCCACGGCAGCCAGCAGGGCGATGCCCATCACCGTGGGCACGAACACCCCGGCCACCTTGTCGGCGGTCTTGGAAATGGGGGCCTTTTTGCCCTGGGCGTCCTCCACAAAGCGGATGATCCGGGCCAGGGTCGTGTCCTCGCCGGTGCGGGTCACCTGGACGTACAGCACGCCGTTCTGGTTCACGCTGCCGCCGATGACCTCACTGCCCGGGGCCTTTTCCACCGGCAGGCTCTCGCCGGTGAGCATGGCCTCGTTGACGCTGCTCTCTCCCCGGGCCACCACGCCGTCGGCGGGGACCCGTGCGCCGGGCTTCACCAGCACGGTGTCGCCGGTCTTGAGGCTCTCCGTGGGGACCTCCCGGCCAGTGTCCGCCAAAATGGCGGTGTCCGGCGCCAGCCGCATCAGGGCCGTGATGGCTCCTTTGGTCTTCTGCATGTTCCGGCTTTCCATGAATTTTCCCAGAGAGACCAGGGTCAGGACCACAGCGGAGGACTCATAATATAGATTGTGCACATAGGTGTGGGGATCGTCGGAGATCAAAAAAGTCATCACCACGCTGTACGCAAAGGAACAGGCGGAGCCGATGGCCACCAGGGAGTCCATGTTGGGGTTCCCGTGGAGCAGCGCCTTGAAGCCGCTGATGAAGAAGTTCCGCCCGCAGTACAGCACAGGAACGGTCAGCAGCAATTGCGCAATGGCGAAGTTCACCGGATGGGTGTGCATGGAGAACAGATCCGGCAGAGGCAGGCTGGGCAGGCCGAAGGGCAGCATCTGCCCCATGGACACATACAGCAGCGCCACGGAAAACACAGCGGCAATGATCAGCTCATACTTCCGCCGCCGCAGGGCCTTTTCCTCGGCGTCCTCTGCGTTCTGGGGTTCTTTTTTCTCCGCGTGGAGGGTGCAGCCAAAGCCCGCCTTTTCCACCTTGGCCACGATCTGCTCCGGCGTCACCTGGCTTTCGTCGTACCGGATCGTCATGATCTCGGTGGTCAGGTTCACGTCGCTGCGCTCCACGCCGGGGAGCTTCCGGGTCACCTTCTCCACCGACGCGCTGCACGCTGCGCAGTGCATCCCGGAAATATCATATTTTTCCTCTTTCATCAGCGTCTCCTTCCATGGGGGGATATACCCCCCGGGGGTATATTTACAGCTTTGTTATATACCCCCCGGGGGTATTTGTCAACGGTATTTTTTCACATTGGCTGAAAATTTCGGAAAGCCGCAAGAATTTCCTTGACTTCCTGGAAAACTATGTTATCATGAGAGTGACCAAACAAAAAATTAGCAAAACTAAAAATATTTTATGTGGTGATTGTTATGAAAGAAACCATCAAATGGGCCGCAAATACCATGCCCCCCAGCGCCGACGAGCATCTGTCCATCATGTCCCTGAGCAACGTAGCCAAGGCCCGGTTCTTCCACAGCACCTTTCCCCAGTACACCGTGACCCCCCTGGCCCAGCTGGACGGCATGGCCAAATACCTGGGCTTGGGCGGCCTGTATGTGAAAAACGAGGCCTACCGCTTCGGTCTGAACGCCTTCAAGGTCCTGGGCGGCTCCTTCGCCATGGCCCGGTTCATCGCCAAAATGGTGGAGCGGGATGTCAGCGAGATGACCTACAACTACCTGACCAGCGAAAAGTTCCGGGAGGAATTCGGCCAGGCCACCTTCTTCACCGCCACCGACGGCAACCATGGCCGGGGCGTGGCCTGGGCGGCCAACAAGCTGGGCCAGAAGGCCGTGGTCCACATGCCCAAGGGCAGCAGCCAGGCCCGGTACGAAAACATCAAAAAAGAAGGCGCCCAAGTCACCATTGAGGACGTGAACTACGATGACTGCGTCCGCATGGCCGCTGCTGAGGCAGCCGAGACCTACCACGGCGTCATCGTGCAGGACACCGCCTGGGAGGGCTATGAGGAGATCCCCACCTGGATCATGCAGGGCTACGGCACCATGGCCGGGGAGGCCGCCAACCAGCTCCGGGAGATCGGCGTGAACCGGCCCACCCACGTGTTCATCCAGGCGGGCGTGGGCAGTCTGGCCGGCGCCGTTGTGGGATATTTTACCAACCTGTTCCCCAATGACCCGCCCAAGTTCATCGTCATGGAAGCCCAGGCGGCGGACTGCCTGTATCAGGGCGCCCTGGCGGGAGACGGCCAGCCCCGTATCGTGGACGGCGACCTGAAAACCATCATGGCGGGCCTGGCCTGCGGCGAGCCGAACATCCTGGCCTGGGACATCCTGCGGAACCATGTGTCCGCTTTCGTCTCCTGCCCCGACTGGGTCAGCGCCCGGGGGATGCGGATGCTGGGCGTGCCTGTCAAGGGCGACCCCACGGTCATCTCCGGCGAGTCCGGCGCGGTGGGCATGGGCCTGATCGCCGCCCTGATGGAGACCGATGAATACCGGGACCTGCGGGACTATCTGGGCCTGGACCGGTTCAGCCAGGTGCTCCTGTTCTCCACCGAGGGCAACACCGACCCCATGAAGTTCCGTAAGGTGCTTTGGGACGGCGAATATCCCACAATCTGAGTATCTCCCAAACTGTGCAAAAAGCAGCAGCGGCAAAGCCGCTGCTGCTTTTTTGTCTCTTTTACAATGCCGCTGTCCGGCGGACCGGCTTCGCCGCAGGCAATTCAAACGGGCAGCAAGGGCGCTGGCCAACGGGCCGGAAGCTGCTGGCTTACTGATCGGAATTCCGTTACTTTGGAAGAAATGCGGCGCGGTGGGTATATTATGTTCAAAAAGCGGGGACAAAAACATTGCCCCCGCTGGGAAGGAGCACCTCATGGCGGAACAGATCCAAAAACGATTAGAGCAGCTCTGCGGAAAGCCGCTGCGCCAGGCGGCGGACGGGGAGCTGTACGCCGCGCTGCTGCGGCTGACGGAGGAGCGGGCCGGAGAACGGCGGCGGGAGGCACAGGGCAGGAAGCTGTACTACCTCTCCGCCGAATTTCTGGTGGGAAAGCTGCTGTCCAACAACCTCATCAATCTGGGACTTTATGACGCGGTGCGGGACTGTCTGGCGAACGCGGGAAAGTCCCTGGCGGACCTGGAGGAGCTGGAACCGGAGCCCAGCTTGGGCAACGGCGGCCTGGGCCGGCTGGCCGCCTGCTTTCTGGATTCCCTGGCAGCGCTGGACCTGCCCGGTGACGGCATCGGCCTGCTGTATCACTGCGGGCTGTTCCGGCAAAGGCTGGAGAACAACTGCCAGCGGGAATACCCCGACCGCTGGCTCAGTGAGAGCTGCTGGGCAAGGCCCACAGACATTGCCTATCCGGTGGAGCTGGGGGGCCGGGTCTTTCAGGCACGGCTGTACCGGCTGGCTGTCACCGGCTATGAGGGCCGCACCAACTGCCTGGATCTGTTCGACCTGGACACGGTGGACGAGTCCATCCTACAGGACGGCATCTCCATGGACAAGACCCGGATCGACAGGAATCTGACGCTGTTCCTGTACCCGGACGACTCGGACCGGGCGGGCAGGCTGTTACGGCTCTGCCAGCAGTATCTTCTGGCCAGCGCCGGCGCCCAGCTGATCCTGGCGGAGTGCGAGGCCCGGGGCTGCACGCTGCGGGACCTGGACCGCTATGCGGCCATCCAGATCAACGACACCCACCCCAGCATGGTGATCCCGGAGCTGATCCGCCTGCTGGGCCAGCGGGGCATCCCCTTCCAGGAGGCGGCAGAGATCGTGACCCGGACCTGCGCCTATACGAACCACACCATCCTGGCCGAGGCCCTGGAGACCTGGCCCATGGCCGACCTGGAGCAGACGGCACCTCAACTGGCCCCCATCATCCGGCAGCTGGACGGTCTGGCCCGCGCCCGCACGGCAGACGCCTCCCTGGCGGTCATCGACGGGGAGGACCGGGTCCACATGGCCCATATGGACATCCACTTCACCCACTCCACCAACGGCGTGGCAGCGCTCCACACGGAGATCCTGAAAACCAGCGAGCTGGCGGGCTTTTACCGCCTGTATCCCCAGCGGTTCAACAACAAGACCAACGGCATCACCTTCCGCCGCTGGCTGCTGGCCTGCAATCCCAGGCTGGCGGCCGAGATCGAGAGGCTGATCGGGCCGGGCTTCAAGAAGGACGCCGGAGAATTGGAAAAGCTGCTGCCCCTGGCGGAGGATGCAGCCGCGCTGCGGCGGCTGGGCCGGATCAAGGCAGAGAACAAACAGGCGCTGGCGGAGTGGCTGTTCCGCCGCCAGGGCGTACTGACAGACCCGGGGGCCATGTTCTCCATCCAGTCCAAGCGGCTCCACCAGTACAAGAGGCAGCAGCTGAACCTGCTGTTTTTGATCCACCAGTACCTCGAGCTGCTGGCAGGACACGGGACGCCGGTGAAGCAGGTCTATCTCTTCGGGGCCAAGGCCGCCCCGGCCTATACGCTGGCCAAGGACATCATCCACGCCCTGGCGGCCTTCGCCCGGGTCCTGGAGGAGACGCCGGAGGCCCGCCGGTGGATGCAGGTGGTGTTCGTGGAGAACTATAACGTGACCGCCGCCGAAAAGATGATCCCGGCCTGCGACCTGTCCGAGCAGATCAGCCTGGCCGGAAAAGAGGCCAGCGGGACCGGCAACATGAAATTCATGCTCAACGGCGCCCTGACCCTGGGCACCATGGACGGCGCCAACGTGGAGATCGCGGAGCGGGTCGGCCCGGAGAACATCTATATTTTCGGCCAGAGCGCCGCCCAGGTGCTGAAACGCTATGCCTCCAAGTCCTACTGCCCCCGGGAGTGGTACGAGGCGGACCCCAACATCCGCCGGGCGGTGGACTTTCTCACCGGACCGGAGATGCTGCGCCACGGGCAGGCGGAATCTCTCTTCCGCCTGCGGGACGACCTGACCGGCAAGGACTGGTTCCAGACGCTGCCGGACTTCAACGCCTATCTGGTCCGCAAGCGGCAGGCCATCGCCGACTATGCCGCGCGGCCCCTGGACTGGCAGCGCCGGTGCCTCATCAACATCGCCAAAGCGGGCTTCTTCTCCTCCGACCGGACCATCGCGGAGTATGACCGGGACATCTGGCACCTGGGCGGGGCATGAACCGCGGGGGGCGGCGGAGCGTGTCCCCCCTCTCCTTCCAGCGGGCGGCCAGTCCCCGGCGGGACTGGGATAAGATGGAAGCATTTCCATCGCAATCGATTTCGCAGAAAATCTGTTCGGCGCGGCTGTACAGTTCCGGCACAGCCGCTTTATGCGTATCCACGAATTTCACAAAACCGGTTGACACCGCTGTCGTTTCGCTGTATAAGTGGTATCAAGGAAGCAGTTGGAAACGTTACCAGTAACGATACCGGAAACACTGCCGGGATGCTTTCCAAATCTACCGCGAAGGGAGGCTCCCTCCATGACGATCAAGGATATCGCGGAGAAGAGCGGCGTGTCCGTCAGCACGGTATCCCGGGTCCTCAATGACCACCCGGACGTCAGCGAAGCCAACCGGGCCCGTGTCATGGCGGTGGTGCGGGAGCTGCACTATGTGCCCAACAGCAGCGCTCGGGACCTGGTGCGTCCCCAGCCCGACGCCATCGGCCTGGTGGTCCGGGGCGTGGGCAATCCCTTTTATACCGCCGTCATCCGGGCCATCGAGCAGGCAGTGCGGGCTGCGGGCTACACCCTGGTGCTCCACCAGATCCACACGGAGGACAATGAGGTCCCCGCGGCGGCCAGTCTGGCCCGGGCGAAAAAACTGCGGGGCCTGATCCTGCTGGGCGGCTGCTTCGATTACACCCCGGAGCGGATCGCCGCCCTGGATGTGCCTTTCGTGTGCTGCTCCTTCACCAACAGCTTCGGCACGCTGGAGCGGACGGCCTATTCCTCCGTCTCCATCGACGATCAGGCGGAGGCCCGCCGGGCGGTGGCCCACCTCATTGAACGGGGCCACCGGCGGATCGCCATCCTGCTGGACTCCACCTGCGACCACTCCATCAGTCAGCTGCGCTACCGGGGTTACTGCCAGGCGCTGGAAGAGGCCGGCATCCCCCTGGACCGGGAGCTGGTGGAGGAGACCAGCGATTTCGACATGGCCGCCGCGTACAGCGGCACCGCCCGCCTGCTGAAAAGGCGGCCGGACCTCACCGGACTGTTCGCCATCTCCGACTCCATGGCCGTGGCGGCGATGAAGGCCCTGCACGACGGCGGGAAGCGTGTGCCAGAGGACTGCTCCGTCATCGCCATCGACGGCATCGACATATCGGCCTATATGATCCCCACTCTGACGACCCTGATCCAGCCCCAGGAGGAGCTGGGGGAAAAGGCGGTGCGGCTGCTGCTGGATCTGATCGAGGGCACCGGGGAGAACCGGCAGCTCCGGCTGCAGGCGGCCCTGCGGGAGGGCGGCAGCGTCAGGGCTGTGTGAGTTTCCGCTCCGCGCCGTCCCCGGTGCGGCAAACCACTGGGTTTTTACATCGTCCGATGTAAAAATAAATCAAAAAAGGAGAATGAATATGAAGAAGCGCTTTGCGCTTTTGCTGATCCTGTCAATGATCCTGTCCCTGGCCGCCTGCGGCGGCGACAAGCCCGCTGCCGACGCCAATAACGGCGGAGACGCCAGCAGCGCCGCCGGCGAAGTGTTCTACCTGAACTTCAAGCCCGAGCAGGACGAGGCCTGGGAGGCTCTGGCCAAGGCCTACACCGAGGAGACCGGCGTGCCTGTCACCGTGGTGACCGCCGCCTCCGGCACCTATGAGCAGACCCTGATGAGCGAGATCGCCAAGAGCAATCCCCCGACCCTGTTTCAGGTCAACGGTCCCGTGGGCCTGGCCAACTGGAAGGACTACTGCCTGGATCTGACCGGCTCCGGCATACTGAGCCAGCTGACCTCTGATTCCTTCGCCCTGAAGGACGGCGACGCGACCCTGGGCATCGCCTACGTGGTGGAGTCCTACGGCATCATCGTCAACAAGACCCTGCTGGCCAAGGCCGGCTACTCCGTGGAGGACATCGCCTCCTTCGCCGATCTGAAGAAGGTGGCCGAGGACATCACCGCCCGCAAGGATGAGCTGGGCTTCGCCGCTTTCTCCTCCGCCGGCATGGACGGCTCCTCCGACTGGCGCTTCAAGACCCACCTGGCCAACCTGCCCATCTACTTCGAGTATCAGGACAAGGGCATCGGCACCACCGACGCCATCGAAGGCACCTATCTGGACAACTACAAAGCCATCTTCGACCTGTATATCAACAACTCCACCTGCGACCCCAAGGAGCTGGCCAGCAAGACCGGCGACGACTCCCTGAATGAGTTCCGCAACGGCGAGGCCGTGTTCTATCAGAACGGCTCCTGGGCCTACGGCGACCTGGTGGGCGAGGGCAAGCCCTTCACCGACGACGACCTGGCCATGATCCCCATCTACATCGGCGCCGGAGACGAGGCCCAGCAGGGCCTGTGCACCGGCACCGAGAACTACTGGTGCGTCAACAATTCCGCCAAGGAGGAGAACATCCAGGCCACCCTGGACTTCATGAACTGGTGCGTCACCTCTGAAAAGGGAACCCAGGCCATGGCCACGGAGATGAACTTCGTCATCCCCTTCCAGAACGCCGTGGAGTCCCCCAACCTGTTCGTCAAGCAGGATCAGGATATGACCGCCGCGGGCAAGACCCCTGTCTCCTGGAACTTCCCCACCATGCCCTCTGAGAACTGGAAGAACGAGCTGGGCAGCGCTCTGACCGCCTATGCCGCCGGTACCGGCACCTGGGACACCGTGGCATCTGCGTTCGTGGACGGCTGGGCCAGCGAATACGCCGCGCTGAACGGCTGAGTCCCTGTATCCGCATGAAAACAGGGTGGGCCTCCGCCCGCCCTGTTTTTTACACAATATACATGAAAGGGGTAGCACCTTTGGAAAAAGCCATCCGAAAATACTGGCCGGTATTCGTGCTGCCGACCTTGGCGGCATTCCTGATCGGATTTGTGTGGCCGTTCCTGCAGGGCCTGTACCTGTCCTTCTGCAAATTCGTCACCATCAATAACGCCACCTTCAACGGCCTGAAGAACTATATTTTCGCTTTGACGGAGGCGGATTTCCTCCACTCCTTCGGATTCACGGTGCTGTTCACCGTGGTGTCCAGCGCCTGCATCAATGTGGCGGCTCTGGCCATCGCCCTGGCTCTGACCCGGGAGATCAAGGGCACCAACCTGTTCCGCTCCGTCTTTTTCATGCCCAACCTCATCGGCGGCATCGTGCTGGGCTACATCTGGAACATCCTGCTCAACTGCGTGCTGACCCTGCTGGGCAAGCCTCTGATGAACCTTTACGCGCCCTACGGCTTCATCGGCCTGCTGATCCTGATGTGCTGGCAGCAGATCGGCTATATGATGATCATCTATATCGCCGGTCTCCAGTCCATCCCCGGCGACTATCTGGAGGCCGCCCGCATCGACGGCGCCACGGAGCGCCAGATCTTCTGGAAGGTGAAGCTGCCCAACCTGATGCCCTCCATCACCATCTGCGCCTTCCTGACCCTGACCAACGGCTTCAAGCTCTTCGACCAGAACCTGGCCCTCACCGGCGGCGAACCGGCCCACCAGACGGAAATGCTGGCTTTGAACATCTACCAGACCTTCTATGGCCGCTCCGGCCCCCAGTGGAAGGGCTACGGCCAGGCCAAGGCCGTGCTGTTCTGCATCCTGGTCATCGCCATCTCTATGATCCAGCTGCGGGCTACCCGCTCCAAGGAGGTGCAGCAGTAATGACAAAGAGACATCAACTGAAGGACCGGATCACCACTGTGGTCCTGGCCCTGCTGAGCGTGGCCTGGGTCTACCCGGTGTTTATGATCCTGTTCAACTCCCTGAAAAAGGAGAGCGCCATCTCCACCGGCACCGCCTTTGAGCTGCCCACGGCGGAGAGCTTCGCCGGCTTTGCCAACTACGCTGACGCCATCCAGTCCAAGGGCTTCCTCTCCGCCTTCTGGTACACGCTGGTCATCACTGTCACCTCTTTGGTGCTGATCCTGATCTGCTGCTCCATGTGCGCCTGGTTCATAACCCGGGTCAACGCCTGGTACAGCAAGGCCCTGTACTTCCTGTTCGTATTTTCCATGGTGGTCCCCTTTCAGATGCTGATGTTCACCCTGTCCTCCACGGCGGACCGCATCGGCTCCAGCGCCACTGTGGGCAATCTGGCCGGGAAACTGGGGATAAGCGTTTCCAAGGCAGCGGCGGACATCTCCCTGCTGCCGCTGAACACCCCCTACGGCATCTGCATCGTCTACCTGGGCTTCGGCGCGGGGCTGGCGGTGTTCATGTTCTGCGGCTTTATGAAGTCCATCCCCCTGGAGGTGGAGGAGGCCGCCATGATCGACGGCTGCGGGCCCATCCGCACCTTCTTTCTGGTGGTGCTGCCCATTCTGAAGCCGACTTTGATCTCTGTGGGCATCCTGGAAACCATGTGGCTGTGGAACGACTACCTGCTGCCCTATCTGGTCCTGGACCGCACCAAGGGCTATATGACCATCTCCATCCTGATCCAGTACTTCCGCGGCAGCTACGGCCGGGTCGAAATGGGTCCCATGATGGCCTCCATCATGCTGAACATCATCCCCATCATCATCGTCTACCTCCTGTGCCAGAAGCATATCATCAAGGGCGTGGCCGCAGGGGCCGTCAAGGGCTGAGAGGTGCGCACATGAAGAGAAGCTGCGGCATTCTGATGCCCATTTCCGCCCTGCCCTCTCCCCACGGCATCGGGACCCTGGGCCGTGCCGCCATGGAGTTTGCGGACTTTCTGGAGGCGGCGGGCCAGTCCTGGTGGCAGATGCTGCCAGTAGGGCCCACCAGCTACGGCGATTCCCCCTACCAGAGCTTTTCTGCCTATGCGGGGAATCCCTACTTCGTGGACCTGGACCTGCTGCATGAAGACGGTCTGCTGACCGCGGGGGAGACCGGCGGGATCGACTGGGGCCGGGACGGCGGCCGCGTGGACTACCGGGCCATTTATGAAAACCGCTTTTCCCTGCTGCGTCTGGCGGCCCAGAGAGGCTGGGCCCGGGACAGCGAAGCCGTGGCGGCCTTTTCCCGGGAAAACGCCGGATGGCTGCCAGACTACGCCCTGTTCATGGCGCTGAAACGCCGTTACGGCATGAAAGCCTGGTATGAGTGGCCGGACGAGGACGTGCGCCTCCACCAACCGCCGGCGCTGGACCGCTGCCGCCGGGAGCTGGACGGGGACGTGCGGCTGTTCACCTATATCCAATACCTGTTCTTCCGCCAGTGGGACGCCCTGCGCTCCTATGCCCACAAAAAGGGCATCGGCATCATCGGCGACCTGCCCATTTACGTGGCCATGGATTCGGCGGACGTCTGGGCGGACCCCCGGAGCTTCCAGCTGGACGAACGGGGCGTACCCGCCGAGGTGGCGGGCGTTCCGCCGGACTGCTTCAGCGCCGGCGGCCAGCTGTGGGGCAATCCCCTGTACGACTGGGACGCCATGAAACGGGACGGCTACCAGTGGTGGGTCCGCCGCATCGAAGGCGCCGCCCGGCTGTACGATATCCTGCGGATCGACCACTTCCGGGGGCTGGAGAGCTACTGGGCGGTGCCCTACGGCGAGACCACCGCCAAGCATGGCCGGTGGGTCAAGGGACCGGGCATGGATCTGATCCGGGTCCTGACCAGGCGGTTCCCCCACATCCAATTCATCGCCGAGGACCTGGGCTTTTTGACGCCGGAGGTCCACCGGCTGCTGGCGGAATCCGGCTTCCCCGGCATGAAGGTGCTGGAATTCGCCTTTGACTCCCGGGAGCCAAGCAACTACCTGCCCCACACCTACACCCCCCACTGCGTCTGTTACGCCGGGACCCACGACAACGCCCCCCTCATGCTCTGGAAGGACGAGGCAGACCCGGCGGACATCGCCATGGCCCGGCAATACCTGGGCCTGCACGAGGAGGAGGGCTTCCACTGGGGCGTCCTCCGGGGCGGGCAAAGCTCTGTGGCAGATCTGTTCATCGCCCAGATGCAGGACTATCTGGGTCTGGGCGCCGGGTCCCGGATGAACGTTCCCGGCACCCTGGGCGGCAACTGGCAGTGGCGGCTGCTGCCCGGGCAGCTCACGGCGGAGCTGGCCCGGCGGATCGAGGCCATGAGCCGCCTTTACGGACGGAGTGCGAAGCAGACGTGAGCCGGCGGCGCATATCCGGCGGCGGCCTGCCGACCCGGGGACCGGCTGTCCCGCTTGACAGTCTGACGGGACGACAAAAAACCGCGAAGGCTTCCGCGCCTCCGCGCAAAAGAAAGGAGACGAACCTATGGAAAAGTATGCCTTGGGCGTGGACATCGGCGGGACCACCGTGAAGCTGGGTCTGTTCCTGGCGGATGGGACGCTGTGTGAAAAATGGGAGATCCCAACCCGGACAGAGGATCAGGGCTGCCACATTCTGCCGGACGTGGCAGCGTCGATACGGGCCGCGCTGGAGAGACGGGGCATCGCCCCGGCGCAGGCGGCCGGCATTGGCATTGGGGTCCCAGGGCCGGTGGACGGGCAGAACACGGTGTTCAAATGCGTCAATTTGGGCTGGGGCGTGCTGAACGTCAAGGAGGAGATGAACCGGCTGCTGCCGGAGATCCCCCGGGTCCGTGCCGCCAACGACGCCAACGCCGCCGCCCTGGGCGAGCTTTGGAAGGGCGGCGGCATGGGCTATCACAGCGCCGTGATGGTCACGCTGGGCACCGGCGTGGGCGGCGGCGTGGCCCTGGACGGCCAGATCGTGGCCGGCGCCCACGGCGGCGCAGGCGAGATCGGCCACATGACCGTGGAGCCGCTGGAGACCGTGCCGTGCAGCTGCGGCAAACGGGGCTGCCTGGAGCAGTATGCCTCCGCCAACGGCATCGTCCGCATGGGGCGGCAGATGCTGGCGGACTGCGCCGCACCCTCAGCCTTGCGGCAGATCGAACCGCTGACCGCCCGGGACATCTGCGACCAAGCCCGGGCCGGAGACGGGATGGCGCTGCGGATCCTGGACCGTTGCGCCGGTTACCTGGGCCGCGCCCTGAGCTACGTCTCCTGCGTTATCGACCCCGACGTGTTCGTCATCGGCGGCGGCATGAGCCGGGCGGGGGACATCCTGCTCTCCGCCATGAAGGCGTATCATAAAAAATACGCCTTCCACGTCTCCGCCGATACGCCCATGACCCTGGCGAGGCTGGGGAACGACGCCGGTATCTGCGGCTGCGCCAGAATGGTCCTGCGCTGACCGCCTCTCCCCCGCCATTTGAAACGCGAAAAAGGCCGCCGGTGTGTGATGTATCACACACCGGCGGCTTGTTCTGTCCGTACGGATATTTTCATACCTGATAAAAAACTTTAAAAAGTTTTTATTGCGGTGCTTTGCTCCGCCGCGCCTGCGGCGCCAAGAAAAGCATGGACAACATCCCTGGCGGCTGCGCCGCCGGGCCGTATACGCAGCCCTAATAAAACGACCAAATCGTTTTATTCGTAATCCGTATCAGGTAGTCTCGCCCTTTTGGACCGGATGGATGGGATAGTCCTCCAGCACGTCCAGGAGATGGGAATAGTCCTGATTCGCCATGTGGTTGTACCGCGCCCAGCGCTCCCGGCACTGGGTCCGGGCCTCCGTCAGCAGGGCCTCCGCCTTTTCCGGGAAGGTCCTTTGCAGGGAGTTGAACCGGACCTCGCCCATGAGGAATTCCCGCAGGTCGTACTTGGGGTCCTGGAAGTCCAGCGTGAAGGGGTTCTTGCCCTCCAGCCGCAGCTTCGGGTCATAGCGGTACAGGACCCAGTAGCCGCTCTTCACGGCCAGCTTGGATTCCTCCTGGGCAAAGGCCATGCCCTTGACGATGCCGTGGTTGATGCAGGGCGCATAGGCCACGATGAGGGACGGGCCGTTGTGGGCCTCGGCCTCCTTCAGCGCCCGGATGTACTGGGCGGGGTCCGCCCCAAGAGCCACCGACGCCACGTACACGTTCTGGTACTGGGCCGCCAGCATGCCCAGATCCTTCTTCTCCGTCTTTTTGCCGGAGGCCGCGAACTGAGCCACTGCGCCCAGCGGCGTGGCCTTGGACGCCTGGCCGCCGGTGTTGGAGTAGACCTCTGTGTCCACCACCAAAATGTTCACGTCCTCGCCGCTGGCCAGCACGTGGTCCAGGCCGCCATAGCCGATGTCGTAGGCCCAGCCGTCGCCGCCGTACATCCACATGCTCTTTTTTACCAGCTGATCCTGGGCCCGGCGGACCTTTTCGATCAGCTCGCCGGTCTCGGGGCAGTTTCTCAGCGCCTCAATGACGGCGTCGCTCAGCGCAATGGTGCGCTCCTTGTCCTCAAAGCCGTCCAGCCAGGCCTGGAGGGCGGCTTTCAGCGCCTCGTCCTTCGTCTCGTCCGCCAGCTCCCGAACCTCCTGCGCCAGCCGCAGCCGCTGCTGGCGGACACTGAGCACCATGCCCAGGGAGTATTCGGCGTTGTTTTCAAACAGGGAGTTGGAAAGGGCGGGGCCGCGGCCGTTGGGTTTGGTGGTATAGGGATAGCTGGGGACGCTGAAGCCCCAGGCCTGGGTGCAGCCGGTGGCGTTTGCCACCACCATCCGCTCGCCGAACAGCTGCGTCAGCAGCTTCATGTAGGGCGTCTCGCCGCAGCCGGCGCAGGCGCCGGAGAACTCCAGCAGGGGCTGCTCGTACTGGCTGCCCTTGACAGTGAATTTGCTCATGGGGTTGGGCTTGGGGCTGAGGGCCAGGCTGTAGTCCCAGTTGGGCTGCTCCGGCAGCTGGCTCTCGATGGGCTTCATGACGATGGCCTTGTCCTTGGCGATGCAGGCGGCGGCGCAGCTGCCGCAGCCGGTGCAGTCCAGCGGGTCCACCTGGATACGGTAGCGCAGGCCCTGGAAGCCCCTGCCCTTGGCCTCCTTGGTCACATAATCCTCCGGGGCCTTCTCCACTTCTTCCTCATTCAGCAGGAAGGGCCGGATGGCGGCGTGGGGGCACACCAGGGAGCACAGGTTGCAGCCGATGCAGTTCTCCGGCAGCCAGCTGGCCACCTGGGAGGCAAAGCCCCGCTTCTCATACTTGGAGGTGGCCATGGGCACGGTGCCGTCGGCGGCGTCCTTGAACACGCTGACCGGCAGAGAGTCCCCCTTTTGGGCGTTCACCGCCTTCATGACGGTGCGCACATAGTACGGAGAGGACAGATCCTCCGGCTCCGCCTCGTCGGTGAGGGCAGCCCAATGCTCCGGGATATGTATCTCGTGGATGCCGGAGAGTCCCGCGTCCACGGCGGCGCAGTTCATGGCCACCACCTTGTCGCCCTTGCGGCCATAGGTCTTTTTGATTGCGTCCTTCATATACTCCACCGCCTGGTCCGTGGGGAGCACGCCGCTGAGCTTGAAGAACGCGGATTGCAGCACGCTGTTGGTCCGGTTGCCCAGGCCGATCTCCCCGGCGATGCGGGTCGCGTCGATGGTGTAGAACTTCACATGGCGCTGAGCCAGCAGCCGCTTGACCTTGTTGGGAAGGTGGCGCTCCAGGTCCTCGTCGGACCAGCCGCAGTTCAGCAGGAAGGTGCCGCCCTCCTTGATCTCGTTGACGATATCGTATTTTGCGATGTAGCTCTGATTGTGGCAGGCCACAAAGTCCGCCATGGTGACGTAGTAGGTGGAGAGGATGGGGGTGTGGCCGAACCGCAGGTGGCTCTTGGTCACGCCGCCGGATTTTTTAGTGTCGTACTCAAAATACGCCTGGACGTACTGGTCCGTGTTGTCGCCAATGATCTTGATGCTGTTCTTGTTGGCGCCCACGGTGCCGTCGGACCCCAGGCCCCAGAACTTGCAGCTGATGGTCCGCGCGTCCGCCGTGACCACGTTTTCCCCAACGGGCAGAGAGTGGAAGGTCACATCGTCGGTGATGCCCACGGTGAAGTGGTTCTTCTGCTCGCCCTCCATGTTGTCGTACACGGCGATCATCTGGGCAGGCGTGGTATCCTTGCTGGAGAGGCCGTACCGCCCGCCCAGCACCTGGAGGTGCCGCTGGCCGTGGAGCAGCACGGCGCACACGTCCTCATACAGCGGCTCGCCGTTGGCTCCCGGCTCCTTGGTGCGGTCCAGCACTGTCAGACGGCGGCAGCTCTCCGGCAGGGCTTTCAGGAAGTGCTCGGCGCTGAAGGGGCGGTACAGCCGCACCTGGAGGAAGCCCACCTTCCGGCCCCGCTCATTCAGGTACTTCACCACCTCCTGGAGGCAGCCGGACACACTGCCCATGGCGATGACGACCTCCTCCGCCTCCGGGTCGCCGTAGTAGTTGAACAGTTTGTAGTCCCGGCCCGTCAGGGCGCTCATTTGGGCCATGTAGTCCTCCACGATGCCCGGTACGGCGTCGTAATAGGGGTTCACAGCCTCCCGCAGCTGGAAGGCGGTGTCCGGGTTGATGACGGTGGAGCGCATCAGAGGATGCTCGCTGTTCAGGGCGTTGGCCCGGAAGCGGTCCACCGCGTCCGTGTCCAGCATGCTCCGCAGGTCCTCATAGTCCAGCACTTCGATCTTCTGGATCTCGTGGCTGGTGCGGAAGCCGTCGAAAAAGTGCATGAAGGGGACCCGGGCCTTGATGGCGGACAGATGGGCCACCGCCGCCAGGTCCATGCACTCCTGCACGCAGGAGGAGGCCAGCTGAGCGAAGCCGGTCTGGCGGCAGGCCATCACGTCGGAGTGGTCGCCGAAGATGGAGAAGGCGCTGGTGCCCACCGTCCGGGCCGCCACATGGATGACGCCCGGCAGCAGCTGGCCGGAGATGCGGTACAGCGGCGGGATCATCAGCATCAGGCCCTGAGAGGCAGTGTAGCTGGTGGTCAGGGCGCCGGCCTCCAGAGAGCCGTGCATGGCGCCGCAGGCACCGGCCTCGCTCTGCATCTCCACCAGCCGGACCGGCTGGCCGAACAGGTTCTTCATGCCGTTGGCGGCCCAGGTGTCCACATGCTCCGCCATGGGACTGGAGGGTGTGATGGGATAAATCGTCGCAACCTCTGTAAATGCATAAGATGCATACGCGGCGGCCTCGTTGCCGTCCATGGTCTTTCGTTTCATCATGCCTGCTTCCCCCTTATCCAATTTGCTCAACTTGCTCAACAATATATTTTATTAAGCTCTTCAAGCACATATTCTCACAAACCCATGAAATTGTCAAGAAAAATTCCGCCTCCGCACTTGCTTTTTTCAGCGGCGTGATATATGCTTGTCAGAGAGTTGCTCAATAAAGCACTCCCCTGCGGTCTCTGCCTGCATGACCAGGACCGCCGGAGGGCATATCAGGAGGGAGCATGGCCACTGTATACGATATTGCGGAGCGCTGCGGCGTCTCCGCTTCCACAGTATCCTATGTTTTGAGCGGACAGGGGAACAAGCGCCGCATCTCGGCGGACACCCAGGCCCGGGTGCGGGCGGCGGCGGAAGCACTGCACTACACTGCCCGCCACCGCCGCCGGAGCGGCGGTCCGCCGGCCACGCCGGTGATCGCGGTCTACTGGCCCCGGCGGGATTTTGAGATGTGCATGCCGCCGCTGACGCAGGGCTTGAACAACGCCCTCTCCGCTTCTCCGGTGCCGGTGAACATCTCCGTCCGCCCCTACGACCAGGGCTATCTGGGTTCCCTGCTCCAGGAGCAAGCCCCCACCTGCGACGCCATGCTCTTTGTGGCGGGACAGCGGGAGGACCTGGCCTGGCTGGAGGCCCATCCCCCGGCGGTACCCTCCGTGCTGCTGAACCGCAGCCTGCCGGGCTATTCCTCCGTTTCCGTGGATCACATGGAGGCCGCCCGTCTGGCGGCGGAACACGCCGTGCGCTGCGGCGGCACCGACGTGACCGTGGTGATGAACACGGTGGACTACTACGGCCTGACCTCCCGCAGCGAGCGGATGGTGGAGGTCCTGAAGACCCATGGCTGGGACCCGGCGGGCCGGACGCTCTACTGCGCCAACCGGGTCGACGACGGCTACGAGCTGGGCCGGGAGCTGGCGCGGACGGAGCGCCTGACCCAGGTGATCCTCTGCTCCTACGACATGGTGGGCTTCGGCATCCTCAGCGCCCTCCACGAGGCGGGGGTCCGGGTCGGAGAGGAGGTCCAGGTGCTGGCCATCAGCGCCGGGCCCCAGCGGCTCTTCGCCCGCAGCTGCCCGCCCATGACGGTGGTGGACCTGCGCATCCGGGAGATCATGGAGCGGTGCCTCACTATGGCCATCGACCTGGCGGCAGGCCATCTGACGCAGCCCCGGAGCCTCCTGATCCAGCCGGAGATCGTGTACCGCCAGTCCGCCCCCCGGCGGGTCGAGGTATAAAGCGGGCTTTGGTTTTGAAGACGCGGGCAAGCAGAGGGCGTCTGCCGGGCGGAAGGCATAGAGCGCCGCAGACGGTCCAACTGAACAAAGACCCCGGCGGGGACATCGTTTCAGATGTCCCCGCCGGGTCCTGCTTACAAAGACAGCAAAAAGCGGCATCTGGATATATTTCAATCCAAATGCCGCTTTTGTGCTGTCCGTACTATCTGGGGCAGCTCCGTTGGATATGGCGGAACTGCAGGGCTTCATATGTCATAACGACAGTTTGCAGGGAGCCCCTTCCAAAATTTTATAATCTGTGCCCCTACAGCGGATTCTCACAGGGAAACCGTTATCCGTTCGCCATTGCGTCGTCCAGTACCTTCTGATCGATATTGCCTCCGCTGCAAATGAGGACGGTGGTCAGGGAAGGATCGATCTGCCCTTCCAGGACAGCGGCCAGAGGCAATGCCCCCGCCCCTTCCAGGACCAGCTTTGCGTACAGTGCCGCATCCTTGATGGCTGTTTTGATGGAGGACTCCCGGACAGTGACGATTCGGTCCACATACTTTTCGAGGTAAGGAAACAGGAACGCTTCTCCAGTTTTTCGGACGACCGCATCCGCCAGAGAATGACATTCCTTCAACTCCACCAGTTTGCCTGCCTTACGGCTTTCGGCATAAACCGCGGAGCCCTCCGGCATAACGCAAGTGATTTGAACATCCGGCCTGTTTTGCTTGATATAGTAAGAGATACCAGAGGAGAGGCCACCGCCGCCCAGCGGAATGACCACCTGCTGCACACTGGGCAGCTGCTCCAACAGCTCTAAACCGATGGTGCCCTGTGCGCCCAGCACCTCCGTATCAGAAACCGGATGCACATAATAGGACCCGTCCTGCTCTGAGATCCGGCAGGCCTCCTGGAAGGATTCGTCATAGGTCTCTCCGTATTCCACAAGCTCGGCGCCCATGCTGCGGATGCAGTCCTTCTTGATCTGCGGCGTGGGGACCGGCACCACCACTTTCACAGGGATCCCCAGCTTTTTGGACATTGCCGCACAGGCCAGACCATGGTTGCCGGAAGATGCCGTAATGACGGAAATGCCGCTGCCGAACCGCTCAACAAGGTAGGCGCATTTGTTGTACGCCCCGCGGATCTTATAGGCGCCGGTAGGCTGAAGGCTCTCTGCCTTCAAATAGAGCCTTCTTCCGAGCTGGATGTTCAATGGCTCCATACAAAGCAGCGGTGTGGGTAAAAGCGTTTTGGAAAGCCGCTCCCGCGCACGCAGGACATCCTCGATCTGCACGGGAGTAAGATTTTGACCCAGCATAGAACACATACCTCCTTACTCAATCTCAAAAATGGATTCGATTTCCACGGTCAGCCCAAGGGGGAGATTGTTGGTTCCGATAGCCGATCTTGCATGGCGGCCGTTCTCGCCGAAAACATCCAGCAAGACCTGAGAAGCGCCGTTGATCACCTGCGCCTGCTGGGTAAAGTCATCGCTGCACGCGACAAAGCCAAGGATCTTGACAACATTCTTGACCCGATTCAGATCCCCCAGATAGCCATGCAGTGCTGCCAATGTATTGAGCATGCAGTATTTGGCCGCTTCCTGCGCCTGCTCCAAAGTCACATCAATGCCGGCTCTGCCAGTGAAATGCTCACCCTTCCACATGCTCCCCTGGCCGGACAGATAAAGAAGGTTTCCTGTACGCTTGATCGGAACATACAGACCCGCGGGGGATAATGCCGTGGGAAGTTCATACCCATGTGCTTTTAGGTTTTCATATACAGACATCTTGCGTCTCTCCTTTATTTTGTTTTTCTCAGGCGTATAAGAAGCAACGGCGGAAGCGATCCGCATCCGCCGTTGGATGCGTATAAGCCTATCTCATCACACTGCCATTTTTGTCGAATTTACGATCCAGCTTCATTATAGAGATCGCGCGGAGCCTTGTCAATACTTTTTGTTTGTTTTCTTACAAAAAATCAGCAGTCAGATGCGTACGATGGCAAACGGGGGACCTTATTTTTTCCCTTTCAATTTGCGCACTGCATCCAAATACGTGTAAAAGGTATACCGGGAGATCCCCAGCATGGAGTAAACGCGATCGCTGGATTTTGTGATGACAAATGCGCCCTTATCATCCAGGTCGGCAATGAACTGCATTTTTTCATCTTTTGTCAATAACTTCGGAGCTTTCCCGAACTTCTGAATACACTGTTCGATCAATCGGTCCAGCAATTCATTGACGTTCGGTGTGAAAATTTCCTGCGGATCCTCTTTGTTGACTCCATGGAAACTGTTGTATTCCCGCAAACATTTTTCAAAGTATACCGTGTCCGAAATGTCCAGATTCAAGCACAATGATCCAATGACCTTTCCTTCTTCATTGTGAAAATAGATAGAAGACGATTTCAAGATCTGGCCATTGGGAGCATAAGTAATGTAATTGAACTGGTCCTCTGCCGGCGTTCCGTTCATAATTTCCAAGCCCAAATTTGTAGCGCATCCGCCGATCGCACGTCCGGTAATATTACCGTTTCGGATATCCACGATCGTATGATCATGCTCTTTATTGAAATCATGAAGAACAACTTCGCATTTTTTTCCAAAATGTTCTTCGATCAATGTCATGACCTGTTGAAGTAATTCTTTGTTTTCTGAAATACTTTCCATATGTTCCTCCCTTTGGAAATTTCTTCTAGTTAGACAATTTGTCAGTTAATCATACATTATATTTGATTCTCTGTCAAGGGAATCAGCGCTTCCCATTTACTAGTAGAGCAAACAAAGCTATTCTCCTATATAATTGTGCTTTCCAGTTAAATCAAAAGCTCTCTATCCAGAGTATGCGGTAACACTTTTTATCTGTAATAGACTGGTTTTTTATCCGTTTTTACACAACTTTTGGACAAATAAAAAAGCTGGAACCGTTGCGGTTCCAGCTTTTTTGGTCCGAGTGGCGAGACTTGAACTCACGACCCCTTGACCCCCAGTCAAGTGCGCTACCAACTGCGCTACACCCGGATATGTATTTTTTTGCTTCCCGAAGTCAGCTTGTATATATTAACACGTCTCTCTGCGAAATGCAAGCCCTATTTTTCAAATTTCTGAGATTTTTTTATGAGCGGCGGCCGGGGCAATGGCCGAGACTTCGACATGGAGGACGGTCTCTTCCCCCAGGCAGGTACTGCCGGCGGTGCTTGCAGCCGCGCGGCTGTACAAACGGAGATAAAACCCGCGCCGCCCGCCTGCGATACGCAGGCGGGCGGCGCTTTGGTCCGCTCGATCATGGTCCGGTGAGCCGCCAAGAACAAGGCAGACAGAGATCCGGCTTTCCAGGCGGTGATTTGACAGCTTCGAAGGATCTACCGCTCCTTCCGCTTTTTCAGCTTCTGCTTATGGCCCTTTTCATCCATGATATAGATGTGGTCCAGCTGGCTTTTCAGGTTTCCCACCACGGAGTCGATATACTCCCGGCGCAGATCCGCCTGTTCCAGCCGCTCCTCCGCCGTCAGGCCCTCCGCCGTCTTGGACTTGCGGGCCAGCTCGTTGATGCGGTCGATCTTCTTGCGATCCATAGTCTCCTCCGTTTACACATATCGTTTCAATACGATGGACGTACGGCCCTTTTTGGTCACGCCGCCCACCTCCGCCAGCTCAAATTTCCCAAAGCCCCGGGCGGAGACCGTATCCCCCGCTGAGAGCAGCTTATCCGGCTTTGTACATTCCCGCCAGTTCACCTGGACCCGTCCGGAGACGACCAGCTCCGCCGCCTTGCCCCGGGCCATGCGGAAGCCTGTGGAGGCCACCGCGTCCAGCCGCAGGGAGGAAACGGTATCCCGCACCGCCTCGCATTGGACCTCCGGGATGTGGATATATCCGGGATCGATCTCCGCCACCGTCAGCCTGGCCCGTCCGGCGGAGGTCCAGCTGCCAAGCAAAAAGTCCGCCATGGTTTCCAGCACCAGGATGTCCGCGCTGTCAGGCCCCACCAAGATGTCCCCCACCTTCTCCCGGACGACGCCCATGCCCATGAGGCTGCCCAGAAAATCCCGGTGGGTCAGGTTTTCTTCCGCCCGGAAGGCCGCCCGCAGGCAGCGGATGGGGCTTTGGGACGCGGCGTCCGACCGGTCCAGCCAGTCCGGCAGAAAGAGGAACAGCGCCCGCTCCGCGCCGTCATAGCCGCCCAGGCGGGCATAGCCCGTCTCCGGCACGCCTGCCAGCCGCAGCAGGTCCAGGGCCAGCATCTGCTGCTGGGGACTGAAAAAGTCCGTGGCGGCGGGAATGTTCCGGTCCCGGGCCTGCCCTGCCCGGTCCAGCACCTTGGCCAGCAGCAGCCGGTCCTCACCGGCGGCCCCGGCCCTGTCCAGCAGCTTCGTCTTATCCATGGCGCAGCTCCTGGGTGTGGACCAGGGCGGCGTAAGCGCCGTTTTGGGCCATCAGCTCCTCGTGGCTGCCCAGCTCGGCGATGCGGCCGTCCTCCACCACGGCGATGCGGTCGGCGCTGCGGACGGTGGATAGCCGGTGGGCAATGATGATGGTGGTGCGGCCCTTGGACAGCCGCTCAAAGGTCTCCTGAAGGCGGGCCTCCGTCACGCTGTCCAGGGCGGAGGTGGCCTCGTCCAGGATCAGCACTGGGGGATCCTTCAGGAAGATGCGGGCGATGGAGATGCGCTGCTTCTGCCCGCCGGAGAGCAGAGCGCCCCGCTCCCCCACGTAGGTGTTGAAGCCCTCGGGCATGGCGCAGATGTCGTCGTAGATCTCCGCCAGCCGTGCCGCCTGGGCCACCTCCTCCTCGGTGGCGCCGGGACGGCCATAGCGGATATTCTCCAAAATACTGGCGGCGAACAGGAACACATCCTGCTGCACCACGCCCACGTTCTGCCGCAGGGACTCCTGGGTCACCTCCCGCACGTCTGTGCCGTCGATGCGGATGGCGCCGTCGGTCACGTCGTAGAACCGGGGGATCAGCTGGCAGAGGGTCGATTTGCCGCCGCCGGAAGGGCCTACCACCGCCACGGTCTCGCCGGGCCGGATGTGCAGGTCCACGTCGTGGAGCACCGCCAGATCGTCCTGATAGGCAAAGCTGACATGGTCCACATCGATGCGGCCCTGGACCCGCTGGAGGACCTGGGCGTCCGGCGCGTCCTGCATGGCCGGTTCCTCCCGCATCAGCTCGATGAAGCGGCCCAGGCCCGCCGTGCCGTTGACGAACAGCTCGGCAAAGGTAGACAGCTTGCGGATGGGATTGACGAAGGTGGTGATATACAGGCTGAAGGTGATGAGGTCCACCGTGTCCATCTGACCTTCCATGATGAAGAAGCCGCCGGCGGCGATGACCGCCACGGACAGGATGCACAGGAAAAACTCCATGGTGGCGTTGAACCGGCCCATGGCCTTATGGAACTGGCGCTTGGAGGTCTTGAAGCTGTCGTTGGAGGATTCAAATTTTTTCAGCTCTGTTCCCTCGTTGGCAAAGGCCTTGGCAGTGCGGATGCCGGAGAGGCCGGATTCGATATCGGCGTTGATGGTGGCGGTCTTTTGCTTCACCTGGCGGGACGCCGCCTGCATGGCTGCCCGGCTGCGCCACACCACCACGAAGAAAATGGGCAGGATGACGGCGATGACCAGGGCCAGCCGCCACTGGATGGTAAACATGACGGCCAGCGCGCCCACGATGGTGACGCCGGAGATGAAGATATCCTCCGGACCGTGGTGGGCCAGCTCCGTGATGTCAAAAAGGTCCGCCGTCAGGCGGCTCATGAGCTGGCCGGTGCGGTTGCGGTCAAAATAGTCGAAGCTCAGCTCCTGCATGTGGCGGAACAGGTCACGGCGGATGTCCGCCTCCACCAGGATGCCGAAGGTGTGGCCCCAATAGCAGATCACATAGGTCAGCAACGCCCGCAGGGCAAAGGCCGCGAACACCACCGCCATCACCGCGAAAAAGGTCTGGTAGGCGCTCTTCGGCAGCAGCTCATACATGCACCACCGGGACACCGCCGGAAACGCCAGGTCGATGAGGGAGATCAGCAGGGCGCAGCAGAGGTCCATGATGAACAGCTTCCTGTGGGGCTTGAAATAGGATAAAAATATTTGCAGAGAGGTCTTTTCCTGAAATTCTCGGGTCGTCATAGCAATGCTCCTTATGGAATCCAAATCGATATCGTGTATATGATAACACGTTTTTTTCCACGGTGCAACGAGAGAAAATGGCTCTCCCTTTTACCGTTGGCGTTGCTGCCGCTCTGTTTTCCAAATTTTATGCCCTAATGACCAAATGGGCAGTTACCCCCAAAGGGTAACTGCCTGATTCATGATAATTATTCGTACCGCTTGATGGGGAGCGAAGCGATCTGGCGGCTCTGTTTGGGATAAAAAAAGCAGACGAATGCAATATGACGCTGATTTTCCGGGGTCTTCATGTTATGTAAACTTTCCCTTTCAGAAACTAAAACACGTTGGGATGGCAGCCAATCATGATGCGGCAGGAGACGCGAAAGGCCGCCGGATGCCAATGCGTCCGGCGGCCCTGCTTTTCTCACTTGTTTTGCAAGAACTCGCCCTTCATGTAGCCGGTGGTGGTGACGCCGCCCACATCAGAGAAGGTGATCTTGTACCAGTCGTTTCCGGCACTCTCCACCACCTGGATATCCGCGCCGTTGGGCACGGAGGCCAGGATGTCATAGTTGGTGCCGGGGCCGGAGCGGACCCGCACGCCGTTGCCGCCGTTGACCACCGTGGCGGCGCCCGCCTTCAGTCCAGAAGCTGCGAGAGTGGAGGGCGTGGTGGAAGGCGTCGTAGTGGGTGTGGTAGGTGTGGCAGCAGGTGCGGCAGTGCCGGACACATTGCACCGGACGATGCAGACGCCCTTCTTGGTGCCGTCAGACACCACCACGTTGATGGTACCCTTGGAAATGGCCGTGACTTTGCCGCTCTGGTCCACAGATGCCACGCCGTCGTCCTCGCTGGCCCAGGTATAGCTGCCGCTGCTGCTGCCGCCGGTGACCCGGATCACGGCGGTCTCGCCCACGGTCTTTAACGTAAAGTCGGTGGTGCTCAGGCTCAGGCCGCTGGGCAGGGCGAAGAGCTTCTCATAATCCGTCTGAGCGGCAGGCGCGGGCGTGGCAGTGGAGGGCGTGGTATCGTCGGGCTTCTGCGGCTCGCCGTCCTCCGGCATATCGCCGCTGTTGGGGTCCGCGGGCTTGGTCTCGTCATCCGGCTCCACAGGCGTGACAGGCGGCATCACATCCTCCACGTCCGGTGTTTTAGCGGGGTCGTCCTTGCCGAATTTTTCCGCCAGCTTTTCTCCATACAGCAGATAGATCAGCAATCCCGCCATGATGAAGATCAGCACCACCAGGGTCGGCGTGATGAGATTGTACTGCCGCCCATGGGCCGCCCGGCGGCTCTTCTTGGGGCTGCGGCGGATCTCCTCCCCATCCCGCAGGGCCTCTTCCTCCTCACAGAAGGGACAGGTCCGGTATGTATTGGAATATTCTTCCCCGCAGACGGGGCAGCGCTTCATGGCCATGGTGGTTCCTCCCGCAATTTCTATCCTCAGCTGCCGGCGTCCAGCCAAACGGGCGCGGCACGATGGGTTTACGCTTTACATAATACCGGCTTTTCCCGCAGCAGTCAAGACCGGACTGTCGATTTTTGCGGAAATTTCTGCTTTTCCCTGCCGCAGCGGCCGCCGCCCCTAACGATCATGCAAAAGAAGCCCATATTTTTGGAAAATATGTCCATGCCATCCGGATGGCCGTGTGTCCATGGGAACGAGTTTCAAGCATGTGTGCAGGCAAAGAAGAGAGACCGCCAGGCGGTCTCTCTTCTTTGATTCCGTATCCAGGTCACACGCCGGCGAAGTGGAACGCCACGCCCACCACGGCGGAGACGCCGATGAACACGATAGGGTGCCAGTCCTTCACCTTTTTCACCCAGTTGGTCAGCGCTACCAGCACCGCCGCCAGCGCCAGCCCCTGCCAGTTCAGCAGAGAGCCGCCCGTCAGCGCGAAGCCGTTCACGATGCCCTCTCCCGCCCCAGGAGATACGACCCGCACCGTTGTCAGCACCTCCAGGACCACCGTCACGCAGGCCGCGCCGATCAAGCCGGTGGAGGCTGGCCGCAGGCCGTAAAAGGCGTTGTTGACATACTTGCTGTCCCGGAACTTCTTCAGCATCGCGGCGATGATGAGGATCACGATGATAGAGGGCGTCACCTCGCCGATGGTGGCGATGACCGCGCCGGGGATGCCCGCCGCGGTAAAGCCCACGTAGGTGGCCATGTTGATGCCGATGGGGCCGGGGGTCGATTCCGACACCGCCAGCATGTTCATCAGCTCCGTATAGGTGTACCAGCCGGTAGACTCGCCGATATCCTTCAGGAAGGGCAGCGTGGCCATGCCGCCGCCCACAGCAAACAGGCCGGTTTTGAAAAACTCCCAGAACAGTCTCAGATACACGCTCATTTGCCCTTCGCCTCCAACTCTTTCAGAAGAATGCCGATCGCGGCGGCGGCGATCACGAACCAGACCGGTGAAATGTTCAAAAAGGTGCCGCCGGACAATACCAGCAGAAAGATGGCGGCAGTCCGCTTATCTATCACAGATTTTTTCAGCAGCTTCCGCACAGCGTTGAAGATCAGCACACAGACGCACACCTGGATGCCCGCGAAAGCGTTTTTCACCCAGGCCAGATGGGAAAAGTTGGTGATCAGCCCCGCCAGGATGGAGATGATGACCACCGACGGGAACACCAGGCCCAGGGTCGCCACGATGCCGCCCACGGCCCCCCGCTTCTTCTGGCCGATAAAGGTGGCGGTGTTCACCGCGATGATGCCGGGGGTGCACTGCCCAATGGCAAAATAGTCCACCAGCTCCTCCTCCGTGGCCCAGTGCTTGTTCTCCACCACCTCCCGCTGGAGGATGGGCAGCATGGCATAGCCGCCGCCAAATGTCATGACCCCCATTTTCGCAAAGGTCCAAAACAGTTCCCAAAGCTCTTTCAAACCGCTCACTTCCATTTCTTCATTCTACGTAGCCGTACATGCCCCGAACGGAGACCTCGCCGGAGCGGACGGTCTTTTCCGCACCGTCCGCGTCCCGGACCACCAGGCCGAAATCCTGGTCGATATCCACGGCAGTGACCGTCTCCCGTCCCTCGGGGCCGATCAGCTGAACGGTCCTGCCCAGATTCACACAGTCCCGCCGGTAGGCGGATAAATACGCCGACAGGTCCCCTGCCTTCAGGTCCGCGTACAGCTGGTCCAGCTCCTGGATCAAGGCCGCCGCCAGCGCCGGCCGGGACACGGGACGGCCCAGCTCCATGGCCAAGGAGGTGGCCATCTCCGCCACCTCGGGGGGGAAATCCTTCCTTGTTTGCAGCACGTTGATGCCGATGCCCAGCACCAGGGACTGGACCCGGCCGGTCTCCCCCTCCAGGGCCAGCTCCGTCAGGATGCCGCAAAGCTTTTTCTTCCCCAGCACCGGGTCGTTGGGCCATTTCAAACCAGGGCAAACGCCGCAGACCCGCTCCACCGTCCGGCAGACCGCCACGCCCGCCAGGGCTGTTACCGACAGGAGCCGGTCCGGCGGCAGCTCCGGCCGCAGCAGGACCGACAGATAGACGCCCTTGTCCCGGGGGGACTGGAAGCTGCGGTCCATGCGGCCCCGGCCGGCGGTCTGGCAGTTGGCCACCACCACTGTGCCGTCCGCCGCGCCGGACAGGGCGATCTGCTTGGCATAGGTGTTGGTGGAGTCGATCTCGTCGAAGCACCGCAGCTCCCGGCCCACCACCGCCGTCTGGCCCAGAAAGCGCCGGATCTCCAGCTCTGTCAGGGCGTCGGGGCTGGACACCAGCCGGTAACCCAGGCCGGTGCGGGCCTCAATAACGTAGCCGTCCCGCCGGAGGGCATCCACCGCCTTCCAAACAGCGGTGCGGCTCAATCCCCCGCTGATCTCCTCGCCAGAGACAAAGGTCCCTTCATGCGCCCGCAGCAGGGCCAAAATACTCTCCCGGCTCATGGTCCTCTCCCCTTTCTCTTGATTTATCTCAGCAGTTTACCACATCTTGCTGAAAAAGTAAACCGTCCGGCCCATGGCCGGACGGTTTTTCCTCGGAAAAGAATCAAGCCTTTTTGCCCTGGGTCTGCTTGATGACCAGCAGAGTAGCCAGCATCAGCACGATGCCGATGGGCAGGCCCAGCAGGCCGGGGGCACCCAGATGCACCAGGATACCTGCGATCAAATAGGTGACGCCGGAGACTGCCGCGCAGGTGATGGCGTAGGGCAGCTGCGTCGACACATGGTTCACGTGGTCGCACTGGGCGCCGGCGGAGGCCATGATGGTGGTGTCGGAAATGGGAGAGCAGTGGTCGCCGCAGACAGCGCCGGCCATGCAGGCGGAGATGCAGACGATGGCCATGGGATTGTCCATGGAGAACACGTTCTGCACAATGGGGATCAGGATGCCGAAGGTACCCCAGCTGGTGCCAGTGGCGAAGGCCAGCAGACAGCCGATGACGAACACGATCAGGGGCAGGATCAGCTGGAGGCCGGAAGCGGAGGAGCGGACGAAGTCCCGGACGAAGTACTTGGCGCCCAGGGAGTCGGTCATGCCCTTCAGGCTCCAGGCGAAGGTCAGGATCAGGATAGCGGGGACCATGGCCTTGAAGCCGTCAGGCAGGCAGCCCATCATCTCCTTGAAGGACATGGAGCGGCGGATCAGGTAATAGACGATGGTGAATACCAGGGCGAAAGTGCTGCCCAGCATCAATCCCACGGAGGCGTCGGAATTGGAGAAGGCCTCGATGAAGCCGGTCCCCTCAAAGAAACCGCCAGAATAGATCATGCCGATGACGCAGCAGATGATGAGGACGATGACAGGCAGCACCAGGTCCAGCACGGAGCCTTTGTCCTCCGGCGTGTCGTCGGCGGCACCGGCATAGGGGTCGGAGCCGGAGAACAGGTCGCCGTTCTCCCGGGCATTCTTCTCGAACCGGGCCATGGGGCCAAACTCGATCTTCATCACGATCATGCCCACCATCATCACGATAGTCAGCAGAGCGTAGTAGTTATAGGGGATGGCGCGGAGGAACAGGTTGAAGCCCTGGCCGTCCTCGGCAAAGCCCGCCACGGCGGCGGCCCAGGAGGAGATAGGGGCAATGATGCACACGGGAGCGGCGGTAGCGTCGATGATGTAGGCCAGCTTGGCCCGGGAGACGTTGTGCTTGTCAGAGATGGGCCGCATGACGCTGCCCACGGTGAGGCAGTTGAAGTAGTCGTCGATAAAGATCAGCACGCCCAGCACCACGGAGGCCAGCTGCGCGCCTACCCGGCTCTTGATGTGGTCCTTTGCCCAGCGGCCGAAGGCGGCGGAACCGCCGGCCTTGTTCATCAGGCACACCATGGTGCCCAGGATGACCAGGAAGATCAGGATGCCCATGTTGTAGCTATCGGTGACGGAGGCCACGATACCGTCGTTGAACACATGGAGGATGGTGCCCTCGAAGCTGAAGTTGGAATACAGCAAGCCGCCCACCAGGATGCCGATGAACAGGGAGCTGTATACCTCCTTGGTAATGAGGGCCAGTGCAATGGCGATGATGGGGGGCAGCAAAGCCCAGGCGGTGTTGAACACATTGCTGGGGGATTCCACATAGCCGGTGCCGCCGCAGGTCTCGCAGGCAACAGCCTCGCAGTCCTCAGACAAGACCACACCGGAGGCTCCGCAGTCGGAACACTCGATCATCTTGGTGCCGCTCTCCTCAGTGGGATCAGCGGCAAAAGCGGTGACGGTCATGGCGCTGCACAGCAGCAGCACGATGGCCAGCATAGGAAGCAGGCGGCGTCTCAGGGTTTTCATGGTTCTCTCTCCTTCAAAAAAATGAAGTCATGACAGCGTCATGACTTCATACAAAACCGGAAACGGCGTATGGACCCACGACAGCGCTCCGCCCCTCTCAGGGCGACAGTCCATGGGATATTCTCCCACAGCCCGGCAGCGCGCCCCACAGGCGGAAGAGCGCAGCCTCGGCGAAGGCCCCTTTCCTGCTCCCCGGTGCCTGTCCGTGTGGGGAGAAGTACTCTTGACATTCGCGCCTCTATCATGCTTTGCGATACATTATAACGAACTTTTTTAGAAAGTCAACTAAAAATACACATATCTTTGCGAAGTTTTGCCAAATTCAGTCCCTCTGCACAAAAAATCCGGCGAGACCGCCGGATTTTTGCGCTTAATAGCGGCGGACTACCGCCGCCACCTTGCCCAGGATCTGGGCGTAGGTGCCGTCGATGGGGGAATACGCCTCGTTTTCCGGCAGGAGCCAGATGTGGCCGTTCCGCCGGGAAAAGCGCTTGACAGTGGCCTCATCCTCGATCATGGCCACCACGATCTCGCCGTTATTGGCAGTCTGCTGGCGGCGCACCACCACCAGATCGCCAGGCAGGATGCCCGCGTTCAGCATGGATTCTCCCCGGACCCGGAGGGCAAAAAACTCGCCGCTGCGGCCGCCGGTGTCAAAGGTGAGGTAATCCTCGATGCACTCCTCCGCCAGAATGGGGCTGCCCGCCGCCACATTGCCCAGGATCGGCACCTTGTTCTCCGGCACAGGCTGCTCTGTCAAGGTGATGGCCCGGCCCTTTCCCGCGCCCTTGGAGATGACGCCCGCCTCCTCCAGGTGCTTGAGATGGAAATGGACCGTAGAGGGGGACTTCAGACCCACCGCCTCCCCGATCTCCCGCACGGAGGGGGGATAGCCCTGGCTCTGAATAAAAGATGCGATGTAATCATAGATCCTGCGCTGCATACCCGAAAGTTCTGTCATATGAGACCTCCCTTTTCCGTCCTGCCGTTCTCTTTTTGTTTTATTATAGCACATACCCGGCGGGAATGCAAACATTTGTTCCACTTTTGTGAAATTTTTTTTGACGGCGCCGTGGAACGCTTTAGCGCGGCAGTATCGCCTGTCTCTGTGAGAAAATTCAACGTTTTTTTCAATTTCCCCTTGAAAATAAGTGCGACCTATGGTAACATGATTGTCTGTGAATAGCTCTTCATGCCCAGCGCATGGATATTTGTTTGGAGGTTTTCCGTTATGAAACTGTTTATCACGATTTTGCAGCTGATCTGCGGCCTGGCCATCATTCTGGCGGTGCTGTTCCAGTCCGGCAAGAGCGCCGGTCTCTCCGGTGCCATTGGCGGCGTGGCCGATTCCTTCCTGGCCAAGAACAAGGCCAAGACCCTGGACGCCAAGCTGGCCCGCGCCACCAAGTGGATCGGCGCCGTTTTCCTGATCCTGACCCTGGTGCTGCTGATCTTGGGATAAAAAGCGCAGAAGAGACGCCTGTTGGGCGTCTCTTTTTTTGATCTGTATCCATAGGCGGGGAACGCCGGATGGACGGCGGACTTTTTTCGTTGGAGAGGGTATTTTGACGCAGGGAGCCTTTTGAAGGCGCAGGAAAAGACAACGCAGGATGGCGGAAAAAGGCTCGGCAATCTCGCGTGAACGCTTGTGGATACGGGTCCTTATCCTTTTCCGGTGCGGTACATGACCCCCGGCTGGGGCCGGACGCCGTTGAGATACAGCAGCTCCTCCACGGTGACGAACACATAGCCCTGCGCCTGCAGGGTATCCACGACCTGCAAGGCCGCCTCCACAGAGGTGGGATAGATGTCATGGAGCAGGATGATGCTGTTGGGGCGGACGGCTTCCAGCACCGCCTGGACCACCTTGGCGGTGTTCCGGCTCTCCCAGTCTCTGGGATCCACGGACCACTTGACCATAGGGACGGTGATCTGGTTCTCTGTTCCGGCGGTGATCAATCCATAGGGCGGGCGGAGCCAATAGCCGTTTCCTCCCAGCAGCTGGCTCAAAAATGCCTCGGTCCGGGCCACCTCCTCCGCCACGGCCTCCCGGGAGGCGCCCTCCAGCCGGACATGGCTCCAGGTATGGTTGCCCACCTGATGGCCTTCCGCCTCCATGCGCTCTACCAGCTCCGGATTTGCCTGGGCCTGCTCCCCCACCAGGAAAAAGGTGGCGCTGGCCCCCCGCTGCCGCAGACCGTCCAGCAGACGGGCGGTGGTATCATGGCGGGGACCGTCGTCAAACGTCAGGGCGATATAATGGGTCTCTGCTGCCAGCTCCGCCGTGCCATCCGCCGGGACTGCCTGCCGCTCCCCTGGACGCGCCAGCAGCGCCAGAGCGGCCAGCGCTGTCAGCGCCAGCAGCCATTGTTTCCGCATCCGCATCCCCTCCGCATCTTTTCCCGCGCCGCGGGTGAGCATATAGTCAACGCACTTGAAAATCAGCAAAAGCAGATTTTCAACCAGCGGGCATACCCGCTGGACGGGCAAAGCCCGTGGGCGTTGACTATGAAGAAGACACTTAGGCCGCTTTGCGGCCACCATCGGCGCATGCGCCGATGGTTTGAAAAGAAGTTTTGCTTCTTTTCAAGTGTGTCGACTATAGTTTGTGCAGGCCGGGGAAAAATACCTCTGTCAAAAACTGCCGCGGAAGAGCGCCGGGGCTTCAAAAAAAGAGCCGCCCGCTGGGGCGGCTCTTTTAATAGGATCAAAATATGATTTCTAATATCGTGGCAAAAACATTTAAGATAATGATCCAAAAAATGATTTTTCCCACAATGGCGAAGGGATTTTTAGTCTCCTGCTTCTTCGGCTTTCGCACAGAGGAAGCGGCAGGCTGGCTCCTCCCCCGTTTCACCCCCTTGGACAGGCCGATGGCCCGGCGCTCCCGGTTCTCCTCATGCAGCTCCCGGTGAACGAAGGAGCCTTTGTGGTTCCGCTCGTTCAGACCATCGACCCGGACCAGCGTGCCATCCACCCCGATGCGGGTTTCTCTGGGCGGCTGGTTGAAGGCCCCGCATCTGGGGCAGAAATCATCCTCGTCAAAATCATAGCTTTTGCCGCACTCATAGCAGCGAACCTTTCGCATGTGATAGCCCTCCCTTTCCAGGCCCTGTTTGAAAAATGTCAAAATATTATGCGCCTTTTCCTGTCAGGACTTCGTTAATCTCCCTTGAGATCCGTCAGGACTCCTCCGGGAAATCGCCTTGCCTGACGAAAAAATCTGTCCCGATCCAGCATTCCGCCAATTTTCAAACATTGCCTAAACCCATTTCATTATATCACATTTCTGTCGATTTGAAAAGAAAAATCGTATGTTTAGACTTGCTGGCTTCTTGATAAACGTAAAAGCCCTTTGCAACGTGCCTAGGTACACATTGCAAAGGGCTTTTTTCATACGTGGATCACTTCACCAGTTCGATGATCGCGGTCTCCGCAGCGTCGCCGCGGCGCACACCGGTGCGGACGATGCGGGTATAACCGCCGTTCCGCTCCGCATAGCTGGGGGCGATCTCCTTGAAGATCTTCTTGCAGACGTCCTCGCGAGTGATGAAGCTCATAGCCTGCCGGTAAGCAGCCAGATCGTTCTTCTTGCCGAGGGTTATCATCTTCTCAGCCAAAGGCTTGATCTCCTTGCAGCGGGTTACGGTGGTTTCCATCTTCCCGTTGTCCAGGAAATCCGTGACCTGCTGACGCAGCATCGCCATGCGCTGGTCGGTAGTCTTGCCAAGTTTCCGAGTTCCGGGCATTTCGGTTTCCTCCTTATACTGATTCTCAACAAAACGGCCCATCCGTTTTATTGGAGCCGCAGAAAGCGGCCCGACGGCACAGCCGTCAAAAAGTTTGCCGTCCATACGGTCCGGCGCCGTGAGCGCAGGGCTCTCAGCGCCGTGACGAGCGCCCCTTCTCCAGGGGGATCGCCGTACATCGGGCCTTGGTCAGCCGGGGACCCCGGCTCAGTTATTTTCCTCGTCGGCCAGATGGAGACCCATCATAGCCAGCTTGTTGATGACCTCTTCCAGGGACTTGCGGCCCAGGTTGCGGACCTTCATCATCTCGTCCTCGGTCTTGGAGATCAAGTCCTCCACGGTGTTGATGTTGGCGCGCTTGAGGCAGTTGAAGCTGCGGACGCTGAGGTCCAGCTCCTCGATGGTCATCTCCAGCACCTTATCCCGCTGGGCCTCGGCCTTCTCCACCACAGTGGGCTTACTGCCCACGTTTTCGGAGAGGTCTGTGAACAGCGTAAAGTGGTCGCACAGGATCTTGGCGCCCAGAGACACCGCGTCCCGCGCGGAAATGGTGCCGTCGGTCCAGACCTCCAGCGTCAGCTTGTCAAAGTCGCTGGAAGCGCCCACGCGGGTCGGCTCCACCGTGTAGTTCACCTTGTAGACCGGGGTGTAGATGGAATCCACTGCAATGGTGCCGATCACATTCTGCTGAGGCTTGTTGCGGTCGGCAGGCACATAGCCCCGGCCGTGAGACAGAGTGATCTCCATGTTCAGTGTGGCGCCATTATCCAGAGTGGCAATGTGCATCTCGGGATTCAGGACCTCCACCTCGCCGTCGGCCTTGATGTCGCCGGCGGTGACCTCGCAGGGGCCGACCGCTTCGATATAGACGGTTTTCACCGTTTCGCTGTGCAGCTTGGTCAGGAGGCCCTTCACATTCAAGACGATCTCCGTCACGTCTTCCTTGACACCGGGGATGGTGGAAAACTCATGCTGGACGCCGGCGATCTTCAGCGTGGTCGGCGCGGTGCCCGGCAGAGAGGAAAGCATAATGCGGCGGAGCGCATTGCCCAAAGTCGTGCCATAGCCGCGCTCCAGCGGCTCCACAACGTACTTGCCGTACGTGACATCGCCGGGAGTCTCGGTACAGTCGATCTGGGGCTTCTCAATTTCGATCATGCAGTTACCCTCCTTCATCTTCTCATTGCGGCAGTGCACGATTGCACGCCGCCGGCAGTTTTCATCATTATTGAGGGTATCCTCCGATTACTTGGAGTACAACTCAACGATGAGGTGCTCCTCCACGGGAACATCGATGTCCTCGCGGGCGGGAAGGCGGGTCACTGTACCCTTCAGGGCGTTCTTTTCACGCTCCATCCAGGGTGGCAGCAGGAACATAGGGGCGTCCTGGCCCAGCAGGCGCTTAAAGACCTCGGAAGAACGGCTGCTCTCAGCCACCTCGATCACATCGCCGGCCTTGACCAGGTAAGAGGGGATATTGACCTTCTGGCCATTGACGGTGAAGTGGGCGTGGTTCACCAGCTGACGAGCCTGACGGCGGGTCATGGCGAAGCCCATGCGGTACACCACATTGTCCAGACGGCGCTCCACGGTGATCAGCAGGTTGTCGCCAGTCTTGCCGGGGGCGGCGGCAGCCTTCTCATAGTAGTCGTGGAACTGCTTTTCCAGAATGCCATAGATGAACTTGACCTTTTGCTTCTCGTTCAACTGAATGCCATATTCGCTCTTCTTCTTTCTCATCTGGCCGCCAGGATTGCGATTGGTCTCCTTCTTCGCATAGCCCATGACGGCAGGAGAAATGCCCAAAGCCTTGCAGCGCTTGGCGATCGGCTGCATATTCTTTGCCATATTGCTTGTTACCTCCTCTTTCGATTACACGCGGCGACGCTTCGGGGGACGGCAGCCATTGTGGGGGATGGGAGTGACGTCCTTGATCATGGTCACTTCCAGACCCACGGCCTGCAGGGCGCGGATAGCAGCCTCGCGGCCCTGGCCGGGACCCTTGACGAAAACTTCCACGGTCTTGAGGCCGTGCTCCATGGCGGCGCGGGCAGCGGTCTCAGCCGCGGTCTGGGCCGCAAAGGGAGTGGACTTCTTGCTGCCGCGGAAGCCGAGGCCGCCGGAAGAAGCCCAGGAGATGGCGTTGCCCTGGGTATCGGTAACAGTCACCATGGTGTTGTTGAAAGAAGAACGGATATGGACCTGGCCACGCTCAATGTTCTTTCTTTCACGACGGCGGCGAATGACCTTCTTGCCGCTAGCTTTTGCAGTTGCCATTTCTGTTCTCCCTCCTTACTTCTTCTTGTTGGCAATGGTCTTCTTGGGACCTTTGCGGGTCCGCGCGTTGGTCTTGCTGCGCTGGCCGCGGACAGGCAGACCCTTGCGGTGCCGGATGCCGCGATAGCAGCCGATCTCGCTCAGGCGCTTGATGTCCAGGGCGGTCTGGCGGCGCAGGTCGCCCTCGACGGTATAGGCGTCGATGGCGTCACGGAGCTGCTGCTCCTGGGCGTCGGTCAGATCCTTCACGCGGATGTCGGGGTCGATGCCCGTCTGCGCCAGGATGTCCTTGGCGCTCTTTCTGCCAATGCCGTAGATATAGGTGAGGCCGATCTCGATACGCTTATCCTTCGGCAGGTCAATACCGGCAATACGTGCCATACTTTTAAAGCACCTCCAATTAAATGTTAGCCCTGTCTCTGCTTGTGCTTAGGATTTTCGCAAATGACCATGACACGGCCTTTGCGGCGGATGACCTTGCACTTTTCGCACATGGGCTTCACGGACGGTCTTACTTTCATAGTTCTAAACCTTCCTTTCAGCGGTTTCTAGTCTCTGTTCGCCTGACGCTTACTTACTGCGCCAGGTGATCCGGCCGCGGGTCAGATCATACGGGGACATCTCCACCGTGACCTTGTCGCCGGGCAGAATCCTGATGAAATTCATTCTGAGTTTTCCGGAAATATGCGCTAGGATCGTGTGTCCATTTCCAATGTCAACCTGGAACGTCGTGTTGGGCAGAGCTTCCACCACAACACCTTCCACTTCGATCATATCGGATTTTGCCAAACGTTATCCCTCCTGGTCCGGTTGGACTTCCTGGCGGTAGCCCGCCAGGGTCCTGCGAAGTTCACTGTTGGTGATCTTTTCGCTGCTTTTGATCTTTTCTGAAAGGCGGGTCTCATCCGCCGCTACAAACAGCACATGCCTGCGCTTTTTGCGCTTGGGTGATTCCACCTTCCGTCCCTTTCCATCCGCCAGCAGGAGGTACTCCCCCTCCACCGCGAGAACGACGAAGAGCTTGCCCCGATCCCGTCCAGCGCTGGAACGAACAATATTTGATTTTGCGATCTCCATACGTTTCTTCTTACTTTCAGATAGCGGGAGCCGTGAGGATCTCAGGCTCACCATCGGTAATCAGGATCGTATTTTCGTAGTGGGCCGCCCACTTGCCGTCCAGGGTCCTGACGGTCCAGCCGTCAGGCATCTGTTTGATCGCGGCGGAGCCGGCGTTCACCATGGGCTCTATCGCAAGAGTCATGCCGCGCAGAAGCCTGGGTCCCCGGCCGGGATGGCCGTAGTTGGGGATCTCCGGCGGCTCATGCATCGCCGTGCCGACGCCGTGGCCGACATATTCCCGGACGATGGAGTAGCCGTGGCTTTCCACATAGGTTTGGATCGCTGCGGAAATATCCAGCAGCCGGCGCCCTTCCCTGGCGAACCGGATCCCCTCGAAAAAGCTCTGCCTGGTCACATCGATCAGGTCCTGAGCCTCGGGAGAGATCCTGCCGCAGGCGAAGGTCGCCGCGCAGTCGCCGTGAAATCCTCCAATGTAGGCGCCCACGTCCACGCTGACGATATCGCCCTCCTGCAAGACCCGCTTGCCGGGGATGCCGTGGATGATCTCGTCGTTGACGCTGATGCAGGCGCTGGCGGGATAGCCGTTGTAGTGGAGGAAGGACGGCACCGCGCCCTGTTTGCGGATGAAATGCTCCACCGCATGATCGATCTCTTGGGTCGTTACGCCAGGCCTTACCATTTCCCCTGCTAACGCACGGGCAGCCGCGGTAATTTTTCCGGCATGGCGCATCAGTTCGATCTCATGGGGGGATCTGAGCGTAATCATCGGCTCATCTCCCCAGCACGCGGAGGATGACCGCAGAGGTCTCCGCCACAGAGGGTTGGTTTTCCACAGTTTTCAGGAGACCGCGCTTGGCGTAAAAGTCCTTCAGAGGCTCAGTCTCCCTATGATAGACCTCAAGACGCGCTTTCACGGTCTCGGGGGCATCATCTTTTCGCTGGACCAGCTTGCCGCCGCACTTGTCGCACACGCCCTCAGCCTTGGGAGGCACAGCCACCACATGGTAACTGGCCCCGCAGGCCTCGCAGACGCGGCGGCCGCTCATGCGTTCCATGATGGTCTCATCGGAGATCTCGATGGAAACGACGGCGTCAAACACGATCCCGGCCTTCTCCATGGCCTCGGCCTGGGCGATGGTGCGGGGAACCCCGTCCAGGATATAGCCGTTGGCACAGTCCGCTTCGGCGACCCGCTCGGTGATGATGCCGATGATCACGTCATCGGGCACCAGCTTGCCCGCGTCCATGAAAGCCTTGGCCTTCATGCCGGTGGGCGTGCCGTTCTTGATGGCGGCACGGAGGATGTTGCCGGTGGAGATGGTGGGGATCCCCAGCTTTTCACACAGGATCTCCGCCTGTGTGCCTTTGCCGGCGCCAGGGGCGCCCAGCAGGATCAGTTTCATAAACTGCCTTCTTTCTTATTCCAGGAAGCCCTTGTACTGACGCATCAGCATCTGGGATTCCAACGCCTTGACAGTCTCCAGCGCCACGCCCACCACGATGATGACGGAGGTGCCGCCGATGGCCACGGAGTTGTTGCCGATGGCCTTGCCCACCAGCAGGGGGCAGATCGCCACGATGCCCAGATAGATCGCGCCGAACAGAGTGATCTTGTTCAGGACCTTCTTGATGAAGTCCACCGTGGGCTTGCCGGGCCGGAAGCCCGGGATGAAACCGCCCTGCTTCTTCAGGTTGTTTGCGATCTCAACGGGATTGAACTGGATGCTGGAATAGAAATAACTGAAGCCGATGATCATGATGAAATATACGACCATATAGAGCACGGACTTGGTGTCAATGGCGTCGTAAATGGCGCGGGACACGCTGCCCTCCGCCGGTGTGCCGATGAAGCTCCACACGGTGATGGGCAGAGACGCGATGCTCTGGGCGAAAATCACGGGCAGAACGCCGGCCATGCTCACCTTCATGGGCAGGTTGGTGCTCTGGCCGCCGTACATCTTCCGGCCCACCTGGCGCTTGGCATACTGCACGGGGATGCGGCGCTCGGCGTCGTTGATGAACACGATGAACACGATCAGCGCCAGGATGCCCACCAGAAGCAGAACGATGCCCCAAGGAGCGATAGCCCCAGCCATCTTGGACTCAGCCATCTGATTGGCCACCGTGGCGGAATAGCCGGCGGACTGATAGCCGGACACCAGACCGTCCAGCGTGATGCTGCCGGCCTTGACGCCGGACCAGGTCCGTACGCCGTCGATCATGCCGCTGATCATGTTAGGCACGCGGGAGATGATGCCCGCGAACAGGATGATGGAAATGCCGTTGCCCACGCCGAACTCCGTGACCTGCTCTCCCATCCACATCACGAAGGAAGAACCGGCGATCAGCGTCACGATGATGACCAGTGCGGGCCAGATGCCGTCGGCTCCGGTCTCCAGCAGGTTGTAGCGCTTCATCATGAAGTAGTAGCCCACGGCCTGCAGGACGGCAATACCGATGGTGGTGTAGCGCGTGATGGACTGGATCTTCTTCCGGCCCTCCTCGCCTCCCTCCTTGGCCAGCCGCTCCAGAGCGGGGATGGCCACGGTCAGCAGCTGGATGATGATGGAGCTGTTGATATAGGGCTGGATGCTCAGGGCGAAAACAGTAGCCATTGCGAAAGCGCCGCCGCTCATGGCGTTGAGCAATCCGAAATAAGTGGTCCCCATGCTGTTCAGCTGCGCTTCCAGCGCGATTTTGTTGATATAGGGAACGGTAATGGCGTTGCCGATTCTAAAGATCAGCAGAATGAGGAGTGTAAAGATGATCTTTTTCCGCAGCTCGGGGATACCCCACGCCTTGCGAATCGTCTGGATCACGTTACATCACCTCTGCCTTTCCGCCGGCCGCCTCGATGGCCTCCTTGGCAGACGCGGAGAAAGCAGAAGCCTTGACAGTGACCTTCTTGGCAACCTTGCCGTTACCCAGAACTTTGTAGCCGTATACGCACTTGGAGAGGATGCCCTTGGCCAGCAGCGCCTCGGCAGTGACGGTCTCGCCGTCCTCAAAGGCGTTCAGGGCGCTCAGGTTCACGATCTCCAACGGCTTTGCAAAGATATTGTTGAAGCCGCGCTTGGGGATACGGCGGGCCAGGGGCATCTGGCCGCCCTCAAAGCCAATGCGGATCTTGCCGCCGCTGCGGGCTTTCTGGCCCTTGTGGCCGCGGCCGCCGGTCTTGCCGTTGCCGGAGCCGGCGCCCCGGCCCTTGCGGTAAGCCTGACGGACGGAGCCCTCGGCGGGAGACAGTTCGCTCAGTTTCATCTTTCGTGCCTCCTTACTTCACTTCAGTGACCTGCAGCAGATAGCCGATCTTGGCGATCTTGCCGCGGGTGCAATCATTGTCGGGCTGCACGGTGACGTCACCGATCTTGCGCAGGCCCAGGGAATGAGCGGTCAGGATCTGCTTTTCCAGACGACCGTTCAGGCTCTTGACGAGCTTAATATTCAAGTTTGCCATGTTTCGCGCCTCCTTAACCCACGATGTCTTCGACGCGCTTGCCGCGGATGCGGGCGATCTCCTCAGGACCACGCATGTTCTTCAGGCCCTGGAAAGCAGCGGCGACAACGTTGTTGGGGTTGTTGGAACGCAGGCACTTGGTACGGATGTCCTTGATGCCCGCGGCCTCGACGACGGCACGCACAGCGCCGCCGGCGATCACGCCGGTACCAGGGGCGGCGGGCTTCATCAGCACGCGTCCGGCGCCGGCCTCACCGATGGTCTCATGGGGGACAGTGGTCCCGGAGAGGGTCACGGTGATCATATTCTTCTTGGCGTCCTCGATGCCCTTGCGGATCGCTTCGGGAACTTCAGCAGCCTTGCCCAGGCCGTAACCGACCTTGCCCTTACCGTCGCCAACGACGACCAGGGCGGAGAATTTCATGACGCGGCCGCCCTTCACGGTTTTGGAAACGCGGTTGAGGTACACGACCTTCTCGATATACTCGCTCTGTTCTCTTTCAAATCTAGGCATTGTTGTCGTTCCTCCTCCCTTAGAATTTCAGGCCGCCTTCACGGGCGCCCTCGGCCAAAGCCTGCACGCGGCCGTGATACAGGTAACCGCCGCGGTCGAACACCACGGTCTCGATGCCCTTGGCCTTGGCACGCTCAGCCACCAGCTTGCCAACGGCGGTGGCGGCGGCGATGTTGCCGCCGTAACCCTCGATGGCCTTATCCAGGGAAGAAGCGGAAGCCAGAGTCACGCCGCTGACATCATCGATGACCTGGGCGTAGATGTTGGCCTCGCTGCGGAACACATTCAGACGCGGCATCTCAGGGGTGCCGGAGATCTTGGCGCGCACTCTCTTGTGGCGCTTCAGACGCTGGGCGTTGGTATTGGGTCTCTTAATCATATCGGCACACCTCCTTACTTCTTGGCGCCGGTCTTACCGACCTTGCGGCGGATGACTTCGTCAGTATACTTGATGCCCTTGCCCTTATAAGGCTCGGGAGGACGCTTCTCGCGGACCTCGGCGGCGAACTGGCCGACGGCCTGCTTGTCGCAGCCATTGATGACGATCTTATTGGGAGAGGGGACATCGATGGTGATGCCCTCGATCTCAGAAACGATCACCTGATGAGAGTAGCCCAGGTTCATGACCAGGTTCTTGCCCTCCTTGGCCACACGGTAGCCCACGCCGTTCACATCCAGCTCCTTCTTGAAGCCTTCAGTCACGCCGACGACCATATTGTGCAGCAGAGTGCGGGTCAGGCCGTGGAGGCTGCGGTGCAGCTTGTCATCGGAAGGACGGTCAACAGTGATCGTGGTGCCTTCCTGCTTAATGATCATCTCGGGGCGCAGCGCGCGAGTCAGCTCGCCCTTGGGTCCCTTAACGGTAACCACATTACCCTCGGCGATATTCACAGTCACGCCGGCGGGAACGGTAATGGGCATTCTGCCAATTCTAGACATTGTTCGTTTGCCCTCCTTACCAGACGAATGCCAGGACTTCGCCGCCGACATGCAGCTCGCGGGCCTTCTTGTCGGTCATGACGCCCTTGGACGTAGAGATGATGGCGATACCCAGGCCACGCAGCACGCGGGGCAGCTCATCGGCGCCCACATAGACGCGCAGGCCGGGCTTGGAAACGCGGCGCAGGCCGGTGATGACCTTCTCTTTGCCCGCGTTATACTTCAGGGTGATGTGGATCATGCCCTGCAGGCCGTCGTCCACCACCTGGAAGTTCTTGATATAGCCCTCGTCCAACAGGATCTGCGCAATGCTCTTCTTCATGTTGGAGGCGGGAACATCAACGGTGTCGTGCTTCGCACTGTTGGCGTTGCGGATGCGGGTCAGCATATCCGCAACAGGATCGGTGATATGCATAGTAAATCCTCCTATTTTTAGAGTTACGGCCTGTGGCCGTTCCGGCAGCGAGGTATCATGGCCAATGGAGCAGTCTGCTGGCGCATGTGTGCCCAATTGGTCATGACCTTTCGCCATCCGTATCGCCAAGGGCCCCATATCAAAAGCCCGTGGTCACAAAAAAGTAAGAACAGCCGCTTTTGAAAATCTCCAAAGAACGGCGCAAGTGGCGCACCTTTCTCAAGGTGCCCCACATTTTAAAGTACCAAAAAAAACGCAGTCCGTCAAGTACTTTGCGCCAATATTTGTACTTTTTTCCTGAAAAGCAGCCCGCGCCGGCTTCCGGCGCTTTTCCCAGACAGCGCGCCAGCCCCGAAGGCGTATCGGGATACGTCAGGGGGCGGCGCGCGGTGGGATAAAGTCTTAGAAAGAAGCCTTGCGCACGCCGGGGATCTCGCCCTTATAGGCCAGTTCCCGGAAGCAGATACGGCACACGCCGTAGTCACGCAGATAGGCGTGGGGGCGGCCGCACAGCTTGCAGCGGTTGTACTTCCGGCTGGAGTACTTGGCGGGACGCTGCTGCTTGATCTTCATCGAAGTTTTAGCCATTTTTCTCTTCCTCCTTAGCGGGCGAAGGGAGCGCCGACCTGCTGCAGCAGGGCGCGGGCCTCTTCGTCGGTGTGCGCGGTGGTGCAGATGACCACATCCATGCCGCGGATCTTGTCGATCTTGTCGTACTCGATCTCGGGGAAGATCAGCTGCTCCTTGATGCCCAGGGCATAGTTGCCGCGGCCGTCAAAGGAGTTGGGATTGATGCCCTGGAAGTCACGCACACGGGGCAGAGCCACGTTGAACAGGCGGTCCAGGAACTCCCACATCTTGTCGCCGCGGAGAGTCACCTTCGCGCCGATGGGCATATCCTCGCGCAGCTTGAAGTTGGCGATGGACTTGCGGGCCTTGGTGATGATGGGCTTCTGGCCGGTGATCTTGCTCAGGTCGCCGACAACGTTCTCCAGGATCTTGGAGTTCTCACGAGCCTCACCGCAGCCCACGTTCACGACCACCTTGTCGATCTTGGGGATCTGCATGACGCTCTTATAGCCGAACTGCTTCATCAGAGCGGGAGCGACCTCGGCGGTATACTTTTCTTTCAGTCTAGCCATTTGTCAACGCTCCTTTCTCACAGCTCGGCGCCGCAGTGCTTGCACACGCGGGTCTTTTTGCCGCCCTCGACCTTGTGGGCGACGCGGGTACCCTTGCCGCACTTGGGGCAGACGACCTGCACCTTGCAGCCAGCGATGGCAGCCTCGCGCTTGACGATGCCGCCCTCCTCGCCCTGACGGCGGGGCTTGACGTGGCAGGTCACCATGTTGATGCCCTCCACAACGACCTTCAGGGAGCCGGGAACGGTGCCCAGCACCTTGCCCTGCTTGCCCTTGTCCTTACCGGACAGGACGACAACGGTATCGCCCTTCTTGATGTTCATAGCCATTTCGCCGCCCTCCTCAAATCACTTCGGGAGCGAGGGACAGGATCTTCATGTAATCCTTGTCGCGCAGCTCACGAGCCACAGGCCCAAAGATACGGGTACCTCTGGGGTTCTTGTCATCCTTGATCAGGACGGCGGCGTTGTCATCGAAGCGGACATAGGTGCCGTCGGCACGACGGACGCCCTTGGCGCTGCGGACGATGACGGCCTTGACGACCTCGCCCTTCTTCACCGTGCCGCCGGGGGTTGACTTGCGGACGGAGGCAACGATCACATCGCCGATGTTGCCGAACTTCCGGCTGGAGCCGCCCAGAACACGGATGCACTTGATCTCCTTGGCGCCGGTATTATCGGCGACTTTCAAAAAAGTTTCCTGCTGAATCATAACTCGGCACCTCCTTACTTCGCTTTTTCAATGATCTCGACCACGCGCCACCGCTTATCCTTGGACAGGGGGCGGGTCTCCATCACCTTGACCTTATCGCCGATGCCGCAGGCGTTCTGCTCGTCATGGGCCTTCAGCTTATAGGTGCGGCCGACGATCTTCTTATACAGAGGATGGGCCACGCGGTCCTCGATGGCCACGACCACAGTCTTATCCATCTTGTCGGAAACGACCTTGCCGACGCGGACCTTACGGGAGGAAGTTCTCTTCTCTTCGTTCATTTTCGCTTACCTCCTTCTCACTGCTTATCGGAAGCGGAGAGCTCCGCCAGCACGGTCTTGACTCGGGCAATATCGTGCTTGATCTCCCGGATCTTCACGGGGTTGTCCAGTTGATTGGTAGCGTGCTGCATACGCAGATAGAACAGGTCCTTCTTCAGACCCGTCAGCTTCTCATTCAACTGCTCAGGGGTCATTTTACGAATCTCACTTGCCTTCATCTTACTCACCTGCTTCCTCGGTGCGGGCGATCACCTTCGTCTTGATGGGCAGCTTGTGGCTGGCCAGACGAAGCGCCTCGCGGGCAACATCTTCGGGTACGCCGGCGATCTCAAACATGACACGGCCGGGCTTCACCACGGCGACCCAGTACTCAGGGGTGCCTTTACCGGAACCCATTCGGGAATCGGCAGCCCGCATGGTGACGGACTTGTCGGGGAAAATCTTGATCCAGACCTGACCGCCGCGCTTGGTATAACGGGTCATGGCGATACGGGCGGCCTCGATCTGATTGCTCTTGATCCAGCCGGGCTCGTCGGCCACCAGGCCCCACTCGCCATAGGCGACGGTGTTGCCGCGGGTAGCCTTACCGGTCATACGGCCGCGCTGCATGCGGCGGTATTTCACTCTCTTCGGCAGAAGCATTACTGGGCTCCTCCTTCCTTAGCAGGGGCTGCGGGAGCAGCCGGACGGGTATTGTTGGCGCGGTTGAAACCGCCCTGGGGACGGCCCTGGCCGCCGCGGTTGAAACCGCCCTGACGGTCACGGTTGAAGCCGCCGCCCTGACGGCGGTCGCCGCCAAAGCCGCCGCGGCGGTCGCCGTCACGGCGGGGACGACGCTCACGACGCTCCTGATAGGGCTTGGAGGTGTCCATGGTGCGGGGAGTGGTGCGCAGGGTCTGGGAGAGGACCTCACCCTTGTAGATCCACACCTTCACGCCGATGCGGCCAAAGGTAGTGGCGGCCTCCGCGAAGCCATACTCGATGTCGGCGCGGATGGTCTGCAGGGGGATGGTGCCCTCGTGATAGTGCTCCACGCCGGCGATCTCGCGTCCGCCCAAACGGCCGGAGCAGCAGGTCTTGATGCCCTTGGCGCCGGCGCGCATGGCGCGGGCCATGGCGTTCTTCATGGCGCGGCGGTGAGAGATGCGCTTCTCCAGCTGCTGAGCGATGTTCTCGGCCACCAACTGTGCGTTCATGTCGGGATTGCGGACCTCGACGATATTCAGCCGCACCTTCTTGCCGATGAGCTTCTCAACAGCCAGACGGTACTGCTCGATCTGCTCGCCGCCCTTGCCGATGACGACGCCGGGACGGGCGCAGTGCAGGAAAATGGTGACGGTATCGGCGCTGCGCTCGATCTCGATCTTGGGCACGCCGGCGCCGTACAGGGTCTTTTTCAGGTACTTGCGGATCTTCTGATCCTCAACGATCAGATCGCCGACCTTCTCTTCACTGGCATACCAACGGGAATCCCAGTCTTTGATGACGCCCACGCGCAAACCGTGGGGATTAACTTTCTGTCCCATAAACTGTTCTCCTCCCTCTTATGCCTTTTCCGTCACAGCCAGGGTGACGTGAGAAGTGCGCTTGTTGATACGATAGGCGCGGCCCCGCGCCCGGGGCATCATCCGCTTCAGGATGGGGCCGGGGGTCGCGAACACCTCGGACACCACCAGCTTGGCGGGATCCATGCCGAAGTTGTTCTCGGCGTTGGCGCAGGCGGACTTCAAGAGCTTCATCAGAGGCTCGGAAGCGGCCTTGGGGGTCTGCATCAGGATCGCCATGGCAGTGCCGGCGTCCTTGCCGCGGATCAGATCGCAGACGATCTGGACCTTGCGGGGAGCGATGCGGACATAGCGCAGATGCGCTTTCGCAGTTTTATTTTCCATGTTCAGCATCCTCCTTCAATCAGTCTTTCCGGTGGCTGCGGAAAGTCCGGGTGGGCGCGAACTCACCCAGCTTGTGGCCCACCATATCCTCCTGGATATAGACAGGCACATGCTTGCGGCCGTCGTGGACGGCGATGGTGTGGCCGACGAAGGCGGGGAAGATGGTGGAGCTGCGGCTCCAGGTCTTGAGGACCTTCTTCTCGTTCTTCGCGTTCATTTCCTCGACCCGCTTCAGAAGCTCAGGGGCAACATACGGGCCTTTTTTAATAGATCTGCTCATATTTACTTGCCTCCCTTACTTCTCGTTGCGACGCTTCACGATGAACTTGTTGGTGGGGTTCTTGCCCTTGCGGGTCTTGTAGCCCATAGCGGGCTTGCCCCAGGGAGTGACAGGGCCGGGACGGCCGACGGGCGCGCGGCCCTCGCCGCCGCCGTGGGGGTGGTCATTGGGGTTCATGACGGAGCCGCGGACGGTGGGCCGCCAGCCCATGTGACGCTTGCGGCCGGCCTTGCCGATGTTGATGTTCTCATGCTCGATGTTGCCCACCTGGCCAATGGTGGCATAGCAGTTGGTGCGCACGATGCGGACCTCGCCGGAGGGCATGCGGATCTGCGCGTCGCTGCCCTCCTTGGCCATCAGCTGGGCGGAAGTGCCGGCGGAGCGCACCAGCTGGGCGCCGTTGCCGGGATGCAGCTCCACATTGTGGATGATGGTGCCCACGGGGATGTTGGCGATGGGCAGCGCGTTGCCGGGCAGGATATCGGCGTCGGGACCGGTCATGATCTTGTGACCGGCCTTCAGGCCGACAGGAGCCAGGATATAGCGCTTCTCGCCGTCCTCGTACTGGATCAGGGCGATGTTGGCGCTGCGGTTGGGGTCATACTCCAGGCGCAGCACGGTGGCGGAGCCAAACTTGTCGCGCTTGAAGTCGATGACGCGGTACTTGCGCTTGTTGCCGCCGCCGCGGTGGCGGACGGTGATGCGGCCGTAGCTGTTGCGGCCGGAGCTCTTCTTCAGGGGCTGAGTCAGGCTGGGCTCGGGCTTGGCCTTCTTGTCGATGCCGTCGAAACCAGAGACCGTCATCTGACGGCGGGAGGGAGTCGTCGGCTTAAAGGTTTTGATAGACATATCGCTTTACTCTCCTTCCGTTATCAGACCATGCCTTCGAAGAATTCGATGGTCTTGGAATCAGCCGTCAGCTGGACATAGGCCTTTTTCCAGGTCTTGGTCATGCCGGGGCGGCCGGCGCCCATGCGCTTTTCCTTGCCGGGCACCGTCAGGGTGTTGACAGCGGCGACCTTCACGCCGAAGATCTCCTCAACAGCCTTCTTGATCTCGATCTTGCCGGCGTCCTTGGCAACCTCGAACACGTACTTCTTGTCGGCAGCGCCGGCCATAGCACGCTCGGTGATGATGGGACGGATAATGATATCGTAAGCAGTCATTATGCGTACACCTCCTCGATCTTAGCCAGCGCGGCCTGATCCACCACCAGATACTGGGCGTTGATGATGTCATAGACATTCAGCTGCGCAGCGGGAGTGGTCAGCACGCCGGGGATGTTCCGGGCGCTCTTGACCACCACGGTGTCAACAGCGGGAGTGACCACCAGGGCCTTGCCGCCGACCTTGACAGCGTCCAGGAACTTGCGGAAATCAGCGGTCTTGATGGCGTCCAGCTTGATGGCGTCGATCACGACCACCTTGCCCTCGGCAGCCTTGGCGGACAGAACGGACTTCAGCGCCAGGCGCTTGACCTTCTTGTTCAGCACATAGCTGTAATCCCGGGGCTTGGGCGCAAACACAATGCCGCCATGGGTCCACTGGGGAGACCGGGTGGAGCCTTGACGGGCGTGACCGGTGCTCTTCTGACGCCAAGGCTTTCTGCCGCCGCCGGAGACCTCGGCGCGGGTGAGGGCGCTCTGAGTGCCCTGTCTGCAATTGGCGAGGTGGTTCTTCACGACCTCGTGAACGACGGTCTGATTGGGCTCGATGCCAAAGACGGCGTCGTTCAATTCCACGGTACCGACTTCTGCGCCGGCCATGTTCAAAACTTTCACGGTAGACATTTCTCAAGCACCCCTTTCTTACTTGTTTCTGGCGGAGGCCTTCTGCGGGTTGCGGCCGGAAGCCTTCTGCGGGTTCTTGCTGATGTCGGCGCCAGCCTGCTTGACCTTGTGGACCTTCACGGTGGACTTGATGGTCACCAGACCGCCCTTGGGGCCGGGAACGGCACCGCAGACGACCAGCATGTTCAGCTCGGGATCGACCTTGACGACGGACAGGTTCTGCACAGTCACCTGATCCACGCCCATGTGACCGGCGCCGTCGCGGCCCTTGAAGATACGGGCAGGATCGGTACCGGCGGCCAGAGCGCCCTGATGGCGGTGGACGGGGCCGCCGCCGTGGGTGTTGCGCTTCACCGCAGCGCCGTGGCGCTTGACGACGCCCTGGAAGCCGTGGCCCTTGCTGGTGCCGGTGACGTCCACGAAGTCGCCGGCCTTGAAGGTGTCGGCCTTGACGATGTCGCCGATGTTCAGCTCGGCGGCGTTCTCCAGGTCGAACTCGCGCAGGTGTTTCTTGGGAGACACGCCAGCCTTGCTCAGGTGGCCCATCTCGGGCTTGGTCAGCTTGTGCTCGGCGATGTCCTCAAAGCCCAGCTGAACAGCCTGGTAGCCTTCCTTTTCGGAAGTCTTTTTCTGAACGACCACGCAGGGTCCCGCCTCAATGACAGTGACGGGGATCACATGACCGTTCTCGTCAAAAATCTGGGACATGCCCACTTTTTTGCCGATGATCGCTTTCATTGTGTATTCTCCTCCTGAAAGGTTATTGGTCGGCTTAGATACGCCGCGGCGCATTGCTCTGCCGACATGACCCGCTCATCTCGCAAGACGATGAGCATGGGTGAGCAACTTTGTTTCAAAAAAGCGCAGGCGCTTTTTTGAGCGGGGATTTAGCGGACCTCGGGGGACCGGCTGGATCTTTTCGCCAGGCAAGGCGGAAAGAGGCGGCTGGTCACAGCTTGATCTCGATCTCCACACCGGCGGGCAGCTCGAGGGCCATCAGAGCCTCGACGGTCTTGGGAGTGGACTTGGTGATGTCGATCAGTCTCTTGTGGGTGCGGCGCTCGAACTGCTCGCGGCT
>NZ_CANRKH010000015.1 GCF_947631165.1 uncultured Dysosmobacter sp. | reverse complement strand
CCAAAGCCCTATGAGCAGATGACCTGTCCCGGCCAGCGGGTCCAGGTGGATGTGAAAGTAGTTCCCCGCTCCTGTATCGCTGATCCGGAGCTGCGGCTTTTCCAATATACTGCCATTGACGAATTTACCCGCCTGCGCTTCCTGGCCGCCTACCCGGAACAGTCCACCTATTCCTCCGCTGATTTCCTGAAAAAGCTGGTGAAGTGGTATGCCAGAAAGGGCATTCGGGTGGAATGTGTCCAGACGGACAATGGCTTTGAGTTTACCAACCGGTTTTCTAACAGCAGGAAAGACTTGCCCACTCTATTTGAGCGTACCGCCGCTGAGCTGGGGATCCGGCACAAACTGATCCGCCCCTATACGCCCCGGCATAACGGCAAAGTGGAGCGCAGCCACCGGGAAGACCAGAAACGCTTCTATTCCTGTCATTCCTTCTTCTCCCTGGAGGACTTTGCAAAGCAGCTTGCTGTTCCCAACCACCGCTCTAACAACTTCCCCATGAGGCCTCTCCGTTGGCTTTCTCCTCTTGACTTTGCTGTCCAATATGTTTGACAATCCTACAATTTCCGCGGGAAATCCAGAAACGTGAGATATAGTCTTAACTTGTAAAATAGCTTTGCTATTTTTCAAGCGGGCTTTGCCCGCTGTGCGCAAAGCCCACGGTTATTGTCTATGAAATCCAAATCAAGGCCTCGAAGCGGCCTGTCGCAGAACACACGCGCTGCGACACTTGAAAAATGGTTTTGCCGCTTTTCAAGTTATTTGATTATAGTTTCCCGCATCTTGGGACACCCTATCTTCAGTGCGTAAGGAAAATCCATGATCCGAGGTGTCCCATATGAACAAAAAACGCGTCGGCCGGCAGACAGTTGCCCTGGCCCATCCCCCTTCCGTACTCTCCTTCTCCAACTTCGGCAGCAAATTCGAGGGCCAAGGCCCTCTGGCGGACTATTTTGATGAACTGCATGAGGACTCCTTTTTCGGTGAAAAGACCTGGGAGAAGGCGGAATCCGCCATGCAGAAAAAGGTCCTTCAGCGGGCGCTGGACCGAGCGAAGCTGTCCCCCGGCGACCTGGACTATATTTTCGCCGGAGACCTGCTGAACCAGTGCATCGGCTCTTCCTTCGGTCTGCGGGACTTCGGCATCCCCTTCTACGGATTGTACGGCGCCTGCTCCACCATGGGGGAATCCCTGTCTCTGGCTGCCCTCATCATCGACGGCGGATACGCCGACAAGGCCGCCGCTATCACCAGTTCCCACTTCTGCACCGCCGAGCGGCAGTACCGGATGCCGGTTCCCTACGGCAGTCAGCGGACCCCCACCGCCCAGTGGACCGCCACCGCCTGCGGCTGCACCATCCTGGCCGCCGACGGCCCCGGCCCCTATATCACCCACGTCACCTGCGGCAAGATCGTGGACAAGGGCATCAATGACTCCAACAACATGGGCGCCGCCATGGCCCCTGCCGCCTATGACACTCTGTCCGCTTTCTTCCAGGATACCCAAATGAAGCCGGATGACTTCGACCTGATCATCACCGGCGACCTGGGGGAGCTGGGACACGCCATCGTCCGGGACTTCTTCGCCCGGGACGGTGTGGACCTGGGGGAGACCTTTCAGGACTGCGGCCTGCTGCTCTACGACCGGCAGAAGCAGGACATGCACGCCGGCGCCTCCGGCTGCGGCTGCGCCGCCTCGGTACTGAACGGCTACCTGCTGACAGAGATGCGCCGGGGCAGATGGAAGCGCATCCTCTTCGCCCCCACCGGGGCGCTGCTATCCCCTACCTCCAGCTTTCAGGGCGAATCCATCCCCGGCATCTGCCACGCCGTCTGCATCTCTGCCAGCAGGGAATGTGCGTCCCAGGAAAACAAGTGAACGCCGTATAAAAATGCACAAAGCAGCTTCCCCGCCGCCCGCCGCTTTTAGAAAAGTTCCCGAAATCCGCCAAAACCGGTCCTGTCAGCATTAAAACCGTTGACAGGGCCGGTTTTTCCCTCGTATAATCTGTAAAAGAGAGAGCAAAGGCGCCCCCTCTGGGGTTGTCTTTGCTCATTTTATTATGATATTGTCGTTCACTTTAAAGCGTTAAATTCCAATGGTTCGAAAGGAGACCGTGCCATGGGCAGATATACCAAGGAGGATATCATCCGCCGGGTCGCGGAGGAGGATATCCAGTTCATCCGGATGCAGTTCACCGACATTTTTGGACAGCTGAAAAACGTGGCCATCACCGCCTCCCAGATCCGGCGGGCGGTGAACAACGAGATCATGCTGGACGGCAGCTCCATCGAGGGCTTCGTCCGTATTGAGGAATCCGACCAGTATCTCTGGCCGGACCTGGACACCTTTGCGGTGCTGCCCTGGCGGCCCCAATACGGCAAGGTGGCCCGGCTGATCTGCGAGGTCCACGACCCCGACGGCGCGCCTTTCGTGGGAGATCCCCGCGGCGTTTTGAAGCGGGAACTGCTGCGGGCGGAGCGCATGGGCTACACTTTCAACGTGGGCCCGGAGCTGGAGTTTTTCCTGTTCCAGACCGACGAGAACGGCCGCCCCACGACGCAGACCAGCGATGAGGCCAGCTATTTCGACCTGGGACCTCTGGACCACGGTGAGAGCACCCGCCGGGAAATCTGCCTGGCGCTGGAGGAGATGGGCTTTGAGATCGAGTCCAGCCACCATGAGCTGGCGGTCGGACAGCATGAGATCGACCTGAAGTACACCGACGCCCTCCAGGCCGCCGATCACATCATGACCTTCAAGCTGGCGGTAAAGACCCTGGCCCAGAAAAACGGCCTCCACGCCACCTTCATGCCCAAGCCCGTCTGCGGCGCCGCCGGCAGCGGGATGCACATCAACATGTCCCTGTTCCAAAACGGCCGAAACGTCTTTTATGACGAAGCCGCCCCCAGTCAGCTCTCTCCCCTGGCCCACCAGTTCATTGCGGGCCTGCTGGCCCATGTGCAGGGCTTTTGCGCTCTGACCAATCCCCTGGTGAACTCCTACAAGCGGCTGGTCCCCGGCTATGAGGCCCCCTGCTACCTGGCCTGGTCCTCCTCCAACCGCTCCGCCCTGATCCGCATCCCGGCCCCCCGGGGCCAGGGGACTCGGGTGGAGCTGCGAAGCCCGGACCCCGCCTGCAATCCCTATCTGGCGTTCGCCGCCTGTCTTGCCGCCGGCCTGGACGGCATGGAACGGGGCCTGACCCCGCCGCCGGAGGTCCCGGAAAACCTCAATGCCATGACGGACGAGGCCAGAGCCGCCCACGGCATCCAGCGCCTGCCCGACAGTCTTGGCTCCGCCATCGCCGCGCTGACGGCAGACCAACTGGTTCTGGACGCATTGGGAAGTCACATCTCCGCCCAGTATATCGCTGGAAAACAGCGGGAGTGGGAGGAGTACCGCAATCAGGTCTCCCAGTGGGAGCTGGACAAGTACCTGGTGACCTTCTGACGCTCAGCCCCACCCCGCGACCCCTTAACGAAAGGAGATGCAGCTCATGGACAGGATCGTGGTCGCCTTTGCCAATGAAGAGGCCCAGCGCCGCATCCTGTGCCTGCTGGCCGACCGCGGCTATGCCCCTGCCGCCTGCTGCGCCGCCGGGGCGGAGGTCCTTCGGGCCGTCCGCAAGCTGGGCAGCGCCATCGTGGTGTGCGGCTTCAAGCTACGGGACATGACGGCCAGCGACCTGGCCGCCGACCTGCTTGGCTCCGCTGTGCTGCTGGTGGTGGCCTCCCCGGTGCATCTGGACTTCTGCCAGGGCGAGAACCTTCACAAGCTGCCCTCCCCCATCCACCGGTCCGACTTTTTCGCGACCCTGGACCTGCTGCGCCAGTTTGAGGAGCAGAAGCTCCGCCGCCCCCCGCCCAAACGCCGGGAGGAGGACCAGCATCTGATCCAGAAGGCCAAGGAGCTGCTGATGGACCTCAACCGCATGACGGAAGCCGAGGCCCACCGCTTCCTGCAAAAGCGCAGCATGGACGCAGGGCTGAAGATGACGGAGACGGCGCAGATCATCATCGACTCGTACCGGTAAACGAATGGATAATGAATGATTGAAAATGAACAATAGACGCCGCTCATTCCTTCTCTAATTTTTAATTCCTAATTGAAACGGAGTGTTTCCTATGCTGGGACCCAATCCCAAAACCTCATCATTATACGACCCCCGCTTTGAGCACGATGCCTGCGGCATCGGCGCGGTGGTAGACCTGAAGGGCATCCGCTCCTATCAGACGGTGGACAGTGCCCTGAGGATTGTGGAAAAGCTGGAGCACCGGGCCGGCAAGGACGCCGCCGGCGAAACCGGCGACGGCGTGGGCCTGATGCTGCAGGTCCCCCACAAGCTGATGGTCCGGGCCGCCGAGGCCGAGGGCATCGCCCTGGGCGAGGCCCGGGACTACGGCGTAGGCATGTTCTTTTTCCCCAACGACAACCTGAAGCGCGCCCAGGCCAAAAAAATGATGGAGATCATTGTGGCTAAAGAGGGCTTGGAGTTTCTGGGATGGAGGGACGTGCCGACCCATCCAGAGGTGCTGGGCCAGAAGGCCCGGTCCTGTATGCCCACTATCTGCCAGTGCTTTGTCCGCCGTCCGGCGGACTGCGCCCAGGGCCTGGACTTCGACCGGAAGCTGTATGTGGCCCGCCGGGTGTTCGAGCAGTCCAACATCAACACCTACATCTCCTCCTTCTCCAGCCGCACCATCGTCTACAAGGGCATGTTCCTGGTGGGCCAGCTGCGCAAGTTCTACGCCGACCTGACGGATCCTGACTGCGAGAGCGCCATCGCCCTGGTCCACTCCCGCTTCTCCACCAATACCAATCCCAGCTGGGAGCGTGCCCACCCCAACCGCTATATCATGCACAACGGCGAGATCAACACCATCCGGGGCAACGTGGACCGCATGCTGGCCCGGGAGGAGACCATGTCCTCCCCTGTGATGGACGAGGACATGGACAAGATCTTGCCGGTAGTGGATCAGAGTGGGTCCGACAGCTCCATGCTGGACAACACCCTGGAATTCCTGCTGATGAACGGCATCGATCTGCCCCAGGCAGTGATGATGTGCATCCCGGAGCCGTGGGCCAACGACAAAAAGATGGACCGGGCCAAACGGGACTTCTATCACTACTACGCCACCATGATGGAGCCATGGGACGGCCCCGCCGCCATCGTGTTCTCCGACGGCGACACCGTGGGCGCGGTGCTGGACCGCAACGGCCTGCGGCCCTGCCGATGGTATCTCACCAGCGACGAGAAGCTGATTCTGTCCTCCGAGGTGGGCGTGCTGGACCTGCCGCCGGAGACCATCGTCAAAAAGTCCCGTCTTCAGCCCGGCAAGATGCTGCTGGCGGACCTCCGAGAGGGACGGCTGGTGGACGACGCCGAGATCAAACGCCGCTACGCCCGCCAGCAGCCCTACGGCGAATGGCTGGACCAGCACCTGGTCTATCTGCGGGATCTGAGCATCCCCAACCGCCGGGTCGAGACCCACTCCCAGGAGCTGCGGGACCGGCTGTACAAAGCCTTCGGCTACACCTATGAGGAGGTCAAGGACTCCATTCTCCCCATGGCCCGGGACGGCGCCGAGCCTACCAGCGCCATGGGCGTGGACACCCCGCTGGCAGTACTCAGCGAGCATCATCAGCCCCTGTTCAACTATTTCAAGCAGCTCTTCGCTCAGGTGACCAATCCCCCTATGGACGCCATCCGGGAGGAGATCGTCACCGACACCACGGTGTATGTGGGCACCGGCGGCAACCTGCTGCAGGAAAAGGCGGAGAACTGCACGACCCTTCAGATCCACAATCCCATCCTCACCAATCTGGATCTGATGAAGATCCGCTACATGGACCGCCCCGGCTTCCGGGTCGAGACCATCTCCCTGCTGTATTACAAAGGCTCTCCCCTGGAAAACGCCCTGGACCAGCTGTTCGTCAATGTGGACCGGGCCTACAAGCACGGAGCCAACATCCTCATTCTTTCCGACCGAGGCGTGGACGAGAACCATGTGGCTATCCCCTCCCTGCTGGCAGTCAGCGCTCTGGAGCAGTATCTGGTACGCACCAAAAAGCGTACCGCTGTGTCCATGATCCTGGAGAGCGCCGAACCCCGGGACGTCCACCACTTCGCGACCCTGCTGGGCTACGGTGCCCAGGCCATCAATCCGTATCTCGCCCAGGAATGTGTGGAGGAACTGGTGACGCTGGGCCTGCTGGACAAAGACCCCGGCACTGCTGTCAACGACTACAACAGCGCTATTCTCCATGGCATCGTGAAGATCGCCTCCAAAATGGGCATCTCCACCATCCAGTCCTACCAGTCTGCCCAGATCTTCGAGTGCGTGGGCATCAACCAGGCGGTAATAGACAAGTATTTTACCAACACTGTCTCCCGGGTCGAGGGCATCGGCCTGGAAGAGATCGGCGAGGGCGTGGAATGGAACCACAACCAGGCCTTTGACCCCCTGGGCCTGGGCTTTGACTCCACTCTGGATTCCATGGGCGCCCAAAAGCTGCGTTCCGGCCCTGACAAAGAGGACCACATGTACAATCCCCGCACCATTCTGCTGCTGCAGAAGGCCGCCCGGGAGGGCAGCTATGAGACCTTCAAGGAGTACACCGCCCTGGTGGACTTTGCCGACAAGCCCCACACCCTGCGGGGCCTGCTGGGCTTCCAGTTCGATGAGAACGGCGGCATCCCCATTGATGAAGTAGAGCCGGTGGAATCCATCGTCAAACGCTTCAAGACCGGTGCCATGAGCTATGGCTCCATCTCCCAGGAGGCCCACGAGTGCATGGCCGTCGCCATGAACCGCATTGGCGGCAAGTCCAACTCCGGCGAGGGCGGCGAGGCCGCGGAGCGCCTTCACGACGAGCGGTGCTCTGCCATCAAGCAGATCGCCTCCGGCCGCTTCGGCGTCACCAGCGAGTACCTGTGCAGCGCCAAGGAGATCCAGATCAAGATGGCTCAGGGCGCCAAGCCCGGCGAGGGCGGCCACCTGCCCGGCAAAAAGGTCTATCCCTGGATCGCCAAGACCCGGTACTCGACCCCCGGTGTCAGCCTGATCTCTCCTCCGCCCCACCACGACATCTACTCCATCGAGGACTTGGCCCAACTCATCTACGATATGAAAAACGCCAACCGGAACGCCCGCATCAGCGTGAAGCTGGTCAGCGAGGCGGGCGTTGGCACCATTGCCGCGGGCGTGGCCAAGGCCGGCGCACAAGTAGTGCTGATCTCCGGCTACGACGGCGGCACCGGCGCCGCCCCCAAGAACTCCATCCAGGGCGCGGGCCTGCCCTGGGAGCTGGGCGTGGCGGAGACCCACCAGACCCTCATTCAGAACGGTCTGCGGACCCAGGTGGTCATTGAGGCCGACGGCAAGCTGATGACCGGCCGGGACGTGGCCATCGCCTGCATGCTGGGTGCCGAGGAATTCGGCTTCGCCACCGCGCCCCTGGTGACCCTGGGCTGCTGCATGATGCGGGCCTGTAATCTGGACACCTGCCCCGCGGGCATTGCGACCCAGAATCCCCAGCTCCGCAAGCGCTTTGCCGGGAAACCGGAATACATCATCAACTTCATGTATTTCGTGGCCCAGGAGCTGCGGGAGTACATGGCGAAATTGGGCATCCGCACTGTGGATGAGCTGGTGGGCCGCAGCGACCTGCTGCGGGTCCGGGAAAGGCTGGTGACCCACCGGGCGGAGACCCTGGATCTGAGCCACCTGCTCCACAATCCATATGGCAGCCATGTCCCCCACTTCGATCCCAAGGCAGTCTATGACTTTCACCTGGAAAGGACCGTGGATGTGAGCGTCCTGCTGGAAAAGCTGGGCAAGAGCCTGAAGGGCAAAAGGTCCGGAAAGCTGGACCTGCGGGTCACCTCCACGGACCGGACCTTTGGGACCCTGTTCGGCTCCGAGATAACCCGGACCTGCGGCAATTCCCTGCCGGACGACAGCTATATCATCACCTGTCATGGCGGCGGCGGACAGTCCTTCGGCGCGTTCATCCCCAAGGGCCTGACCCTGGCCCTGGAGGGCGACTGCAATGACGGCCTGGGCAAGGGTCTCTCCGGCGGCAAGCTCATCGTCTATCCTCCCAAGGGCAGCGCCTTCGACCCCGGCGAGAACATCATCGTGGGCAACGTGGCCCTGTACGGCGCCACCAGCGGCCGGGCCTTCATCAACGGAATGGCCGGCGAGCGGTTCTGCGTCCGCAACTCCGGCGCGGTGGCCGTGGTGGAGGGCGTGGGCGACCACGGCTGCGAGTATATGACCGGCGGCCGCTGCGTCATCCTGGGACCCACCGGCAAGAATTTCGCGGCGGGCATGTCCGGCGGCATCGCCTATGTGCTGGATGAAAACCACGACCTGTACATGCGGCTCAACAAGGAGCAGGTGCTGACCGACACCCTGACGGAATCCCACGACATCCAGGAGCTGAAGGCCCTGATCGAAGAGCACGTGGCCGCCACCGGCTCCCCCCGGGGCAGGCAGATCCTGGCGGCGTTCCACTCCTACATCCCCTGCTTCAAGAAGGTCATGCCCAAGGACTATGACCGGATGCTGCGCTCCATCGCCCAGTACGAGGAAAAGGGCATGAGCCGGGAGCAGGCGGAGATCGAGGCGTTTTACGCCAACACCAGGGCTTGAGAAAGGAGGCCGGATACTATGGGAAAGACAACGGGTTTTTTGGAATACACCCGCAAAAGCGACGCCTCCCGGCCCCCGGAGGAACGGGTCCGGGACTGGAATGAATTTCACATCCCCCTGCCCGACACTGCCCGGGAACAGCAGGGCGGCCGCTGCATGAACTGCGGCGTGCCCTACTGCCAGACCGGTATGGTGTGGGAGGGACAGACCTTCGGCTGTCCCCTGCACAATCTGATCCCCGAGTGGAACGACATGATCTTCGCAGGCAACCGGCTCCACGCCCTGAGCCGTCTGCTGAAAACCAACAACTTCCCGGAGTTCACCGGTCGGGTATGCCCCGCCCCCTGTGAACACGCCTGCATCTGCGGCATCTACGGCAGCCCCGTCACTGTCCGGGACAATGAGCTGTGCGTCATTGAGGATGCCTTCGCCTCCAAAGCCATCAAGCGCCGCCGTCCGCCCCAGTGGTCGGGCAAAAAGGTCTGTGTGGTGGGCTCCGGCCCTGCGGGCCTGGCAGTGGCCGATCAGCTCAATCACCGGGGCCACTCCGTCACGGTGGTGGAACGGGAGGAACATCCCGGCGGCCTGCTGACCTATGGCATCCCCAATATGAAGCTGCCCAAAGACGTGGTGCGGCGCCGCATCGACCTGATGACCGACGAGGGCGTCAGCTTCGTCTGCGGCGTGGATGCCGCCGTCCCCAAGACCGCCCGGCGATTGCTGTCGGAATATGACGCGGTGGTCCTCTGCTGCGGCGCGGGCAAGCCCCGTCCCCTGGGTCTGGACACCGCCGGGGTCTCCGGCGTGTACTACGGCACCGAATACCTGAAGGCCGCCGTGGAGCGGCACATCTTCCGTAAAACGGATGCCGCCTGCCCCGCCGCCGGGGGGCGGGATGTGGTCATCATCGGCACCGGCGACACCGCCAGCGACTGCGTGGCCACTGCCCTGCGGGAAGGAGCCGCCTCCGTGGCCCAGCTGGTCCGCCGCCCAGAGAGCGACTATTTGAAGGATGGAGCGCTCCCCCTGGACTATGCCCATGAGGAGGCCCTGGCCGTCACCGGCCGCGACCCCCGCCGGTTCGGCGTCCAGGTCCAGTCCCTGGTAACGGATGAGAGCGGCGCTCTTACCGGCGTCACCACCACGGCGGGCGAGACCCTGCCCTGTTCCCTGCTGATCGCCGCCACCGGCTTTGCCGGCTGCGAAAACGATGTCTGCGCCGCCTTCGGCGTGGCGGCGGACCGCACTGTCCGCACGGCGGAAGGAGGCTTCGCCACCAACGTGGAAAAGGTCTTTGCCGCCGGCGACATGCGCCGGGGCCAGTCCCTGGTGGTGTGGGCCATTGCTGAGGGCCGCGCCGCCGCCGCAGAGGTAGACGAATACCTGATCGGCTACACCAACCTGGTGCGGACAATGTGAGGGCATAGTTAATCTATATAAATACCAGAGAACTTTTTTGACAAATCCGTGAATTTCTTGGCAAATCCGCCCATTGACGACGTATGACCTCCCGTGGTAAAGTCATACCATCGCAAGGCAAGGGCGCCTGAGAGAGCAGATCTCTCCGGCGCCCTTGCCTTTTTGTTTTAGAGGAGGGAATCTTATGTATTCAGCTGTCAATACCATTTGGGTCCTGTTGGGTGCAGCCCTGGTCTTTTTGATGCAGGCAGGCTTCGCCATGTGCGAGGCGGGCTTCACCCGGGCCAAGAACACCGGTAACATCCTGATGAAGAACCTGATGGACTTCTGCATCGGGACCCCCACCTACTGGGTCCTGGGCTTCGGCATCATGTTCGCCGGGTCCGGCGCGATCATTGGCGGCCTTGACCCCTTTGTCCGGGGCGACTACGCCGCCGTTCTGCCGGAGGGCGTGCCCTTAATGGCCTACCTGATCTTCCAAACGGTGTTCTGCGCCACTGCCGCCACTATCGTCTCCGGCTCCATGGCGGAGCGCACCAAGTTCATCTCCTACTGCATCTACTCCTTCTGCATCTCCGCCTTTATCTACCCCATCTCCGGCCACTGGATCTGGGGCGGCGGCTGGCTGAGCCAGATGGGCTTCCACGATTTCGCCGGCTCCACGGCGGTCCATATGGTGGGCGGCGTGTGCGCCTGCATCGGCGCGGCCATTCTGGGTCCCCGCATCGGCAAGTATGACAAGGACGGCAAGCCCCGGGCCATCCTGGGCCACAACCTGTCTCTGGGCGCTTTGGGCGTGTTCATCCTGTGGTTCTGCTGGTTCGGCTTCAACGGCTGCTCCACTGTGGGCATGACCGGGGACGACACCATCGCCAGCGCCGGACTGATTTTCGTCACCACCAACATGGCTCCCGCCGTGGCCTGCTGCGTCACCATGATCTATACCTGGCTGCGCTATAAGAAGCCCGATGTGGGCATGACGCTCAACGCCGCTCTGGCAGGTCTGGTTGCCATCACCGCCGGATGTGATGTAGTGTCCCCCGCCGGCGCCGCCGTCATCGGCGTGGCGGCGGGCCTGGTGCTCCCCATCTCCGTCAACTTCTTCGATTCCGTGCTGAAGATCGACGACCCGGTGGGCGCGGTCTCCGTCCACGGCGTCTGCGGCGCTCTGGGCACCCTTCTCACCGGCCTGCTCTCCACCACCGACGGCCTGTTCTACGGCCATGGTGCCCACTTCTTCCTGATCCAGTGCGTGGGCGTACTGGCCACTGCCGCCTGGGCCGCCGTCACGATCACCATCGTGTTCCAGTTCATCAAGCACACCATCGGCCTGCGGGTCAGTGCCGAGGAGGAGCTGAAGGGCCTGGACATCACCGAGCACGGCCTGCCCTCCGCCTACGGCGGCTTCGCCTTTACCTATGATGATACCCCCGACGGCCTGGAGGTCCTCTCCGGCGGCGTTCCCGTCCAGGAATCCGTCCCTGTGGAGGTGGCGCCCTCTGCGGCGGATCCCGCATCTGTGGGCGGCGTAAAAATGACCAAAGTGGATATTCTCTGCAAGATGGAGCGGTTCGATGCACTGAAGCGGGCCATGTTCGACATCGGCATCACTGGCATGACCGCCATCAATGTCATGGGCTGCGGCGAGCAGCGGGGCAAGACCGAGGGTTACTTCCGGGGTGCCAGGGTGGAGGCTACCATGCTGCCCAGCATCCAGGTCTCCATCGTGGTCAGCAAGGTCCCTGTCTCCCAAGTGGTGGACACCGCTCGGAAGGTACTGTACACCGGCAGCATCGGCGATGGCAAGATCTTCGTCTACAACGTAGAGAACGTCATCAAGGTCCGCACCGGCGAACAGGGCTACGACGCCCTCCAGGACGCCAACTGACCATGCTTTTTCTCTCTCCCTTCTGGAAGCGGGGCCGCGTAAGCGGCTCCGCTTCCGCATAGTTCCGCCCTCCCGCGGGAACACTGACAGCAGAATCGAAACAGGAGGCATCTCTATGGAATATCTCAATGCGTTCCTCTGCGGCGGCGTTCTCTGTGCCATTGGCCAGATCCTCATCGACCGTACAAAGCTGACCCCCGCCCGCATCCTGACAGGCTATGTGGTGGCGGGCGTGCTGCTCAGCGCACTGGGACTGTACCAGCCCATCGCCGACTGGGGCGGTGCCGGGGCCACAGTCCCCCTGACGGGCTTTGGCCATTTGCTGGCCAAAGGCGTGGAAAAAGCCGTGTCGGAGCAGGGCTGGCTGGGCGTCCTCACCGGCGGTTTGACCGCCGCCGCTGGCGGCATTACGGCGGCAGTGGTTTTTGCTGTGCTGATGGCGGTTATTTTCAAACCCGGAAACAAGCGGTAAGGGAGGGCGCATGCCCTCCCTTATTTTGTAACCGATTTGTTGCTTCTTTTTGTCAAATTACCTGTTATACTAGAAATATCAAACGATCCGACAGAAAGGATGACCCACCATGCGCCGAATCCCCGCCCTGCTGCTGACTCTGCTCCTGCTGTCCTCCCTTGCCGCCTGCGGCGGCCATGCGCCCACCGCTCCTGAGAACGATGGTCCCTCTCAGCCGGAATCCCCTGACCAGGCGAAGGTCCCGGAGGAGCCGGAAATGCCGGAACCGGAGCCTTACGTCATTTACGACCCCACGGTGCTGCCGGAGGGCGGCGTCCGGGACGGCGTGACCTACACAGCCTGGGACGGCATTGTGGAGCACCTGTTCTTCCACCCGGTGGTAGCCTATCCAGAGCTGGCCTTTGACGGGGACCGCCAGTCCGACGGCATCGACGACTATATGGTAACGGTGGACGAGTACAACAAGATCCTCCAGAGCGTCTATGACAAAGGCTATATTCTGGTGGACATTGGCGACGTGTGGAGCGAAGTCACCGGCGAGGACGGCCAGCCCAAAATGGTCCGCAACACCCTGTATATCCCGGAGGGCAAAAAACCCCTGATCTTTTCCTATGACGACACCAACTACTATCCTTATATGCTGGAGAACGGCTTCACCTACAAGCTCATTATCGGAGAGGACGGCAAAATCTGGTCCTGGGGCAAGGACCCGGCGGGCAACGAAGTCACCAGCCGGGACCTGGACGCCATCCCCATCCTGGACAAGTTCGTGGAGGAGCATCCGGATTTCTCCCCCTTCGGTGCCAAGGGAAGTTTGAGCCTGACGGGCTACTGCGGCATCCTGGGCTACCGCACCATGACGGAGAAGGAGGACCAGTCCGCCGAGCACGAGGCCAAACGCCAGAAGGAGCGGGAGGCCGTCAAGCCCATCATCGCGGAGCTGAAGCGCACCGGCTGGACCTTCGGCAGCCACACCTGGGGCCACATCAACCTGGCCAAAAAGTCCCTGGAGGTGGTCCAGGCGGACACCCAAAAATGGTTGGATGAGGTGGGCAGCCTGGTGGGACCCACCACCATTTTGTACTACCCTCACGGCGCCCGGCCCGACGGCGATGACGTGCGCCAGACCGGTCCCATCTTCCAGTATCTCCAGAGTCAGGGCTTCCGGGTGTTTGCCTCCGTGGGTATCGAGAGCTACAGCAGCATCAAAAAGGACATCTGCGCCGTGATCTGTGACCGCCTCCACCCCGACGGCACCACCCTCCGGGGCAGCGACAAGGTGCTGAGCTGGTATGAGCAGTTCTACGACGCTCGGGACATCATCGACCTGGACGTCCGCCCCCAGCGGGAGGTCCGCTGGACGCCGAAACATTGAGGAATGAGGGGTTCGGAATGAAAAATTCCCCTTCAGCCGCCTGCGGCGGCAGCTCCCCCTTGAGGAGCTGGAATAAAGTGACCGGCAAAGCCGGTAATTCCTAACTCCTAATCCCTAATTAGTTTAATCCCTAATTGGAAAGAGGTTTTCTTATGACTCTTGACGAACTGAAGGCGTTGGCCGTCTCCATGCTGGACCAGGCCTACTGCCCTTATTCCCACTTTCCCGTGGGAGCGGCACTGGAGTGCGCCGATGGCGCGGTGTTCACCGGCTGTAATGTGGAAAACGCCGCTTACCCCGCCGGCATCTGCGCCGAGCGGAACGCCATCTTCCACGCCGTCAGCGAAGGTCATACTGCTTTCATCCGCATCGTCATCGCCGGACGGGGGGCGGACTTCTGCGTCCCCTGCGGCGTGTGCCGCCAGGTGATGCGGGAATTTGCCCCGGAGCTGGAGATCATCTGCCTCAACGGCGCGGGGGAGTCCCGCACCTTCACCCTGCCGGAGCTGCTGCCCCACAGCTTCGGCCCGGACCACCTCAGCCATGAGGCCAACATGTGAAGAAACGGCGGCACGGCGCTCCACCGCGCCCTGAAGCAAATGGCTGCGTGCGGCGCATCCATCACAGGCCGTCATTTTCAAGGGAGGCACATAACATGAAAAAAGCGGGGCTATCCATTGCGCTGTTCCTCACCGCCTTTGCCGCCGCGTATTGGCACTGCTGCTACGGTATCCCGGGCTGGCGCATCAAGCTGGAGGCCGATCCCATGACATATTTTATCAAGAGCATCAAATACATGGCCCTTGTAAAAAGCCTGATCGCTCTGGCGGTTGGGCTGGCCGCAGGCGCGATCCCTGTCATTATCCGCAAAATTTTCAGACGATAAAAATTCAAAAGCACGGCGCTCTGACCGGAGCGCCGTGCCTTTTTACACCAGCTTTTCAAAATAGAAGAAGGTCTCGTCCTCGCCGTGCTTCCGCATACAGGCGGACAGCATTTTGTAGGACGCCTGATTTTCCTTGAAGCACTTGGCCACGACCCGGCTGAGATGGACCTTGTACAGCGCCCAGTCTGCCACGGCCGCAAAGGCCTCCGTGCCGTAGCCATGGCCGGCGTAAGCGCTGTCGATGCGGCAGCCCAGCTCAGCGCCGCCCCGGCAGTCAAAGCGGTACAGCACCGCCTCGCCGATGAGCTTCCCATCCAGCCGCACGGCAAAATTCACCGCCTGCCGGGCCTCGAAGTCCCGCCGGGCCACGTCGAAGAAGCTCCGCTCCTCCACCGGGCCGCCCAGGCCGCCCACGTCGTCATAGCCCCACCAGCGGTTCCGCTCCCCGTCCAGCACCAGAGCGTTGTAGGCGGGGATGTCCGCCTCGGTGAGGGCGGTCAGGGTCAGCCGCTCCGTTTGCAGCGCCGGAATGGCGTCCACATGCTGCAGCAGCTCATTCTGTGGCTGGAAGCGGTATTTGGGAGCCAGCTTCGCCGGGCCGTACTGCAATTTGGAGGTCCGCAGCCCCCGGTCCGCCGCGTCGTCCTCCCGGTTGATCCACTGGCAGCCGTCGCCGAAGGCGTTGGCAAAGGTCTGGACCAGCGTGGGGTACACGCCGGTGTAGGAGTACAGCGCCTTTTCGATGTGGATGATGAGGGTGTCTCCGCATCTTTCCGCCAGGGACAGGGCAACCAGCCTCTCTCCGTCGAACATGCCGCCGGCCAGGAACCAGGGCTTGTCCACCATCCGCAGCATCCGCTTGGCCAGCCCCAGCTCGTCCCGGGCCTTGGCATTGTCCCCCTTGGGGAACTCCGCCTCATAGTCCTGCCAGAACTGTTGGATGACCGGCTCGTCCGCCGCCGTCAGCCGCCGGAACTCCGCGTCCGGCCACTGGGTCCGGAACTTTTTGATGTGGTTCCGCTGGCCGGAATACCGCCGCCCCGCAAAAAGCTGCAGGTCCTCCCGATAGTACACGTAGTCCCGCCAGGTGCGGATGTTGCTGACCCGGGCGTATGGATAGCGGGCCAGCAGCCGCGGGGCCTTGCACTCCGGCACCACGGAAATCACCGGCGGCACGCCTCTTTCCAGGCAGTAGGCCTCAATGGCGTCCAGAGCGGCGTCCTCGTCGCCCTCCGGTCCCGCCACGGGATAGTCGAACACCGTCTGGCCGTCGATGGTGTTCCGCACCACCAGGCACCCGGCAATCTCCGCCCAGGCGGGGTGCAGGGTATTCCGCCACATCAGCTTGGTGCCGACGGAATACTCACACAGCCCATACTGGCAGGTCTTGTAATACTTTCTCAGCCTGCTGGCATCCTGTTTCGTCACTGGTTTAAATTGACACATAATATCATCCTTTTTCTGGTCGTCTTAGGGAAAACGCCCGATTCTCATACAAATGTCGCCTATTCGCGCACATATGCTTGACTGGCTGGACAAAATGTAGTATTGTAGTATGCACACTTCTAATAGTCGGCATGAAAAAACGTTATAAGAAAGAAGGGAATCATTTTGCAGAATGAGAGAGGAAATTGGGGAAGCAATTTCGGCTTTCTGATGGCAGCCATCGGCTCCGCCGTTGGCCTGGGCAATATCTGGGGCTTTCCGTACAAAATGGGTAAATCGGGAGGCTTCGCCTTCCTGCTGATCTACCTGCTGCTGGCGGTCTTTGTGGGCTTCATCATTATGATGGCGGAGCTGTCCATGGGCCGCAAGACCGGTCAGGGCACCGTCGGTGCCTACCAGGGATTGAGCAAGCGCTTCAAATGGGTCGGCTGGCTGGCCGTTTTTTCTCCCTTTGTCATCATGAGCTTTTACTCGGTCCTGGGCGGCTACTGCATCGAGTATATGTCCCTGAACCTGAGCAATCTGGCTTTTGCTGGCGCTGAGATTCAGACCGGCGCGGACCTGTTCAGCTCCATGCTGACCAACCAGTTCGGCTGCGTAATGTTCACGCTGCTGTTCATGATCATCTGCTTCCTCATCAACCGGGGCGGCATTGCCGGCGGCATCGAGAAGTTCAACAAGGTGGGCATGCCCGCCCTGTTCGTGATGCTGGTCATTATCATCATCCGTGCCGTCACCATGGAGGGCGCTGTGGAGGGTCTGAAGTTCATGTTCCTGCCCGGCTACGCCGTCCAGGCGGGCTTTATCGAAAAAGCGCCCCACTGGACCACCGTGCTGGCCACCGCCGGCGGACAGATGTTCTTCTCCCTGTCCCTGGCCATGGGCATCACCATCACCTACGGCTCCTATCTGAAAAAGAGCCAGAATCTGGTGCAGAACTCCTGCATCGTCGTCACTGCCGATACCATCGTGGCCATCATGGCCGGTCTGGCTGTGATCCCCGCCGCCGTGGCCAACGGCATCCAGAGCGGCATCCCTCTGGATCAGATCAAGCTGGGCGGCCCCAGCCTGCTGTTCGTGACCCTGCAGGACGTGTTCCACGCCATGGGTCCCATCGGCCCCCTGTTCGGCGTGATCTTCTACCTGCTGGTGCTGATCGCGGCCATCTCCTCCGCCATCGCTCTGATCGAGGTCATCATCACCTACTTCATGGACCACGCCGCCGCCAAGGGCAAGAACGGCAACCGGCACAAGATCGCCTTCTGGGTGTGCGCCGCCATCATGGTGGAGGCCGCCATCGTGGCGCTGGACGGCCTGGGCAGCAACGACATGTGGATCCCCTTCCGAAACACCTTCGGCGTCATCGGCGAGTTCAACGACTGCTGGCTGGACTTCATGGACGCCCTGTCCGAGGGCATCGCCATGCCGCTGGGCGCGCTGCTGACCAGCATCATGATCGGCTGGGAGATCAAGCCCAAAACGCTGCTGGACGAGATCAACACCGGCAGCACCGCCAAGATCAACGGCTTCTTCTCCTTCTGCATCAAATTCGTGGTGCCGCTGGCCATGATCCTGATCCTGGTGGGCCAGATCGACACCTTCTTCCACCTGGGCATCTTCGTTTGATCCGCTTTTCTGATGGCGCGGCCAGAAGGCCGCGCCGTTTTCTTATCATGCCCCAAACAGTATCCGCCAAATCCTGAAGATCGCAGTCGCTTTCGCAACACAGCCGGGCCTTCCGGCACGGCTGGTATCCACTATACTTAAATCCAAAGAAAAATGCAAGCCCCCATCTCTGTCAGAGTGCCCCCTCCCGGCAGAGCTTGCATCCATTAGAAAAGTATTGTATGATACCCGCAGTGAACAGAGGAGGCTCCTTTATGACTGAACAAGACCGTATGCACGCCGGCCAGCTGTACTACGCCGGAAATGAGGCCCTATCCGCCGCCCGGGACCAGGCCAAGCGCCTCACCTGGCGCTATAACCAAATGGACCCCGCGGACTGGAACGGACGAACCGCCCTCCTGCAGGAGCTGCTTGGCCGCCTCGGGAAGGACAGTTGGATCGAGCCGTCCTTCCGCTGCGACTATGGCTCCAACATCACTCTGGGCAACGGCGTATTCATCAACTATGACTGCGTCTTTCTGGACGTGGCCCCTATCACCATCGGTGACCGGGTGCTGATCGCCCCTCAGGCGGGCCTGTACACCGCCAGCCACCCTCTGGACCCGGAGATCCGGGCCTCTGGGCTGGAGTTTGGCCGTCCCATCACGTTGGAAAGCGATGTCTGGCTGGGAGGCCGCGCTGTCGTCTGCCCCGGCGTCACCATCGGCAGCGGCTCCATCATCGCCGCCGGCTCTGTGGTCACCAGGGATATCCCCGCCGGCGTTCTTGCCGCTGGAAGCCCCTGCCGGGTCCTCCGCACTCTCACAGACGCGGACCGAGCCGTCTGGGAGCGCCAGCGCCGGGAATACGAGGCCTCCGGCGGCCGATATGGTGCCGCAGTTTCTCAGGATCAGAACTGAAAAAGGTCCGGGCCAAAGGCCCGGACCTTTTCTCATCTCTCAGGAAGCTCAGCCTCTCTGCATATCAGTTCATCTGCCGTCTCCGGCTCAGATTCATGGTGCCGTCCTGCATATTTCCCAGGGAGTCCAGGCTCTTGCCGGTACCCAGGGCCACGCAGCTGATGGCATCCTCGGCGATCATGGTGTGGATGCCGGTACGGGCGGTAACCAGCTTGTCAAAGCCGGCCACCAGGCTGCCGCCGCCGGTCATGACGATGCCGTTGGTGGAGATGTCCGCCACCAGCTCCGGGGGCGTCCGCTCCAGCACGGAGTGGATGGCCTCCATGATGCGCTCCACCGGCTCCTCAAAGGCATCCATCATCTCCGTGGAGCTGACGGTGACCACCTTGGGCAGGCCGGTCAGCAGGCAGCGGCCCTTCACATCCATGGTCTCCTCCTCGTCCTTGGGGAACACGCAGCCGATCTGCTTTTTCATCTCCTCGGCGGTGCGCTCGCCCACCAGCAGGTTGTGGGTGCGGCGCATATACTTCACCACGGCCTCGTTCAGCTGGTCGCCGGCAATCTTGATGGAGGCGCTCTCCACCACGCCGGAGAGGGAAATGACGGCGATATCCGCGGTGCCGCCGCCGATATCCACCACCATGTGGCCGTCGGGCTTGGCAATGTCGATGCCCGCGCCGATGGCGGCGGCCACCGGCTCCTCGATGAGATACACCTTCCGGGCGCCGGCCTGGATGCCCGCGTCAATCACGGCGCGCTCTTCCACTTCCGTGATGCCGGAGGGAACGCAGATGATGACCCGGGGCTTGAAGAAAGAGACCCCGGCCACCTTGTGGATGAATTCCCGCAGCATCCGCTCGGTCATGTCATAATCGGAGATGACGCCCTCCCGCAGGGGACGGATGGCCACAATGTTGCCGGGGGTGCGGCCCAGCATGGCCTGGGCCTCGGTGCCCACCTTCAGCAGCTTGCCGGTGTTCTTATCCAGCGCCACCACGGACGGCTCATTCAGCACGATGCCCTTGCCCTTCACATATACCAAAACCGAAGCGGTACCCAGATCGATACCGATATCCTTAGCCATGGACATACTTCCACCTCATTGATCTTTCTGTTTATTATGAACGGTTTTTCCGCAAACAATCACATAGGGTTATTATACCGGCAGAGTTTACCGATTGCAACCCTATTCTTTGTCATTTTCCGCACTTTAACCCCCATATGCGGCCTGATACGCCGCCCGCAGACGGCTGTGGGCGAAAAGTTTACAAAAGTTTATTTTTTCTCCCGGGTCAGCGCCGCGGCGGCGCAGGCCACAGACTCCGCCCCGGCGTCCCGCAGGACCCGGACGCACTCTGTCAGTGTGGCGCCGGTGGTGCAGATGTCGTCGATCAGCAAAATACGCTTTCCCCGGATGCGCTCCAGCTCAACCGGTTCGTAGACCCCCAGAACATTGGCCCGGCGGGCCGCAGCATCGCGGATGCCGGACTGTGCGGGATTGTGGACCGTCTTTTCCAGCAGGCGCACCGGCTCCGTGTCCCACGCCCGGCAGGCGGCGCGGGCCAGCAGCTCCGCCTGGTCGTAGCCCCGCTTCCGCAGCCGTCCGGCACTGACGGGGACCCAGGTCACAGTGTCGAACTCCCCGGAAAACTGCTCTGCCACGCACTGGGCGATCAGCTCCCCCAGCGGCTCCGCCAGACTGGAAGAGCCCTGGAACTTGTAGCGCAGGATGCCGTCCCGGGCCAGGTCCTCGTACCACAGCGGCGCGGCGCACCGCAGGCCGCCGGGTCCCTCCCGCAGCGTCTCGTTCCCCTCCGTCCAGGGCAGCGCCTTCCGGCAGGCCGGGCAGATTCCCGGACGGTCCAGGACCTTTTTGCAGAAGGGGCATTTGGGTGGGAAGAGGAGGTCTAAAACGGTCGCCAGCCACTTCCTCATTCCGCCTGCGCCTCCAAGAGCGCATCATACGTGGTATGGAGCGCGTCACGGATGCCCCGCAGCTGGGTAGCCTGTATATGCCGTGTTCCCCGCTCGATCTTCACCAGGGTCTCCCGGGTCATTTCCACCCCGTCCAATTGCAGCAGACGGACCAGTTCCGTCTGGCCGATATTCCGACTCTTGCGGATCCGCCGGATATTGGCGCCGATGTGGATATCCTGTTTGATCTTCTGCTCTTCCATACAAGCCTCCGCAAAAGGACCGTTTTGGGTCCGTTTTGCCTTATTGTATGGAGCCGTAGATTTTTAATGGGACCAGTTTTGGTCCACTTTTGTAGGCACCTGTGGATTCCAACTCAGTTTCTCTTTAAAGAGAGAGGAGCATGGAATGTGCCGCTTTGCGGCACGGGAATACGCCCCCATTTCTCTCTAACAGATAGAAACGGCCGCGCCCGGTCAAAGAGAGACTACGGAGGGGGATTTCGATTTCCCCCTCCGCACCACCCCTTGAACCGACACAGAGAGGAGGAGCCCCTCCCCTCTGGACTTCCCTCCCTGGGGGCCGCCGGCGGAGCGGCAGCGAAAAGAGAAGGAAAACCTGTCCGGGACTTCCAGCAAAGTTTGCACCCATGTATCAATCTGCGGCATAAACACGCTGATGGACGCCAGCGCACAGCGCAGCCGGATAATGCCCGGCAGGGTTTTTCCAAACGCAATTCGCACGACCCCCGCACTTCGGCCAAATTTTCCCTACGGGAAAATTTCTGGCCGCCAAAGCGTCTTTCCTTTTGACCGTGAACGACCGTTTTCTTTTCCGCAAGAGGAAAAGAAAATGGGGGTTCATTCTCGTGCCGCAAAGCGGCACAATCTCCGCCTCTCTGGCAAAGAGAAAAAATCTCATTCCCCGCTGTGAGCCAGCCGCCAACGCAGGCCGGAATAGCGCCGCTGCTGTTTGTCATTGGCGGCCATGGCCCGGATGACCGCGTCGTCGCCCACCGCCACCAGCAGCTCCCGCGCCCGGGTCAGAGCCGTGTAGAGCACGCCCCGCACCATCAGGGACGGTGCGGCGGGCGTCGCCGCCAGCACCACGCAGCGGTATTCGCTGCCCTGGGCCTTGTGGACGGTCATGGCATAGGCCAGATCTACCTCGTTCAGCATCTCCACGCCGTAGGTGGCGGTCCGCCCGTCGAAATCCACCGCCAGCCACTCGCCGGAGGGGTCGATCTGCAAAATTTTTCCCACATCGCCGTTGAAAATACCGGTGCCGGCCGTTCCGTCCTCCCGGCACCACACCGCATCGTAATCGTTCCGGGTCTGCATGATGCGGTCTCCCTCCCGGAAGAGGCGGTCGCCCCATTGCAGCTCCCGCTTGTCCGGCTGTTGGGGATTCAGCGCCTCCTGGAGGCAACGATTCAGATAGATGGTGCCGGCGGCCCCCTTGCGGGTCGGCGTCAGCACCTGGATCTGGTCCGCCGGGATGCCCATGTTGTCCGGCAGCCGCTTTCCGCACAGCTCCACCACGGTGGAAACGACCCGCTCGCCGTCCCGGCGGCACAGGAAGAAAAAGTCCCCCTGGTCGTTGCTGAGCTGGGGCGCGTCGCCCCGGTTCACCGCGTGGGCGTTGCGGATGATGGCAGACCGCTCCGCCTGCCGGAACACTTCCCGCAGAAACACCGTCTCCACTTTTCCGCTGCGGATGAGGTCGGAGAACACGTTCCCGGCTCCCACAGAGGGGAGCTGGTCCGCGTCGCCCACCAGCACCAGCCGGGTCCCTGGGCGCAATGCCCGCAGCAGGGCGGAAAACAGCGTCAGGTCCACCATGGACATCTCGTCCACGATCACCGCATCCGCCTCCAGCGGCTCCTGCTCTGATTTGGTGAAAGTCACCTGGCGGGTCGCCTCATTCCAGCTCATGCCCAGCAGCCGGTGGACGGTCTGGGCCTCCATGCCCGTCAGCTCGCTCATGCGCTTGGCCGCCCGGCCGGTGGGGGCCGCCAGCAGGATGTCCAGTCCCATCTTCCGGAACAGGGCCACGATGCCCCGCACGGTGGTGGTCTTGCCGGTGCCGGGGCCGCCGGTGAGGATCAGGACCCCCGTCCGGGCCGCCAGGGCCACCGCCTGCCGCTGCTGGGCGGCATAGGTGATGCCCTGCTCTGCCTCGATCTCCGCCACGGTCCGCTCCGCCTGACGGCTCTCGTCGGCCTCCGCCACCAAAAGCGCGCTCAGGCGGGCACAGGCGGAAACCTCCGCCTCCCACAGCCGCCGGAGATAGCAGGCCTCCACGTTGGCCACCTGCTCCTGAACCACCGCCCGCCGGTCAATGAGACCGTCCAGCGCCCGCTCCACCAGCTCCGCACCGCAGTCCAAAAGCTGGCAGGTGGCGGCTATCAGCTTGCCCCGGGGCAGGAACACGTGGCCGTTGTTCTCGTTGTGGCTCAACTCAAAGGTCACCGCCGCCTGGAGCCGCTCATCACTGTCCGCGGCGATGCCCATCTGCATGGCGATCCCGTCGGTGACGGAGAATTCCACACCGCAGTCGTCGCCGGACAACAGATAGGGATTTTCCCGCACCATCTCCAGCGCCCCGTCGCCGTACCGCTGCCGCAGCTGCATGGCCAGCACCGGGGGGAGCTGGTACTGGGCCAGAAAGGCCATCAGCCGCCGCAGCCCCATGTGATGGCGAAAGCTCTCAGCGATCTCCTGGGCCTTTCTCGCCGTGACGCCCTTGATGAGGTTCAGCCGCTCCGGTTCCCGCTCCAGGATGTCCAGGGTCTCCACGCCGAAGCGGTCCACGATGCGCCGGGCGGTGGCCGGGCCAACGCCCTTGCAGACGCCGGAGGACAGATAGGCGAAGATCTCCTCCTCGTCCTCCGGCAGCGTCCGCTCCAGCTCCACGGCCCGCAGCTGCTCCCCGTGCTGGGGGTGCTGCTCCCACACGCCGCTCACCGTCAAATGCTCCCCCGGCGCCACGCAGGGGATGCACCCCACCACCGTGATGACCTCTCCCTCCTCCGTCAGGAGGCGAAGGACCGTATAGCCGTTCTCGGCGTTTTGAAAAATGACGCTATGTACGGTGCCCTCACGGGCGGTCAGCTCTTCCATGGACTTCCTCTTTCAGGGATCTTTGCCCCAAGTAAAATTCTTTTGCGTCGATCAGCTCCGCGTTTTTCTCCCGGTCCGCCAGGTACTGGGCCAGGCCCCGGGCGTCCTCCGTCAGTCCGCAGTCCGCCAGCAGGATCTTCGCCCCCGGCAATCGCCCCTGGACCCGCCGCAGCTCCCGCACGTCCGCCTCCATGGCCAGGGCCTCTCCCTGAAGGGGCAGCACCAGCAGCAGGCCGGGAATAGCGGGACGGCCCGTGTGAAGGATCGCTCCCGCCAGAAGCCAGCCCAGCGTGGTCAGGCCCACGGCGGAGAGAAACGCAATGACGCCGTCCTGTAAAAGCAGCATTTCCATCACCTCGGGACAGTGTATGCCGGAGGGTTGGACGGAGTGCCGATCCCCGCGGCGGAGACCGGTCACGGGCCGGGGACGGGGGATTTTTCGCCCCGCCAGCGCCTCTACCGCTCCTCCGTCCGTCCCACCAGATAGTCGATGGATACGCCGAAGTGGTCCGCCAGCTTCCAGGCGTTTTCTATGTTGGGGAGATTCGCTCCCCTTTCAAACCGTTGATAGTGCTGTTCTGCAATTCCAATAGCCTCCGCCACCTGGACTTGCGTCTCGCCTCTTTCCTTCCGCAATTCCCGGACTCTCTCTTTAAAAATCATCGTTCTCTCCTCTTGACACATAATTTTTGTTGTGTTATCATAGTATTGGCCACAACGAAAATTACGTGTTTATGAAAGGTGGTACAATATGTCCGACTTCATGAAATTCCTCTATACCAGCTATATCAAGCCCCAGCTGGCGGCAGCGCCCCAGGAAGAGTACGAGGCCCCGCTGGACCTGGTCCGCAACGTATTGGACCCTCACGCCCGGGAGTGTTATGAAAAAGCGCTGGAATTCACCGCCATCCACGCCTTTCTGCTGGGCCTGCGGACCGGGCGGGGCCTGCCGGGACTCAACGGATGATGCTGAGGGACGCCAGGACAGCCTCCTCCCGCGCCCGCATACGGGCCTTCTCCGGCCCCTCGTCCAGGTGGTCGTAGCCCAGCAGGTGCAGGATAGAATGCGTCACCAGATACGCCAGCTCCCGGCGGTTGGAGTGCCCGTATTCCTTGGCCTGGGCCGCCACGCGCTCCATGGAGATCACCATGTCCCCCAGGGGGATCAGGCCGGTGCCGGGGTCCGCATCCTCCTCCCCCGGCAGCTCACCGGGCCGCAGGTCAAACTCCGGAAAGCTCAGCACGTCGGTGGCACGGTCCACCTGCCGCATGTCCCGGTTGATCTGGTGGATGTTCTCGTCGCCGGTCAGCAGCACATCCACCTCGCAGGGCAGGTCCATGCCCTCCGCTGCCAGGGCCGTGCGGATGACCTTTCGGATCAAAGCGCAGTTCCGCTCATTGGCCGCCCCCGGCATGTCGGCGGTGATGGGAATATAATGCCGCTTTGCCATCACTTCTTCCCCTTTCCGCTGCTTTTGCGGTTCTCATAGTCCTCATAGGCCGCCACGATCCGCTGGACCATGACATGGCGCACCACGTCGGCGTTGGTCAGCTGGCAGATGCCGATGCCCTCCACATCCCGGAGGACCCGCATGGCCTCTTTCAATCCGGATGCCTTGCCGTCCGGCAGGTCGATCTGGGTCACGTCGCCGGTGATGACGATCTTGGAGCCAAAGCCCAGCCGGGTGAGGAACATCTTCATCTGCTCCCGGCTGGTGTTCTGGGCCTCGTCCAGGATGATGAAGCTGTCGTCCAGGGTCCGGCCCCGCATATAGGCCAGAGGGGCCACCTCGATGTTGCCCCGCTCCAGATATTTCTGATAGGTCTCCGCCCCCAGCATGTCGAACAGGGCGTCGTACAGCGGCCGCAGATAGGGGTCCACCTTGCTCTGCAGGTCGCCGGGCAGGAAGCCCAGCCGCTCGCCGGCCTCCACCGCCGGGCGGGTGAGGATGATGCGGTTCACCTGCTTGTCCCGGAAGGCCTGCACGGCGGCGGCCACCGCCAGATAGGTCTTGCCGGTGCCGGCGGGGCCTACGCCGATGGTCACCGTGTTTTTCAGCACGGACTGGATATACTCCTTCTGGCCGATGGTCTTGGGCTTGATGGGCCGGCCCTTGGCGGAGATGCACAGCACGTCGCCGGTCAGCTCCGTGATCCGGTCCTCCTTGCCGGAGCGCACCAGTCCGATGACGTAGCGCACGTTCTGCTCGCCGATGGACTCTCCCCGGGAGGAGAGCGTGAGCAGGGCCTGGATGGCCTTGGCCGCCAGAAGCACCTCCTCCGGCTCGCCCTCGACTCGCAGCTCCCCCTCCCGGTTCACCACAGAGACGGAAAACTCCTGCTCCAGCAGCCGGATGTTCTCGTCAAAGGAGCCAAAAATGTTCACGGCCTGTTCCAGCCGCTCGATGCTGATCCTCTGTTCCAAATCTTTCACTCCGTATTCCTTCGGGCTTCAGCCCGGTTCTTCCGTAATGATCGGCACGCTCCGGCCGATCTGTTCCACACACTCCGCCGACAAGGTCACGATCAGATCGTCTCCCCGCCGTTTGGAAGCGCACAGGGTCGACGTCACCGTGCCGTGGGGGTCCACCATAGCGTGGAGCTGCTCCGTCAGGACCGCCTCCGCCGCTTTTTCCGCCTGGGCGGCGGTCCGCTCCACCGGAGCAGTCTCGTAAAAGCGGTATGTCTCCGTCACCACCGTCACCGGCAGCGGGATCCCCAGCAGGGTCAGGGAATGTCTGTTTATCATTTTATCATATTTTGCCGTCTCAATGCTACTGTTTGAGAAGAATTTTACCCGCTGTTTTCCAAAAATCAAGCTGACACCGGTTTTTTCCCTGCCGGTATACCGCTTTTCCGCCCCGGTGAGGGGGATCCGGGCGGTGAGGGCATACCAGGTCCGGGCCTGGACAGCCCCCATGCCCGCCAGGACCCGGGCGCCAAAGGTCTCCGTGTCCTCCACGCCGGAAATGAGGAGCTGGCCCTCCGTCACGGCGGTGCCGGGCAGCACGGCGGCCACGCCGTCCAGCGCCTGGACCCGCAGCACCAATCCCGCCCGCCGGGCCACAATATTGGCCGGGGGCTGCCGGCCTACGATCTCCGGCGGTTCGACACGTTCCCGCACCTGTACGCTGGCCCGGCAGCCGGAGACGTTGACAGCGATCCAGCTCAGTTCCGGGACCTCCAGCAGCACATGGTTGCGGATGTCCTCCCCGTCCAGCGACAGGCCGAAGCTGCCCAGGCCCACGCCGCAGTCCTCCAGTGCCCGCAGGATCTTCTCCGTGGGGACGGTCTCGTTGCCCTCCACCTGAAAGTCCCACACGAAAAAGCTGCTCAAAAACAAACACAGGCCGCAGGCGACCAGTCCCGTCACCAGTGCCTGCCGGTGGCGGAACCGGCTCAGGAAATAGGGCGCGCCCTCCCGCCGCACCACTGTCAGGGCGCAGTCCAGCGGCTCTGCCGCCTGCTGCAGGACCCGCCAGTCCCGGCGGCTAAGGCGGCAGGTAAAGGCGGTGGGGCTTTCCCACTCCAGGTCCCAGAAGGCCAGGTCCCGAGCACCGCACAGATTCAATACCCGCTCCGGAAACGGGCTTTCCGCCCGGATGTGGACCTGCCCCCGCAGGCGGTTGACAGCCCCGCTCAGCATGGCCCGGCCCATTCCACTGCGGCGATGCGCCCGCCGATCCGCAGTTCTCCCGCCGTCATAGCCAGCAGGGTCAACCGCTGGCCACGGACCCGCAGGACCCCGGCGGCAGTGTTGGCGTCGATCTGGGTCTCGCTGTACGCCAGGATGCCGGTGTGGTGCTCCAGATACAGCTGGCGGTTCCCCACCATCTCCAGACGGGGCAGTCCCGCCACCACATCCGCGGGCAGATCGAACAGCTCCGCCACGGTGCTGAGGATGCCGCCCTCCCGCGGCTGTCGATTACGTTCCATACGCTTCACCTCCTTCCGACTGTATGAGCCTCCGGCCCAAAACTTGCATGTCATGGGCCGACGCCGCATAAGGTCCTGTGGTGATGTGTATGAAAAACCGCTGGCGGGCCGACGCCTGCCTGGTTCTGTGCGGCGTTCTCGTCTGGTTCCTGGCGGATGCCGTCCGGGTCCGGCAGGCGGCGGCGGAGGCGCTGGCGCTGTGCGCCGGGTCCGTGATCCCCGCCCTATTTCCCTTTTTGATCGTGTCCCGCCTGCTGGTGGTCATGGGCTTCAGCCAGTGGGTCTCCCCCCTCTTCTCCGGCCTGATGACTTCCCTTTTCCGTCTGCCGGGGCTGAGCAGCAGCGCCCTGCTGCTGGGGCTGGTGGGGGGCTACCCTATCGGCGCCCAGACGGCGGCGGAGCTGTACCGCAAAAACCTGCTGACCCGGGGGGAGACCGTCCGCCTGCTGACCTTCTGCAACAATTCCAATCCCGTTTTTCTCATCAGCGTTCTGGGCGTTGGGGTATTCGGCAGCGTCCGGGCAGGGGTCTGGCTTTGGCTCATCCACGTGGCCGCCGCCCTGCTGACCGGTCTGCTGTGCCGAGGAACCGGCGGAACGGCCAGAGACCAGGGACCGGCAAGGTCTCTTCCTTGTCAGCCGTCCTCCCTGTCCGCCGCCTTTGTCTCCGCCGTCCGAGACAGCGCCGCCGGGATGCTGTCGGTCTGTGCGTTCGTGGTGTTCTTCTACGTGCTGGCAGCGCCCCTGAAAGAGCTGGGGCCCCGCCTTGGCCCCGTCCTGGTGGGCGCTGTGGAGCTGTTCTCCTTGACGCCGCTGCTGCCGCCGGACCACCTGGGCTTTGTTCTGGCGGCGGGCTGCGCCGGATGGGGCGGGCTGTCGGTGCTGTGCCAGACCGCCGCCGTGGTAGAGGACCTGCCCCTGACCCCCTGCGTGCTGGGGAAGCTGCTCCACGGCCTGCTGTCCGCTCTGCTGGCAGCTTTGCTGGCCGGGTACGCCCTGGCCTAAAAGGCGGAAAAAGCCTCTTCGTTTTGACAACGAAGGGGCTTTTTCGACACATTTATAACTATTTGTATTTACTTTTCCATAGCCTTGACCGCTTTCACGACCCGGCTGGTGCCGAGGCGGGACGCGCCCAGACGGATAAAGTCCTCCGCGTCCTTCAGATCTGCGATACCGCCCGCCGCCTTGATCTTCACGCCGGACCCCACATGTTTCGCGAACAGCGCTACGTCCTCCCGGGTCGCTCCGCCGCCGCCGAAGCCGGTGGAGGTCTTGATGAAGTCCGCCCCGGAGGCGGTGACGATCCCGCACAGCTTGATCTTCTCTTCGTCGGTGAGGAAGCAGCACTCGATGATGACCTTCAGCAGCTTCCCCTTGCAGGCAGCCTTCACCGCCTGGATCTCCGCCAGCAGGTCCTCCCACCGGCCGTCCTTGGCCCAGCCGATGTTGATGACCATATCCACCTCGTCGGCGCCGTTGTCCACCGCATCGGCAGCCATGAAGCACTTGGCCGCTGTGGTGTCGTAGCCGTTGGGGAAGCCGATGACGGTGCAGATAGGCAGCCGCCCCGCCGTGTATGATGCCGCCTGCTTCACGAAGCTGGCCGGGATACACACGCTGGCGCAGCCATACTTGATGCCGTCGTCGCAGACGGCCTTGATCTCCGCCCAGGTGGCCGTTTGGGCCAGCAGGGTGTGGTCGCACTTGCTCAGGATCTCTTTCAGTTCCATATTTCAACGCGCTCCTTTATTTGACTTTGCAAGGGCAATTTCATCTGTTTTCAGCATACCACACTTCTTCGGAAACCGCAAATGCTCCTTCCATTCCCCCACCTGTTCTTCCACTGCCAAAGCCATGCCGCCGCTTTTGAGGGCTCGCACCTTGAAGCTCCAGGCTTGCTGTGGTATAATCAAATCACTTGAAAAGTGGTAAAGCCACTTTTCAAGTGCCGCAGCACAGGCGCTGTGACAGGCCGCAGTTTGCGGCTTTGATTTGGATTTCATAGTCAATAACCGCACGCTTTTTGCGTATGGCGGGCACAGCCCCCCTGAAAAATCGTCTGCGATTTTTCAAGTTCATTAACTAATGTGATGCGGCTGATGCACAGGAGGCCGGGGCGATGAACGTGAACGATTCCTTTCAGGAATTGCTGGACCAAATACATAGAGAACTTCTCAAGCCCAGGGGCTGGAAAAAGCAGGGCAGCAATTTCAGGCTTGTACACGATGACGGCCTCGGCCAGATCATCAACTTTCAGAGATCAAGGTGGAACACAGCTGAAAGCTGCGGTTTCTTCATCAATTACGGTGTCTATATCGAGGCGGATCCCACGCTGAAGAACAAAACGTTCAAAGAGTACCACTGCCAGCTCAGGCGCAGGGCTGCTCATGAAGGGGATATCTTCACGATAGATGCTCACGATCTGTCCGCGGTCAAGCAGGATGCCGCGGCGGCTGTCCGCTCCGCCCTGGCATTTTTTGATCTCATCGGCACAAAAGAGCGCTTTGTAAAGATGCTTTTGTCGGGCGAGGCCCAGAAGTATTCCGCCGCACCCGTCCTGCACTACCATACTTGTAAGCTGTTGTGCGGCATGGGCTACTATCGTGAGGTCCAGGAGATCATAAAAGACAGGGGCGGGCCATATTTCGAAGAACTTAAGGAACAGATCGGGCAAAAAATAAATCGCTGAACAGAATTTGTAAAGAGATCGGAGGAGCATACCATGAAACTTGCCGAGGCGCTTCAGGAGCGGGCGGACATCAACCGGAACATCGAGCAGCTGAAAAGCCGTCTGAACAACAACGTACTGGTGCAGGAGGGCGAACAGACCGCGGAGAAACCCGAACGGCTGAAGCGGGAATTGGACGATTCTATCCAGCGGCTGGCTTACCTGATCTCCCGCATCAACCTGACAAACTGCGAGACCAAGATCGGCGGGCAGACGCTGACGGAGCTGATCGCGGAAAAAGACGCCCTTTCCCTGAAGCTCAGCGCTTACAAGGAGATCGCCTATACCGCCAGCCAGACCTCCTACCGGGCGAGAGGCACAGAGATCAAAATAAAGCCGGCCATCGCCGTGGGGAAGTGGCAGGCGGAGATCGACGCAATGTCCAAGGAGCTGCGCCTGCTGGACAACAAGCTGCAAGCGTGCAACTGGAACACTGACCTGATCGAGTAGCGCACGCGCTGGTAGCGGAAGCAGGGTGAATGTCACGCGGCGACAGCGCAAGTCGCAATTGGGTCGCGCCGAAGAGCAGGCGCGGGGTTCGATCCCCCAAGCATCGTTATGCTCCGACCGCGTACACAGGCACCGTAACAGAGCATCGTTATCACCAGACATTGACTGCGGCCGCGAGGGTGGGAACGGGGAATTTCTTCAAGCCTCCGATCACTTCCGGTCTATAGTCGACACACACGTGCTTTGCCCGTTCAGCGGTTATTACCGCTGGTTGAAAATCTGCTTTTGCTGATTTTCAAGTGTGTTGACTATATCGGGCTGTCCAACGGCGGACAGCCCGATTTTTTTTACCGCCGCCCCTGCCGCTGCGGCTATGTCCGCATCCATGCGGAAGGCTGCCCTTGCCAATCTCCCGCTCAGGTGCTACAATACCCGCAGTACATTACCCTCAGTGGACAATGATTTCAATTCAAGATTTCGGAGGCATGCTCATGAAAAAGCGAATCTTTGCGTTCTTCTGCGCCCTGACATTGCTGCTGGGTGCTGTTCCCGCCGCCGCGGCCCTGGAGGGCGAAACTTTGCGGGCAGCGGACACCCTGGCCGCTCTGGGGTTGATCGATGCTGGAAATTATGATTTGGACAAGCCCGCGGCCCGCGCCCAGGCCGCCGTGCTGCTGGTTCGTCTGGCAGGTGCGGAGCAAGCCGCCGCCAAGGACCTGTGGATCTCCGGCTTTACAGACGTTCCCGCCTGGGCCGCCACCGCCGTCACCTATGCCGCCCACCAAGGCTGGGTCTCCGGCACTTCCCTGACCCGGTTCAGCCCCAACGGCGCCGTCACCGCCAACGCCTGGTGCGCCATGCTGCTGCGGATGCTGGGCTACAGTGACAAGAACGGTGACTTCACTGTGTCTGACGCCGCGGCCTTTGCCCAGCGCCTGGGCCTGACGGCCCGAGGCTACGACGGTCCCCTGACCCACGGCCAGCTCTATGAGATCGCCCGGGATGCCCTCACCTTCCCCCGAAAAGACGGCACCGGCTCCATTGCGGCCCATCTGGCCGGTCAGAGCGCTTCTGTCAGGGCTGCGGCCAACGCCCTGGGGCTGCTGTCCGAGACGCTGACGGCCCGGCAGGCGGCGGACCGCCTCATGGCCGCCGTGTTCTGCCTGGATACATATGAAAAACAGGAGCAGGCCGACAAGGGAGATCCGTCCGCCAACGCCAGCGGCTTCTTCATCTCCGCCGACGGTCTGGCCGTCACCAACTACCACTCTATTGAGGACGCCATCCTGGCCACCGTGACCCTGGTCACCGGCGAGACCTATCCGGTGGAGCGGGTCATCTGCTACGATCCGGACATCGACATCGCCGTGCTCCGGGTCTCCCGGACCTCCACCGCCAACAAGACCACCTCCGCCTTTGCCTTCCTGGACCTGGTGGGCGTAGCCGACGCCCGCCGCGGCGACACGGTCTATACCCTGGGCAATCCCCTGGGCCTGGGTCTGGCGGTCAGCTCCGGCATCATCAGCGCCACGGACCGGAAGGTGGACAGCTACGCTCTCCCCTGTATCATGAACACCGCCGACATCTCCAAAGGCAGCAGCGGCGGCGCCCTGCTGAACGTCTACGGCCAGGTGGTGGCCGTCACCACCGGCGCCTATACCTATGGCAACAATATGTATCTGGCAGTGCCGGTGGACCCGGTGATGGAGGCCGACCTTACCATTCAGGGCCAGACGCTGGCGGAGGTAGCAAAGACGGAAGCTGTCAAGAATGACGAGAGTGCCCAGAAATGATAAGCACAAAAAAAGGACGTCCCCCAGGGACGTTCTTTTTTGATACCCTCAGTGGTTCAAGATGAACTCCTCCAGCTCCCCGGCGGTCCGGACCACCGCCACGGCGCCGGCCTCCGCCAGCTCGCCGGGGGCAGCATAGCCGAAGAACTCCACGCCCACGCAGTCGATGCCGCAGTTCCTGGCCCCCAGCACATCGAACTTCCGGTCCCCCACCATCAGGATGGCGGGCTTGTCCGCATCCGTCAGGTCCAGGCGGCGCATCGTCTCCCGGATCACGTCCGCCTTCTCCCAGTCCGCCACCGGCGGACTGCCCACAATGGTCTCCATAGCGGGGGCAAAGCCGAATTTATCACAGATCGGCACACACAACTCCTCCGGCTTACTGGAGGACAGCGCCAGCACATAGCCCCGGTCCCGCAGGCGGCCGCACAGCTCCGCCATGCCCGGCGCGGGCTGGTTCTCGAATTTGCCGATGGGGACATACCGCTCCCGGAACAGCCGGATGCCCTCCGCCGCCTCCGCCGGAGAAAAGCCGCAGAACCGGACAAAGGAATCCTGCAGCGGCGGGCCGATGAAATTCAGCAGCGTCGCCTCCGCCGGCGCGGGCCTTCCCATTTTGTCAAACGCGTAGCGCAGGCTGTTGAGGATGCCCTCTTTGGAATCCGTCAGCGTCCCGTCCAAGTCGAAAAAGATGTAATGATACATAACACATCTCTCCTTTTCCGGAGAGATTTTATCATGATTTCTATGGGTCCGCAAGGGGCAATCCCGCAGTTTCCCATATTCCTCCGCCGAAACGGCAGAAAGCGCCGGGGAACGCTCCGGAAAATCCGCCGGGGCAGGACGGAGAGCCGTCCCTCTGCGGGGCCGGAACCCATGGGCCAGCAATTTTGGACGGGAAAATTGTTGAAAACAGCTATTGAGTCCCGCCCCCCGGTGTGGTAGAGTGGTCAGCGCACGATAGGAGGCGTTCTCATGAAAACAGCCGCGCGGCGTTCCGCGTCCCAGGACCTGACCCAGGGTCCTCTGGCAAAGCAGATCTTTTTCTTCAGCGTTCCCCTGATCCTCTCCAATGTTCTTCAGGTCCTCTTCAACATGGCGGATGTGGCGGTGGTGGGCCAGTTCGCCGGACCGCTGGCCCTTGGCTCCGTAGGCTCCACCACCATTTTGGTTTCTCTGTTCACCGGGCTGCTCATCGGCCTGTCCAGCGGCGTCAACGTGCTGACGGCCCTCCACTTCGGTGCCCGCAGCAAAAAGGAGCTGTCGGAAACGGTCCACTCCGCCGCTATCCTGTGCACCCTGGCAGGGCTGCTGCTTTTGCTGGTAGGCACGGTGTTCGCCCGGGACATCCTGTCCCTGCTCCGCACCAAGGAGGAGCTGATCGACGGCGCAGCGCTGTATCTCCGCATCTATTTTCTGGGGATGCCCGCCCTGGGGATCTATAATTTCGGCAACGCGGTGTTCAGCGCTGTGGGCGACACCCGGCGTCCCCTGTGCTACCTCTCCATCGCCGGAGCGGTGAATATCGCGCTGAACCTGTTCTTCGTCATCGTCTGCGGGATGGACGTGGCGGGCGTGGCGGCAGCCAGCGTCATTTCCCAATATATCTCCGCCGCGCTGATGACCATCGCCCTCTTTCGCTGCCGGGAAGGCCACGGTCTCCGCCTTTCGGCCCTCCGGCTGTACAAAAGCCGCAGCCAGACCATCCTGGCCCTGGGCATCCCCTCTGCCTTTCAGCACGGCATCTTCGCCTTGGCCAATCTGTTCATCCAGATGGGTGTCAACTCCTTCTCCGCCACTATGGTGGAGGGCAACTCCGCAGCCGCCAACGCTGACGGCCTCATCTATGACGTCATGGCCGCCGTCTACACCGCCTGCAGCAGCTTTATCGGCCAAAACTTCGGCGCCGGGCGGTGGGACCGCATCCGCCGCAGCTACCTGCTCTGCACTGTCTACGCCTTCGGCGCAGGCCTGACGCTGGGCCTTCTTCTGCTGGCTTTCGGTCCCCAGTTCCTCTCCCTCTTTACCCGGGAGCCGGAGGTGGTGGAGGCCGGCATGGCCCGGCTGACCATCATGGGCCTCTCCTACGGTTTCTCCGCCTTTATGGACAATTCCATCGCCGCCTCCCGGGGTCTGGGCAAAAGCCTGGTCCCCATGGTGCTGGTCATCTTAGGCTCCTGTGTGTTCCGGGTCGTGTGGGTCTGCACCGTGTTCGCCCACTTCCGCACAGTGCCGTCGCTGTATCTTCTGTACATCTTCTCCTGGACCATCACCGGTGCTGCGGAGGTCCTGTACTTCGTCAGGACCTCCCGCCGCCTGCGGCAGGAGCATCTGGCATAGAAACGGCCGTCTGGGCAAATGCCCGGACGGCTAAAACTGCCGGAGAGTCCCTGCGGGGCTTTCCGGCAAAAGACCACAGCCCGCCGCGCGCACTCGTTGGCCGCAGCCAACTCGCACACTTGCGGGCCGAGAGGTATGTTTCCCGACGCACATGTCGCCGGGAAACATCAATCCAACTTTTTTCGCGCCTGTAGGCGCGAACTCCATGAGACTTTTTGACATGCTGAGCCGTCCGGGCAAATGCCCGGACGGCTGTTTTTTCGCCGATCCGGCCGCCCTGCCGGAACACAGGGCCGGCGGCAGGCCAGATGGACATGGCCTGCCATTCGGAAAAACGCTGACAGTGCGTTCCCGCCTTCTCAGTCAAGCTCCGCCCGGCCTGTGTACAGCTGGTAATACCGCCCCCGCTGCTCCAGCAGGTCGTCGTGGTCGCCCCGCTCGATGATCTCGCCCTGCTCCAGCACCATGATGGCCTTGGCGTTGCGGACGGTGGACAGCCGGTGGGCAATGACGAACACGGTCCTCCCCGCCATCAGCCGGTCCATGCCCTTTTCGATGAGCTTTTCGGTGCGGGTATCGATGGAGCTGGTGGCCTCGTCCAGGATCAGCACCGGCGGATTGGCGCAGGCCGCCCGGGCAATGTTCAGCAGCTGCCGCTCCCCCTGGCTCAGGCTGCCGCCGTCGCCAGAGAGCACAGTGGCATAGCCACGGGGCAAGTGCCGGATGAAGGTGTCCGCCCCCGCCAGCCGGGCGGCGGCCTCCACCTCCTCGTCGGAGGCGTCCAGACGGCCGTAGCGGATATTGTCCGCCACGGTGCCGGTGAACAGGTGGGTGTCCTGCAGCACCACGCCGAGGGAGCGGCGCAAAGAGTCCTTCTCGATGTCCCGCACGTCGATGCCGTCGTAGGTAATGGTGCCGCTCTGGATCTCGTAGAACCGGTTGATGAGGCTGGTGATAGTGGTCTTGCCCGCGCCGGTGGAGCCGACAAAGGCGATCTTCTGCCCGGGCTTTGCAAACAGGGAGATATCGTGAAGAATGACCTTCCGCTCATCGTAGCCGAACACCACATGGTCGAACCGCACGTCTCCCCGCAGAGGCGTCAGCGTGCCATCCGGATGCTTCCAGGCCCAGGAGCCGGTGTCGAATCCGGCCTCTGTCAGACGGCCCGCCCGGTCCTCCGTGACCCGGACCAGAGCCACCTGGCCCTCGTCGGTCTCCGGCTGGACCTCCATCACCTCAAAGATGCGCTCCGCACCAGCCACGGCGGAGAGGATGGTATTCATCTGCTGGGAGATCTGTGTGATAGGCTGGCTCACCTGCTTGGCATACAGCAGAAATGCCGCCAGGTCTCCCAGATCGAAGCCTCCGCCGCCCACAGCCAGGATCGCTCCCACGCAGCAGGTGATAGCGTAATTGACGTAGCTGAGGTTGCCCATCACCGGCATCATCATGCCGGCGTAGATCTGGGCGCGGGTCCCTGCCTGGCGGTAGGTCTCGTTCCGCTCCGCGAAGCCCGCCATGGCGGCGTGCTCGTGGTTGAATACCTTGATGACCTTCTGCCCCTCGATCATCTCCTCGATATAGCCGTTCACCTCGCCCACGGCCTTCTGCTGCGCAGCGAAGTAGCGGCGGCTGCGGCCCCCGATGGTCTTGACGACCCAGAGCATCACCGCCAGCATGGCGAAGGTGATGAGGGTCAGCGACGGGCTGAGCACCAGCATCATAATGATAGTGCCGGTGAAGTTCAGCGCACAGGACACCAGGCTGCCGAAGCTGTTGTTCAGCGCCTCGGACACCGTTTCGATGTCGTTGGTATACCGGCTCATCAGTTCGCCGTGGGTGTGGGTGTCAAAGTATTGCAGGGGCAGCTTCTGCATCCGGGCAAACAGGTCCTCCCGGATCCTTGCCACCGTGTTCTGAGACACATGGACCATGATGCGGGCATAGCCGAAGGAGCAGGCCGCGCCGGTGATATACACCGCCGCCATGACCCCCAGCATCCGCGCCAGCCCCGGAAAATCGCCGGGCAGAATATAGTCGTCGATGAGGGGAGAGATGATATAGGACCCGCCCACAGTGCAGGCGGAGGAGATCACCAGCAGCGCCACCACCACCGCCAAGTAGGCTTTATACCGGCCCAGATAGGCCATCAGCTTCCGCAGTGTTCCCCACATGTCCTTGGGCTTGCGGAAGCCGCCCTTGGGGCCGTGTCCCGGCCGGCCGGGGTGCGCGTTTCTGTTCTCAGCCATCGATACCAACCCCTTCCTGCTGGGAGTGATAGACCTCGCGGTAGATCTCACAGGTCTCCATCAATTCGCTGTGGGTCCCCTGGGCCGCCACACGGCCTCCGTCCATCACCAGGATCAGGTCCGCGTCCATCACGGAGGTGACCCGCTGGGTGATGATGAGCTTGGTGGTGTCCCGCAGCTCATTGACGAAGGCGCTGCGGATCTTCGCGTCGGTGGCGGTATCCACAGCGCTGGTGGAGTCGTCCAGGATCAGTACCTTGGGCCGCTTCAAAATGGCCCGGGCGATGCACAGCCGCTGCTTCTGGCCGCCGGAGACGTTGACGCCCCCCTGGCCCAGGTCCGTGTCCAATCCGTCGGGCATCCGCTCCAAAAACTCGTCGGCGCAGGCGGCGCGGCAGGCGGCCCACAGCTGCTCCTCCGTGGCGTTGGGATCGCCCCACAGCAGATTTTCCCGGATGGTGCCGGAGAACAAGGTATTTTTCTGCAGCACCACGGAGACCGCGTCCCGCAGGTGCTCCATGGTATAGGCTCTCACGGGACGGCCTCCCACGGACACCGTACCCTCGTCCGCCTCGTACAGCCGGGGAATCAGGGCCACCAGGCTGGTCTTGCCGCTGCCGGTGCCGCCCAGGATGCCCACTGTCTGGCCGGAGCGGATGTGCAGGTCGATATCCCGCAGGACCCACTCCGGACTGTCGGCACTGTACTTGAAGGACACATGGTCAAAGTCGATGGAGCCGTCCTTCACCGCCGCCGGCCGCTCGCATTCCGCATCGTTCACATCCAGCTCCGCCTCGCTGTCGTCAATGGCAGGCCGCTCTTCCAGCACCTCCACGATGCGCTTGGCGCAGGCCACAGACCGGGTCAGCATCATGAAGGTCATGGACACCATCATCAGCGACATCATGATCTGGGTGATGTAGGTGAAAAATGTGATGAGCTTGCCAGCCTCCAGCGTCCCGCCGTAGACCATCTGTCCGCCGAACCACATGACGGCGATGATGGTGCCGTAGACGATCAGCATCATGATGGGCATGTTCACCACCACCACGCCGAAGGCCCGCTCCGAGGCGCTCTTCAGCGCCTGGTTCCGCTTGGCGAACTTCTCCTGCTCATGGTCTTGGCGCACGAAGGATTTGACGACCCGGATGCCGGTCAGGTCCTCCTGGACCACCAGGTTCAGCGCGTCGGTCCGCTCCTGAAGGGAGCGGAACATGGGTCCTGCCTTCACCAGGATCACACTCACCACCACCGCCAGCAGGGGAATCGCCACCAGGAACACGCCGCTCAGTTCCATACTGATGCGGACGGACAGCACCAGAGCGCTCACCAGCATCACCGGCGCCCGCACCAGCAGCCGCATGCTGAACATCAGCGTCATCTGCATGTTGTTCACATCGTTGGTCAGCCGGGTCACCAGGGAGGCGGTGGAGAACCGCTCGATGTTGGAAAAGGCAAAGGTCTGGATGTGGTCGTACTCCGCCTTCCGCAGATTGGCGCCGAAGCCCTGGCCAGCCACAGAGGAGCAGATGGCCGCCCCTACGCCGAAGGCCAGGGAAACCACCGCCATCACCACCATCAGCAGGCCTTTTCTCAAAATAAAATTCTGGTCCCCATTGGCGATGCCGATATCCACGATATCGCTCATCACCAGAGGGATCAGCAGCTCAAAGATCGCCTCGGCGGCGCTGCATCCCACGCCCGTCACGATCCACAGGGTATAGGGCTGCGCATGAGGCCACAGTTTTTTCAGCATAGTTTCCGGTCCTCCTCCAGATTACGGATGATCCTGTCCAAAAGGCTCCGTAGCGTCTGCTCCTCCTCCAGGGTGAAGCCCCGGAGCAGCGCCCGCTCCGTGTCCATGAACCGCTCCCGGAACAGCAGCTGCCGCTCCTCGCCCTTTTCCGTCAGGGTTATCAAGCGCTTTCGGGCGTCGCTGCCAATGACGGTCCGCCGCACCAGGCCCTTCTCCTCCATCCGGTCCAAAATGCCGTTGGCCGTGGAAGGCTTCACCTTCCAAAAGGCCGTCAGCTCGCACTGAGGCGCGCTGCCCCCGTGGTGGTGGAGATACAGCAGGGCGTGGGTCTGGGCGGGGGTCACGTCGTAGCCGGACAGCCGCGCGTCCATCCGCTCTTTCGCCAAATGGGCGCAGCAGCCCAGCACAGGTCCCAAAGCATTGGGATGGTCCATACCCATCCTCCTTTTCTAAATATTTAGTGTGCTAAAAGTTAGTGTACTAAATACTAGCATGCCCGCCGCAGGCAGTCAATATGCAAAATGTTGATATTTTTTGAACGTTTTGTAAACAAAAATCGTGGATATCCAGAGGGTTGTAAACAAATTATGAAGATTCTGGATTCCCTGTTGACAATTCACCGGCGGCCCGATATGATGAAACCGTCAAGCGGGAAGCTTGACCGACACACACCATTTTCCCTCTCCTTTCTCTATATCAAACCAGAACGCGGGCGGCCCTGTGGGCCGCCCGCGTTCTGTCTTTTTTACTGCTCGTTGTCCACTGAGGATATGCCTATCCTTTTTTAATTTTATCGAAAATCAATAAATAATCATTGACAATCAATAAGTCTCATGTTAAGATGCCCTCAAAGAGCCACGGCAGGCCCACAGCCTGCTATTTCTCGCTCTGCCGGAGGTATCTCTTATGGGACTCACCACATTTTTGACACCCATCGCCCTGCTGCTGTTCATCCTGGCCGTCGTTCTGCTGGTCCAGGGCGTCCGCCGGAAAAGTCTGGCCCGGCTGTGCGCTGCTGCCGCTATGCTGCTGCTTCTGGCAGTTGGCTACGCTGTGCTGATGGAATTCATAACCCGCATGTGAGAAGGAGGAAACCATCTATGGAATCGACCGCCGTGCAAAAAATTGCCAAAGTTTTGAACATCTTGGTGCTGATCACGTTCATCTGCAACCTGATCGCCCTCTTTCTCGTTCCCGGCGTGGTTTTCGCGTCGCCGCAGGCGCGGACGCACCAACTGTTCCACGTTTCCCCCCGCTATTTCCTGCTGGCCTGGACCGGTGTCTGGGGCGACGCCTATTTGGCTGTTCTGACCCTGTTTCTGCTGTTCTCCGGCGTCTGCACCGCCGTCATCCTCCGGCAGGCCCGTCGGGTCCTGAACACCATTCTGCGGGGGGAGCCGTTTTCTATGGAGAACGCCCTTTCCCTGAACCGGGCCGCCGCCTGCGCCTTTCTCATCGCCGCCGCGGCCCTGGCCCGGGTTGTGTTCAGCGTCTGCTGGTACCGCTCTGCCGCTCCCCTGGCCACCTACAACGCTCTGTTCGTGCCCCTGTTCGCCATGTTCGGCCTGCTGTGCCTGGTGATGTCCGCCCTGTTTCGCCAGGCGGCGGAGCTGAAGGCGGAAAACGACCTGACGATCTGAGGAGGAGGCGCTGCACGATGGCAATTATCGTCAATCTGGACGTGATGATGGCAAAGCGGAAGATGTCCCTGAACCAGCTTTCGGAGAAGGTGGACATCACCCTGGCCAACCTGTCCATCCTAAAAAACAACAAGGCCAAGGCGGTGCGCTTCTCCACCCTGGAGGCCATCTGCGCCGCCCTAAACTGCCAGCCGGGAGACATCCTGGAATTCGTGCCGGACGGAGAGGATACGCCATGAGTTTATCACGCTTATCTGCCCGCCGCCGCGGAACGTTGCTGCTCTGCCTGGTCCCTCTGCTGGGCGGCGCTTTCTGGTACCGCCACCACTTTACCCCCTCCCGCTGGGCGGCACTGCATGACCGGGGCAATCTGGTGGGCAGCCTGCTGCGGCAATATGATGGGCTGGCAGGGCTGGACGAAGCGGCTTTGGACGCACTGCTGGGCCATGTGGATACGGAGACCTGGCGGGGAGAATCACGCCGCTGCTACTGGATCGGCAGCGGACGGAGCCTGGAGTGGTTCCCGGAGTATATGGTCATCTATCTCCACGAAAACGGCACCGTCAGCCGCGTGGAATACGAGTGGGCCTAATAATTGGGAAATCGTCCGTCATTGGCGGACAAATGCGATAGGAGAATTTGATATGGAACCTTTTGAAAATGCCCTCCCGGCGGGGGGCTCGGCGAAGCCTGTCCAAAATCCTGCACAGAATTACGAAATAACCCGAAAGGAGCGGCTGCTCCTTCCCTGCACGCTGGCGTTCTGTGTGCTGCTGGTGAACACCCTCTTCACCTACGGCCCCACCGCCGGTCTCACCGCCGCAGTCTTTGTGTGGTACGCCCTGGTGCTTTCCTTCACCGGCTCCAGACCGCTGCTGGCCCGCCCAAACCGCATCCTGCTGCTGGCTGATCTGTTCCTGGCCCTGACTTTGGCCCTTGGCTCCAACTGGTACTTCCGCCTGTGGGACCTGCTGGCCCTGCTGGTGCTGCTGCCGGTCCACGCCGTGGGCCTGTCCGGCGCGCCCCGCCTGCCTTGGTACCGCCCCATGATGCTGTGGGAGCGGCTGTGCCTGCTGCTGTCCGGCCTTTTCGGCCGGCTGGGGGCCGCTTTCGCCGCCCTGGCCGATCCCCGGGGAGAAAAGCGCCGCTGGGTCCCGTCCCTTCTGGCGGGCGCTGTCTGCGCCCTGGCCCTGCTGGCGGTCCTGCTGCCCATCCTGGCCTCTGCCGACGCGCTGTTCGCCGCCGCCACGGCGGACCTCCAGACCTGGCTCCAGCGCCATCTCTCCATCGCTCTTTGGAAACTGTTCTGGGGACTGATCCTGACCCCCTTCCTCTTCGGCCTGCTGTACAGCCTCCGGCATCCCAAGCCCCTGAAGTCTGCCGCCGCTCCCGCCCTTCCCGCCGCCGACGCGCTGCTGTTCCTGCTTGTGCTGGCGGTGCTGGACGCGCTGTATCTTCTGTTTCTGGCAGTCCAGTCCGCCGGGCTTTTCGGCGGGCCGGACTATCTGGCCCAAAAGAACATCAGCTACGCCGAGTGGGCCCGCAGCGGCTTTTTCCAGATGGTAGGCGTTACCGTGGTGAACCTGGCTGTCGTTATGACGGCGCTGTCCCTGTCCCGGCGGACCGGGCGGAGCTGGGCCGCTTTGCGGGTCCTCGCCGCCCTGCTGGTGGGGGAGAGCCTGGTGCTGCTGGCCTCCGCCGCCTGGCGGATGACCCTGTATGTCAGCGCATACGGCCTCTCCTTCAAGCGCTGCATGACTTACTGGGGCATGGTGATGATGGCCCTGTTCCTGCTGGCGGCGCTGTGGAAGGTCCTCCGCCCGGACTTTGGTTTCTGCCGCTTGGCCTTCCCCCTGGCCCTGGCGGGATGGCTGGTGATTCACTGCGTCCCGGTGGACTATCTGGTGGCAAAAAACCAGGTGGACCACTATCTCAGCGGTGAGAGCGCCGTCATCGACACAGGGTATCTGCTCTATGGCCTGTCCTATGACACTCTCTCCCAGCTGGAGCGACTGGACGGCAGCCTGATCTGCCGTAGCGGCGGCGGTTATCAGCGGCTGGACATCCTGCTCGCCGCCCGCCGCGCCGATGCCCAGGTCGAGTGCGCCGACTGGCGCACCTGGTCCCTCTCCGCGTGGCTGGCCGCCGGAGGCGGCAATTGAACCTCTGCCCGGAGGCTTGAAAGGAGTCTTGCTCATGAATTTGATCCACATTCTCCGGCGGCTGTCCGTCGCCGCTCTTCCCATTTTGCTTCTGGCTGCCTGCGGCGGAGCGGAAAACGTTCCGCCAGACCTGCCCGGTCTCGACACGGAAGCCGCCGTAGTCACGGCCGCCTCCGATACCCACAGCGGCAACGGCGACGGGCTGGCCTATTGGGAGCTGGCTTTTCCAGAGGACGCTCCAGTGCCCCGGGAAAATCCCTGGCGTCCCCTGCCCCTCAGCGGGAATCTGACGATTCTGGCCTACGGCATCTCGAACGGCGCTTTCAGCAATGGGCCGTATCTCACCGGAGAGGACGGCAACTGCCTCCTCCCAACTGTGGAACACGGCTATTACTACTTTGAGGACCGCCACAGTGAAAGCACAGACCCCCACAGCGATCATGGCCTGCTGGACCGGGCTTCCTTCAACCTCACTCTGGCTCTGTATGATACTGACAGCCATACGCTCTGCTGCTGTGAATTCGACACCTGACAGGAGGCCTCTCTGATGAAAAAAGTCCTGCTTCCCACCGTTCTCTGCCTGCTTCTCGCCCTCTGGCTGATCCTTGGCCGGACCGCGCCGGAAAAACGGGTCGTCCGATATGTAGAGGCTCATCAAGCGGAGCTGCAAACCGCCGTGGACGACTATTTTCTCCGTGGACAGCACCTGTCCTACGGAGGCGATATCCAAACCGCCAACGACTGGCCCGGCCAGCACCCCATGATAGAGTATCTGCTGTTCACGACTCCGGGCGGCTATTACGGCTTCTACTACTCCCCCGACCAAGTCCCCCTGGCCTTTCAAAACACCGGCGTCCCCCTTGTCCCCTCTGATGGCGGCTGGTGCTGGCAGGGGGAGGGGGATAACCATGGGACAACGCGCCTGATCTCCCCCGGCTGGTATTTCTTCGAAGCGCACTTTTAAAGAAGCACTGAAAAATGGGCAAAAATAGAGCGGCACGGTCGGCCACCGTGCCGCTCTTCTGTATATAGAGCTATGGATATTCAGTTCTCCGCCGTCACAGGATGGGTCCGCAGATAGCTCAGCCATGCCCGGCATCCTGCCTGATTCAGATGGACGCCGTCAAAGTTCCAATCCGCCCGCAGGAAGCCGTCTCCGTCGGTCACGGCCTCCGCCACATTGACGAAGGGGCAGTCCTTTTCCTCTGCCAGCTCCCGCAGAACGGTGTTGTAGGCGTCGACCCGGGCGTTGTTCACATAGGTGCCCTTTTCGTCCTGCTTCCGGCTGACCGGAATGATGGACTGCAGCACCAGCACCGCCTCCGGATGGTCCGACCGGATGCGGTCGATCATCCTGCCGCACTGATCCCGGAAGATGTCCGTCCCATTCCAGCCCAGCTCGTTGACCCCCAGCATCACATAGATCTTGCCGCAGGGCGTTTCCGCCAGGGCATCCAGCAGGGGCAGCTTCCCCTGGCCCGTCTCCACTGCCTTGGTGAACACCGACTCCACTGTGGCCCCGGTGGCGCAGAGATAGGTGCCGGTCTCCAGGCCGCTGTACAGCCGGAAGCCGTCTGTCCGGGAGTCCCCCAGAAACACCACGTCGTCAAAATATGTATCCTCCACCGCCTCGCTCTCCGGCACCGGCGCCCAAGGCTGTTCCTGGGCAGACGGCTGCTCCTCCGGCGGCTGTTCCGCCTCCGGCTCCGCCAGAATCGCGGCTGCCGGGACCATCTGCCGCGCCGGCTCCGGCGCTTCTGCCGGAGAATCCGCTGCCACGCCGCTGGGCCGTCCGGAGGACAGCAGGAGCACCGCCGCCGTCAGCGCCAGCAGCGCTCCCGGCAGACGCAGCCTGTTTTTTCTCTGTTTTTCTCTCTTTCCCACCATGTATCCCCTGTTCCTTCACACCAGTCTCTCCGCCGTTTGTCTCTATCTACTATTATAGACGAAGGACCCCGGTAAAAGTCGGAACAAACCGGTTAAAAAACGGTATCAATTTCTCAGGATTTTGTTACTTTTTCAGTGCTTCCCGGGACTGCTGCCCTCATTTCCGCAGGTCTTCCGGATAGGCCCCGGCGGCATGGAGCTTTTTCAGCTCCTCCGCCACCACCTCCCGGTCCTGCTGATAGGTCATGCCGAACCAGCGGTCGGCAGAACTGAGCACGGATACCTCCAGCTTTCCCGCCCGCATCTGGTGATCCACCATCACCGGCAGCAGACACTCCGCCTTGATGTCATCCCCCGCCTCATAGCGCAGGAACTCCTCAAAATAGTCCCGCAGCGCCGGGAAGATAGAGGGGGCAAAGCCCCAGAAGTTCATGGACACCACCGTGTCCGGCGCCAGATCCTGGCCCTCCGCCAGGTCCCGCAGGGAGCCGTCGGGGTAAAGCTGAATCTTCAATGCCTCCCGCACAGACCGCAGGCGGCCCCCTTCCACGGTACACACCCCTCGGGACACCGTACCATGGAGGCTGGCGGTATTTTTCAGCAAATAGCCCACCATGGCGGCCCGCCCGTCTGCGGGCAGCTTCACCAGCTCCTCATAGATGGTCCGGTAGGCGTCGATGCCATAGTAATCGTCGGCGTTGATGACGCAGCAGGGACCGTCCACCACATCCGCCGCGCACAGCAGGGCGTGGACCGTGCCAAAGGGCTTGGTCCGCTCCGCCGGGATGGCATAAAACGATGGTACTGAGGAAAAATCCTGGAAGGCGTAGGCTACCTCCACAGGGCTTCCGTCTCTGGCGGTCTTTCGCCGCAGATAGCCGCCGCACAGCCGCTCCATCATCTCCTCCATCTCCGGCTTGATGATGAACACGATCTTGTTGAAGCCTGCCCGCAGGGCGTCGTAAATGGAGTATTCCATCAAAATCTCATGGTGCGGACCGATGCCGTCCACCTGCTTGCTGCTGCCGTATCGGGAGCCGAGGCCCGCCGCCATGATGACCAACGAAATTTTCATGTGTCTGCTCTCCTATGCACCATACCGCACAGTTTCCCGCGGTGTTTTATGTAAATATCATATCGTGTTTTCCAGCGTTTTGCAACCCTGTCTTCCGGCATTTTGCAGTCCCTCTTGACTTTTTTGGACCAGCGCCTATAATATGAAAATGATTCTCATTCTCATTTTTTTGGAGGGACTGCTATGCCCTATACCACCAAACAGCGTCAGGCCGTGCTCCGCTGCCTGTCCCAGCGCCGGTCCGAGGCTCTCACCGCCGCCGATCTGGCGGAGGATCTGCGCCGGGAGGGCCAGAGCGTGGGCCTGGCCACCATCTACCGCCAGCTGGAAAAGCTGGAGCAGGCGGGCCGCATCCACAAGATCGCCACGGAAGAGGGCGCCCTGTACCAGTATTGCCCAGATCCCTCCCCCGCTCACGACTGCTTCCTTCTGCGGTGCGAGGGCTGCGGCCGCATCGTCCACCTGGACTGCGACCATCTGCGGGAGTTGTGCGGCCATCTGGAGGCGGAGCACCACTTCCGCGTCGATCCCCGCCGCACCGTGCTGACAGGCCTGTGCGCCGCCTGCGGAGAAAAGGAGGCAGCCTGTGAAAGCAAATGAGCTGATCGTCTGCCGGGATGTCTCCCTGGGCTATGAGGGCCGCAGCGTCCTCGCCCACCTGGACCTGACCATCCAGGCGGGAGATTACCTGTGCATTGTAGGCGACAACGGCTCCGGTAAATCGACCCTGCTGCGGGGCCTTCTGGGTCTGCTGACGCCCCAGTCCGGCAGCATCCAGCGGGCGCCGGAGCTGGAAAAGGGGGCTGTGGGCTATCTGCCCCAGCAGACCCAGGCCCAGCGGGATTTTCCCGCCACCGTGTACGAGGTGGTGCTCTCCGGCTGCTTGAACCAGGGAAGCTTCCGCTTTTTCTACACTGCCGCCCAGAAATCCCAGGCTCTGATGAACATGGGCAAACTGGGCGTTCTGGAGCTGAAGGACAAGAGCTATCGGGACCTGTCCGGCGGCCAGCAGCAGCGGGTCCTGCTGGCCCGGGCGCTGTGCGCTGCCAGCCGCCTGCTGATCCTGGACGAGCCCATCACCGGCCTGGATCCTGCCGCCGCCCAGGACCTGTATAAGACCCTTGCCTACCTCCATGAAAAGGAGGGTATGGCGGTGGTCATGGTGACCCACGATCTGAAAGCTGCCCTCCGTGGAGCCCGCCGGGTCCTGCACATCGGCCGGGACGGCTTCTTCCTCGGCACGGCGGCGGATTATCTGGCCTCCCCCCAGGGGCGGCGTTTTCGGGAGGCGGACCTATGAATATCCTGCTCATGTTTTCCTGGCCCTTCATGCAGCGCGCCCTGGTCGCCGGGGTCCTGGTGAGCCTGTGCGCCGCCCTGCTGGGGGTCCCCCTGGTGCTGAAGCGGTACTCCATGATCGGCGACGGCCTGAGCCACGTCTCCTTTGGCGCCCTGGCCATTGCCGTGGCCCTGGGCGTCACGCCGCTGTACTTCTCCATCCCCGTGGTGATTTTGGCAGCCTTTCTTCTGCTGCGGGTCGCGGACCATCCCCGCTGGAACAGCGACGCCGCCGTGGCCGTCATGAGCGCCTCCGCTCTGGCCATCGGCATCCTGGTCATCTCCCGCACCACCGGCATGACCACCGACGTGGACAGCTACATGTTCGGCAGCGTTCTGGCCATGAGCAAGGCAGACGTGGGGCTGTCGGTGCTGCTGTGCGCCGCGGTGCTGGCGCTGTTCGCCCTGAATTACCACAGGCTCTTCGCCGTCACCTTTGATGAGAGCTTCTCCCGGGCCACCGGTTTGAAGGCGGACCGCTACAACACCCTGCTGGCGGTGCTGACCGCCCTTACCATCGTGCTGGGGATGCGGATGATGGGGGCCATGCTCATCTCCTCCCTGGTGATCTTCCCCGCCCTGACGGCCATGCGGCTCTTCCGCAGCTTCCGGGGCGTCATCCTTTCTGCCGCCGTCACCTCGGTGGCCTGCTTCTGCGTGGGATTGACAGCATCCTTCACCCTCTCCACACCAGTGGGCGCGTCGGTGGTGTGCGTGGATCTGGCTGTGTTCCTGGCCGCCTGCCTGTTCTCGGCCCTCCGGCGGTGAAGCGCTGGCCGGTCCGCCGGGCCGTTCTGTTTTCCCTTCCCTAAAAAATCCGCCCTCCATGCGGAGAAAACGGCAAAAACCGGGCGGGCTCATATCGAGACCGCCCGGCAGAAGGACAGGATCATTCCCACACAAAGCTGTCCGCGCCCGCGCCCAGCTCAAAATGATACTTGAGCTTTATACCCGCGCTTTATACCCGCGGAGAAGAAAACACTTGCACTCCTCTATCATTTGTGGTATATTAACGTATGTTAGAGTATGTAAGGTATGGAGTGGACCAACGGTCCGCTCTTTTCTTTGGACTTTTTAAGGTCCCAAAATTTCCGAAATCCGCCAACAAAAGGGAGGTCCTTCATGAAAAAAATCACCGAACTCACCGCCGAGCTGGCGGCCCCCGCCATTGCGGAGCAGGGCTGCACCCTCTGGGACGTGGAGTACGTCAAGGAAGCCGGCACCTGGTATCTCCGGGTCCTGCTGGACAAGGAGGGCGGCGTGGACATTCTGGACTGCGAGGCCGTCTCCCGCAAGCTTTCGGACCTGCTGGACGAAGCGGACCCCATCGAAGGCAGCTACACTCTGGAGGTCGGCTCCGCCGGGGCAGAGCGGGCGCTGAAGCGGCCCGCTGACTTCCGGCGATTCCTGAACTGTCCCGTGCTGGTGAAGCTGTACCGCAATCAGGACGGCCGCAAGGAATTTCCCGGCATTCTGGAGGATTACGACGAGGCCACCGGCGCCGTTACCATCATGGAAGGCGGCCAGCGGCGGACCTTCGAGAAAAAAGACGTGGCCCTGGTGCGGCTTCGAGTCGAGTTTTGAGACATACTGTCTCAAAAGCCGCCCATATGGGGATGAGAGCTTTCCCCTCAGCCGTCTAAATTCCTAATGGTGTAAAATTTTTATCAATTCATGATACCCTCAGTGGACAAAGGGCAATACGGTTTTTCGGGGCATCTTGAGCAGCTGACTGCGTTATCCTCGTTGCCGGGCGCCAGCCCGGCGGCCTCGGCTGCCTTGCCAGCCACTAAATCTGCTCCCGAAAAACTCTAAAGACCTGCCAGCGAGAAAAAACCGGCGCTGGCAAGGAAGAGGACGACGGTGGGCCGACGCCCACCTAGGACGATGACGCAGCCAGCGTTGATTTTAGCCGCTGGCAGGCGTATTGCCCTTTGTCTACTGAGGGTAACGAAACAACAGTAAGGAGAATCACCGATGAAAGGCAAAAAGCAGAAAGAACCCGCAGGTATGAATCCCGCGGAGATCTTCGCCGCCCTGGCGCTGCTGGAAAAGGAGCGCAACATCCCTCAATCCTTCATGATGGAGAAGATCATCCAGGCCATCACCACCGCCTACAAGCGGGACCACGCTGGCGTGGAGAACGTCATCGTGGATGTGGACGAGGCCCATCAGGACCTGAAGATGTACGTCCAAAAGAATGTAGTGGACGAGGAGGACTACGTGGACCCCTTCAACGAGATGCCTCTGGCCGAGGCCAAGGCCCTCTCTGCCAAATATGAGATCGGCGACGTGGTCAACATTCCCGTGGACAAGATGGAGTTTGGCCGCATCGCCGCCGGAAACGGCAAGCAGGTCATCATCCAGGGTCTGCGGGAAGCCGAACGTGGACAGGTCTATGACGAATTCAACTCCAAGCAGCATGAGATCCTCACCGGCGTAGTGACCCGCGTGGACCCCCGCAACGGCAATGTGTCCCTGCGCATCGGCACCGGCACTGAATCCACCGAGGCGCTGCTGATGGCCGGCGAACAGGTCCCCGGCGAGGAACTGACCGAGGGGATGCACGTCAAGGTCTATGTGGTGGATGTGCGCCGCTCCACCCGGGGGCCCCAGATCCTGATCTCCCGGACACACCCCGGCCTGGTGAAGCGCCTGTTCGAGCTGGAGGTGCCTGAGATCTATGACGGCACCGTGGAGGTCCGCTCCATCGCCCGGGAGGCCGGCAGCCGCACCAAGATGGCGGTCTGGAGCAACGACGGCAACGTGGATCCCATCGGCGCCTGCGTAGGCCCCAAGGGCCAGCGGGTCGCCAACATCGTGGAGGAACTGCGGGGCGAGAAGATCGACATCATCAAGTGGGACGACGATCCCGCCGCCTTCATCGCAGCCGCCCTGGCGCCCGCCGACGTGGTGGACGTGTGGATGACCGGCGAAGGCAAGGCCTGCCGCTGCATCGTGCCTGACGATCAGCTGTCCCTGGCCATCGGCAAGGAGGGCCAGAACGCCCGCCTGGCCGCCCGGCTCACGGGCTATAAGATCGACATCAAGCCCGCCAGCTACCGGGACGAGGACCCGGATGAGCTGATCGAGATCGCCGACGAACCGGAAGAAGAATAAGCAAGGAAAGGCGGCCTGACAAATGCCGAAAGTGAAAAAGATCCCCCAGCGGCAGTGTGTGGGCTGCCGGGAAATGAAAGATAAAAAAGCGCTGCTTCGGGTCGTCAAATCCCCGGAGGGTGACGTGAGCCTGGACTTCAGCGGCAAAAAGCCGGGCCGGGGCGCCTATGTGTGCCACGACGTGGCCTGCCTCCGGCGGGCCAGAAAGTCCCGGGCCTTGGAGCGGGCCTTCGAGACCGCCATCCCCCCTGAGGTCTACGACGCCATGGAAGCGGAATTGGGAGGCACCGATGGACAGTAACAACCTCCTCCCTCTGCTGGGGCTGGCCCTGCGGGGCGGCAATCTGGCCGTCGGCGAGGAGCCGGTGGAGGCCGCAGCCCGCGCCCGGGACGCCCGGGTCTTGCTGCTGGCCGCCGACGCGGCGGAGAACACCCGCCGCCGGACGGCGCACTTCGCCGAGGCAGGCCAGTGCCTGTGGCTGCGGCTCCCCTTTACCAAGGCGGAGCTGGGCCGCGCCACCGGCCGCACCGCCGTGGCCCTGGTGGCCGTGACGGATATCGGCCTTGCCAACGCAGCGGTCCGCAAATTGGCCGCTCTGGACCCCGTCCAGTACGGCAAGGCGGCAGACCGCCTGGAGCTGAAAGCCCAGCGGGCCGCAGAGCGCCGTTCCGAGCAGCTGGCCCATGAAAAGAACCGGCGGACTGGAAAACGGAAGTCCCAAAAGGCTCCTCCCGATCAGCCCCCCGCGCTGGAGCCGTCTCGCAAACGGGCGTCCGCAGACGGCGAACGCCCCCGCAAGGCCCCGCCCCGCAGAAGCGCCGGGCTCCGCCGGTCCACTGCCGGTCCGCCGGGCCGCAGGGACGGAGGCCACAGCGGCGGCAGGCTCCGTCCCGGAAAAAAGGCCGGACCCTACGCCCACAGCCGCCCGGTGAAAAAGGGCAAAGGCTCCTTCCGCAAAAAGGAAGGCTGACGGTTCCGACAGCATCTTTGAAAAATTTCCCCAACCTCCCGGTTGGTCTGTAACGAGGTGTTTTTATTGGGTATTGAAAAATACAGGGTCCATGAGGTGGCCAAGGACTTCGGCCTGCCCACCAAGACCATTACCGAAATTCTGACCAAGTATGTGGCCGCGCCGAAAAACCACATGCAGGTCCTGTCGGACCATGAGCTGTCCGTCATTTTCGACTATCTGACCCAGCGCAATCAGATCTCCGGCATTCAGGTCATCTATGCCGAGGCGGCCCCCGCCAAGCAGGAGGCCCCCAAAGCCGCTCCTGCCAAGCAGGAAGCCCAGCAGACGGCCAAGCAGCAGGGCAAGCCCGCCGCCGGCAAACAGCCCGGGAAGCCAGCCCAGCAGGCTCCCCAGCAGGTGGGCAAACAGCAGCCCGCTCAGCAGGCAAAGCCCGCCCAGCCCATCAGCCGTGTACCGCAGAAGAAGATCGTGGACACCCGCAAGGGCGGCGACGTGAACCTGGCCAAGTACGACGAGCGCTTGGAGGATCTGGGAGGCCAGCGGGGCGAGCGGATGCAGCAGCGGGGCGGCAAGGAAAAGTTCCGCAGCAATCAGCGCCGGAACGGTCCCGCCTTTTCCAACAAGCGCCGCCAGGATGAGGCGGAGAAAATGCGCCGCCTCCAGCTGGAGATCGCCAAGAAGGCCCCCATCAAGGTGCAGATCCCCGATGAGATCTCCGTAGGTGAGCTGGCCAGCCGCATGAAAAAGACCGGCGCCGAGGTAGTCAAGTGCCTGATGAAGAACGGCGTCATGGCCTCCCTCTCCCAGGTCATCGACTTCGACACCGCCGCCATCATCGCCGAGGAGATGGGCTGCAAGGTAGAGAAGGAAGTGGTCGTCACCATCGAGGAGAAGCTGATCGACGTCCACGAGGATAAGCCGGAGGACCTGGTCCCCCGCGCTCCCGTGGTGGTGGTCATGGGCCACGTGGACCACGGCAAGACCAGCCTGCTGGACACCATCCGCAACACCTCCGTGGCGGCGGGCGAGGCCGGCGGCATCACCCAGCACATCGGCGCCTATCAGGTGCAGGTGAACGGCAAGCCCATCACCTTCCTGGATACCCCGGGCCACGAGGCCTTCACCTCCATGCGCGCCCGGGGCGCCATGATCACCGACATCGCCATCCTGATGGTGGCGGCGGACGACGGTATCATGCCCCAGACCATCGAGTCCATCAACCACGCCAAGGCGGCCAACATCCCCATCATCGTGGCCGTCAATAAGATCGACAAGGAAAACGCCAATCCCGACCGGGTCATGCAGCAGCTGACCGAGCACGGTCTGGTGCCTGAGGAGTGGGGCGGCGAGACCATCTGCTGCAAGATCTCCGCCAAGAAGAACATTGGCATCGACAACCTGCTGGAGAACCTGATCCTGCTGGCCGAGATCCAAGAGCTGAAGGCCAATCCCAACCGGGCGGGCCAGGGCACTGTCATTGAGGCCCGGCTGGACAAGGGCCGCGGCCCCGTGGCGACCCTGCTGGTGCAGAACGGCACGCTGAAGCAGGGCGACATCATCATCGCCGGTACCGCCGTGGGCCGCGTCCGCACCATGCTGGACTACAAGGGCAACCGCCTCACTGAGGCCGGTCCCTCCGTCCCCGTGGAGATCGCCGGCCTTTCCGAGGCCCCCTCTGCCGGCAGCCCCTTCTTCGCCGTGGCCGACGAGCGCATGGCAAGAGAGCTGGTGGAGCAGCGCAAGGCCGAGGAAAAGGCCAAGGCCGCCGCGCCGGTGCAGAAGGTCTCTCTGGAGAACCTGTTCGACCAGATCCAGGCCGGCGAGCGCAAGGAGCTGGCCCTGATCGTCAAAGCCGACGTCCAGGGCAGCGTGGAGGCCGTGAAGGCCTCTTTGGAGAAGCTCTCCAACGACGAGGTCAACGTCCGGGTCATCCACGGCGGCGTAGGCGCCGTCAACGAATCCGACGTGATGCTGGCCGCGTCCTCCAATGCCATCATCGTGGGCTTCAACGTCCGGCCTGACGCCGCCGCCCGGGACGGCGCGGCGCGGCAGAACGTGGATATGCGGATGTACCGGGTCATCTACGACTGCATCGACGAGATCGAGGCGGCCATGAAAGGCATGCTGGCCCCCAAGTACCGGGAAGTGGTGCTGGGCCACGCCGAGGTCCGCCAGACCTACAAGGTCTCCGGCGTAGGCACCATCGCCGGCTGCTACGTCCAGGATGGCAGGATCGTCCGTTCCTGCTCTGTCCGCCTGGTGCGGGACGGCATCGTCATCCACGAGGGCAGTCTGGCCTCCCTGAAGCGGTTCAAGGACGACGCCAAGGAGGTCAAGGAGCGCTTCGAGTGCGGCCTGACCATTGAGAAGTTCAATGATATCAAAGAAGGAGATATTGTTGAGGCCTTCACCATGGAAGAGATCCCCAGATAAGTCGCATATTGCAGGGGCGGCGGCAGTGCCGCCGCCCCTGCGTCATTGGAGCAGGTCCTGCCATACATTCAGGGCTTTTACTGCTAATTGCACGCTGGCGCCTGGAACCGGCTATGATAGGACCGACACGACAAAGTGGAATTGCAGGAAGTGCGCATAGGAACTGCCCCAAATGCGGCCGTGAAATGAAGGACGGACAAACAGGTAATCGGCTTGCATTCAACAGGCAGAGGCATAAACTGTCATTGAATCCGAAGGATGGTGAGGATGTAATGATTGCAAAAAAGTCTTTTGCATCGTCTGATTTCCATGAATGGATCTGCAAGCCATGCGGCATGGTTGTATTTGATTATCAAAGCGTGATTACACGCTGGTAATTTGACAGCTTTCCGCTTTCGTTACTGCCCCAAAATTTGAGAGAGGAATCATCAACCATACAAGGGCCATATGAGTGCCGCCTTTCCCATGGATCGGGGCGGGCGGGGATGGAAACTCTATGAAGGCCCCGCCATTTTGCCTGCCGTTCGGCAGAGTACATCCGCGCCAACGGGGCAAACTTTTTGCAGCGGAACGGACTGCCCCATGCAAATGCCGCGTCTGCGGGACCGGTTTTCATTTGCGAAGATCGTGAGATTCGCATTGGCAGGCCATCGCCCCGCCGGTTAAACAGAACTTGGTTTTCTTTCAACAGCGGTGATTATATCAAAAGGAGGAATCCCATGCCCAGTAATCGAATCGGCCGTATCAATGAAGAGATCCAGCGGGAGCTGAGCGATCAACTCCGCCGCCTGAAGGACCCCCGGGTCTCCCAGGTCGGTATGGTCTCCGTGACCCGGGTCGACACCACCGGCGACCTGCGCTACGCCCGAGTCTATATCAGCGTTCTGGACAAGTCCCAGGAAAAGGACGTGCTGAAGGGGCTGAAGTCTGCCTCCGGCTTCCTGCGCCGGGAGCTGGGCCGTGCCCTGCAATTGCGCTACACTCCGGAGCTGCAATTCATCGGCGACGACTCCATTCAGCACGGCGCTCACATTCTGGAGCTGCTGCGGGACCCGGACAAGGTGAAGCCCGTCAATCCCGAAAACGACGCCGTCCTTTCAGACGGGGAGGAGTGAACCATGCTGACTGTCCAGGAAGCCGCCTCCCTGCTGCGGACCTTTGACAACATTCTGATCCTGACCCACGTCCGTCCCGACGGGGATACCGTGGGCTGCGCCGCCGCCCTGTGCGCGGGCCTCCGGGCCTTGGGCAAGACCGCCTGGCTCCTGCCCAATCCGGAGCTGACGGAGACCACCGCCCCCTATTTTGCCCCCTACGCCGCCCCAGCCGGCTTTGTGCCGGAGAAAGTGGTCTCTACCGACATCGCCACCACGGCCCTGTTCCCGGAAAACGCCAGGCCCTATGCGGACCGCGTCGACCTGGCCATTGACCACCATCCCTCCTTCGAGCACTTTGGCCGGACCAACATCGTCCGTCCGGAAGCCGCCGCCTGCGGTGAATTGCTGTATGACATTTTGGCCGCCCTGGGCCCCATCACGCCCGAGCTGGCCCTGCCGCTGTATGTGGCGGTATCCACCGACACCGGCTGTTTCGCCTATGCCAACACCACCGCTCATACCCATGCCGTAGCGGCGGCGCTGATGTCCGCCGGCATCGACTACCAAACCGTCAACAAGGTGTTCTTCCGCACCAAATCCCGCAAGCGGATGCTGCTGGAGGGCGCCATGCTGAACGACTGCGCATTTTACGACCGGGACCGGGTCGCGGTGCTGTCCGTCCCCCTGTCTCTGATGGAGCGGGTCCAGGCCACTGAGAGCGATGCTGAGGACCTGTCCGCTCTGGGCGGGCAGATCCAGGGCGTGGACTGCGCCGTCACCATGCGGGAGCTGCGGCCAAACGTGTGGAAGCTTTCTCTGCGGACCGGGGCCCGGGTCAATGCCACAGAGGTCTGCCGCCTGATGGGCGGCGGCGGCCACGCGGCGGCGGCGGGGGCCACCATCGAAGGCCCCTGGGCTGTCTGTCGGGACCGGGTCCTGGACTGCATCGCCCAAAAGGTCCCGGATTTCGCCCGGTGACATCAGCTGTTCTGCCGCCGCAGGATCCGGTGTCCACATTGGCCGGCGGTTTCCCGAAACACATCAGAAGGAGGCTTCCCTATGAGCTGCTGGACAAGCTGAAAGGTGAGCGGGGTCCTGATCGTCATTGCGCTGGTGCTGTACTGGATCACCGAGCAGTCGGGATCTATCGTCTGCGGAGTGCTGACCTTTGCGTTCCTGGCCCTGGACGTCATCCAGGCCCTGAACCACACTGCGGCTGCCTGATTCGCGCCAAGGGCCTCCGTATGCCCCTCTACTGCCCCCCACTGCGGCGAGGAGAAATGCTGCCGCCTGACCAGCAGGACCGCCATCCTGACTGGTAAGATCATCAAAAATTAGGAATCAGGAGTTAGGAATTAGGAATTTGGTTGGAATCGAGAAAGGAATTTCTCATTCCTCATTCCTAATTTCTCATTGATCAAAATGCCTAATGGGATCATCATCATCGACAAGCCCGCCGGCTGGACCAGCATGGACGTCTGCGCCAAACTCCGGGGGATCTTTCACGAAAAGCGGGTCGGCCACGGCGGGACCCTGGACCCCATGGCCACCGGCGTTTTGCCGGTGTTCGTGGGCCAGGCGACCCGGGCCGTGGAGTTCTCGGAAAACAGCCGGAAGGAGTATGTGGCTGGTCTCCGCCTGGGGCAGATCACGGATACCCAGGACGTCACCGGAACCACCCTGGAGATCCGGCCTGTGGCTGTGTCCCAGGGCGGCGTGGAGGCCGTGCTGGCCCGCTTTACCGGGGAGATCCAACAAATCCCGCCCATGTACTCCGCCATCAAGATCAACGGGCAAAAGCTCTATGACCTGGCCCGAAAGGGCAGGGAGGTAGCCAGGAAGCCCCGAGCCGTCACCATCTACGAGCTGGAGCTGCTGGAACAGACCGGTGAGGCGGAGTACCTGCTCCGCTGCGTCTGCTCCAAGGGAACGTACATCCGCACCCTCTGCCACGACATCGGGCAGGCCCTTGGCTGCGGCGGCACGCTGTACAGTCTCCGCCGCACCATGGCGGCGGGCTTCACTCTGGCGGATGCCGTCACGCTGGAAGACGTACAGAAACAGGGCGAAGCCCTGCTTCTCCCCGCCGACAGCCTGTTTGCCCAGCACCCCATACTGCTGCTGCGATCCGACAAAACAGAAAAACGGGTCCTCAACGGCAACCCCGTCACAGATCCCGGCCTGCCGGACGGCGTCTACCGTGTCTACGGTCAGGACGGTGCCTTTCTCTGCCTCTCCCGGGCGGAAGGCGGCACCCTGACCTCCATCAAGAACTTCTTTGGAGCGTAACAGCCATGAAAGAACGAGTCATTGCCCTGGGCTTCTTTGACGGAGTCCACCTGGGCCACGCAGCCCTTCTGCGCCGCACGGCGGAGGAGGCAGCCCAACGGGGCGCGGTCCCGGCGGTATTCACCTTCGACCGGGTCCCGAAGGAGGTAGTCACCGGTATTTCCTGCCCTCTCATCAACTCCCCGGAGGACCGCCGGGACCTGGTGGAGCGTCTGTACGGCATCCGGGAGGTTATCATGGTCCCCTTTGATCATGAGATGATGACCACCACTTGGGAGGATTTTATCACGGAGATCCTGGTGAAGCGGTATCATGCCGTCCATCTGGTGGCGGGCCACGACCACCACTTCGGCCACAAGAATCAAGGCTCCCCGGAGCTGCTGGCTCAGAAGTGCGCCGAGCTGGGCCTAGGCTGCGACATCATCCCCAAGGTGGAGGTGGGCGGCGTCACCGTCAGCTCCACCTACATCCGCCGCCTGGTAGAACTGGGACAGGTGGAACGGGCCGCCCAATTTCTGGGCCACCCTCATGTTCTGACCCAGACCGTCCGCCACGGCCGCCGCATCGGCCACACCATCGGCATCCCCACGGTGAACCTGACGGTGCCGCCTCATGTACTGGTCCCCAGCCACGGCGTTTACGCCACCATGGTCCATCTGCCGGACGGCTCCCGCTGCCCCGCCGTTACCAATGTGGGGACCCGCCCCACAGTGAACAACGGCACTGACGTCACCGTGGAATCCTGGCTGCTGGACTTCGACGGCGACCTGTACGGTCAGACCGTCCGGGTGGAGTTCTTCCACCACATCCGGGACGAGATCCGCTTTGACTCCCTGGACGCCCTGAAAGCCCAAATCACCGCCGACGCGAAGGAGACCCGGCGGCTCCTGGCAAAGTAGGCCTGAACACAATGGCCTGGGCGGGCTATCTCTGCTCTCTGCCGGTTTTGTTATGATAAGAAAGCACGTTCTGGACCGATGTCCCGGAGCGCGCTTTTTTCTCGGGAACCAACAGTATTTTTTGATGCCCGCATTGATTTTGCTGTAGTTTTGTATTAAACTACCTCCATAAAGTCAAAACGATGGGCGGGCCGCCGCCACATCGCGCCTATACTCCCGCGGCAAATTGGGGAGGATAACATTTTTGAAGGAAGTGACCTCTATGAAAACCGGTCTGGTTCTGGAGGGCGGGGCTCTGCGAACAATTTTCTCCTCCGGCGTGTGTGACGCGTTTCTGGATGCGGATCTGCCCCTGCCGGACTATACAGTAGGCGTCTCCGCCGGCATCGCCTACGGCGTCAGTTATCTGTCCCGCCAAAGCCGCAGGAATCTGAAGCTGGTGACCACCTATGCCGACGACCGCCGCTATATGGGCCTGCGGAACTGGCTGGATCCCAAAAACCGCTCCTACTTCGGCCTGAAATTTGCCTATGAGACTATTCCCAACCGGCTCCTGCCCTTTGACTATGATGCCTTTGAGGCTTACCCCGGCACGGCGGAGGCGGTGGTCACCAACCTCAACACTGGCAAAGCCGACTACTTACCGGTTCCCCGGCGGGACAGCCCCAACCTTCTGCTGGAGGCCTCCTGCGCCATCCCGCTGATGTTCCCGGTGATTGAGATCAGCGGCCAACCCTATCTGGACGGCGGCTGCGCTGACCCCATTCCCTGGCGGCGGGCCTTTGAAGCAGGCTGTGACCGGGTCGTAGTGGTCCTGACCCGAGAGCGGGACTACCGGAAGGAAGACAGCGCCTCCACAGCCCTGCTCCGGCGGAGGTTCCGCAGCTATCCCGCGTTTCTGGAGACCATGGCCGCCAGGACCCGGCGGTACAACGACTGCCGGCAGGAGCTGTTTGAGCTGGAAGCATCCGGAAAGCTCCTGGTCATCGCTCCGGAGGATACCCTGGGCTGCTCCCGGACAGAGCGGGACGGCGAGGTCCTGCGGGCCTTGTGGCAGGAAGGCTATTTTGCCGGACGCCGCTCTGCTGAGGCTGTCCGGTCATTCTGGACAAAAGAAACCCTGTGAGTTCCACCGAAGGGCGGCGCTGTTTTCAGCGCCGCCCTCTTTGTGCAATCGTTTGAAATTCGGCGATTTCTACAAAATTTGTACGTAATATCAGCAAATCCAGCAGTTTATTCCGCAAATTTTGCATTTGGTTATTCCGCCAGCTGTTCAATCGCTTGTTTTACATATATAATAAACTGGAGACATAAGGTACTCTGTCCGGCCCGAAGGCCGGAGAATCCATAAAGGAGCAAGCGTATGGACATTTTTTCCCTTTTGACCCTCTGCGGCGGCCTGGCCTTTTTTCTTTACGGCATGACTACCATGTCCAAGAGCCTGGAAAAGATGGCGGGCGGCAAGCTGGAGCGAACTCTGAAGCGCATGACCTCCAGTCCCCTGAAAAGCCTGCTGCTGGGCGCCGGCATCACCATCGCCATCCAGTCCTCCTCCGCCATGACGGTGATGCTGGTGGGGCTGGTAAATTCCGGCGTCATGGAGCTGGGGCAGACCATCGGCGTCATTATGGGATCCAACATCGGCACGACCCTGACGGCGTGGATCCTGTCTCTCACCGGGATCGAGAGCGAGAATGTGTTTGTCAATCTGCTGAAGCCGGAAAATTTTTCGCCGGTGATGGCTCTGGCGGGCATCATCCTCATCATGGGATCCAAGAAGCAGCGGCGGCGAGACATCGGCCGCATCCTGGTGGGCTTCTCCATATTGATGTACGGCATGGAGCTGATGAAGGAGGCCGTCAGCCCTCTGGCGGAGCTGCCCGGCTTCTCCGATCTGCTGACCGCCTTCAACAATCCCCTGCTGGGCGTTCTGGTGGGCGCGGTGTTCACCGGCGTCATCCAGTCCTCCGCCGCGTCGGTGGGCATTTTGCAGGCCCTGGCCCTCACCGGCTCCATTACCTACGGCATGGCCATCCCCATCATCATGGGCCAAAATATCGGCACCTGCGTCACCGCTCTGCTCTCTTCCATCGGCGTGAACCGGAACGCCAAGCGGGTCGCGGTGATCCACATCTCCTTCAACATCATCGGCACTGTGGTGTGTCTGGTGCTGTTCTACGGCGGCAATGCGGTGTTCCATTTCAGCTTTATGGGCATGACCGTGGGAGCTGTGGGCATCGCCCTGTGCCACACCATTTTCAACGTGCTCACCACCGCGCTTTTGCTGCCCTTCTCCCGCCAGCTGGAAAAGCTGGCGCGGAGACTGGTTCGCAGCGAGGACCCTGCCCAGCAGTTCGCCTTTCTGGACCCCCGGCTGCTGCGGACGCCCGGTGTTGCCATCAGCGAGTGCACAGCTATGACAGGCAGCATGGGCCAGCTGGCCCACGAGAACCTGCTGCTGGCCATCCGGCAGCTGTCAGATTACAGTGAGGAGCGGGAGACCCTTATTTTACAAAATGAGGACAAGCTGGATCTCTACGAGGACCGTCTGGGGAATTATCTGGTGACTATCTCCCAGCACGGCGTGTCCATGGACGATATCCGCACCGTCTCGCGGCTGCTCCATGCCATCGGAGACTTTGAGCGCATCGGCGACCATGCCCTGAATCTGCAGGAGTCCGCCCGGGAGCTGCGGGAGAAGGAGCTGCGCTTTTCCGAGGGTGCGCGGGCGGAACTGCAGGTGCTGGTCGCGGCTCTGGAGGACATCATGGGCAAGGCCTTCGGCTGCTTCCTGGCGGACGACGCCGCGGCGGCCCGGGAGGTGGAGCCTCTGGAGGAGACCATCGACCAGCTGATCGAAGAGATCCGCTCCCGCCACATCCGGCGGCTCCAGACCGGAGACTGCACCATCCAATTGGGCTTCGTCCTCAGCGACCTGCTGACCAATTTCGAGCGGGTCAGCGACCACTGCTCCAACATCGCCGTATCGGTGATGGAGGAGCGGGGCATCCAGGGCCGCCACGCCTACATCCACGACCTGAAGGGCGGCGGCGGCTTTGCCGCCAGTCTGGACGGCGATCTGGAAAAATATCACCTGCCTCAGGCATAATCCCAGAAAAGCCCTCTGCCGCGCCGTGCGCGGCAGAGGGCTTTTTGCCGTCATTGATGTCCCAGCCAGTCAGCGGCCATATGGGCGGCCATGGCGCCGTCCGCCGCCGCGGTGACAATCTGACGCAGGGATTTTTGCCGCACGTCTCCGGCGGCAAACACCCCGGGCAGCTCCGTCCGGGTATCCTCCCCCGCCGGAACGTAGCCGGCCGCGTCCAAATGGAGCTGTCCCCGGAGCGGCTCGGTGTTGGGAAGGCGGCCGATGGCGACGAAAACGCCGTCGCACGCCAACTGCCGCAGTTCCCCCGTGGAAATGTCCCGGTAGGACAGACCGGTCACACGGTCACGGCCCAGGATCGCGGTGATCTCCGCGTTCCATATTGGCATGATGTTTTCCGCCGCCTCCAGCCGTTCCAGCTCGCGGCGCTCCGCCCGCAGGGCGTTCCGCCGGTGGACCAGCCAGACCCGGCGGCACAGCCGGGACAGGTCCAGGGCCTCCCCCACGGCGGAATTGCCGCCGCCCACCACCGCCGCGTCCCGGCCCCGGAAAAGCGGGCCGTCACAAGCGGCGCAGAAGCTGACGCCGCGCCCGCGCAGGGTCTCCGCTCCCGGCACGTCCAGAGTGCGGGGCCTGGCCCCGGCGGCGTAGATCACAGTCCTTCCCTGATATGTCCCGGCGGAGGTCCGGACGGTTCGCCGGGACAGGTCCAGCGACACGGCGGTCTCTCCCCGCAGCTCCGCCCCTGCCTTTCGGGCCTGTTCCAGCATGGCGGCCGCCAGATCCGGGCCGCTGGAGGGAGCGCTGCCCGGGCAGTTTTCCACCGTCCCGGCGGAGGCAAGCTGTCCGCCCAGTTCCGGCCCTGTCAGCAGCGGTGTTTGCAACCCGGCCCGGGCGGCGTACAGGGCCGCCGTGCAGCCTGCCGGTCCGCCGCCGATGATAAGCGTGTCATATTCCATAGGCTTTCCTCCTTTTCCAGGTATAGTATCCGCCGGATCAGGCTAAAATACCCATATCCACAGCGGACAGAGGGCGGATGGCCTTTCAGGGCGCTTTGGGACGCACCGATGTCTGCCAAACATCAGCATAAGGGGGAATTCGACATGTCCATAGAACTGAAGGACAGCGAGACGCTGAAAAATCTGATGCGGGCCTTTGCAGGGGAAAGTCAGGCACGCAACCGCTACACCTTTGCCGCCTCTCTATGCAAACAGCAGAAGCTGCACGTGCTGGAGGCGGCGTTCCGGTTCACCGCCGACCAGGAAAAGGAGCACGCGGAGATCTTTTACAACCACATGAAGGAGCTGGCCGGGGAGACGATCCACATCGACGGCGGCTACCCTGTGGACATCACCAATGACGCGGCAAAACTGCTGCGGGCCGCCCAGCACAATGAGTATGAGGAGTTTGACCCGGTATACAAGTCCTTTGCCGATACCGCCCGCTCCGAGGGCTTCCCCAAGATCGCCGGGTCCTTCCAGCAGATCGCCCGGATCGAGCAGACCCACGGAGACCGCTTTGGCCATCTGGCAGACCTGCTGGAGAGCGGAAAGCTGTTCGTCTCCGATGTGAAGTGCGCCTGGATGTGCCTGAACTGCGGCCACATCCAGGAGGGATTGGAGGCCCCCAAGACCTGCCCCGTCTGCGACCACGATCAGGGCTTCTTCATCCGGCTGGAAATGGCCCCATACAGCGGAATGCCGGTCCGCTGATTGGCATGCCCAGCGGAAGCGGCTCCCTGCCGTCCGCCCTCCGCGCGGCAGCCGCAAAAAACCGCCCATGCTGAGAGGCATGGGCGGTTTTTGACAGTCGATTTGGCGGTAGATATTATTTGGCGGCATTTTCCTTTGCCAGCTTGTTGGACTTGTAGTTCTTCCACGCGAAGATCAGCACGGAGGCCACCGCGATGACGATGAACGCACAGCTGATGGGACGGGTGAAGAAGATCTTGAAGCTGCCCTCGGAAATGACCATGGCCCGGCGGAAATTCTTTTCGGCCAAGGGGCCAAGAACGATGCCCAGCAGAATGGGGACCAGCTGGAAGTCCATGCGCCGCAGGAAGTAGGACACGATGCCGAAAATCAGGATGATATAGATGTCATACACGCGGTTGTTGGTGGAATAAGAACCGGCGATGCAGAAGGTCAGCACGATAGGAGCCAGGATCTCATAGGGAATGCGGGTGATGTGAGCGTAGAACCTGGTAAATACGTTGCCGATGATGTACATGAAAATATTGACCACGATCAGGCCGATCATGATGGCATACAGCACATTGCCTTGCTCCGCAAACAACGTGGGGCCGGGGACCATGCCGTGGAGCATGAAGGCGCCCATCAGGATGGCGGTGGCGCCGTCGCCGGGAACACCCAGAGTCAGCATGGGGATCATGGTAGCTCCGCATGCGCCGTTGTTGGCGGATTCGGAGGCTGCCACGCCCTCGATCTCGCCGTGGCCAAAGGTCTCGGGGTGCTTGGACGCCTGCTTGGTCTGATTATAGGCGATGAAGGCCGCCAGACCGCCGCCGGTGCCGGGGGTCGCGCCGATGATAACACCGATGAGGGAACCCAGTGCAATGGGCTTGCGGCAGCGGCGGTATTCGTCTTTGGTGATCTTATCCTTGGTGATGGCCGAGGCGCTGATGGTCTTGTGATCTGTTTTGGGATCGTACTTGGACTTCATCAGGATCTCGGAGATGGCGAAAAGGCCGATAAGGGCGATGATGAGGTCGATGCCTGCCATCAGCTTCCGCTGGCCGAAGATGAACCGGGCCGTGCCGCTGATGGAGTCCACGCCGATGGTGGCCATGAACAGGCCGATACATGCGCCGATAAGTCCCTTGAAAATGCTGTTGTTGGAAACGCCGGCGATGACCGACAGGCCAAAGACCGCCAGGGCAAAGTATTCGGCAGGCCCGAACAGCAGGGTGATCTTGGCGATCAGGGGTGCCAGGAACAGCAGTGCAAAAGCACTGATAAGGCCGCCGATGGTGGAGGCAAACAGGGCCATTTGCAGAGCTTTAAAGGCTTTGCCCTTCACTGTCATGGGGTAGCCGTCAAACAGTGTGGCCGCGTTGGCCGAGGTGCCGGGGGTGTTGATAAGAATTGCGGTGATAGAGCCGCCGTAGGTGCCGCCGCAGTAGATGGCCAGCAGCATCAGGATGGCCATGGTGGGGTCCATGCCATAGGTAAGGGGGATGCAGAGGATGATGCCCAGATCAGAGGTCAGACCGGGAATCGCCCCCACCACGATGCCGATGGCAAGGCCCAGAGGGATGATCAGAAAGTTCTGCCACTGCGCCAGGATCTGCAGTCCGCCTAAAAATTGTTCCATATGCGTTCTCCTTTCTGATCGTCAGGGCAGCGAAACGTGGAGCATGACCCGGAACACATAGTACACGATGCCCACCATCGCCAGGGGGATGGCGTAGTAGTACCATTTGCGGGCGCCGTAATAGAGCATGATGGCCAGCACCAGGATCACCGTGGAGACCACAAAGCCCAAGGGCTGGACCATGAAGCAATATGCCACCAGGAACAGTGCATACAGGATGGAGCGCATTTCCTTCTTAAAGCCCACGGAGCGGAAGCTCTCCTTCGTGACCACCAGTTCTTTTTTCTCTCTTGCGAAGATACCCTCCAACAAAAGGCCCACGGCGAAGATAAACATTCCACCGATAGCGATTTTGGGAAGGGTCTGGGCGTTGATGGCTGATTTCTCCATGGTCTTGATCTGCGTGGGGATCAGGACCCACAGAATGGCGCCGACGATGGAAAAGATAGCGCCGGATATGATCTCAGAATTATATTTTATCTTCATAATGGCGTACCTCGTGTTTGAGAGTGGAGGCGCCCCATGCCGCAAGGGCAGGCACGGGGCGCCGATAGATCACTGCACCAGGGGGATGTACTTGGTCATAGCTTCGGTCTGGGAGGCGACCATGTCCAAGATCTGCTCGCCGTCAGAGTCCCAAGCTGCCATGCCCATGCCCTTCATGAACTCCTGGAACTCGGGGTCGGCGTAGACCTGCAGCACGAAGTCACGGAGGATCTCCTGCTTCTCAGCGTCCACAGTGGAACGAACGGCAAAGTAGTCCATACCGGTGAACTCCACGTCGATGCCCTGGTCCTTGAAGGAATCGATATGGCCGATGCCTTCCACGTCCAGGCCCTCGGGGATAAAGGTGCCAAGGCAGTTCAGTTCGCCGTTGATGACATAGTCACGATAGGTCGGGGGAGAACCGATGGCTACGTCCACATGGCCGCCCACCAGGGCGTTGATGGCCTCCTGGCCGCCGTCATAGGGAACAGCTTCGCAGGGGATGTCCAGGATAGCGAACAGGGCGGAGATCATGGTGTAGCTGTCGTTGCCGGGGCCGCCGGTGGTGGCGTACTTGATGGTGTGGCCGGCGTTGGCGTAATCCACCAGCTCCTGGATGTTGGTGATGTTGCTGGAGGCGTTGGTCAGGATGACGAACTCGGTGATGCGGATGCCCACCAGCGGAGTGATGTCTTCAATGGTGTAATCCACATCGATGAAGCTGGGAGTCAGAGAAAACAGGGGGCCGTTGCAGCAGAACAGGGTATATCCGTCGTCCTCGGCGTCCAGGAAGTCGTGCATGCCGATGGTGCCGGAGCCGCCGGTGTGGTTCTCCACGATCATGGGAACGCCCAGGATCTTGTCGCTGTAAGAGGCGATCTGACGGGTTATCACGTCAGGGCCGCCGCCCAGGCTCCAGGGCTGGATAATGGTGATCTCCTTCTCAGGCCAGTTGGAAGCAGGCTTTTCCGCAGGGGCCTCAGTCTTAGACTCTTCCTTATCAGGTGCGGGGGTCTCCTTAGCACCGCAGGCAGCCAGACTCATGACCATGACGAGTGCGAGGAGCAGAGACAGTAGCTTTTTCATCTTGAATTCTCCTTTTTATTGATTTTAATAAATTCCGTCCGTATCCCGCCGGAATCCATTACAAGAGTGATGGCCTGAAAACCTTCAGGCTGGGAGAAGTAGGGCGGATATTCCCGCTCGTCCGTAAACAGAAAGCTGGGGGCCCTTCCCGCTGGGGCCATGGCGCTCAGCCGCTCATACACCGCCGGGTTGGCGCTGTTGTACCGCCGGTCGGAAGAGGCGGTGGTGATCACATGGGAAAGGGGCATTTTTGCCATAAAATGTTCGCTGATCGAGTCGATTTGCCCGTGATGCGGTAATTTGAGAACGTTCACATTTTCGAGCAAAAAATCAGGGACCTCATTCCACTGGCGGGGACAGCTGTCCGCTGCCGCCAGCAGCACCGTCTGTTCCAGCTCAAACCGCAGCAGCAAGCTGGTGTGGTTCGACATGCCGTCCAATTGGCCCAGCAGCGCAGTGGTCCGGTCCGGGCCGCCAACCGTCTTGTAGGCATTCTCCACCAGCTCTATATAGCTCTGGATAGAAGCGGGCTTGGGAGCCAGGACCCGCACTGTCAGCCCCTCAGTCAGTTCCAGAGCATCTCCAGCATGAAGGACCGTCACCGGGACGGACTGGTCCACGGCCCGCAGCAGGATGCGGCGATAGGCGTTGAGAGCATTGGTGTACAGCGGTACGCTGCGGGGCGCCTGGGGGCCTGGATGCAGCTCCTGCCCCCCCAGAAACGGCTCCGTCGGGTAAGGCACAAAAAGCCTGCCTACGGTGGTCTGCTCCAGGATCGGCTCCAGGCCGCAGACGTGATCCTCGTGGATGTGGGAGATCATTAGGTCGTCGATATGGCTGATCCCCTGGGACTTCAAGTACTCTGCGGCGGGAATGCGATAGGGGTCTCCAGCAAATTCCGCCGGCAGAGCACTTCCGCCGTCCAGCAAAGCAGTGTAGCCGCTCTCCGCCTGAAATAAGACGGCGTCCCCATAGCCGACGTTGATAAACGTGACCCGCATGGCATCCTCTCCTTTCTCAGTTTATGTCGTTTCCTGTAAATCTCGCTATCGCAGGCTGGTAAAACGCCTGTAAAATGCGCCTGCCTCAGGTGGTCTCCCGGACCACCAGCTCCACGGCGGTCTGGATCACCTCTTTGCGAGGTGGCTCGCCCTCGATCTGGGCAATGAGATGCTCCGCGGCGATAGCGCCCATGGCGGTCTTGTCGACCCGCACGGTGGTCAGCTCCGGCTCGATCATCCGGCTGTTCTCACTGTCGTCATATCCCACGATAGCAAGGTCGGCCGGGATCCGCAGGCCCGCCCGGATAGCGGCCTTCATAGCGCCGATAGCAATGGTGTCATTGGTGCAGAACAGCGCCGTGGGCCGGTCCTCCATAGACAGCAGCTCCGCCGCCCCCGCGATAGCCTGCTCTACGGTAGGTTCAATGGAGCGGATCAGACGGCCGTCTATCTTCAGGCCGTGTTTTTGCAGCACATCGCAGTATCCGCTGTAACGGGAGAGGTAGACGTGGGGAGAGAAGTTGCCGGCCAAAAGCCCGATCCGCCGGTGTCCGCGCTCCACCAGATGCTCCACCGCCAGCGCAGCGCCGCCGTATTGGTCCGTGGTAACGCAGAGGAGGTCCTCCATATCCAGCGCATTGTTCAGCAGCACCACCGGCATGTTCTGCCGGCGCAGATCCGTAACGATCTGTTCATCAGAGTGGCCCGCCAGAATGACGCCGTCCATCTGTTTTTTCACACAGGCCTGCCCATTGGGCAGCCGCAGCTCCCGGTCCGAGGAGATAAACAGACTGTATCCCTTTTGGCTACACGTTTGCAGCACGCTTTCAAAAATCGGGGAGTAAAAAGGATTTAGGACGACGGGATACTGCTTTTCATAAATAATGAAGCCGATGTTGTCGGTTCTCCCCCGCACCATGGCGCGGGCAATGGCGTCCGGCGTGTAGTTCAGGGCTTTGGCAGCCCGGTAGATCTTCTCCCGGGTCTTTTCCGTTACCAGCTCCGGGCTGGCAAACGCGCGGGATACCGTCGTCTTGGAATATCCGCAGAGCTTTGCGACGTCTAAAATCGTTGCGGCCATGTGATCTCCTCCAAATGAGCACGTTCTCATCACGCTGTGTTAAAAAAAGGACCCGAAAGCGGGCTATTTGACAATAACACAAGCAAGCGAGCAGAAAAGAGAACGTTCTCATTTAATTACTTTATACAAAAATTTTCCGTGCTTGTCAAGCATTTCCCGGCTTTTTCAAAAAATTTAGCTGTCTCATCAAGATGCGGCGGCGTTTTTGGGTAAAATCCCTAAAGATCCGCGGGGGACCGCATGCCGCCTCAGACGATGAAGCCGCCTTCGGCGCCCAGCACCTGACCGGTGATGAAGGAGGCGCGGTCCGAGGCCAGAAAGGCCACCGCGTGGGCAATGTCCTCCGGGGTCCCCAGACGGCCCAGAGGAGTCTCCTCCACCAGCATGGCCCGGGTCTCTTCCCCCAGGGTCCGCATCATGTCCGTTTCGATGCAGCCGGGGGCCACGCAGTTCACCCGGATGCCGGAGGGCGCCAACTCCAGCGCCAGGGAACGGGTCAGGCCCACGATGCCCGCCTTGGAGCAGGCGTAGGCCACCTCGCAGCTAGCGCCCCGCAGGCCCCAAATGGAGGAAATGTTGATGATGCAGCCCCGTTTTTCCGCCAGCATGTGAGGAAGAACGGCCATGGCGGCGTTTCGGGCGCCAGTGAGGTTCACTGCCAGCAAACGGTCCCACAGTTCGTCGCCGGTGTCCTGAAACAGACCGTACTGGGAGATGCCCGCGTTGTTCACCAGCAGCTCCACGGGTCCTAGCTCCGCTTCGGCAAGGCGGACCATGGATCTTACCGCCTGCCGGTCCGCCACGTCCGCCTGAACGGCGATGGCCGCGCAGCCATCGGTCCGCAGGCGGTGCACAAGATCTTCCGCCGCCGCACGCTGTTCCAGATAGTTGACGCAGACGGCCCAGCCCTCCGCCGCCAGCTCGGCGGCAATGGCACGGCCGATCCCGCGGGATGCGCCGGTAACTAAAGCGACTTGTTCCATACGGAGCTCTCCCCTTTCTCATTGTGGGCAGTATAACAAAAAAAGGGGGAAAGCGCAAGAGAGGTATTGCTTCCCATTTTCAAAGCCGCGGAACAGAGAGGGCGGATGATTTGAAAAGCGCCTTGTCCACCACAATATAGCGTGCAAACTCACCGGACTTTGCATGTTGCTGATCTTGTGGAAATCCGAAAACATATTTCCATGCAGAAAGGCGGGATTCTAAGGTATCTTTGTACATGGAACAAGTTCAAAGGACAGATGGGAAACGAAATGTTTCCCGCCTGTCCTTTGCTGTCCTGCTCCAAAATGATTTTTTATACATGTTTAAAACACATACGAGAAATCTCCCTGACAGGTGTAATACAGCTTGGAATTCCCGGCCTTGGACAGAGCGGAAATTCGTTTCTTCACCGTCTCATCACAATGTAAAGGATCTGTGCTTACCACCAATATTTTCGGAGAAAGGCGCGCCTGTGTCTCCATGGAAAAATATCCGTCGCCAAGGCCATGATGTGAAAGCTTTTGTACGATAGGACGAAGCGTCCCGGTTTGATCGAGTATCCTCCGCATATTGTCATCGGTGCTGTCGCCGCTCAACAGTGCGACGTCCTCTCCGCCGTGCCATAGGCCCCAGATGCTGCTGTCTGCGTTGCAGGCTTGCTTATGCCTCTCCAAAAGCTCTGCGATCTCGCTATCGCTTAGCCCCCTCCGACAAAGAAGTTTTGCGCAGAGGACGGATTCCATCTGCGTGGACGCCTTGGTAAACAGGCACCGCAGCCCAAACTCTCCAAATTGAAATGTCCTTCCTGCATAGTCGTCAGGAAAAAGGAGCTTCGTTTTGCAATCCGCTAAATAAGAGAATATCTGGTGATATTCTCTATAGTATTCCCGATCCCCAAACAGAGGGTAGACCCGTTTGTCAAAAACCAGATCGCCACAAGGAACTGCCATCTTTTCAATTGGAATCTGACCGATCAGTTGAAAGAAACCGCCAAAGTGATCTTGGTGAAGGTGTGTCAAAACTGCCAAATCAATTTTGCCGACTCTGTTTGCCTTCAAAAATGACAGCAGCGGCGTTCTTCCCTGATAAGTGCAGCCACCGGCATCTATCACAATACTTCTTCGGCCCTGCAGGGTATCCAAAAGTATCACCGTGCAGTCGGCTCTGCCCACGCGCAGAATATGAAGTCCATTCATGTTCGAGCGTCCTGCCCTCAGCGGTAATACGCGCGAATAAATTTCTCCACATCGTTTCGCTTGCCCTTGAAAGGCCCTGGTGTCTCCATTTTCAGAGAGACCAGCGCAGATGCATACTCCAGCGCCTCAGGAATAGATGCACGCTCCCGTTCTGTGATATAGGCGGAAAATGTTGTATCCCCCCGCCCCGTCCGGCCATCCATCCCTCTGGGTTTCAACGGACAGGTATAATAATCTTTCCCGTCATACACCAGCACCTCTGTATTATGGGTTATAAGTGCCTCTCTTACGCCCCACTCCACCATCAAACGAGCCGCTTCCCGGCGGTCAGCTGTACCCGTTAGGATCTCTGCCTCCGCGGCATCTGTTTTTAAATAGGTTATATACGGGAAAAATTCCTTTTTGCAGGGCCAGTCACTATACACCATATCTCCGGTCAAAGGATCTGGTGTCCGCAGATAGCATTGCATGTCCAAGGCAACTTTTCCGCGCTTGGCCAGCAGAGGAATGATAGCGTTTTCATAATCGCCATTCATCAGACCCGCGAGATGGAAAACCTTTGCCTGCACATCGTCCGGGATCTCTGCCGCTGTGATCTGCGCTCCTTGGGCAAGCGCCGTTGTAGTGCGCCGTTCACGTTTTTCATCCAAAAAAACATTGCGAATGGAGGACGTCCCGCTGGCTGACTCCCTCCAATAAATATCATTGTTATGGATAGGAAGGACATATGGGATCATCTTATCCCTTGCGCTGGACTTGATTAGAATACCGGTATGATTTCCACCAGCCAACGCGGAATAGGAGGCGTATACGACCGCGCCTCCTATAGACCATTCACTCCTCCCATCAAAACCTACGACTTCGTCGATGCAAAGCTCACCTATGATAAAGGTATCATAACTTTTCATTCGATTCACTCCCTCTTTTACATTCGGCATGGTCTCAGAGCTTTTTCAGGATTTATCGTGTCTAACCATGGTACCAGCGCTGCCATGTCCTCAATAACAATATCTGGACGAATATCAGAGGACACGCCCTCATCCTTTTGGGGCGAGAGAAATGACTTGATGTATACAGCTTTGGCAAATCCAAAACTTTTGGAGCCGATCACATCTCTGGACAGCGTATCGCCCACATAGACGCAGTTTTCCGGTTTTTCCTGCATTTGCCGCATGGAAATACGGAAAATCTCAGGATGCGGCTTCCGATAGCCTGTAATACTGGATACCTCTACATCCTCCATATACGTCCGTATTCCGTAATCATCCAGAACATTGAATACATTATAGAGGGAGGCATTGTTGGAAATAACACCAATGTGATAGTCCCGCTCCTTCAGCTGTTCCAGCATCTCTTTTACGCCGGTGCGAAGCTCACGATGGAAATACGTACATTCCCACATATTGGCCAGTTCTTCACAGATCCCATACAGCTTATCCCGGTCAAAATCAAATGCCCTCAAATAATACTCCGGCCAGATCTCCTCAGGCTTTTTCTCGCGGAATCCAATATCGCACCATTTTTTATAGTCTCGTATGCCTGCCATGACCAGTCTCTGGAACTGCACAAAATCTACTCCCGGCTCCAAACCGTGAAACCGCAGTGTATCCCACACACGCTGGAGTGCCTGCTGCTGGGTTTTCTCATTATGCCAGATATTTTCAAGCGTTCCACCCATGTCGAATAAAACTGTTGTTAACATAGCAGATATTCTCCCATCTTAATTTTATCAGATGCAGTACTTGATGAGGTTTTCGCTGTTGGTGTCGAAAATGTTGATCTTCTTGGGGTCGAAGCCCAGGTAGA
>NZ_CANRKH010000014.1 GCF_947631165.1 uncultured Dysosmobacter sp. | reverse complement strand
GGTCACGCCGCACCCGGCCACGATGGCGTCGTTGCAGGCGGCGGACAGCTCCGCCAGCTTGGCCGATTTGACGGCGGCCAGGTCTGCCGGACCGCCCAGGATCTGTCCCGTTTCGGCGTTCTTGTAGCAGCGCACGCCGCCCACGTCTACTTCCACATATCCCTTTCGGGGCGGCAAAACTGGTTTGTGCAGCATGATGATTCCTCCTTATCTGATACGGATGTAGGCGTAAGAGCGGTTGAGAGAAATGAGTGGGAGCCTGTTGACGGGCGTCACCGTCAGGTAGACCTTTCCCGCCGCGTCGGTGAAAACGTCTGAAACAGCAAATTTCTTTGTGGTCTCATCCAGGCGCAGCAGCCCTTTGGCGTTGTCTGCCAAAACTGCCTGGGTGTTGGTGTGGGCCAGCGCATAGGTGTTTGCCTCCGCGTCGTACGAAACATACATCAAGCCCATGCTTTTGAGATACCCGACCAGCAGGCCATTCTCCAGCACTTCCGGCGCCATGGAAAGCAGCGTGTTGGCGGAGGGGATGAGGGAGGTCGGGAGCCGGAGATCGTATGTCGTGTCATCAGTGGAAAATGCGATAACGGAATCTGCAACTGTGAAGGTCTTTCCATACTTATCCTTGTTGTAGATCAGATACCGGTCGCCGCCCAGCTTCACGATCCCAAGAGGAGCTTTCAATAAAGTCGTTCCTCCAAGATTACTGCTGCTTGTAACTCTCAGCAGCGTTTCATTGATAAGGCTTACGAAACTCGGATAGGAGGATGAGCTGTATCTGCTGTCTCCATATCCGATCAAGTGCCCTGCCTCCCAGTCATAAAACATCTTCAAATACCGATCTGTTTCAACTATCAGCGTTTTAGCAGTGCCGTCAATGGTGGTCCACTGAGATATCGTTGTCTTGTATGTATCCGTACTCCATTTCGTGCTATAGACGGCAAACGGCGTCACAGCGCGGATCGTGCTGATATCCATGGCAGTTTCCAGGGTGTTGTCCAGCACAGACAGCGCTTCCTCCCCGTCCAGCTCGCTGATGGTGTAGACTTTTTTCTTATTTACAAAAAGGATGTAATAAGCGCCGTGAAACAATATGACCTTGGCGGTATCCTCGCTGGTGTACTGCAAGTCAGAGACCCGCAGCGTTTTCAGGCTGGCTGGATCCAGATTTTTGATGAAATAAAAGTCATAGATGTATCCAACTTTTCCCGACGTCGCGGCGTCCTCATTTTTTGAGGTGATATAGAAATACTTCCAGTCGTTCCGCTCCCCGGCCATCACATCTTCCAGGCCGGAAATGGCATTGTAGGATGTCTTTTGAAAAGAGACCGGCAGGCTCGCCGTACCGAATCCCTCGTGCAAAATCACATCCGGATCATTTGCCGCGTCCCAAAACGCTTTCGATACATCCGATTCAAAATACTGGTCTCCGTTGCACAGCGCCCAGTTCTCGCCGAGATCTTTCCGAACAGTCACTTTGACCGTCCCAATCGGATCAATGGTGTCCGGTGCCGCCGCCAGCACCTCATCCACCGTCGCCCCGGGGCCCTTGCCATAGAGCGCCGCCGTCGCCTCCCGCACCTGGTCCATACCGGTCCAGCCAACCTCCTCGCCGAACACAGGGATCTGCCCAGCCTTGCCGGGAATGGCCGGCTGCTTGGCGTTCCACCGCTCCCGGTCCTCCGCCGAGACATACGCGCCGTAGCCCAGCGTGTTGCCCTCGCCGTCCACGATCTGGCTGCCGGTGGTCTGCCAGGTCTCGCCGTCATCGCTGAACTCCAGCACCAGATTGCTGTTCAGCCGCAGATACTTGAAGCCCGCCCCCTCCGGCGCCAGCACCGCCTGCTCCACGCCCAGCTCCATCAATGCGTCCACCAGCTCGTTATGGGCGGCGGCCACGCCTTTGGGCAGCCGGTCAAAAACAGCCTTGTTCTGCGCCGGAGTCCCGCTCAGGATGTCCGGGGCGGCGCTGACGCTCATTTCATTCAGCTGCTCCTCCGTGATCTTTTTCAATGCCATGCTTTCACTCCCTCGGTTTTATTTACCGCTTATAGTTGTTCCCTGGCTCTTTCCACTCAAGGCCAAAGGAATACAGGCCGAAGGGCTCGTTGTAAACGTCGTTTTGCAGCCGGAACCGCACCTTGTCCACCTTCTTGATCTTGATCTTTTTGAACAGCGTCCGGGGCGACCTGTCCAGCGAAAACACGAACTTCGCGAAGTTGATATAATTCCAGTCAAAGTATCTGGCCCGCTGCTTGGCGTCCAGCTCCTGGGACCAAAGGCCCCGCTTCAGGGAAAAGATCCGCACGCCGGTCAGGTTCGCCGCCGCCAGCCGGACGGACAGGCCGGTAAAGGTCTTGCTTTTGAAAAAGGATTTCCCGTCAAAGTCGCTGGTCTCCCAGTAGGCGTCGATGGCCGCGCCGTCGTCGTTGTAGCTGGCCGGGTCCTCCGCGTCTGCGGCGAAGCGGCACAGCTTTCCCTCCGCCGTGCCGAAGCACAGCGCGTCCCCCTCCGTCCACAATGTCCGGGCCGGGATATCCGGCCAGGTATAGCACTCATACTGAAAGCTGCTGTAGGGGCTGTTCCGCTCATAGGTCTTTTGCTGCAGGTCCAGCAGATACAGCGTCCCATCCAGGGCCAGCACGTAAAAATCCCGGTATGTGATGGCCGCGGCCTCTGTCTTTCCCTCCGCCGCCTGTAGGGCGCTGCCGATGTAATAGCTCCGCTCCTGGCTGTATTTCTCGCCGGTCAGCTCCTCCGCCGTCACGGTGTAAACGCCCCGTTCCGTCAGAAAAAGCGGCTCCTTCCCGGACATGGCAAAGGTGTCCCGTGCCGCCGCGTGCTCCCCCAGCAGGGTGTTGGTGATCCGGAAGATAGCCTCGCCGCTCTCGTCCAGGGACCCGGCCCGCACCACCACGTTCCGCCCGTCGCTGGCCCCGTCCAGAAAGGCCGCCAGGGCGTTGTTCAGAATGGCATAGCCGATGATCTCGCTGCCGTCCCGGTTCAGCTTGGTGTAATTGGTGTCGGGGAAAAAGGTGGGATCCTCAAAGCCGCTGTAATAGTCCGTGCCCGGCTTGTCCGGATTTCCCGCCAGAAACACCCGGTCCGCCGCGCCGCCCACGCCGTAAACGGCAAACACGGTGCAGCGGTTGATGCTGTCCAGATAGCCCTCCCGGTCCTTGCGGGCGGTGATCTTCACGTTGTCCTGCCCCGTCACCGGCGGCGCGCCCGGCGCCGTCGTGAACGTCACGGTCCCGGTTTTCCGGTCCACCACGAAGTCGGTGTTCTCCGTTTTGGGGATCCACTCGCCGCTGCTGTTCAGCACCTCCGCCGTCACCGGCTCCTCCCCCAGCTCCGTGGTGGTTAGCTGATATACCTTCACGTTGGCCTTGCCCAGAAAGCTCTCGGTCCATGCCGTGCAGATCAGGTTCAGCGCCTCATAGGTCACGCCGCCCCCGGCAGGGTCCCGGGAAATGACGATGGTGGGGATCTTGGCCGCCTCGGATACCGGCTTCAGCTCCTTCCCGTCGTATACCTGATAGGTGGTCCCATCCAGCAGATACAGCTTTTCATCAAAAAGAAAGCTCCTGCTTTTTGCGTCGGCCATGGCCCCCAGCTCCGTGAAGGTCTCTCCGCCGTCCCAGGTAAACAGTTTCGTCCCCGCGTGGACCAGCAGCTGCTCCCCCAGCCGGTGAACGCCGTTGATGGCCGCGCCCTCCGGGGCCGTGGCTATGGTGGTGTAGCCCGTCCGCTTGCGGACCTTGCCCACCTGGTCCCGGATCATGTTGGGAGCCGCCGGGGACCGGGACGGGTCCACGTTGGAAGGGCTGTTGTTCAGATCCACGCCCCGGAAGGTCTCAATGATCGTCCGGTACTTTTGCGCTTCGCTTGGAATGGAAAACTGTCCCACGTCCTCGCAACCTCCTTTCAGGCATAGTATTTCGATCTATTTTCGCCGGGGCGCATCCCGGCAGCTTTTCAAAATGGGCGGCTGCCCGCCGCCCGGTCGCCTTTCAGGCTCCATGGATTCACCGTCGCGGCAATACGATTCCCGGCCCCCGCCAGGGGCCGCCTTTCGATCTATTTTCGCCGCGACATGTGCGTGGCGAAAATACATTGACTCAGCCGCCTTGGGCGGCGTCCACCAGTCCGCAGACTGGTGGGGGGAATCTAAAGGGGGGACTTGTCCCCTCTTTACCACCATCCCGTGGTGTTCCTCACCTTCCCGCCGCGGATGCCGCCGCCGGATGCCGCGTAGGACTGCTGGAGCTTTTGAAGGCCGTCCTCAAACTCGTTGCGGAACATGGTGGCCATGGCCAGCTCATCCTCTTTATACAGCTCCGCCGCGATATACAGCGGCACCAGGGCCGCCGCCTCCGGCGCCAGCTCCAGCTCCGTGCTGTCCGGCGTAGCGGATGTGATATGCGGCGGATAGGCGGCATACCACAGCGTATAGACGGCCTCCCGGTCCCCCGGCAGCACCAGGATACCGTCGCCCTCCACATCCCACTCGTCCGCGTGGCCGTAGCTGCCGCCGCTGTCCTCCATCAGCTGTTCCAGGCAGCGGAAGCGGGGACAGTAATCGGAAAGGACGATCTGATACCGGGCCTCCGCCGCCGGCAGGACAAGGCGTTCCTCTGTCACGGCCTCCGCCGCCCCGGCCCTGATCTCGATCCAGAAGCGTTTCAGGATGGGCCGCCCCACCGTGGCCAGCTGTTGCATGGCTTCGTTGGCCTTGCCCGGCATGGCGTTCAGGTATTCCTGGTTGCTGTCGTCCATGTTGATGTCCATGCCCTCATTGGCGAACATCGTCTGCAAAGCGATCAGCTTGCACTCTTTCCAGTTCAAAGTTCCGCCCTCCCTTCGCTTGAGCTTGCAAGGGGGACAAGCCCCCTTGCTTTACAGCGCGGTACCGCCGGTCATGCCGCCCACGGCGCAGAACCGCCAGTCCACGAAGCCCGCACCGAACCGGCCATAGCCCTGCCACACGTTGTTCCAGTTGTTCGGGTCGATGTCGCTCTTGACCTCCATCTTGATCCGGTCCAGCCACACGGGGCCGTCCTGCTCCTGAATGAAGCTGGAATCCAGCAGGATCCAGGGGGACGCCTTGATGCCCAGCCTCTCCAGCGCCAGGGTCAGGTAGGGGTCCACGATCACGTTCCACCGGCCGTACTGATAGTTGAAGCCGTTGTTGGCGGTGGCCGGGTCCTTGTCGGAGCCGATGGCCTCAAACACCTTGTTTTTCAGCACGGCGTCGTTGGGGATCCAGATGGTGTCCGGCTGGATGGCCAGCAGCTCGCCGTTGTCGCCCTTGGTGTTCTGCATCCGGGTCTCCAGCTTGCCCAATGCGGCGGTGCTGATGTCGTCTGCAAACAGGTTGCTCTGGGCGTCGCCCTTCACCTTGGCAGGGTGATCCTTGGCAAACAGCGCCTTCTTGTCCGCCGAGCAGCAGTCAAAGACCTGTTTGTTCACTGTGATCTTCGTGCCCTTCAAGCCTCCAACATAAAGCTGGCGGCCAAACAGCTCCCGGGTCCGGTTGTAGGCGGTAATAAAGGCGTTGGCCTTGTTTTTCATGCTTCCGATCTTGTTGTCATCCGCCATTTCCCGGGTCACGGAAAACATGCTCTTCCAAACCATGTGCTCCACAGTCTGGGCAAAGCCCTCTTCAAAGCCGTTGCTGGGGAATTTTCCGCCCTCGCCCACAGGCTCCCAGTTGTTCATGGCCGTGTCGCCGGTGAATTTTTCGCCCCAGTTGTGGCTCTTCTGCATCCGGTAAAGCTTTTTCAGCACGCTGGCCTGTTCAAAGGCCTCGCCCCGCTTTTCCAGATAGCTCTTGATGGGGAACTGCGATTTGCCGTATCTGCTCTCGTGCACGCCGTCCCCGATGGATACCGTACAATATGCCATAATCGTTTCTCCTCCTCTCAGAATTTCACCAGCACCGTGTTGCCCACAGCGCCGCCGTCTATACTCACGATCTCCGCCACGCCGGAGGCGGTGGTGGCCGTCACCTCCAGGCCGTCCTCCGACAGCGTGACTTTAGAACCGGCGCTCAGCCCGCCCTCACCGGCGGCTGCGCTCAATGTCGTCTCAAACACCATGTACGCCTGTACGGCGATCACCGGCGTCATGCCGTGCATGTCAGCGGGACCCACGGCGATGTAGGAAGGCTTCACGGTGGCGCCGCACTTGGTCAGTGCCCCGGCGTCCAGCGTCAAAGCTTCGCCCAGTTTCACCGTCTCGCCCTCCGCCGCCTTCATGTGTTCAATGGGAGGCGTCAGCCCCACGCTCATGCTGGATAGAAAAAAACTCATACTTTCCTCTCTTTCTTGATGTCCTTCAGGTACGCAGCGTATGCGGTCCTGATCTCCTCGTCGCTGGCGTTCGGCATCATCTCCCGGAACAGCTCCGCCTGCTCCGCCGGCACTTCCACCGGCAGCTTTCCGCTTCCATCCCGGACCGGGTCCAGATGCCGCCGGTTGGCGGCGCCGTTCAGGGCCGCCGCCTTGGCCGCCGCCGCCCGCCGGGTGTCGATGGCCTGCCGGTTCGCGAGGTAAAAGGCGTCCTCCAGGCCCACGCCCTTCTGCACCAGCTCGTTGAACCTGGCCGCCGTGGGCAGCGCCGCGATATCCTCCAGGCTCTTCACGCTGGGGTCCATGGCGCTGATGTTCCGCAGCGAGGCGCTGATGGCCTCCTGGGCCTTGGCGTTCACCGCCCTGGCCCGCTCCTGCATGGCGGCAAGCTCCGCCTGCTGCAGTTTCTCCCGCATGGGCGCCAGCTCCTGGTCCACAATGCCCTTGATGGAAGCGGGGTCGATCCCGGCCTTTTGCAGCTGCTCCGTCTGCTGAGCGCGATCCCGCTCAGCCTTCCAGGCCCGGTATTCCGCCTCCGTGGTGATGGGCCGGCCGGTGTAGGGGCTGACCTGTCCCGCAAACAGCTCTGTGAAGAGCCGATCCTGCCGGGCCTGCTCTGCCGCCGCCCAGTCCTGCTCCGCTCTGGCCCGCTGCTCCGCCGCCCACTGCCGCCATTCCCCGGCGCTCATCTCCGGCGGTGCTGCCGGGTCCTGGGTCTCCGGCGTCTCCGTGTCCTCTGGCTCCTGCCCTTCCGGTTCCTGGGTATCCGGCCCGTTCTCCGGCTCTCCGCCGTCCTCCCGGGGCGGCTCCTGTGGTGTCTCCTGGGGCTGCTCCTGGCCTTCCGGCTGGGGAAGCTCCACGCCGAACTCCTCGGCGATCTCCTGCTCGCTGATCTCCATATGCCTTTCCTCCGTTCTGTTTTTACCTTCCCGCAAAAAGCCGCCGCTTTTCACGGGAGCCGCGCCGCTAATTGCTGTAAAGCAGCTTTACTTTCCAGACTTCCCGCCGCTCCGCAGGTCGTTGCCGGTGATCTTCACCGTGCCCTTGGTGCTGCCGCTGCCGCCGCCATAAGGGGCCTTGATGTTCTGGGTGGACCGGTTCTTGATCTTCCCGGCGTAGCCTCTGCACTTCTCCGCCATGCCGCCGCCTCCTTTCTCTTCGTTCTTCTGCCTCCGCTCCGGCAGGCTCCACAGGACCGCCCCCCTTTCGGGGGGCCGTCCCGGAGGTATCACGGGGAAAAACCGGCTTTGCAGCCGTAAAAACCCCGGGACGGGGGAATGGCGGCCCCCGTCCTGTGCAGCCTGCCGGTTTTTGTCATCCGCTCTCGCCCTCGGCTTCCTCCCGGGGCTTCTCTTCCGGCTTCTTTTGCAGCCTCTGGTCAAAGGCCGCGCACCGCCGGTTCCGGCAAACAAATTCAGGCCCGAACTCCTCACAAGCTCCATTTCTTTCGCTTCGGCCTTCTGCCAAAGCTCCTTCATTTCGCTGCTCGTCGTTTCCCTCCGCAAACGCTCCGCTGGTTCGCGTCGGGGTAATTTTATAAACGATCATTTCCAATCCGCACACAGGGCATTTCACAGCGTCATCCCTCCGATCTCCGCTCCAGGTGTCATCTGTCCGCCGCCCATCAGAGCCGCCGGATCCGCCGCCTGGGCGCTCATGGCCGCCTGGGCCTCCTGCGTCATCCGCTGCCGCTCCAGCTCCTCCTGCAGGTCCGTCCGGATCTGCTTGGCCATGGGATAGTGGAGCTTTTCCATCATGGTCCAGAACCGCACCAGCGTCCCCAGCTCCGCCGGATTGCCCATAGCGCCGCTCTCAAAGTTCATGCGGCACTCCTGCCACATGGCCTCCCGGTTGCTGGCCAGAGGGGCGGAGCTGTCGCAGGAGAAGAGGAAATCCGTGTTGTACTTCCATTCCCCCGCCTCGTCCTGATACAGGAAGTCCCGGCGGTCAAACAGCTTGTACTCCTTCTCCCCGTGCTCGTTGTAAGCGATCACCGGCCGCGGCTCGTCGGCATAGGCCAGCATGAATTTGAACAGTACCTCGAACAGGTCCTGGAACAGCGCGTTCTTCATGGTCCGCTTGCTCTCCAGCCGCCCCGCCGCCTGTGTGGCGGAAAACTCCTTGGCGACCTTGGAAGTGGCCGTGGGGTCCTTCCGGCCCTGGAGGCTGTCCGTGATGCCGATGGTCTGGCGGGCCTCCTCATAGACCTCCGCCATCAGCGCCATATCCGGGGAAATATCCACCTGGGTGTTGTAGGTCCGGATGGACTGGAGCGCCGCCGGATTATCCACCTCCAGCAGCACGTTGTCATCGTCAGAGACATACCGCCGCACGCCCTTTGGCACGGTGGTGAAGCTGCCGCCGCCCAGTACCTTTCGATTGACCTTGGTGGACACCTTGTTCAGGGTATTCTGGGCATCCTCGATGGCGTCGATATCGCTGCCGCCCAAAAACCGCCCGCTCTTGGAGACGTTCTTCCGCAGCACCACGGGATAGATATCCGGCTTGTAGTAAGGAACCTTCGTCGGCTCCATCACAGGGCCGGACAGGACAGGAGACGCGCCAAAGGGCGTCAGAAGCTCTCCGGCCTCCGCGTCCCACAGCAGCCGGTTCTCCGCCGCCTCCCGGAACACCGGCTGGCCGTATTCGTCCCTGGCGGCGCTCTCCGCCGGGATCACCGTGCCCCGGTCCGTCCGCAGGTCCTCTGTCAGCTCCTCATACTCCTGCAGCTCCTCGGTAAAGGCCCGTCCGCTGCAGAAGGCGCACCGCTCGCCGTCCCCCACAGCGCCGCACTTCCGGCACTTCTTCACCCGCCGGGCCTGATAGTCCTCCAGATCCTCCAGCAGGGTGTCACAGGCCCAGCGGATGCGGCCGATGCCCCCCCGGCGGTTCTTGTAATAGGCGGTCACCATGGTCACCAGCTCGTCCGTGGCGCTGGCCCCCGCGCCCAGGGCCCGGGCGTCCGGGTCCTCCTCTGTCTCGCTCTCCAGATCCACGCCGTACCGCCGCTTGATCTGCGCCTTGGTCTGGGCGTCCTTCAGGAAGATGTAATCCATGTCCGCTACCTGGTAGACGCCATCCTGGGGCACGATCTTCCGCGGATGCAGCAGCGTCACCTTCAGCGCCCCCATCCAGCCCCGGCCGGATGCCCCGCTGTCCCAGTCCACCAGCAGGCCATAGCCGCCCTGAGTGGGGCAGATGCGCTCCGCCTCGTCGTTGATCCGCTCCATGGGCAGCCGGTCCAGCAGGTTCCGCAGCAGGTCCTCGATCAGCTTCGCCAGCCCCTCGTCCTCCTGCCGGATGGCCGTTACCTTGGGCTGGGGGATGTTGCTGTCCACCTGGGTCTCCACCACCTCAAAGCACACGTTCCGCACGTGCTCCGCCTGCTTTTTGGCCTTCTTGCCGTCTCGGGTCAAAATTTCATGGCTGCCGTCCACCAGCTGTTCCCGGCGCAGCATCCGGCTCTGCTCCCCGCTGTAGGCCTCCTCCGCCCGCCGCAGCCGCTCTTGCCACATCGTCAGGACGGACTGCATATCCTTCGAAGCCGTCTTTGCCGCCTTCTCACTCATTCCGTCGTCCCTCCTCTCCCCACGAAACCCGCTTCGCTGGGCTTTCGCGGGGTCCCCCATTGCCCAGCGTCTTTTCATCGTTCCGCTTTGCCATCGTTCTTTCAACCTCCATATTCCGCAGAGCCGTCTCCGCCGCGCTTTAAAACTCTCTTCCAGATGTCCCGCCCATGACCATATCTTCCAGGCTCGGCCCGCCGCCGTCCTCGTCCTTCCCCATCTCCGGCAGCATCTGCCGCAGCATGTCCAGGGCCTTCAAAGCGCCCTTCACGTCAAACTCCCACAGTCCGGCGAACACATAGTCGTGCTTCTGGCTGTCCCAGATCTTCACCGGCCTCTGCTGGGTGCATCGCTCATACAGCTTCCAGACCTCCGCCGCGATAGAGTGCTTTGTGATGCCGATAGCGTCGAACTGCTCCTGCAGCAGCGCGTCCCGGTAGGCCCGAATTTCCGGCTTACGCAGCAGGCGGCTGGCCTGGCTGGCGGCGGACTTCTCGGAGTACCCTGCCCGAATGGCCGCCTTGGTGCCGCACAGGTCCACCAGATACTCCCGCACGAAGGTCCGCTCCCTGGGCTTCAGCGCCGCCCCCAGCTTCTCAGCCTCTGTCCTCTCCGCCACGCAGACACCTCCCCCGCCGCGCATCATAACTCTCGCTAATAATAGCGTAGCACAGATGACCTGTCTGAAATCACCAACTTTTCAGGCATGAAAAAAAGCTGGGAGCCTAACGCCCCCAGCGCTTTGCGGATTTTCCGCCCGCGATCCTTACGCACGCCTTCTATACCAGCTTTCGTAAAATTCTTTCCGCATCCGGTACAGCGTGCTTTCGCTGACGTGATGTTCCACAGCGATAGCCGTGATGCTCTTCCGGCTGCACATCACGTCCCGCAAAGCAGCACTATAAGGCCCTCCCACCTCGTGGCAGAGCCTTTCGATTTTTTCCCGGATGATCTTCGGTTGATCCTCAGCGGTCAGGCAGGCAAACCGGACCGCTCCCTGCTTCTCCTCCGGTATATTCACGCCCTGGAGCTTACGGAAGCTCATTCCATCCGCCCCCTTCACCGTCCTTATCCGCCATGGCCAGGGCCATCTCCTTGTGTCCGCCCACCTTCCGCCGGGGATCTCTGGTCTTGGGTATGTACCGCACAAAGTTCTGGCCCTTCTCCGGGTCATACCGGGTCCCTGGCAGCTCCACAGCGCCCGCCGGAACGCGCAGCTGGCCGCCGCTGGTGACGATCTCCCGGGATACCTTGGGCTTGCTCATGTTCCGGGAACAGGTCCATTTCTTTTCGTCCGCCACGCCACGGGCCTGGTTCACCAGATAGGCCGCCAGAGGGTAATAGTCCTGCTGGTGCCGCAGAGGCTGCCAGTCCACGGTCCCCAGCCCCCAGATATCGTCCACCAGCTCCGCCCCGAAGTACAGCTGCTTCTCCCGGATCTCAAAGCCCTCCCCGGTGATGATGATGTGGACGTGGGGCCGCACCAGCTCCCCCGTCTCCCCGTCGATCTCCGACGCCGCCAGAAACCACTTGCACACCAGCCCCAGCTTTCTCATGCGGTACACCAGCCGGTCAATGAATTTCCGCCCTGCCTTCCGGGCGCCCTCAAATGTCCCGCCCACAGTCTCCAGCCCGGCGGCGTCGAATTTGGCCGTCAGCCACAGGTCCCCCGGCGTCATGTTGCAGTTGATGGTCCTGGCCAGGGCCAGCTTGGCATACTCCCGGTTCCCCACGATCTTCCGCTCGCTGCTGTTCCCCCGCACACGGCTTCCCCGCTTGGCCGGCTGCCGGACGATCCTGGTCTTTCTCCGCTCCACCACGTTCCCGCTGACGATCTTTGTCACCATGTACATCGTCCTCACTTCCTCCATATCCCTCGTTCCCGTCTAGCCGAGAACTCACTCATTTCGGCGTTCGTCCTCTCCCCACCGGACCCGCTGCGCTGGGCTCCGGCGGGGGCCCCAAAAACATATCTTCCCCATCACGTTTTCTCCTCCGCGTATAAAAGCATAGGTACCCGCGCCCCCGCGCAGGAGTGTCCTTGACAAATCTTGCAAAGCGCTCTCACGCTCCACTTTCCACCCATGGCCGGGTGCCGCCGTTCCGCCCGCTCCGGCCCTGAAAATCTCTTTCATCTCAAACATAGGCGTTGAAAGGTCCCGCAAAGAACGCACGCGCGCGTTCTTTAATATGTATATCCGCTTCTCAAATCCACGCCGCCGTCGTCGGAGCAAGCTCCACATCGTTCGTTTCCAGTTTCACTGAAAACTCACTCGTTTTGCCGCTCCTCCTCTTTCCAAAAATGCAAGCATTTTTGGGATCCCTGTTTAAACGGCGCAGATTTCAAAAGCGAAATTTCCGCTTGACACCATATATGACACCATGCTATAATCCAGATATCGGGAAGGAATCAACATGATCAAACTTCATCTTTAAAATTCAAAATTCAAAACTCAAAACTTAACTTTCAAACATCTAACACTTAAATCTCAAAACTTATTTTTATTTCTCAACTTTTAATGCTTCCCGAATCACAGATCTTTTGATTATTACTTATCTCTCATATGCAGGAGGAATAAAAAATGAGTAAGTGGGATAAACTTGTTACAGCCATTTTGGAAAAAAGCCCCAATCTCCGGTTTGACGATCTATGCAAGGCCCTGGAAAGCATCGGCTACCAGTGTGAACAGCCCCGCGGAGGCAGCAGCCACTATACGTTTCGAAAATCCGGGTGTATGCCCATCACGATCCCGAAGCAATCGCCCATGAACCGTGCGTATATCAAATTGGTGGCAGAGGCCGTCCAACAGTATTTGGAATCGGAGGAATGACACGTCTGGCCGTTGGAGGCGGTTTGTTATGGAGAAGGATCTGCAATACTATATGTCCCTGCCCTACCGGGTGGAGGTGATCCCCGACGAGGAAGAGGGCGGCTATGCCCTCCACTGCCCGGAGCTTCCAGGCTGTGTCACCTCCGCAAATACCGTGGAAGAGGGCTTCCAGATGATCGAGGACGCGAAAAAGGCCTGGTTCACCGCCTGCCTGGAGGACGGCGCCCCCATCCCGGAGCCTGCCAGACTGGAGGATTTCAGCGGCCAGTTCAAACTCCGCATTCCCAAAAGCCTCCACAAGCTGCTGGCCCAGCGTTCCGCTGACGAGGGGATCAGCATGAACCAGCTCTGTCTCTACCTCCTCAGCAAAGGTCTTTCCTGATGCACCTTTCCTCTCATGCCCGCCGGGTCTCCCCGGCGGGCTTTTCTGTTCTCACACCATCACTCCACGATCTCCCAGTCCTCAGCCAGCATATCAGCCTGAGAGGCCAGCCAGCCCATCTGTACGCCGGAGGTCCCACAGAACGCAAAGGCCCGGTTGCCAATGGCGTCATGCTCCGCGTTGACCACCGTTCCATCCGGTGCCCGATAGCTGATCGCGGATGCCAGCTCGATATGCTGATTTTTGCCATTCCAGCCCTTCCGGGCGATCTTGGCGCCCCGCTTGGCCGCCTCAATGGCCTGTCCGAAAGTCAGCCCCGTCCGGCGCTCCTGTTCCTCTCCAAAGCAGTTGGCCGGATCGCTCCCATAAAAACCGCATGGCGTATCCATCCTGTAGGGACCATCGTCTACGGCAGGCGGCACGGCCCCATAGAAACCGCAAGGACCATCGCCCACGTCGGCTTTTTCTGCCTCATCATCTGGTTTCCACGCACGCGCCGCCAGACGGCAGCCATCCACGCCATGCACCGCCGTCTGCAGCAGGAAGCCCAACAGATGCCACACCTTGTCCTTGATCTTCTCCATGCAGATCTCCTGGCCCAGTTTCTCGTCATAGTTCTCAGGGCTGACGCAGGCGGAGGACTCCACGATCTCAAAACCATTCTTCAGCATAGCCCGAACGACCGTAGTTTTGTCTCCCATAGTAATGGCCTCAGTAGCCACGATGAAATCATCTACCATCTCCTGACTGATGCTGGGCGCGTCCGTCCGCATGTGGTCGTTGGATGTCAGCAACAGGTAGGCCCGCTCGAATACTTCTTTGGGCGACCAGCTCTCGTACCCGTCCGGGTAGCGGACCTTGTATCCCGCCGCGCAGGATGTGGCGTTCTTCATCACTTCCCCTTCTCCGGTGCTGACATCCTCCCTGCTATCCTCGATGATGACAAACTCGTTGGCATCCTCATACCGCTTGGCAGGCTCCGCCTCCACCAGCTTCGTTCCGATGTACTTGTTCATTGCTCATTCCTCCATTTTATATATTTGAAACAGGTCAGCCCTGTTCCATACACGATCAGGCATGGGCACCCTCCTTCGGCGGCTCCGGAAGCGGCATCCAGTGGGTGACGGTATAACCATATCCCACCTCAAATCCCCAAAAACGCTTGTGATACCAGTCCCAGTATCCAACTTTGACAATTCGCCTCATTGGTAGATCTCCGGATCTCTCCTTGGTCAAAACAATGTTATACCAGTCCTCGTTGCCTTTCTCCGGCAGCCTGTCCTTCACGCTGATCCACCCCGTCAGCGGCTCATTTTCCGCCTCCTGCTGGGAGCGGAGGGCGGAAAGAGCCACATCCACTGAATCATGCAATTTCTGAAACTCCGGATTTACCATCTCGTAGAACTCATTTATGTTATCCCACCATTCTCCATCTTCAAGGATTTTGATTGCTTCCTCTCTAGTCATCCCTCGTCGCCGCCTTTCAATTCTTCCACATAGTACCACGATTGCGGAGGCCGCTCGATTTGACAATCCCAACAACCAACACAACCATCTTTGTAATTACCTCGATGACACTCCAACGCCCTGCGGAAATGGTATAACGTCTTCGGCCTGTCATAGATAACCAGGTCTGAGATATGCCAACCGAAAAGGTCTTTGCAGTCAAATACCCACATTCCCTTGTTCCAACCAGCATAGTTCTTTACTTCCGGAACTGTCATACAGGTCCCATCAATGGCTCGAAGCGCATCCTCTCTTACAATAAACGACTCGGCTAGGATTGCCTCTATGTAATCACATGTAAACTCTCCAATGACACATTTCCCGCCGGAATGATGTGCAACCATACCCCTGCCGTTGGAGATAGAAGCATCACCGGCCGTCATGTAGATATAGCACTTAAACGGCGTTTCCAGCTTGGGACGGCTCTTCCTGACTTCCACCGTCTTTTTGCCCAATGCAATCAGCTCACACCATTTCGGTTGTATGCTTATCAGGACCGCTTTGCTCATTCCGCGCCGCCTTTCTGCGCCTCCAGCGCCGCCTCGGCCTCCTTGCGGGTGAGAAAGACTGTTTTGCCAGGGACTCCATATGTTCCATGACTTCCGGTGTAGGACTGGGCCTTAATCTGCAAAATGCCATCATTGCCTATATAAAACCCATCGCATTTGTCCTCTTCGTAACCCGTTATTGTATTCCATTTCGCAACCGGCATATAAACCGTATCCCCCACCTTGCACGGCAGCACCACCAGCCGCCCGTCCTTCTCGGCCTGCACCAGCTTGCGAAGATGGTCGATGGTACCGATAGCTCTGTATTCCTCGACCAACTGCTTGCATATGCACCATTCTGCTTCAAGCGATTGAATATCCTCCGGCTCCAGGCCGGTGTCTTCATATGCAGCGAGGCGGTCGATCATTTTCAAATATAGGCAAGTTCTGTTTTTGATGTTTGGACACGCGTCTGATTTGCTGCAAAATCGCACATCACATATAGAACCACGAGGCCGCTTTCCGAATGTGACAAATCCGTTTTCTTTCCGCTTGGTCAATCGCGCCATCACTGATCCCCCACCTTTTCCAAACACTTCCCATAGTTCTCCCGCAGCAGCTGGAACGCACCTGCATCCCCACCGGCGTCCGGGTGCATCACCTTTGCCATCCGCCGGTACTGCTCCCGCACCTCCGCCGCGCTCTCCGGTCTCCTGGAAAAGCCCAAGCTGGCAAAGCACGGCTCCAAACCGGCTTCCCCTTCCTGCAGCGACGGCAGCCCACTGACGATCTCTGCGAAGTCAAACAGCCCCCTGCTGGATGCCCGGGCCAGATCCTCCAGCATGAGAACGATCTGTGCAAACAGGTCCGATACGCAGGAAATACGCTCTCCCCGCACCTGAGCGTCCTCCAGACTCTTCTCAAATCGAAAAGCCCGCCCCTTGCAGATCAGCTCCACAAAGCAGCTCTGCCGGGTCCAGTCGTAGTTGTACTTCTCCACATTGATCTTCTCCATCACGGTCTTCAGCTTCCGCTCATATGCCTCAAATCCGCCGGAGTACATCTTCCTGCCATTCACGCCAATACCTCCTTTTATTCGCCAGAGTGTAAAATTCAACGCTCCGGGGGCCCCCACCTCGTCATCACAAAGTCCGCTTAACTCCGTTTCCGCCTATGGCGAAAACTGCGGCACTCCCTTGCTCCTCCTCTCCCATCGTGACCGCTCCGCTGGGTCACGCCGGGGGCCCCCACTTTTTCACCAGCATCCTCCGGACCTCCTCGCCGGCGTTCTGATAGTCCTCCCACATGTCCGCCGTCCACCGCACCTTCTCCCCGCCGGGGCGGTCCACAGTGCAGCGCTGCTGCCGCCGGGCCTGATGGGCAATGGCGGCGGCCATCACCAGGTCGTCGTGCTCCCCCTCCGCCGCCTGGGGCTTGCGGCCCTTGCCGTATACAAAGGTCAGCATCTCCCCCAGGGTCTGGAAGCTGGCCACCAGCTCCGGGGCCTCCTCCATGACGGTGTGCAGTTCCGCCAGCATCACCTGCCGGGTCCTGGAGCTGGTGATCCAGCCAAAGGCCTTCACCATCTCCCCTGTAAAGGTGTCGAACCTTTCACGCTGATAGAGGTTCGGATAGTGCCATTCCTCCAGCTTCATCTCGGGATAGGTGGAAAAATTGACCTCGATGGCCGCCAGCGCGTCGTTGTAGTAGTGCCCCAGGCAATATACCTGCCGGGCGTACAGGATCTCCGACAGGGGCTGCTGCAGCTCCGCCACCTGGTGCCCGTCTGTGTTGTCCAGCACGTGGGCCGTAAAGCAGTCGCTGCCCTCTCCGGCGGTGTCTCCGCCCAGGACGTAGGGGACCCCCGGTTTCGGCTCCTCATAAATGCGGATGAAGCCCTTTTCCCGGTCCACAAAGCCCCAATCCCTGGGCGCACCCCCCTCGATCTCCGGCTCCGGATGCTCGAAAAGGCCGGTCCGCAGCGGCTCCTGGACCGCCCGGCGCCGGGCCATGATAACGTCGTTGTCAAAATAGGGATCACCGGACAGTAAAAACGCCTCGTCCGGCGTGTTGGGGTACTCCTGGCGGAATAACTGCTCGTCCCCGCCGAAATTGACGCGGATGCACCACCGCCGCCAGGCCAATTGCTCCTCGTCGAGGCAAAGTCCGCTATACTCGCCCCGGCCTTTCGCCCAGGGCTCGAACCGCTTCCTTGCCTCTCCTCTCCCCACCGGACCCCTCCAGAGGGCCTTCTCGCCGCTCTCGCGGCTCACCTTGACCGCTGCGCTGGGCTCCGGCGGGGGCCCCATCATTTTCTTTTCCTCATCTGTCCAAATAGTTCCAGGTTCTACAGGCCGCCGGTACTCCGGCTCCATGTACCAGGGCAGGAAGACCGGCCTCCAGCCGTTGGTCCCCTCCACAGCGCCGTCCCACAGCTCCTTGAAGTCGTCGAAGCCGTTGGCGGTGCTCTCGATGATGACCATGGTGTTGGGGTCGTCCGGCACGGCCTGCATGATGCCCGCCAGCATACCCTTCTTGTCTCCCGGCCAAAAGGCGTACTCCGATAGATGCACATTGGTCAGGGTGTCCGACCGGCCCGCGCCCTTGCCCCCGGCAGTGACGCACTTGATCCGGGACCGCAGCCCCGGCCGCCGCCGCTTCTCCCCCTCGTCCCGGGTGGGATTCTCGAACACCAGTTCTTTTGCGTTGCTGGCCTTTTTCATGGGCTGTACGCTCTGGGGCAGGCAGTCGTAAAACAGCTTGTTCATGCGGAACAGGTTGGCCGTGGCGTCGTCCCGGTGGGCCACGATCAGGGTGTTCACCAGAGGCCGGGTGGCGGCGTCCTGAAACATCAGTGCCTCCGTCACCGTGGAAATGCCCTCCTGCCGCCCCTTCAGCACGATCAGGCGCACAGGCCGTCCCGCCTGGTGCTCCTCCTTGATGATCTGGTACAGGTTCTCCTGGGCGGGCTTGAGCTTCAGCGGAACAAGCCGCTGCTTCTTATCCCGGATGTATAAAAAATTCTCCATGTACTGCCGTGGATTCCTGATGTTGATCCCCATGCCATCCCTCCCGGTTTACCGGCCCGGCGTTGGCGCGCAGGCCGTTCCGCCTCCGCCACTGGAGCACAGCGCCCCGGCTGCACCCCAGTGCCCGGGCGATCTCCCCGTCGTTCTGTCCCTGCCGGTAAAGGTCCCCGCCCTTTTCCCAGTCCGGGCTGTTCCTCCGGCGCTTCGCCTCTTTCTGCCGCGCCTTCTGCCAGCGGGCCGCCTCCTCCGGCGTCTCCAGCCTGCGCCCCGGCCGAAAGTATGTGCAGTTCTCCGGCGGCTGCCCTTTCCGGGTCCTTCCGGTCAGTCCGGCATAATTGCAGCGGAATATGTTCAGCGGCCCCGCTCCGTATATGCAGCTCCCGCACCGGACCTTTTCGATCCTCATGTGCCTGCCGCCTTTCCAATGGCGTCGGACAGCGCCCGCATGGCCGCCCGCATCTTCTCCTGGTTCTCCGGCGGCTCCCGCTTCACAGCGTCCGCCATCTGGTTCACCGTCTCCTGGGTCTGGTTGAACAGAATGGTAAAGCGCACCATATTCTGGCTGCTGTTGACCTTGGCCGCCCTTTCGGCCTTCTCCGCGGCCTCCCGGGCCTTCCTGGCCGCCTCCTCCGCCTCCCGCAGTCCCACATTGGCGGTCCTGGCTTCCTCTCTGGCCTTTTTCAGGTCCTCCCGGGCCTTCCGCAGCTGCTCCTCCTTGCTGTCCAGTTCTTTCTGGAGCGCCTGCTTCATGGAGGCATGGGCCTCTTTGGCAGCCTCCGCCCGGGCCTGGGCGATCTGCTCCGGGGAGGCGTCCTTCACCTCCACAGCAATATCTACCGGCCTGTTTCTCATAGCTGCCAGCTCGTCCTCCAGCCGCTTCACCTCCGCCGCCTTGGCCGCCTGGTCCTCCAGTGCCCGGGCCTGCAGCTCCTTCAGCTGCCGCATATCCGTCTCCATCTTGGCCCGGCTGGCCTCTGCCGCGTCCGCCTCGGCCTTGGCTTTTTCCGCCGCCAGTCTCGCCTCGTCCCGCTCCCGGATGGCCTGTTTCAGCTCCTGACTGCTCATGTCCGAAACAGACTTTTCCACGCCGTTTACCGTGTGTTTTTCCGCGGCGAAGCTCTCCCGCTCAGATTCCGGCAAAGCCAGCAGTGCCAAGGCTTTGGAGGCTCCCAAATCGGCAATCGTCTGCTGATTTCCATATGCCTTTGCCAGCCGCATGAAATTGGTTGCCGTCCGCTCTGAAAAGTCCACCTTGTCCCGCAGCCAGGGCAGCCATTCCCCATGAGAAAGCTGGGCTTTGGCCTCCATCAGCCGCCGCCCGATCTCGATCACGGCGCTGCCGCCCACATTCTTATAAAACAGGATCTCGTCTGTAATGACCGCGATCCCCCTGGAAACGCCCACCGGCGGCGTAAGCGCTTCCCCCCTCTTCGCCATCAGCTCCCGATAGTAATTGTCTGTCATTTTGTATGCCGTCTCCATCTCGTCCTCACAAGCTCCATATCTCTCGCCTGCGCTTTCTGGCGCAGGCTCCCTCATTCCGCTGCTCGGCCCCTCCCCACTGGACCCGCTCCGCTGGGCTCCAGCGGGGACCCCCATAGTTCTGGCGCTCTCCAGATCGCTCATGCGCTTTTGACCTCCGTTTCCTTCTTTTTCTTAGGCAGGACCGGCGCCCCAGCCTTGTCCCGCTTGCTTCCAGCGGCCACCCAATCCAGCCACGGGTCCAAAAAATCACGGTATGTCTCTCTGGGGTCCGGGGCAAACCGGCCCCTCGTGGAGTACATTCCCTCATTCCGGTATCCATGGATCTGCACCAGCCGTTTCCCGGACATCTCGATGGTCAGCCAGGGCTTGTCCAGGCTGCGTTTCTTCCGCATGAAGAGAATGGTGACCTGCCCCTGCATGTGCCGGTTGGCATATCCGGCCACACAGTGCTTCAGCGCCTGCCCCTCCGCAATGATCTCGTCCTCGTTGGCCGGTACCCGGATCACATAGCCCATGGCCTCGTAGCCATACCGCTTCTCCAGTTTCTTTTTCCGGTCCTGATACGCCAGCGCGGCCAGCCGCTTCTTCTCCGCGTCCGCTGCCTTCCGCTCCCGCTCCAGCTTGTCCCGGTGCTTTTGGACCGCCGAATCATGGGCGGCGTCCAGCCCCTTTGGGAGCAGCACATTCTCCCGGTGCAGCGGATAGCCCAGTGCCTGGGCCGCTGTCAGATAGTCCTTCCAGTGGAGAAGGGCGCTGTCCAGGTATCCGTCTGTCTCCCTGGCCAGATACCGGATCAGCTGCTCCGGCGGCAGGTTCCACACCTTTGCCTGATGGAACGTCTCCCGCATATGGATGCCTCTTCCGACCCAATCCGCCGCCTCCTCCATGGAGACCCGGCCCTTCAGCCGCTTGTACAGGGTCAGAATGTCGATATCCCGGCTGGTGGCCAGAAAGGCCCGCAGCTCCTGCTTGTCCAGTCCAAAGGCCTCCATGGGATCCTCCCGCGTCCAGTTGATGGCCATGGCGTTTTTCACGCCCCGGGCCGCCAGATCCCGGACCACATCCCGCATCCCCGCTTTCATCAGCATTTCGATCTGCCGGGGATAGAAGCAGCAGGCGGTCAAAAACTCCAAAAAATAGGAGCTATGCTTTTCATACTCCGCCGCCATGCAGTATCGAAACGGGCTTTTCCCGATCTCCTCCAGCCCGATCACATCAAATCCCATCCCATACTCCGTGTTGCAGGAAAAGGGGCTGTGGATATTCCATCTTCCGCCGGTCAGCGGGCCGTTCTGGGCCGCGTAATACCGGAATCCATCATTGCCGTACCAGCTCCTGCTGGTCTCCTCCGCCAGTCCTGGCCGGAACCGGTAGACCCCCACCAGCTTCATATTGGGGATGCCCGTCAGGGAATATCCGTCAGAGTAGTGCTTCCCGCAGTCATAGGCCCTGGCCCAAAGGCTGCCGCCGCTCCACCGCAGCACTACCGCCCGCCGCCAGCGGGAGAGGTTCCTCCGCTTCCCTGTCCGGCCCAGCTCCTTCACGATCACCGGTGTCCCGCAGTATGGGCACACCGCCGCCGGCTCCGCTTCACCGCCGTAATAGTGCTTCGGCTCCCGCTGGTGAAGCTCCCGCATCATTGCCTGCTCCGCCGCGCTCTGCCGGTTCCATTCCGGCAGGGTCCGGTGCTTCCGGCAGCAGCTCATCCACAGCTCCCTGGTTCGGGAGCGGCGGAACGCATACGCCGGAAACAGTGCGTTCACAGCAGCTTTTTCCGCCTCGTTCAGCGGCGGCGCGGCCTTGGCAAGCCGTGCCGCACGGTCTTTATCAGCCATTGTCCGCGCCTCCCTCACAGAAAATCCGCCAGATTCAGCACCACCGCCCGGGTATCCTCTGCCGCGTGGGGCGCCAGGTCGATCCGCATCTGAAAGCGGACCGCTGCTGTAGGGAAATAGAACTGCACTGCCCGTTCATAGGCCGTCAGGTCTGAGATCCCGCTGCCGCAGTTCTTTGCCACGGCCTTCATGCAGTCCGAAAAAGTCCCGCCCTGCACCACCGCCTGGGCAAACTCCTCGTCCTGCCCGCAGAACTCCCGCAGAGCGTCCAGGACCCCCTGCTTCATGACCTGCCCATACCGGTTATACTTTCCAGCCTGAAACTCGCTTTCCAACTTTTTGATCGCTTCCTCAACCATACGTTATACCTCTCTTTTGCTTTCGCCCCCCGCCAGGGCGTTTTCACATGACCTTCCCGGTCTGATACGCCCGCTTCAGCCTCCGCCGCAGCAGCGCCTCCTCCGTCTGCGCCGTCAGCTTGCAGGCGCCGCACATGGGCGGACCGCCATAATAGGTCCGGCCGCACCGGCAGCAGATATTGCGGGGCGCGCCGGTGATCTTCTGCTTCAGCTCGCATTTGGCCGCCACCTCCCGCCAGGGAACGCCCCAGAACTCCGCCGCCGCCACGGTGGCCAGCTCCCAGTTGCCGGCAGTCACCCATGCGTCTGTGTGGCCCTCGCAGCCCACTTCCCACAACATGGCCCGTTTCCCCTTGTCCGCCATTGTCTGCCTCCTCTCTTCATGCCTCTTCCACGCAGATCGCGTGATAGAGCTGTTCCCGGGCGGTCATGCCCGTCAGCCGTCCGCTGAGCCGCATGGTCATGGACATCACCGTTATCAGCGCCAGGATCATCAGCAGCATCACGGCGTCCGGCGACGGCCCGCCTCTTGGCTTCCTGCCTCTGTATCTCGTCGGGGCATACCCCCTCTCAGCACCCCTCATATTCCGGCTCCCTCCCCTGGACCAGCGCGAAAGCCTCGTCCTGGATAAAGCGGCTCTGCTCCCAGTCGATCAGCTCCAGCTTTTCCATCACGCGCACATAGCCGCAGACCTTTCCGTAACAGATCAGGGCCGCGCCGCTGTCTTTTTCCGCAAAATGCCGGATATCCTCTTTTGCCTCTTCCAGCAGCCGCCGGAACAGCTCGTTCAATGCTTTCTTGCTTGTTTTCGTCATAGCTTGTCCTCACGTCCTCATAAACTTCACTCTATTCGCTTCCGGCCATGCCGAAAGCTCACAACGTTCCGTCATTCGTCCTTTCCCCACGCGGCAGGCCGCGCGGGGAGCCCCTTTTTCCTGGGGGGCAAACCCCCTGCGTCACATCTGTCCGCTGCGGATCAGCTCCTGGCACTTCTTCAAAATGGCCTGCCGCCGCTTCTCCTGAGATTCCGGCGTGATGCAGGGATCCAGCACCTCCACCCGGCAGCTGCCGTTCTTCTCCCCGAAGTCCACAGTGTATTCGCTTCGGAGATAGGACTTTCCGCCGATCTGTACAATTGTCTTTTCTTCCAAAGCATCCACCCCCCAATCAGCCTATCGTCAAGATATGCGCCCTGCGGATTGTCCTATTTCCGTTCTGCTCGGGTCAGCCCGAGCATGATTTCCCGTTTCCCGCTGTCGGGAAAATTGGTGTTCAGCCTTCTTGTCAGCACCGTCTTGCCCCGTTTGGTTTTCGTTTCTTCACCTCGACTATTCCGTGACTGTAAATCGTAATGGTCCGGTATACGCTCTGCCCGCCCTTACCGGCGGGCTTTTTTCTGTTGGTCATATCCTGTCCTCCTGATCTGGTGTACCCGCCTCCGCCGCCCGCTTGCGCATCTCATAGCGCACGGCGATATCCCAGGCGATCCGCCGTGCTTCCCTGCGGACCTCATCCAGCTCCTCTTTTGATTTCCCGGCATAGGCGGAGTCGGAGACCAGGACCCGGACGCCGTTGAAGTTGTACTCCGCCACGATATTCCCTTTTTCCTGATACAACGCATCCACCTCCCCCAGTCAGCCTATGCGGCTGTCGGATTGTCCTATTTCCGTTCTGCTCGGGTCAGCCCGAGCATGATTTCCCGTTTCCCGCTGTCGGGAAAATTGGTGTTCAGCCTTCTTGCCAGCACCGTCTTGCCCCGCCTGATTTTTGCCTTCCGCACCTCAACCACCCCGTGGCTGCGGGTCACAGTGACCCGATATGCGCTCCGCCCGCCCTCACCGGTGGGCTTTTTATTGCTCACAGGCTCTTTCTGTTCCGGCGGCACCGCTGGACCGTCTCCCCTGACTTCCTTTTCCGGTACATAGAGCACCTTGGGCGCTTTCCGCACCTCGCACGCCGGAAGGCGCTTTCTTCTGCGCTTTTCCGTCCACCCCCAGCCCATCAGAAGCCCCGCCAAGAGCCCGCAGAGCAGGCACAATATCATTCCTTCCACGTTCATTCCGTCCTCCTCACGCGCTCTCGCTGTTTTCTTAGATGCTGTCGAGGGCGGCTTTGGCCTCGCTCTCAAAATGCGAAAGCTCCATTCCTGAGTTGTCTCTTGCCTTCCGGTATGCCTCTATCGCAAGCCGGCAGGCCAGTTCAAGCTCTCCCGCGTTTGCCCCTTGCTCTGCCGCTGCTGCAACCAGCGTCTTGGCGAGGGGCATTGCTTTTGGATGATTTTCGATCAACGGTCTTAATAAAACTGCACTCATGTAAAGATCCTCCTCACATTTGTATCAGGTTAATTTTCATCAACAATGATAGTTCCAGTTGTGTAGTAGATCATGTGCCGGTCTCCCTGCTCATCATCAAACAAAATGTAACTGGCACGATCAGTTTCAATATCAAATTTCCCGCAATACTGTTCGATCAAATTGCCGTTGATATCAAACACTCGAACGGTTCTTTCGATTCCTCCGTTTAAATTACTCTGCTGATCCTTTAATGCGCGCTTTCCGCTTTCTGAGTTACTTCGCCACCAGACAAATGCAGCACACACCAATGCTGTAATAAGCGCAGCGGCAATACCACACACAACGAAACTCTTCTCACTTCCTCGGATACCGCTCCAAGCCAAAACACCCGCAATAATCAGCCCCGTAAATCCAATGATTCCTGCTACGATCCATGCTCCGATTGTCATTTTTATTTTCCTCCTCATGCGCTCTCGCTGTTTTCATCAAAGAACCGTGTCCATTCAAAGCCCAGCTCCGCCGCGATCCGCTTGGCCGTCTCAACCGATACGCCCCGTTTGCCTTTTTCGATGTTGCAATAGGTCGGCTGTGAGATCCCTGCGGCGTCCGCCACCGCTTTTTGACTGATGCCGCGCTCTAACCTGATTTTTTCCAGCCAGCTCGGCCCGGTGTCCATGGAGACTGCCGTATGCTTCCCGGCCTCGCCCTGTTCAGCGGCGAGGCATTCCCGCATGATCTCCTGAAGCAGGTAAAGGGCGTTTCCGGCCTCCTCCATGCAGTCGCTGTCACAGTGCCGAAGTTCGTTACCAATCAAATACAGCGCGTCGATTGCGCACTCCATTTTCAGCTTGCTTTCGTCTTTCATAGTCTCATCCTCACGCGCTCTCGCTGTTCTCTTCAAAGAACCGCGTCCACTCAAAGCCCAGCTCCGTAGCGATACGCTTTGCCATCTGGACTGATGGATTCCTGCTCCCTACCTCAATAGAAGCGTAGGTGCTCTGCGCAATGCCGATTTCTTTTGCAACCTCGTACTGTGACCGCTTTCCTCTAATTTCAACCAGCCAATTCAGCATGGTCATCGCTCCTTTCATATAATTTTTCCTGATTGTTCCAATTAACTCTATCTGCGCTTATATTATCAACTCTATCTGCGTTTGTCAACTCTTTTAGCGTTTATTTTTAAAAAAATTTAATCACCCCTTGCGTTTAACCACAGAACGAGGTTAAATAAGCGCAAGGGGTGATTAAATTGGATAAAGCAAATCGCTTTCGTTTTAGAATCAGAGAATTAAGAGAAGAAAATGGATATAAATCTCAACAGGCTTTTGCCGATGACTTCGGCACCGTACAATCTACCGTTGGCGGATGGGAAGCCGGTAAGCGGGAACCATCTTTTGATACAGTGATTCGTCTCGCACAATTTTTCGGAACTACTATTGACGATCTTCTATGTGGACAAGGTAATCAGGAATTTGATTACACATGGAATTGGGACGGGAATAATTTAAAATCCTTGCGTGAGCAAGGAGGTTATTCCTGCGCCGATGTAGCTGAAATGCTTGGAATTTCTTTAAAACTCTATAATCAAATTGAACAATCTTCTGTATGCCCATCTATTCCGTTACTTTGCCGCATAGCCATTTCTCTACAGACTTCTGTCGATACACTTCTTGGGATCGAGGTTGTCGAAACCTCTAATGATGCTTCTATTAAGTACGGCATAAATAAGCTTGCTAATATTTTTATGCATGTCAATGCTGATGGAAGGAAACAAATTCTAAAACAAGCCGAATATGCACTTCGGGACGAGAATTTAATCTTACCCAAGAAATCCCCCCAAGCCGAACACCCCAAGTTCTCCGCATCCGGCGAATAGGCCGGATCATTTACGTAGACTTCCGCCAAGACAAAAAATAGAAAGCCAGCTCTCCGCTAGCGGCGGCCAACTGCCACTACAAAGGTTTGGTGATATCGTGTTTGGAAAAGAGCTTCTGCGATTTGTAATAACTTATTGGTATCTCGTTTTGATCCTCCTTTTCTTCCTTTCGCCGCTTCTTTATCGGATAAAAGATACCCTGTCTGGTAGGCCAAAACGCGAAGCCGAAGCACGCGCTCTCACGCAGTGGGAAAAAACGCTTGTCGGCCAAAAAGAAGAATTGCAGCGTCAAAGAGAAGCCCTATCCAAAGAAAGGATCATTTTTGAACACCAGCGGCAGCATATAAATGATCTGGTGCGCAACCGCACCATAGATATGGCGCGTAAAGTTGCCAGTCGCGATTATCTGCAAACCACCCCTGCTTTTGCAGCGCTGAGTTTCAGCGACAGTGAAGTGCAAAGCAGTGCCTATTATAGCCGTCTCCGCTCTGTCCTGAACACTTCTATGCGAATCGTTTCTCCATTCGATATCACTGCCGATATTATCTCTGAAAGCGGAAATATATACCATACAACGCTCCATTCCTGCAACTGCCCCGATTTCCAATTTCGAAAATCTCCCTGCAAGCATATGCTCCGGCTCGCCGTTGAATGTGGACTGCTTCTGAATGGCACTGCAAAGGATGCTATTGAAAAGGATATCGCGGAACTTCTGAATAAACGAGATACTCTTTTATCTGAATCAGCCAGAATTTCCAAAGAAGCCGAAATACTTTCACAAGAAAAGAAAAATTTCAACAACCTTTTAAAAGAAACAAAACAAACTTATCCCTGGCTCGCAAAAATGTTTTCTGATCTTTATGAGAAATACGATGAGGAAATCATTCAGCTTCTTCGAAATAAATCTCATGCTGCGCATCAAACTGCTGATAGGATAGAGCGGAGTCTTAAACGTGAGCGTTCAAAATGGAAAGCGGAAGCCAAACAAACTGAATATCAGCTTCATTTTTATGAATCGCTTTTTCCCTGGCTCCTGACCTTTAAGGAAGTCCCCCCTATAGAAGCGTTTGAATATGCAACAGCAAGCCAAGCTGCTCCCACGGAAGATCAGGCGCTATTGAAAAAATATCTCTCCCCGGAAGAATACGCAAACCTTTCTACTTGTGATAAGTATCAGCTCGCCCTTGATCGATATATTGAGCGCAAAAAGTCCTCCTGGGAAGTCGGAATTGAATACGAACGTTATATTGGATATCTCTGTGAAGCAAAGGGCTATTCTGTTCATTATTCCGGTGCCACAGAAAAACTAAAGGACATGGGGCGCGATCTTATCCTCGAAAAAGAAAATCAAACGGTCCTTATTCAGTGCAAGCGCTGGGCAAAAGAAAAAACGATCCATGAAAATCATGTTTTTCAGCTGGCAGGCAGTACGTATGAATACCAGCATGAGCATCCCGAACGTCAGGTAATTGGTGTTTTTGTTACAACAGTAGATTTCTCTTCTGTGGCGGTCCATTGTGCCGAATTGCTGGGCCTCCGTCTTTTCCCTCTTGTTTCCTTCCAAGATTATCCCAGAATCAAGTGCAATATCGGAAAGGGACCTTCTGGTGAGATTCAAAAAATATATCACCTTCCCATGGATCAACAGTATGATAATGTTAAAATCGACTCTCCCGGCGAGTTTTACGCCTATACGATAGAAGAAGCAGAAGCCGCAGGTTTCCGCCGGGCCTATCGCTGGCACGGCAAACTTCAAAAAATAAAAGCACCGCCAAATTGACGGTGCCAAAAGATTTGGTGATTTTATGGATTGTCGATCCCCCCTGTCTATCCCCTCTCCCCTGCTTGCCCAGCTCCGGGCCTCCGCCGCGGCCCACGGCGCCCGCCGCCTGGTGCTGTTCGGCTCCCGCGCCCGGGGCGACAACACCGCCCGCAGCGACATTGACCTGGCGGTGTACGGTATGCCCGAAAAGGAACGGAGCGCCTTCTGGCTGGAGACGGAGGAGCTTCCCACTCTGCTGAAACTGGATATCGTCCATATCACACCCAATATGGACCCTGTTTTTCTGCGCAATATCGAAAAGGATGGTGTGACCCTGTATGCTTCAGAAGATGGAAAACTATAAACACGCCCTGGCCCAGTTGGAAGAGGCCGTGGAGCGCTATCAAAAAACGCCGGAGGACGCCCTGTATCGGGACGGCCTGATCCAGCGCTTTGAATTCACCGTGGAGCTTGCCTGGAAGTCCATCAAGGAATATCTGGAGGATCAGGGCATGGTCCTCTCCATTGCGTCCCCCAGAGGGATCTTGAAGGAGGCCTTTTCCGCCGGCGTCCTGGATGACGCCCAGCAGTGGAACGACATCCTGACCGCCCGGAATCTGACCTCCCACGTCTATGACGAGGCCACCGCCGTCGGCATCGCCCGGAAGATCTGCACGGAGTTCCTTTCCCCCCTCCGCGCTCTCCTGCGCGTTTACGAGCAGTAAGGGCAAAATAAAAGCCGCCGGGTCTCCCCAGCGGCTCACGGTCATGATTTTGTTGTTTTGAAATAATATTTTACGTATTCTTGCTCCAGTAGCTTAAAATCGCAGCAATTCTTCACCAAAAATGGAGTCTTCTTCACTGTAACGCCCTCATAGGTCTTTCTGGCGTGTTCCCGTATCTCCTTCCTGTGGGCATTGCAGAATTTCAGTTGATTCCACAGCAGATTTCTGTAACGCTCATCCGGATCTTTGGCGATATCAAAGGGAACCAGGAAGAAATCCTTGGCGGGAACCATATTGTTGAATCCCAGCAGGCCGTACTTCCCGCCGTCGATCCGCATAATATGGACATTGTTTTTGATGTTTTTATGGTTCGGCTTTGGAGATTCCATCGGAACGAAATACTTGTGCTGCCCAACTTCCAGGACAACGCCCAGATAGGGCCGATGTTCGCCCTTGTTGTACTGTACGCGTTCATCAATGTTATGCAGGTACTCTATGTATCCCTCTCGTATCCTGTATATCTTTAATTTTTCCAAGCGATTCCCTCCCGCTGTGAAAAAGCGGGGCAACTTGCGTTACCCCGCTTTTTAGCTCCCCACTCAAGGCAGGGGTTCTCCTCTTTTTTAGCTCCTCACTCAAGGCAGAGGCTCTCCTCTTTTTTGGCTCCCCACTTATCAGGCAGGGGCTTTCCTCTTTGGGGACAGGCGGACAAGAATGGGCCGAGGGCAATTCTTGTCAATGCAGAATACAACAAAATGTTGTTTCTGTACTTTCCATTATACGCACCCGTCAGAAAAAATCAACAACTTTTTATAATTTTTTCGCATTTATTATCACTTATTATAATTTATTCTTTCAAAAGGCAGGTAATCCCATGCTCTCTGAAACTTCTAAAATTGTCCCCTTCGGGCGGGATTACTGCATCTACCTCCGCAAATCCCGCAGTGATCTGGAGGCAGAGGCCCACGGCCAGGGGGATACCCTGCTCCGCCACCGGACAAAGCTGCTGTCTCTCGCCAAGGCCATGCGCCTGAACATTGGCCGCATTTATGAAGAGGGCGTCAAGTCCGGCGAGACCATCACCTCCCGCCCGATCATGCAGGAGCTGCTCCACGATGTGGAGGCCGGCATGTGGGCCGGTGTCCTGGTGATGGAGGTGGAGCGTCTTGCCCGCGGCGACACGATTGACCAGGGCCTGGTCTCCCGGGCCTTCCAGTTCAGCGGCACCCGCATCATCACGCCGGTCAAGACTTACGATCCCCAAAGCGAATTTGACCAGGAGTATTTCGAGTTCGGACTGTTCATGAGCCGCCGGGAGTACAAGACCATCAACCGCCGCCAGCAGCTGGGCCGTCTGGCCTCCGTGAATGAGGGAAAATGGCCCTCCAACCGCGCCCCCTACGGATATGACCGGATCAAGCTGGAGGGCCAGAAGGGCTGGACGCTGCGGCCAAATAAAAACGCGCAAGTGGTGGCGGATATCTTCCGCTGGTATACGGAAGGACCGCCCGCCGCCAGCGGCGCTTTGCGCCGCCTCGGCCCCGCTAAGATCGCCTCCCGATTGAACGCGGCGGGGATCCCCTCCCCCGGCGGCCATGACTGGACCCAGAACAGCGTCAAGGACATCCTGCGGAATCCCGCTTATGCCGGCTGGGTCCGCTGGGGAAACCGCCCCCAGGTCAAGGTGCTGCGGGACGGCGCGGTCGTCAAGACCCGCCCCCGCGCCGAAGCTGGCAGCGAGACCGTGAGCCGCGGCCTCCATGAACCGATCATCTCACAAGAGATCTTCGACCAGGCCGCAAAGCTGCTGAAAAACAATCCCAGCCGCCCCGGGCCAAAACAGTTGGGCATTAAAAGTTCTCTGGCCGGGCTGGTGACCTGCGGCTGCTGCGGCCGGAAGATGGTCCGCCGCCCTTACCGGAGCGGCCACAAGGACGGCCTGATCTGCCCCCACCCATCCTGTCCCACCATGAGTTCCGACCTGGATATTGTAGAGGCCGCCATTCTCCAAGCCCTTCGGAGTTGGCTTGCGGACTTCGACCAGGCGCCGCCTGACGACACCACCGAGGCAGAGGCTGCCGAGCAGGCGTCTCTGGAGCGTTCCATTTCCGCGCTGCAGCGGGAAATGGAACAGGTCGCGCAGCAGGAGCAGCGGGCCTATGACCTGGTGGAGCAGGGCGTTTACACGGTGGAGCTCTTCACTGCCCGCTGTCAGGAGCTGTCCCGCCGCCGCCTCGATCTGGAGCAGCGCATCCAGGCCGCCGGTGCGGCCATGACCGCCCTGGAGCAGCAGCTCCAAGCCAAGAGCCTCATTGCCCCCGCCGTCCGCCGTGTGCTGGACAGCTATGCGCTGGCCGAAACGCCGGAAGAAAAAAACGCCCTCCTGCACAGCGTATTAAAGGACGTTGTCTATACCAAAACCACCGGCGGCCGCTATCAGGCCAGCAATATGTCCATCACCATCCACCCCCGCCTCCCATTTTAATTTGCTCATTATATCTATTTTCATGGTTCTAAAGAATTGGGACACCTGGAAATGGTAGGCACCATCGTCCACCAGCTGACCCGCAACCTGACAGAGGAACAGATCAGGACCGCCGGCTTTGACACCTATTTCGTGGACCACACCACCGGCGTATATCCACAATTTGCCTCCGGATACCCCTGGTCCGCCTCCACCATGCAGGTCACTGGCGATGTCATCGCCGACTTGAGCGAGGATCTGGCTGCGGAGCAGAAAGCCCGGCTGACTTATGACAACATCCTTCGTCTCTCCGACGACCCAGACGTCAATGACGTCATCAGGTTCCTGCGGGAGCGGGAGATCGTCCATTTCCAGCGCTTCGGCGAGGGCTTGCGTCTGGCCAAGGACAAGATGAACGAGAAAAACGTCTACTATATGAATCCTGCCTTCGACAAGTAAAAAATGTCCCGGAGCATCTGCTCCGGGACATTTTTTATGACTTTTGGAACAATTGCACAGCCCGCTGGATCGCAGTCACCAGTCCCTCGGCGGAGGCATCCTCCGCTGTCAGGCAGGGACCGTCATACCAGAGGCGCAGGACAGCGGCAGTGACGTTTCCGATACAGATGCAGACAGTGCCCTCCGGCACTGCACCGTGAGCGGCAAAGTACAGCTCTACACCACTGCCGCTGGAAAATACCAGAATATCTGCCCGTCGATCTGTCGCCGACTGAGCCGTCTGGGAGTCAGCAACAAGACGGTAGAGCGGGACATCCCGGACCTGAAATTTTTCCGTCAGCACTGACGCCAGATCAGGACTGCCGTGGGTGGAGCGAAGGAGGCAGACGGTCTCCCCTGCCGGGACGGCGTCCAGCAGAGCCTGCGCCAATGCGGCGGTGGTATGGACCTCTGGACACAGATCCGCTTGGATGCCGTGCTCTTCCAGAGCGGCGGCAGTGGCGGGACCGATGACAGCAAACCGACAGGCGTGAAGGCAGCGAAGGTCCATCCCCAGCTCCGCCAGATCATCAAAAAAGCAACGGACGCCATTCGCACTGGTGAATACCAGCCAATGACGACTGTCTGCCAATTCCTTTAGTCCCTGAGGCGGCGGGAATGGCGTTACCAGAGAACGCTCCGCGAGAAAAACGCTGGCGCCTAAGACTTCCAGGGCTGGAAACAGCTTGTCAGTCACTGCCGCTGTTCCGGTCAGAGCCACAGTAACGCCGGACAGGGGGCGGTCCGCCATCAAGTCCATCGCCGCAGTTGGACCTACCACGATCACAGCAGGGGGATGTACGTCCCGAGCTTTTTCAGCAATGTCCGCCAGTGTTCCCCGGACGATCATGGGATGGGGCGCATTGCCGCCGGAGACCACCGCCGCCGGCGTATCCGGCACCTTTCCAGCTTTCATCAGGGCGGCCGCCAACTGTGGGAGCCGGCGCAGTCCCATGAGAAATACCAGCGTTCCCTCCAATTGAGCCAGCAGATTCAGATCCGGCGGCAGGCTTCCCTTTGCTGTGTGGGCAGTAACGATATGGACGCTCCGGCTCACGCCCCGATGGGTCACCGGGATGCCCGCTTCGCCGGGAATGGCAATGGCGGAGGTGATGCCCGGCACCACCTCCCATGGAACGCTGGCGGCAGACAGCGCCCGGGCCTCTTCCCCGCCTCGTCCAAAGACGAAGGGATCTCCGCCCTTCAGCCGCACCACGGTCTGCCCCGCTCTGGCCTTTTTGATCAACAGTGCGCAGATCTCATCCTGCGCCGCAGAGCGGCGGCTCTGCCGCTTGCCCATATACAGCCGCTCCGCTTTTGACGGAGTCAGGTCCAGCAGGGCCGGGTCGATCAAATCGTCATATATAACTGTGTCGCAATTGGCCAGCAGCCGGGCGCCCCGAACGGTGATCAGGTCTGCAGCGCCGCAGCCGGCGCCCACCAAATAGACACACCCTCGTTTCATATCCGCTCCCGACAGCAGCATGTCGATCTCAGGCTCTGTCAGGGACCGCCGTGCAGCCAGACGGGTGTGGAACAGCCGGGAGAAGGCAGCAGGCCGCTCCGATTCCGGCAAAGCAGCCTTCACCCGGGGCCGCAGGGCTTTCAATTCCGTCAGCAGAGCACCAAAATCCTCTGGCAGCAGGGCGGATATTTGATCCTTCAGGTACGCCGCTGCCATGGGACTGGCACCACCGGTGGAGATGCCAATCGTTAAGCTATCCTGCTTTACAAGCGCTGGAAACAAAAAGGTACAGGAGTCCTGATCATCCACAGCGTTTGCTGGGACCCGTCGCGCTTGACACTGGGCGGCGATCTCACGGTTCAGCGCCCGGTCATCGGTGGCCGCGATCACAAAGGCTATGCCCTCCAGCATTTCCGGGGAAAAGGGCTGCCGCAGAAAGGTCAGTCCAGGCAGAGCCTCCAGCGCCGGGAGAATATCCGGCGCCGCCACGGTCAGCCGGGGGCCAAAGGACAGCAGCTTTTCCGCCTTTCGCAAGGCTACGGTGCCGCCGCCCACGATCAGGCCGTTCCGGCCCTCCAAATCAACAAAAAAGGGAAAATAGGCCATGGCTTGCCTCCTTACTGGTAATAATACCGCCAGCCGTCCGGCGTATTCACCCGCCCCAGGGCGACGCCGAATACACGGTCCAGGATACCGGCGGCAAACAGCTCTTCCGGCTCACCCAGGGATACCAGTCTGCCCTCCGCCAGCAGAGCGATCTCATCGACGGCCTGCATGGCTAGACAGAGATCGTGGAGCACAAGGATGACCGCCCTTCCCTGCCCTGCCAGGCGGCGGGCAAGGGTCATCACCTCTAACTGGCAGCCTACGTCCAGATAGGTGGTAGGTTCATCCATCAGTATGGTCGCTGTGTCCTGTGCCAAGGCCATGGCCAGATACACCTTTTGCCTCTGGCCGCCGCTAAGCTCCGGAACCATGCGGTGCGACAAGTCCGTCCCTCCCACTTGTGCCAGGGCCTGCTCCGCCGCCCGGTGATCCTTTGCCCGGCAGCGCCGGGGATAGCCCAAATGAGGAAATCGGCCATGAAGCACCATGCGGGACGCTGTGATGCTGGGGACAGGCCGGGACTGGGGAAGGAAGGCGACCCGCCGGGCGATCTCCTTAGGGGTATAAGTTTCCAGAGGCGCGCTGTCCAGCAGGATCTGGCCGCCAGACACAGAAAGCAGTCCTGCCGCCGCCCGCAGCAAAGTACTTTTGCCGCATCCATTGGGCCCCACTAGGGCCAATACCCGCCCGGGGTGGAACGTGAGCGTGACGCCATGGAGCACCTCCCGGCCGGGATATCCGGCGGAGAGATTTTGCAATTCGATCATCCAGTCCGCCCTCCCCTCTGCCGCAGCAGCAGCCAGATGAAGAAGGGACCGCCTGTCAGTGCCAGCACCACACCCACAGGCAGCTCATAAGGAGCGAACAGTAGCCTCCCCAGCAGGTCACAGGCCGTTAACAGCGCCGCGCCGCCAAGCGCGGAGGAGAGCAGCAAGGGAAGGCTTCCGCTGACTGTCAGACGGCGCATGATGTGAGGCACGATCAATCCCACAAAACCCAGCAGCCCTGCGAAGCTGACAGCGGCTCCCGCCAGCGCCGCTGCCAGGGCCAGCAGAAGCAGCCGCAGAGGCTGCACGCGAAGGCCCAGGCTCCTGGCGGTCTCCTGCCCCAGCAGCAGAACATCCAGCTCTCCTGCCAGGGCGACCAGCAGCGCCAGCGCCGGCAGCGCCAGCCAAAAGGCGGGGACTATCCGGTCCATGGACAGGCTGCCAAGTCCGCCGACACGAAAGTCGGAGTAGCCGTTCAGCGCCTCCGGCACGAAGGTCACCACAGCGTCGATACAGGCACTGCACATACTGGACACTGCGACACCTGCCAGCACCAGCGTGATACGGGCCGCGCCGGTCCGCTGGGCAATGAACAGTACCAGCAGCACGCCTGCCAAGGCCCCTAAAAAGGCGGCGAAAGGCACCATGGCCGCCGCGGTGGGGGCCACGGAGCAGCAGATAGCCACCGCCAGTCCCGCGCCGGCATTGACACCGATAATGTTGGGCGCCGCCAGAGGATTGTCCAGCACTCCCTGGATTACCGCACCGGAGACCGCCAACGATGCCCCTGCCAGCAGGCACCCACAGGCCCGAGGCAGACGGGCGTATAGCACGATCTGTCCCGCCGTGCCGGTCTCCCGGCCAAGCAGGGCCCCCAGCACCTCCCCCGGCGCCAGGGCCACTGGACCGAGGCATAGGCTCAGCAGCGCCAGCATCGGCGTCAGGACGGCCAGGACCGCCAGCGCCTTATTCGGTTGTCTCCCCATAGAGGATGTCCGCCAGCTTCTCATAGGCTTCTCCCCAACGCGCGTTCGGTTTCAAATTGTAAAGCCGATGGTCCAGGGTGTAAAAACGCCCCTCCCGCACGGCCCGAAGATTTCCCCATGCGGGGTTGGACAGCAGCGCCGCTTCTAAAGTGGCCTGGGCATCGGTAGGGTCTGCTCCCTGGAGCACGGCGAAGATGTAGTCTGGATCCCCCTGGATGATGGCCTCCAGGCTCAGGTCCTCCAGAAGGGAGCCGCTGCTGTCGGCGATATTGACACAGCCCAGCTCCGCCAGCATCTCTCCCAGCAGGTTATCCGTGCTGCCCTTTACCTTGCAGCTGGCCCCGGTGGCCCGGATGCACAGCACCGTGGGGGCAGAGCCATCCTGTCTCGCCATGGCGGCTTCCACCTGTTCCGCCACCTCTTCACCGTAAAGCCGGTAGCGCTCCGGGCAGCCCGTCAGGTCTGTGCAGATCTTCAGCATCCGCAGATAGTCGTCAAAGCGCTGCACGTCAAAGTAGGCCGCAGGGATGCCTGCCTGCTCCAGGGTACCGCACAGCTCCAGGTCAGTGGCGGTGTTGCAGCTGGCCAGCACCAGGTCTGGTTCCGACGCCAGCAGCACCTCTAAATTTGGCTCCTTGATAGCTCCCAGATCCGCAACCTCCTCCCTCAGCCCCAGGTCAAAAGAGGTCCAGGCATCATGGGCCGCGGCGACCAAGGTGTTCTCTCCTCCCGCCAGACACCATACGTCGGCAAAGCTGCCGATCAGCGCCGCCGTCCGCCGGGACGTTTGGGGGACCGTGACGGTCCGGTCCAGATCATCTGTAAAGGATATCTCTTTGCTAGTCATTGGCTTCTCCTGCTTTGCAGGAGCGGAACAGCCCGCTAGAAGCAAGAGACAGAGCAGTGTGCAGATTCGTTTCATTCGCTCCCCGCTTTCTCAAAAAAGGCAGGCACACTGAACATGTGCCTGCCCTTGGTGTTTCCTATCAGGCGTATTTCGCGATGATGGCTTGCAGTTCTTCGCCGTGTCCGGCGGACCATGCCTCCCAGCCCTCTGCCGAAGCGGCTTGGCCCAGCTCCACCAGCAGCGTGGGGATATCATTTTCCAGAATGGTAGCGACCGGCTCACCGAATCGGGCCTTACCCAATGTGTCGCTGCCCCCCAGGAACAGCTTGAAGGCTGGCTGAGGCTTGCCGTCCACCGGCTTCACGCAGCCCTGGAAGCCCATAGCCCCTGCCTGGTGGGCCGCGCAGCTGGAAGGACAGCCAGAGACACAGATCCTGGGCAGCGCGCCGTCCGGCAGTTCCGCCTCCCGCACAGCGGCCACGGCGGTCTGCAGCAGGCCCTGGCTGTCACGCACACCCTGCTGGCAGATGGTGGCGCCAATACAGGCCACGCTGTGATCAAAGACGGTCTTTGCGCTGTCTGCCGTAGCGTCCAGTAGCTTCCGGGCTTCGCTGGCGGTGAGGTTGATGATATAGACGGTCTCGTCAGGGCCTACCCGGCACTCTGCACCAGGAATGTCCTTCAAAATGGCATACAGTGCGGCGGGCTTGTCCGCCGGGAGCAGGCCGCCGATGGGGTGGTACTCCACAGCGTACAGCTCAGTCTGCTTCTGTCGGATGACCCGAGGGCCGGAGAGCGTCTCCCCCGTGCCCCGCGCCTGGTCGGCAGGAGTCTCCAAATCGGGAAGCTCCAGCCCTCCCTCGGCCTTTCGGGCGGCTACGTTGGACAGGAATGCCTCTTTCAAGCCGTCCGACCCCAGTGTTTCCTGCATGTAGCGAGTGCGGGCCTTGGCCCGGTTCTCATAGTTGCCGTGGGCGCAGAAGGTATCGATCATGGCTCGGATGTAGTATAAAATCTCCCTGGGGGCCACGGCCTCGTCTACCAAAACGCCCATGCGGTGGTTATTGCCCAACCCGCCGGCGATCCGCAGAGCGAAGGTGCCGTCCGGCTGGGCCAGGAAGCCCATATCCCGGAAAGCAGTGTGAACGCAGTCATCTACGCCGTTGCAGAACGCGACCTTCAGCTTGCGGGGCATTTTGATATCCCGGCAGATGGACAGCAAGTATTCCGTGGCTGCTTGAGCATAGGGAATTACATCAAAAGCCTCACCGGGCTGTACGCCAGACAGGGGGCTGCACATGACATTGCGGGGGTTGTCTCCGCCTCCGCCCCTGGTGAAGATACCGCAGCTGATGGCCTCCTCCATGATGGCGGGTACCTGTTCTTCTGACAGGTCGTGGAGCTGCACCGTCTCACAGGTGGTCAGCTTCAGCTTTTGAATGCCGTACTTCTCCACAGTCGCCGCCAAAAAGCCCAGCCGTTCCACTGTCAACCGCCCGGCAGGAAGGCGAAGCCGCAGCATATGGCGGGACTGGTCCCGCTGGGCGTAGCTGCCCATGCCGCCTGAGGTTCCCTTATAGTCTTTTTTGCTGATCTCTCCCTGCTGGAAAGCGCTGATGGTCTCTTGGAATGCTCCAATCTCAGAGCGGAATGTCTCGATCCACTTCTGGTCCATACATCTTTCTCCTTTTTCAGGCGTTTTGGCGTTTAAGCAGTTGGTTTTTTGAACAGTGTCTCCACAGCTCCGGCATCTCCCTCAGCCTCGCCGATCAGCACCAGGAACTGCGTCTCGTCGATGACCGGCACGCCCAGCTCCTGGGCCTTCCGCAGCTTGGACCCGGCAGCCTCGCCCGCCACTACACAGCTGGTCTTTTTCGATACGGAACCGGAGACCTTGGCGCCCAGAGACTCCAGTTTGGCGCCTGCTTCCTTGCGGGAATAGGCGGTCAACTCGCCGGTGAGAACAAAGGTCATCCCAGCAAAACGCTGGTCCACCGGCACGGCGGTGCTCTCCATATTCACCCCGGCCTCCTTCAGGCGGCGGATCAGGTCCTGTGACTGGGAGGCGGACAGGTAGTCCACGATGCACTGGGCGGTAACAGCCCCTACGTCGTTGATCGCGGTCAGCTCGTCCACTGTGGCGGCGGCCAGCGCGTCAAAGGTTCCGAAATGGGCCGCGAGGACCTTGGCGGCCTTCTCCCCTACCTGGCGGATGCCCAGACCATAGATCAGCTTGGAGAGGTCGTTGGCCTTGGACTTCTCGATGGCACGGATCAGGTTTTCCGCCGACTTGGCGCCCATGCGGTCCAGGGCGGCAACATTTTTGGCGTGGATGCTGTAAAGATCCGCCGCGTTGCCGATCAATTTGTTTTCCACCAGCTGCTGCACCACAGCGGGACCAAGGCCCTCAATATCCATGGCGTCCCGGCTGGCAAAGTGGGTGATGTTCCGCAAGAGCTGGGCGGGACATTCCGCACCGGTGCAGCGCAGGGCCGCACCATCCTCATCCCGCCGGACAGGCGCGCCGCAGACGGGACAGACCTCCGGCAGAGTATATGGCTTTGCAGTGTCGGGCCGTTTGTCCAGGACCACCTCCACGATCTCCGGAATGATCTCCCCCGCCTTCTGGACGATGACGGTATCGCCGATCCGGATGTCCTTTTCCACGATAAAATCCTGGTTGTGAAGCGTAGCATTTGTAACAGTGGTGCCTGCCAGCCGCACGGGGGTCAGCACCGCTTTAGGGGTCAGCACACCGGTGCGGCCCACCTGGACCACAATGTCCAGCACGGTTGCGGGCTTCTTCTCCGGCGGATACTTGAACGCCACCGCCCATTTGGGAAATTTTGCGGTAGAGCCAAGAATTTCACGGTCTGACAAGGAGTTTACTTTTACAACAGCGCCATCAATATCAAAAGGATATTCCATTCGTTCATCATTGATGCGGTCGATCTCCGCCTGTACCGCGGTGGTACCAGCCAGCGTCTTGTGGGGGATCACCTTGAACCGCTGAGAGGCGAGATAATCCAGCGTCTCAGAATGGGAGAGGAATTCCCGTCCCTCCGCTGATTGCAGATTGAACACCTGAATATCCAGTTTCCGTTCCGCACAGATCTTGGGATCCAGCTGCCGCAGAGATCCGGCAGCGGCGTTACGGGGATTGGCCATCAGCGGTTTTCCCTGTAATTCCCGCATGGCGTTGATCTCTTCGAACACATCCCGGGCCATATAGACCTCTCCCCGCACAATGAGCCGCGGCAGCTTATCCGGCAGCGTCATAGGAATGGAGCGAATGGTCTTGAGGTTCTCTGTCACGTCCTCCCCGACCCGGCCGTCGCCCCGGGTCGCGCCCCGGACGAACACGCCGTTTCGATATTCCAACGCTACAGACAGGCCGTCTACCTTCGGCTCCACAGAGTATTCCACTGGACTGCCCAATGTTCCGTTCATCCGCTCGCAGAACTCCGCCACCTCGTTGGCGTTGAACACATCCTGCAGACTCTCCAGCGGGACCTCGTGGGTATAGGTGGCAAAGCCATCCAGTATCTTGCCTCCGATACGCTGGGTCGGTGAATCCGGCGTGACCTCCTCCGGATGCTGAGCCTCCAGCTCCTCCAGCTCCCGGTTCAGCAGGTCATATTCCCGGTCGCTCATAGTAGGGGCGTCCAGCACATAGTAGCGGTAGCCATTTTCATTCAGGATGCTGCGAAGCTCCTGTATCCTCTCGCGGTAATCCATTTTATGCCTCCCTGAAAATTAGGAATGAGAAATTAGGAATTGCTGTATTCCGCCAAAGGCGGAATGATTTCATGTGTCCGGCTTTACCGGACACATAATTCCACATTCCTAATCCTTATTTATTTAAGATATAGTCCCTGGCATCCTCATCCAGAACATCCGGTGTGGTGCTGAAATAGGTATAGGTGTCCGGCACGCTGCCTACGATCACTGTTTCCGCCACGGTGAAGCTGTTGGAGACCTTGGTGGCGGTGGTGAAGCCCGGAAGCAGGATGCTGACGTACACATCAATATTCAGCACAATGTTGTGCCGGGTCTGATTGATGCCGGCAGAGACGAACTGATTTTCAAACCAAGCGGTAGAAGAACCCACCGACTCCATCCGCACGGAGATCCGGGGTCCACGGCCAGCCAGCAGCGCCGAGCCGGTAAGAGTCCCGATCGGGATCCCCAGCTCCCTGGCAGAAACTTGGTCGATGCGAAGCAGGACCACATCCAGGATATCGGATTGCAGGCGGTTGAAAGCCGCCATATTGCTGTACAGAGCGGTGACCCGGCCCTCGCTGTCCTTTTCCAGCGTAGTCAGGTCCTGATAACGAAAGCCGCCGGACTGTATCGTCTCATCCACCGCTTCTGTGACGATGCGGGTGACGGCATTGCTGACTCGGGTAGTCGCCAGACTTTCCAGCAGCGGTTTCATACGGGCAGTGGCGGTCAGCGCCAGGGCCAGCAGAAGTGTGAGCAGCGCCAGGATCAGCATCCGCAGAACGGCCCGGCGGTCCAGCGAGCGGCGGTAATAGTAAAAGCCTCTCCACACAGCGCATCCCTCCTGCCGGTATCCTATGCGGAAATAGGGATGGACCATGCGGAAATAGAGGATCATTACATTTGTTTTATCCGTCTGGAAGAGCGTTGACGATCTCCTTGAACACGCGTCCCCGCTCCATGAAGTTGGCGAAGCGGTCAAAGGAGGTGCTGGCGGGAGACAGAATCACCACATCCCCATCCTCCGCGCGGCTGTCAGCCAAAGCCACAGCCTGGTGATAATCCGCGACATCCACAATTTCAAGACCATTATAATTAGAGGCCTGCTCTGTGGACCGGCGGATCACGCCGGCGGTAGCGCCGCAGAGGATCAGCAGCTTTACATGCTCGTTGACCACCGGGCCAAGCGCCTCGTATGAAATGCCCTTATCCTTGCCGCCGGCGATCAGGATCACCTTCCGGTCAAAGGAATTCAGTCCCGCGATGGTACGGCTGGGGCTGGAGGCGATAGAGTCATTGTACCACCGAACGCCCCGCCGGGTCCGGATCAGCTCAATGCGGTGCTCCACACCGCCGAATTCCCGGGCAAACTCCCGAATGATAGCATCAGGCACCAGACCATCCACAGCGGCGATGGCCGCCATATAGTTCTCAATATTGTGAACGCCGGGAAGTTTGATATCGGTGGTTTTCATGATCTCCCGCTCCAGGCTGTCCCGGCGGGCGATCACAGCATCTCCCCGCAGGAACACGCCATCCTCCAGTTCCTGTTTACGAGAGAATAATCGGGTGCGGCCGACGGCCCGCTCCGCTTCTTCAGCCGTGTAAATATTATCGGCGTTAAATACGGCAATATCCTCTGCTGCTTGATGTGTAAAGATATTTTCCTTTGCGGAAATATACTCCGCAAAATCCTTGTGGACGTCCAAATGGTTGGGAGCCAGATTGGTCAAAACGGCGATATGAGGACTATGGGTCATTGTCATCAGCTGGAAACTGGACAGTTCCAGCACAGCAATATCATCTGGCCGCATATCTCCGGTTTCTGCCAGCAGCGGATGCCCGATGTTGCCGCCCAGGTGGACGGTCCGTCCCGCCCGCTTCAAAAGCTCTGCAATGATGGTGGTGGTAGTGGTCTTACCGTCGCTGCCGGTAACGCCGATCTTCATGCAGGGACAGACGGCAAAGAACACCTCCATCTCAGAAGTCAAAACACTGCCCCGCTCCACGGCATCTCGCAGTTCCGGCAGATCTGGGCGCATTCCAGGAGTACGGAAGATCACATCTTGGTTCAAACCCTGTAAATAGTTTTGTCCTAACTGAAGGCGGCACCCCGCAGCTTCCAGTTGATCGCCAACGATCCCCAATGCCTCCCGGCTCTTCCTGTCGCAGGCGGTGACAGCTATACCACGGGACAGCAGCAGCTGGATCAGCGGCTGATTGCTGACGCCGATGCCGATAACAGCCACAGTCTTCCCCTGTAGAGAAGTCAGATATTCCTCAAATGTCATGGGTCCTCGCTCCTTCGTCCTCCGCCCCAAGACGGATGGTCTCGTACAAAGTCATTATACCGCAGAGGCGGAAAAAAAACAACACAGCTGTGAGAGATTGAAGATCGGAGATACTGCGTTCAGAAGAACTTTTATCTTCACTCTTCACCCTTTAATCTCTTCTCCAGGCACACCAGCCGGACGTCCTGAATACCATTGAACACCGTGGGTACGATGCCTGCCTCCATGTAGCCCAGACGCTTGTACAGTGTCCGTGCCCGGAGATTTTTGGCGTTGGTGTCCATTCTGAGATACCGGCAGCCATGGGCCAGAGCATACTGTTCATAAAAGGATACGAATTTTGTGCCATATCCCCTGCTCCCTGCCCCGGGCGAAACTACTAAAGTATGAAGCACCATCACCTGATCCGCTGGTGCGTCATAGTGCCACGATACCAGGGCATAGGCTGGCTCCTGGATCTGGTTCAGCTTGGCGGCGGCTACGATCCGTCCATTCTCCTCTGCTACGAACATATGGCCCAGGCGGATGGCATCCTCTGCCGTCTTTTGGGTTGGATACACGCCGCGGATCCAGCCGATGACGGCCCGTCCAGCTTCCTCTTCCGTGTGGAGTTCATCATAGATCTGGCTGATCTGGCCCACGTCCCCGGCCTGCGCTCTCCGAATCATACCCGTTCCTCCTGCTGATTTTCTCTCTGTGATACTTGTGATCTGTGCATTGATTTGGATTTCATAGTCAATAACGATATGCTTTTCAAACAGCGGGCACAGCCCAGTTGAAAAAGTCGCAAACGATTTCGCTGAATTAACTATAATATCATATACTATCTGTGGACAAAAGGCAACCGCTTACCCATACGGCTTCTTTTCCGCACTTGTCCGCCGGCGGTTTTCCTGTGTTGAAACGGGCTGGCAAAGATGATATAGTAAAGTCATTACAGGTCAACACAGGGAGGCGCAGTCATGGGCTTTGCCAGTATTCTGAAGGACGGCACAGGGAAGCCATCAGGCTACCGCATGTGCGACGGCGAGATCGCCTACATGCCGCAGCAGCAGTCATATGAAAAGATCTTTCGAAAGGTAAACATTGACCCCAAGACAATGGAAGTGCTGAGCCACGATTTCATCAAGGATCACCGGCGCGTATACCGAAGGGGCGTGCTGCTGCGCGGGATCTCGCCTGAGGGCTTTCATTGCTTCAATCCGGCCTACATCGGGAACCATCAAGTCATTTACACCCCCTACGGAGATGCCAAGGTCGCACATCCGGAGACCTTTGAGGTGCTGGATGACGGGCTCGGGAAATTTGGCCCGGAAGGCTATGGCAGAGATGCGGAATTTGTGTATTTCTTCACTTGCTCCACAGACACCTGCTACGCCGTCCGGCTGCGAGGATGCAAGAATCCCTCTGCGTTTTCCCTTCTGCCCAGCGGATACGCAAAGGATGACGCACATGTCTACTATTCCCAGGCGATCGTCAAACAGGCGCTTCCCGATTCCTTTGCCGTGCTAAAGGATGGATACGCCCGGGATGACCGGCACGTCTTCTGGCGAAATCAGCTGCTGAAAACCAATGTCCGGGACTTCACGATCCTGGGAGACGGCTATGCCAAAGACGGCCGGCAGTATTTTCCCACGGCGTGCCCAGCGGGACAAAGCCGCCCATCTCTGGATAAGCGCAGGAACAGCCCTCGATTGGAGGCACTGCCCCGCATAAGAGAAAAGCCCCGGTCTCGTATTCCGAGACCGGGGCCGTATCCTAAAATGCGAGCAAAACTATAAGCCGGGTTCTGTATTGGACGGTCATCTATCTAGGCGTACCGTTGCCGGTACGCTCAAGCCACCCCGGGAGCGGCCGGGCCAGCCTTGGGGAGGTCCCCTGCTCCCATACCGGTGTTGCTCCGGATAGAGTTTACAGCGATGAACAGTTCCCAGCCATCGAGTGCGCTCTTACCGCACTTTTCCACCCTTACTGGCAGGCACCGGCCTCAGCCGGCCATTTACCAGCGGTATTTCTCTGTTGCACTTGTCCTGAAGTCGCCTTCGGCGGGCGTTACCCGTTATCCTTGCCCTGTGGAGCCCGGACTTTCCTCATGGACGGCCTTTCGGCCTGTCCACGCGACCGTCTGTTTTCCTCGCGGATTCATTGTACAGGACCTCCGCCGGATTGTCAATGGTTTTTGCTTACTCCCACTCACAGCGAAGAAGCTGCCGGACCTCCTCCGGCACTGTGTCCGGCCAGGACTCCGTAATCTCCCCGTCTACCAGATCATAGATGGTGTAGGGCTTCTCCGTCCAGCGGGTGCGGATGACGGCCTCGTTCTCCCCGTCGCCGTCCACGTCTGCGACGGCGGCGCTGAGGCAGTCCTTCACCAGCAAGATCGTCTCCATAACTGCCTCCGCAGGGGTGCCGCCGTCCGCCACCTCGTTCGGCGCACTCGTATCTGGACCATTTCCATTCCTTACGATCCAAAACCGGGCATCGCATAGAAAGACCCTGCCCCACTCCTCCGCATAGGGGTCTGGGTAGAAGTTCTCCTGGGCGTAAAACACCTGCGGATGGCCGAACAGCGGCGCGCACTCTGCCTCGTAGGTCGCGTTCATCATGCTGCCCAGGGAGATGCCAAAGGGCTCGCAGGACGTCACCATCCCCTCCCGGGTCCAGCGGTTCCAGCGGTAAGTCAGCCGGTAGACGTACTGGTCTCCCCCCTCATCGGTCAGGGGAATGACCTCAGGCTCCACCCCATCGCCGCACCGCAGCTTCAGCAGGCGGTCCTTGTTGCCCCGCTCCTCCAGATAGAGATAGGTCTTCCCCGCCTCTGTTTCCTTTAGCTGGAACGCTGTCGTGTCCGTCACCGTCTGAAACGTAGCCGCGTATAGGATGGTCAGTCCCGCTGCCAGCAGCAGCAACAGCACCGCAGCGAGACGGCCCCAGCCCCGGCGCCGCTCCGCCTGCAGGCTCTCGTTGGAAATGGTCAGCAAATTCTTCACAGGCTCCTCCTCTCGCTCCGCCGGATCTCTCCGGCAGGCCATCAATTCCTCCACCCTCAGATCCAGGGCCGCCGCCAGAGGCTCCAGCAGCGTTACGTCCGGGTAGCTCAGGGCACGCTCCCACTTGGAAACAGCCTTGTCCGTGACGTGCAGCCGCTCCGCCAGCTCCCGCTGGGTCAGCCCCAGGGCCTTCCGCTCATCGCCGATGAACCGGCCCAACTGTTCCTTGTTCATGTTCTCACCTCGCCTTCAGTGTACCGCCGGCCAGGAAAAAACGCAACCGACTGGCGGTTGAGATGGGAAAAGAGCGAAGAGGAGCGTATAAAAAGTGAAGATGACCGCCCATCAGGTCTGGTCATCTTCACTTTTTACTTTGATTCGGATACCACACCCTTTGCCGCTGTTTTTCGCGGAAACGGTGCGGGGCCGGAGAGATGAAAACAGGGAGCGTTGATAACGCTCCCTGTTTGAAAACGCCGGATATCAAGCCTTGTGGTCACAGCCCAGAACGTCCACGATCTTGTGGGCCACCATGTCCTTGATGGCCTGACGGGCAGGCTTCAGGTACTGGCGGGGATCGAAGTGGTCGGGATGCTCGGCCATATACTTGCGGATGCTGGCGGTCATGGCCAGACGCAGGTCGGAGTCGATGTTGATCTTGCAGACGGACATGGTGGCCGCCTTGCGCAGCTGTTCCTCGGGAATGCCTACCGCATCTGGCATGTTGCCGCCGTTCTCGTTGATGATCTTTACGAACTCCTGAGGCACGGAGGAAGAGCCATGGAGCACGATGGGGAAGCCAGGAAGGCGCTTAGAGACCTCCTCCAGCACGTCAAAGCGCAGCGGAGGCGGAACCAGGATGCCCTTCTCATTGCGGGTGCACTGAGCGGGGGTGAACTTGTAGGCGCCGTGGCTGGTGCCGATGGCGATGGCCAGAGAGTCACAGCCGGTCTTGGTGACAAACTCCTCGACCTCTTCGGGCCGGGTATAGGAGGAATCCTCGGCCTTGACCTTCACCTCGTCCTCCACGCCGGCCAGGGTACCCAGCTCAGCCTCGACCACCACGCCGCGGTCATGGGCATACTCCACAACCTTCTTGGTGATTTCAATGTTCTCGGCAAAGGGCTTGCTGGAAGCGTCGATCATGACGGAGGTGAAGCCGCCGTCGATGCAGCTCTTGCAAGTCTCAAAGCTGTCGCCGTGGTCCAGGTGCAGGCAGATGGGCAGGCCGGTCTCAATAACGGCGGCCTCCACCAGCTTCATCAGATAAGTGTGGTTCGCATAGGCGCGGGCGCCCTTGGACACCTGCAGGATCAGGGGAGCTTCCAGGTCCTTGGCGGCCTCAGTGATGCCCTGCACGATCTCCATGTTGTTGACGTTGAAGGCGCCGATGGCATAACCGCCGTTATAAGCCTTCTTGAACATTTCGGTAGTGGTAACCAGTGGCATAACGATCATCTCCTATAATTTTATTTGTTTCCTCCAGCCGCCCCGCCCACATGCAGAGGGCTCGTTAACAAATTGGCAAATTGGCGAGAACAAGCGGACGAAAACGATTTTCTTCTATGATAATATCACAGAAAAAATAAATTGCAAGTATTTACAATTCTTTTTTTCAATGATATGATAGGGATACTGATTTTCCTACGTAAGATAAACCGATTTTTGAGGAGGATGTTTCCTATGAGTGAGCTGAAAGGCGCATGCATCGTCGGCCAGTCCGGCGGCCCCACTTCCGTCATCAACGCCAGCGTGTACGGCGTGATCGACACCGCGCTGAAGGACCCGAATATCACCCGCGTTTTAGGCGCGGAGCATGGCATCAAGGGCGTTCTGAACGACCGCCTGTTCGACATGGGCCAGGAGGACCCCGCCGAGCTGGAGCTGCTGAAGTACACCCCCTCTTCCGCGCTGGGTTCCTGCCGCTATAAGATGGCGGATCCCGATGTGGACGACACCGATTACAAGCGTATCCTGGAGATCTTCAAGAAGTACGACGTCCGCTACTTCTTCTATAACGGCGGCAACGACTCCATGGATACCTGCAATAAGATTTCCAAGTATATGCAGAAGGTGGGCTATGAGTGCCGCGTGATGGGCGTGCCTAAGACCATCGACAACGACCTGTTCGGCACTGACCACTGCCCCGGTTTTGCCTCTGCCGCCAAATATATCGCCACCAGCTGCATGGAGGTCTATCAGGACGCCCGTGTGTATGACACCGGCATGGTCTGCATCATTGAGATCATGGGCCGCCACGCCGGCTGGCTGGCCGCTTCCGCCGCCCTGGCCACCGCTTACGGTGCCGGTCCCGATCTGGTGTACCTCCCCGAGGTGGACTTTGACATGGACGCTTTCCTGGCTGATGTGGAGCGCATCTACAAGGAAAAAGGCAACTGCATGGTGGCCGTGTCCGAGGGCATCCACTATGCCGACGGCTCCTTCGTCTCCGAGGCCAAGACCTCTGCCACTGATGGCTTCGGCCACGCCCAACTGGGTGGTCTGGCCGCCATGCTGGCCAATGTGGTCAAGGAGAAGACCGGCGCCAAGGTCCGGGGCATCGAGCTGAGCCTGCTGCAGCGCTGCGGTGCGCATCTGGCCTCCGAGACGGACATCGAGGAGTCCTATATGTCCGGCAAGGCCGCCGTGGAGAATGCCGTGGCCGGTCTTACCGACAAGATGGTGGGCTTTGAGCGGGCCTATGAGGACGGTAAGTACGTCTGCAAGACCAAGCTGCTGGGCCTGACTGAGGTTGCTAACACCGAGAAGAAAGTTCCTGTGGAGTGGATCAACGCCGCCCACAACGGCGTGGAGAAGCCCTTCATCGACTATGCCCTGCCCCTGATTCAGGGCGAGCCCAAGCTGCCGAAGGTGGATTCTCTCCCCCGCTTCGCCAAGCTGAAAAGGATTTTGGTGAAATAATTTACAGCGATCCCAGAAAAAGAGCGGCAGAAGCCGCTCTTTTTTTACGTGTTTCTGCATGGTTTGATGGTTCCTGTTACATCCTGTTTTCACTCTGTAACCATTTTAGGGTTGAAAATACTCGCAGTTCCTGTTATATTGTATTGGTATACAATTGTATACCAAAGTAAAAAAGGAGACACTTATGAATATTCCAATAATCCGGCTCAGCAGAAAAACAGCCCTGCTGCTGGGAAGCCTGCTGACATGCCTGTTGGTGTATGCTGTTTTAACGCCCAAAGCTGCGGCCGCAGGGTTCCGAGACGTACCTGCCTCCCACTGGGCCTATGAGAGCATCAGCCATATGTCCGCCCGTGGATTGATCCAAGGCAGCGGCGGAAATTTCCATCCCAACGAGCCGGTGAGCCAGCAGGCATTTTTGTCCATGGTCTGCCGGGCGGCGGGTCTGGACGACCGAAATCTGCAAAGCGGCGACAACTGGGCAGATCCGGCCATGGCCTATGCCTTTTACCAGGGCTGGTGTGAAGAGGATGAGATCAACCGCAGCAGCCGCGCCAAGCCCATTTCCCGTGAGCTGGCGGCTAAGCTGCTGATCAACGCCCTCTTCCACCAGGAGCTGGGCCGCTATGCGCCTCCCTCCTTCAGGGACGCGGGTCAGATCAGCCAGGACCGCCGTCCATATGTGGAGACTGCCGCCGCACTGGACCTGCTGAACGGCTATGACAACGACTGCTTCCGGCCGCAGAGCAGTCTGACCCGGGCGGCGGCTGCGGCACTCCTCAGCCGGGCGCTGGCAAGGCTGGAAGCGGACCATCCCGCCGCCGGTGCGTCTCTCCAGGTGCCGGTGCTGATGTACCACGATATCTCCTACCTGGGCCAGGGCTATTCCAAGACCCCGGAGATCTTTGAGCGGCAGATGCAGGAGTTGAAGGATGCGGGCTTCCACACCGTGTCTTACAGCCAGCTGGTAGACTACGTGGAGCGGGGCACGGCCCTTCCGGGAAAGCCCATCGTCATCTCCATTGACGACGGCTATCGGACCAACTACACATACGCCTTTCCGATCCTGAAAAAGCTGGACATGAAGGCGGAGATCTCCCTTATCGGCGCAGCGATCCAATATTCCTCCTGGGGCCTGAAGTGGGACGAGATCCAGGAGATGGCCGCCAGCGGCCTGGTCTCCTTCCAGTGTCACACCTTCTTTATGCATGGCAACTATACCGCCGAGGGTGGCCGTCTCGGCGTTCTGAAAGCCAAAAATGAGAGCTGGCAGGCGTATACAGAGGCTTTGGGGGCGGATACTGTCAAAGCGCTGGACATGCTGGAGACTAAAACGGGGACCCGTCCCATTGCCTATACCTATCCCATGGGCAAATGGAACCAACTGGCAGAGGCTATGGTTTCCAGCCTGGACTGCAAGGTCACCGTGACCACCAAGGATGGCGTGGCGGAAGTCCGCCAGGGGGACCCGTCGTCCCTCCACCTGATGGACCGCATCGGCATGGACTTTTTGAATGGAAGCGTGCTCAAGGTCCTGCGGCGATATGGATATCGAGGCTGAAAGAAAAAGGAACGCGCCCGGTGGTGCCGGGCGCGCTTTCCTTTATTTCTCCAATCCCGCCCAGGCCAGCAGCCACCGGCTGCCATCGTAGGTCAGCTCCATGGTCAGATAGTTGCAGGAGTCCTCCAGGTTGATGGTGTGCTTGACGGAGACGATAGCGGAAGCAGGAGCCTGGCTATCGTCCGGCGTGTAATCAATAGCGGTGACGCTGATGTCTCCTGAGACGTCTCTGCCGTAACCGTCCACCTCCGCGTCCTCCGCCAGCAGGTCGGAGACGCTGTCCATCCGGTCAGAGAAGATGGCCTCTGTCAGCCGCTCCACGGCAGCCTGCAGCTCGCCCACCCAGGCCGGCGAGGTAGTGAAGCCCTCATAGACCACAGTGAAGGTGTTCATCATGTCCCGGAAGCGAACGCCATGGCCCTCGGCGGCCTCGGTGAAATATCGGGCAATGAGGACAAAGCTGCCGCCGTAGCCGTCATCCACACAGAGAACGTCCACTTGGGCATCGTTCCAATCCGTGCCGTCAGAGGCAGAGCGGGAGATGGTGGACTCTGTTTCCTCTACCTCCGATACCTGAGCGTAGATCTCTGACAGCTCCCGCGTGACCTGCTCCATAGCCGCGGCTTTGTTCCAGCGGCCCTCCATGTGAGAGATGGTCAGGTCGATGGGGGGAAATCCCTCTGGCAGTGCTTCGATGGGACGGATGGTGTAAATACCGTCTTTCTCTGTGGTCGTGTAAATGTTCTCATTCACATAGATGGCAAAGCTCGCGTTGGGCTTGGGACCGTACTGGATGCTGCACAGGTGCAGGTCTCCCACTTCCCCGCCGGTGAAGGACAGCGTTTGAATGGGTTTATTGCCATCCTGCCGTCCCGGCTGAGGCAGACAGACCGCTGCCAAGACCGCCGCGCAGGCAGCCAGAACGCCAATGACAGCAGGCCAGCTCCGGCGCTTCCAGGGCCGCTCGCTGCGCTCCAACAGCTGGTCATCCACATTGTTCAGGGCGGCAAACAGACGCTCTTCCTGTTTCATAGGGTGATCCCCTCCTTTTCCAAGTATCTCCTCAGCTTTTCCCGGCTGCGGAACAGGCTGGTTTTGACGGTGTTCGGATTCAGGCGATACCGGGCCGCAATGTCCGCCAGCGGCTCCGCGAACCAGTACCGGCGCAGGAAAAGATCGCAGGCCTGCTCCGGCAGGGTGTGCAGGAAGCGATTCAGGGCCCGCTCCAGCTCCCGGTCCTCCGCCGCCTGGGCGGCGCTGGGAACGGATGGGACGCAGTCTCCCAGCTCTTCCAGCACCAGGGGCAGCTCTCCCCCGCCCCGCTTTTCCGCCCGGGCCGCCTGAAAACGGCCGAGGGCTGTCCGCCGGGCGATCTTGCCCAGGAACAACTTCAGTTTCTCCGGCCGGTGAATGGGCATGGCGTTCCACGCCCCCAGCCAGGTGTCGTTGACGCACTCCTCCGCATCCTGGCCGTTGGCCAGGATGTTGTGTGCGATGGCATAGCAGTAATTGCCGTATTTAGCGTGGGTCTCTGTGATGGCGTCGCCGCTGCGCTGCCAGTACAGGTCCACGATGCGGCTGTCCTCCATGGAACCAGCTCCTTTCTGTTCTTTTCACTGATCTAGTCAGAAAAACTGTCGAAAGGTTCCCGATAGCTTCAAATTTTTTCAAACCCGCCGCAAAAAAACAAACGGCTCCCATGTTGGGGAGCCGTTTGTTTCGCAGTCATGGGTTTCGGGAGAGGGCTGCTTCCAGAAGCGCCCGATCCGCCTCGGGAAATTCGGAGAGGACCGTGTCAAAGCCCTCCGGGGCGTCGTTTCGCTGGGCCTGGAGGAATCCGGCGATGGCCTCCTGGAACTGCCCATGGGAGGACAGGTACAGCCGCATCATGTCCCGGTCCCGGGTCTCCTGCTCCTGGCCGACGGCGGCCTGCTCCAGGGCAGTCCGGAGGGGCGTCCACCAGTCGGAACCATAGTGGAACCGTCCCAGCACACCCCAGTTGTCCGGCGTGAAGCCGCCCATGCAGTCCAAAAGCTCCAGATCGTCCACCTCCCGGTCAAAGTACAGGGCCATGACCAGGTCGCTGGCGTGAAGGTTGGTTTCGATATAGGCGAAGTCCACGCCGTCCGTCAGGGAGAAACTCCCCGGCTGGGTCTCGCGGTGGCCATATTCCTGTTCCACAAAGTGCTTGGATGCGCCCTGGGGCGTCAGCAGTTCCGGCTGCTGGCCCGCGTCGCAGGCGGCCTGTATCTCCGCATAGTAGTCCGCCGCGGCCATGCCACTGTCTGGGAACCAGGGATAGATATTGCCGTTGGTGTCATAGTACCGCTCCACGCACCAGATGCCGCCCTCCCCCTGGCGGACGGGTTGGGAAAGGACCAGCGTGTCCCAGATGCGCCTGTCGCCGTCGAAGGTGAAATAGGGGTAGTAGTTTACATAGGCATGGTTCCCGTCGTAGGTGAATTCCCCGTCCCAGAACTCCGACTCGCCATAGGGCATCAGACCGTTGCGGGTTATGAAGTCGTCGCAGACCTGACTGCTCAGGGCACACAGGGTCTCCCACTGCTTCCAGTCCTCGCTCTCTGTGTCGATGGTGCCTTGGCTGCGGTAGAACTGCACGTCTGTGGGATAGGTCTTGGCGTAATACCGGTCCGCGCCTTTTGCAAAGATATTGACGCCGCTGCCGTCAGAGCAGAGATGGCGTTCAAGGGCCGCCTGGTCCAGAGCGGAAATGCCGAACAGGAAACCGATACCATCGCTGTCTCCCCAGTCAGCCTCCGCCGCATCCACAGAGGCCTTTTCGCAGACGTGCAGCAGCGGGACCCAGCCGCTGTTTGCGGCAGCTTCGGGGAAGTCTGTTTCGACCAGAAGCAAGTCCAGATATTGGGTTGGGATACCGGCCTGCAGACCGCCGCAGTCAAAGGCCGTCGTCTCCGGCACGGCAGGGTCCTCCCGTGCCGGCGCAGGTCCGCCGGAGGCACAGCCCGCAGAGGCACACAGCAGGAGCGCCGCCAGCAGTGGGAGGAACAGGTTCTTCAAAAAATGGCTCATAGGCAGTCTCCTTTTCGTACTTGATGGGTTCAGTATAGATGAAAAATAGCGTCAAAGCATCTCAAAAGGGTTACAAAATCCACCACTTTTCAAAGTATTCATCTATACGGCTCCAAGTATCGTACACATCCAGCAGCTGCTGAGGCAGTGTGACCGCCATCATCTGGAACGATACCGCCGGATAAAGGATGACCTGTTGCATAGAGCCGCCTGCTTTATTTCTGTGTGTATGCTCAGCGGTTCTTCTGGTAGATGGTCCAAAGCCCTTCCATCAGCAGGTACTTATCATAGATGATAGGATTACGGGTATATCTCACGATTACCGGAGCGTTGCCGCCGGTGGCCACCACGCTGACCTCCTGGCCGGGAAACTCGTTTTTGATCCGGTCGATAATGCCGTCCAGCATCCCGGCGGTGCCATAAACGATGCCGGAGCGCATACAGTCCTCCGTATTTTTGCCGATCAGGCTCTTTGGATGCTGAAGAGAGATGTCCGGAAGCTGGGCCGCCCGGCGGCTCAGCGCCTCCAGGGACACATTGACGCCCGGCAGCAGCAATCCTCCTTCATAGGTCCGCCCCTTAGAGATCACGCCGATGGTGGTGGCGGTGCCCATGTCAATGGTAATGATCGGCGGGGTGAATTTTTCCAGAGCTGCCACCGCGTCGGCCACGATATCCGCGCCCACCTGGGTCTGGACCGTCAGCCGGATATTCAGCCCTGTTTTGACGCCGGGTCCCACCACCATGGGAGGCTTGCCCAGCAGACGGGTCAAGGCTTTTTCCATCATAAAATTCAGCGGCGGCACCACACTGCACAGGATCGCGCCTGTGACGTCGGTGTAATCAAAGTGATACAGCGCAAACAGGTTCATCAGGTCCACACTGATCTGATCTGCCGTCTTGCGGCTGTCCGTATCCAGAGACGCCAGAAATTGCAGATGCTTGTCTTTGTCGAACAGGCCCACAGAGGTATTGGAGTTTCCCACATCGATCGCCAGCAGCATATGTTCAAGGCCCCTTTCCCGTTGTTTATTTTCTCTATGGTATCACGACTTAGCGCCGCTTGCAAGTATCCGGTTTTTCTCCCTGCCTGTCCGGCTGGAAAATGTCGGTTGAAACTTTCAGTCCGCTCCGATATAATGGGGAAAACGAATTTTGGAAAAGGAGCCGAACGCCATGAACTATCTGACGACACTGCCCTCCCCTGTCGGCCCGCTGTGTCTGGCCTCGGACGGTACGCGGATCACGGGCCTCTGGCTGGAGGGCCAGAAGTATTTTGCCGCCACGCTGGAGGGCGAGACCCAGGACGCCCCTGATCTGCCGGTGTTTCGGCAGACATCCGCCTGGCTGAAGGCGTATTTCGCCGGGGAGATCCCCTCCTTCCTGCCGCCCCTGGCTCCCAAAGGCAGTGCCTTCCGGCAGGCGGTGTGGAAGCTGCTGCTGGAGACCCCTCGGGGCCAAACTGTCACATACGGCGCTCTGGCGAAAAAGCTGCGGGAACAGGGCATCTCTGCCGCGCCCCAGGCGGTAGGCGGCGCTGTGGGCCACAATCCCATCTCCATCCTGATCCCCTGCCACCGCTGTGTGGGAAGCGGTGGCAGCCTGACGGGCTACGCTGGGGGCGTAAGCGTCAAGCGGTATCTGCTGAAATTGGAGGGCGTGGACATGACGGGGCTTTTCATGCCTAAAAACACCCCGATGCATGAACGTCGCAAAGAATTCCCATACCTGCCAAAGGTCCTGTCCGGACCGGGTGTGCGGGCTTCCGGCGAGATGTCGGAAACGCCTGTTCCGGGCCGTTATCCCTGCCCCTGCTGCGGCTGCAAGACTTTTCCAGTACCCGCCGCCGACGCCGTGGCTTACATCTGTCCGGTCTGCATGTGGGAAAACGATGTGTTCACTGCCTCCCCCGACGAGCCCAGCGACGAAAATCACGGGATGACGCTGGAACAGGGCCGGGAAAACTACAAGACCTTCGGTGTCTGCGATATCCGGCTGGCACGGTATGCCCGGAAACCGCTGCTGGAAGAGCTGGATGGAAAATCCTGATGAAAAGAGAAATCATGAAAAGCAGGCGGCGCCGGAGTCCAGCGCTGCCTGCTTTTGGATTTACAGAATGATACAGATCAATCCGCCGCTGCCCTCGTTGATGATGCGGGTCAGGGTCTCCTGGAGCTTTTTCCGGGCGTCTTCCGGCATCCGCTTCAGCTTGGTCTGCAGATCGTCGTTCACCAGCTCGTGGAAGCTGCGGCCGAAAATGTTGGACTGCCAGATCTTGCTGGTGTCCCCCTCGAACTCCTGAAGCAGGTAGTTCACCATGTCCTCGGACTGCTTCTCGTTGCCTACGATGGGACTGACGGCGGTCTCGATATCCGCCCGGATCATGTGGATGCTGGGGGCGCTGGCCTTCAGCCGGACGCCATACCGGCCGCCCTGCTTCATGATCTCCGGTTCCTCCAGCTTCAGCTCGTCGATGCCCGGCACCACGATGCCGTAGCCCGTTTCCCGCACGTCCCGCAGCGCGCCAGACACCTTGTCGTACTCCGCCTTTACCGCCGCCAGCCTGGTCAGCAGGCTCATCAGATCGCCGTCATCCGACACCTCAAAGCCGGACTGCTCCGACAATGTGCGATAGAACAGCTCCCGGGGCAGGCACAAGCTGGCGGCGGCCACGCCGGTGCCCAGGTCGATGTTGGTGATCCTGGCCTCGCTGATATTCTCACAGGCGCCCAGAGCGGCGATGACGCCGTCCACCTCCCGGATGTGATGGAGATGCTCCGTATTCTGCCGCACTGCGTCATAAAGGCCCGCCTTCAATGTGTGATCCGCCGGAAGGGCGTCAAACCAGGGCGGCAGGAACAGATCCAGCTCCTGCATGGGGAACTCATAGAGGACCGCCTTCAAAATATCCGCCACGTCCTCCTCGCTCAGCTCCAGGCAGTTCACCGGCACACAGTTCACTTCGTACCGAGAAGCGATATCCCGGCTGATGGCGGCGGCCCTGTCTCCTTCGGGGTCCGCGGAGTTCAGCAGCACGATGAAGGGCTTTCCCAGTTCCTGCAGCTCCCGGATGACCCGTTCTTCCGCTTCCAGATAGTCCTCCCGGGGAATATCGGCCACCGTGCCGTCCGTGGTGATGACGATACCGATGGTGGAGTGCTCGGCGATGACCTTTCTGGTCCCGATCTCCGCCGCCTCCGTCATGGGGATCTCATGGTCATACCAGGGCGTAGTGACCATCCGGGGAGCGTCGTCCTCGTACTGACCGATGGCGCCCCGCACCATGTAGCCCACGCAGTCGATGAGCCGCACGGAAAAGGCCGCGCCGCCCTCCAGTTGGATCTGAGCCGCCTCCTCCGGCACAAATTTGGGTTCCGCCGTCATGATGGTGCGGCCGGAGCCGCTCTGAGGCAGTTCATCCCTGGCCCGCTCTTTACGGTAGACATTTTCAATATTGGGGATCACCTGGGTCTCCATGAACCGCTTGATGAAGGTGGATTTGCCGGTCCGCACGGGTCCCACCACACCGATGTAGATATCCCCCGCTGTGCGGGTTGCGATATTCTGATAGATGGTCGTATTCATAGCATCCCGTCCTTTTTCCGCTCCATAGTCTTGTTCCAACTTTATGTCCGCTGCCGCAAAAGTATGACGGCCCGTCTTTCTTTGGACGATATGCACAAAAAGGCTTTTGCTTCTTCTGCACACTTCCGGCGTTTTCTGTATTTACACCTGCAATTTAGTATGGTAAACTGCTAATGAATTAAATGGACGGGATACCGCCCGGAAATTTGGAGGATCGAAAGATGAAAAATATGAAGAATATCTGGGCCTTGCTGCTGGCCCTGGTGATGGTCCTGTCTCTGGCCGCCTGCGGCGGTAAAGAGGAAGCTCCCACCGATACGAAAGAGCCTGCTGACACGCAGGAGCCTGCCGAGTCTGTGATCTATGCCGTGGAAGCCGGTTCCGCCGGCGAGGCTGTCGCCCAGGAAAATGGATTTGAGGTCAATTCTGTCAGCTCTCAGGCCGACGCTTTGATGGAAGTCCAGGCCGGCACCTCTGACGCCGCTATCATCGACTCCCTCATGGCTGGCGCCATGGTGGGCGAAGGCACCAGCTATCCCGATTTGAAAGTCACCGATCAGAAGCTGACCGAGGAGCTGTACGGCGTTGGCTGCCGCAAGGGCAGCGATCTGGCGTCTTACATCAACTCCGTCTTTGGCGAGGCTTATGCCGACGGCACTATGCAGACGATTGCCGAGACCTACGGCGTTCAGGAGGCTCTGGTGGAGCAGGCTGCTTCTGCGTTCACCGCCTCTGAGACCGACAGTGATGTAGCCTACATCCAGGACAAGGGCACGCTGGTCATCGGTATCACCGAGTTCGAGCCTATGGATTACAAGGACGCGTCCGGTGAGTGGATCGGCTTCGACGCCGACATGGCCAAGCTGGTGGCGGAGAAACTGGGTGTGGAACCTCAGTTCATCGTCATCGACTGGGACAGCAAGATCATGGAGCTGGAGTCCAACAACATCGATGTGGTGTGGAACGGCATGACCCTGACCGATGCCGTCATGGAGGCCATGGAGTGCACCAACGCTTACTGTAACAACGCCCAGGTGGTCGTTACCAAATAAATTCCCCTCTTTGATATGCCAAAGGCAGAGAGCTTTTCACAGCTCTCTGCCTTTGGGCAGTTTTTTTGATCACAACAACGAAGGAGAATCCCGATATGTTTTGGACTGTAACCCTGTCCCTGATAAAAGGCCTAGGCGCCGCCACGCAGCTCTTTTTCCTCACGCTGTTGTTTGGCCTTCCCCTGGGACTGGTGGTCGCCTTTGGCTCTATGAGCAAATGGCAGCCCTTCCGCTTTCTGCTCTATGGCCAGGAGACTCCCGGCCCAGCGACCCGCTGGCTGGCAGAGCTGCGGCCCATCAGTGGTCTGACAAATATCATCGTCTGGATCATCCGTGGCACGCCGCTGATGCTTCAGCTCATCATCATTTTTTACGGCCCTGGCCTCTGGTTCGACAACAATATCTGGTCCTTCTCCGCTGGGCGTATGTCTGCCTGTACCCTGGCCTTTGTCATCAACTACGCCTGTTATTTCTCCGTGATCTTCCGGGGAGGCATTGAAGGCGTCCCCGTGGGCCAGCGGGAGGCCGGAGAGGTGCTGGGGATGACAAAGCGGCAGATCTTCTTCAAGGTGACGCTGCTCCAAATGGTCAAGCGGGTCGTCCCTCCCATGTCCAATGAGATCATCACCCTGGTGAAAGACACTTCCCTGGCCCGCATCATCGCCATCACGGAGCTGATCAAGGCCGGTGAGGCCTTTATGAAATCCAACGGCATCACTTGGCCCCTGTTCTACACAGCGGTGTATTACCTGCTCTTTGTCGGCATCCTGACCATTATTTTCAACTACATCGAGCGCAAGCTCAGCTACTTCAGATAAGGAGGCGCCTTATGTCTATTCTGGAAGTCAACCATATCGAAAAGCACTTCGGCGCCACGAAGGTCCTCAATGACATCAGCTTCTCACTGGAACAGGGACAGGCCCTGTCCATCATCGGTTCCTCCGGCAGCGGCAAGACGACCCTGCTGCGGTGCCTGAACTTCTTGGAAAAGCCCGACAACGGCACCATTTCCGTGCAGGGAAACGTGATCTTTGACGCTGCCGATCCCGCCACGCAGAACGAAAAAGAGATCCGCGCCAAGCGGCTCCACTTCGGCATGGTATTTCAGAACTTTAACCTCTTTCCTCAGTACACGGTGCTGCAAAACGTCACCCTGGCCCGGGAGCTGCTGGCCAAGGAGCGGGGCGGCGAGAGCAAGGAGTCCATCGTCAAGGCCGGACGGGAGCTGCTGGCTCAGATGGGGCTGGCCGACCGGGCGGACCACTATCCCCATCAGCTCTCCGGCGGTCAGCAGCAGCGGGTCGCCATTGCCCGGGCGCTGGCTCTGCACCCGGATATTCTCTGCTTTGACGAGCCTACCTCCGCCCTTGACCCGGAGCTGACCGGCGAAGTCCTGCGGGTCATCCGGAGCCTTGCGGAACAAAAAACCACCATGATCATCGTGACCCACGAAATGGCCTTCGCCCGGGACGTAGCGGACCAGGTGATTTTTATGGATGGCGGCGTCATCGTAGAGCAGGGCGATCCCAGGGAGGTCATCGATCATCCCAAGGAAGAACGGACCCGCCAGTTCCTGGCCCGGTATTCGGAGAATTGATATGGATATGCTGATGCCTTTGGTGGTCACAAGCTCTGCTTTTTCCCATGGCGGCTCCATTCCTGAGCAGTATACCGGCTATGGCGAGGACGTTTCTCCCCCATTCCATATCTCCGGTTTGAGCTCCGCCGCTGTCTCGCTGGCCATTATCCTGGATGATCTGGACGTCCCCCTGTTTTCCGCTTATCCCCATTGGCTGATCTGGGATATTACACCTGTGGAGGACATCCCGGCCCACATCCCCCACGGCAAACGGACCCTTGACCGCGCAGTCCAGGGGATCGCCTATGGCCGGAACCGCTACCGCGGTCCAAAGCCGCCCTTTTTTGCCCACAAGCCCCACCGTTATCGCTTCAGCTTTTACGCACTGGACTGTTTTCTGGGCGCGGATGCCGCGTCTGACCGGAAAACGCTGGTAAAAGCCATGAAGGGACATATCCTTCAGCAGGGCAGCATTCTGGGCACCTACCGCCACGCATAAAAAATCAGGACCCATCCTGGCCAAAGCCGGGACAGGTCCTTTTTTGTTTTTGATGGAGACGCTCACGCCCGCTTTCTCGGGATCAGCAGCAGCTTTTCCCGCGGCAGCTCTGCTTCGTCCTCCAGCTGGTTGGCCGCCAGGATAGTAGCGATGGTGGTGTTATACCGCTTTGCCAGATCCCAGGCGCTCTCCTGCTTCCCAAGGCACCGCAGCACCAGCGACGGCGCTCCCGTCAAGTCTTTGGCGGACTCTGTGTCCAGCTTGGCGCCGGTGATACAGACCCGCTTGGCCCGGCTGGCTGCTTCTATCCGGAAATCCACCGGGAACCGCACCTCGATGCCCCGGTCCCCCAGACTGCCTTGGACGTCCTCGCCGCAGACAGCCCGGGCAGTGACCCGGCAGTCCGCTGGAAGTTCCAAAGTACAGCTGGCGTCCACGCATCGCTCCGCCACCAGCGGCACGCCGCCCTCATCCAAATACAGCGCTCGTATCGTCACGCCGACACGCAGTACCGCGTTTTCCCCTTCCCGGCTGACGGACACCGCTCCGCAGACGGCGGAAAGAGACAGGATGCTCTCTGCCACCACGCCGATCTCCAGGACTTCCCGCACCGTCTGACGGCGGGACATGGTCTCGTAAAACGCCGTCAGCGAAAGCGGCGACGCTTCATAGGTCATATCGTAGGCCGTGGAATACAGGTCGCTCAACAGTGTCAGGTCCCGTTCTTCCCGCAGCAGCGCCGTGGCGTGGAGATACAGCGTCACCGCGATCTGGCGGCCTTCGGCGTCATCGCCGTCGATCTGGAAGTCCGCGCCTGTCAGCTGCAGCTGCACAGATGCAGCGGCTCCCTCCCCGGTGCCCTCCACCTCCATGATCTGAGAAAACGGCAGCTCGCTGGCGGTAGAGCAATACTGTCCGCCGACGGTGCGGTACAGCAGCGACACCACGAAAACGCCTTTGAAAATCAGCTTGCTGCCCACCATCTTTGTTTCTGTCACGGCGCTGGATACCTGACTGGTCAGCAGCTCCGCCGCTCCGTCCCGTCCCGGTGATAAGCTCATCTCTTCTGTAAAGGTAAAATCCTTTTCAGAAATTCCCGTCAAAAGGACAGCGTGCTGCTGTTCCTGCCGCTTTTCCAGGCCCTCGGTCTCCACGTCGGTACAGAACAGCAGCGGAGCCTTTTGGTAGCCTGTCAGCCGGGTCACCAGCTTGCAGTGGGTAAAGACCTTGCGAGGGTTCAGCATTCGGGTCTCCAGAAACTCCGGCTCCACTTCGGCAGTCAGATACGCGCAGCCCGGCAGGCCCCGGTTGTCGCTCTCCGCCGTAAAGGGCATGGCGAATTCCAGGGTCCGGATACCCTCTCCGCCGTCAGGGGTATACAGCACCGTGACTCGGACAGTACCGGTGACCTCCGCTCTGCCATCCCGCAGTTCCCGGCTGTGTATGTAGATCTTTCCGTCGGTCTCGATGATCCGGGCGATATCGGGACAGTAATCCGGAACGATGGTCTCCGCCGTCTCCTCCTGGGTCAGCGTCAGCTCCCCGCCTGTTTCATAAGCATCCAGGCTTGCTTTTTTCAATTCCAGTTCCATGAAGGGTTCCTTCCTTTCCCGGCAGTTCATGTCCTACTCTATGAACCGCCGGAGACGGTTATGCCTTCACATGGAAGATTTTCCGCAGAATGCCCCGCAGAGCCTTGGGGGACCGCCAGACCACGATGTTCATACCAAATACTCTCCTTTCCCATGCCTCAGCGTTTGCAGCAGGCCAGGCCACAGGCGATCAGCAAAAAAGCCACCAAAAAAAGAAGCGCCCCAACGGGAAAGATCGCCGCAATCAAAATGCCGGAGCCAAGCGCCACAGCGCAGATCCCCAACAGACAGCTTCCGCCAAACATGTGTGCCTCGCCTCCTCTTCTGGTCCAGTATATACGCCGGCTTTGTCCCGTGTTCAAAGGAAAAACCGCCGGACATAGCGTCCGGCGGTCTTGATACATTATTTTTTCTGATCCTGCCAGTCCTTCAGCGGCTTCAGCTCTTCGTAGAGCCGCAGATAGCTGTCATGGCGGCTCTTTTGGATCTCTCCCCTGCGCAGCGCCTCCAGCACGGCACACCCCTTTTCTTTCGTGTGGCTGCACCCCACAAAGCGGCAGTCCGGCAAATAGGGTACGAACTCTGGAAAGGTCTCTGGCAAACGGTGCTTCAGCTCCAGATTCAGTTCCTCTGTCTCAAAGGAGGAAAATCCGGGGGAATCCACGATCTCGCCGCCGCAGGCCAGCCGGAACAACTCCACATGCCGGGTCGTGTGGCGGCCGCGGCCCAGGGCGTCGCTGACCTCCCCCACCTGAAGATGAAAATCCGGATCCAGCGCGTTCAAAATGCTGGATTTTCCAACGCCGGAGTTTCCTGTAAAGGCTGATAACTTATCAGATATCAGAGGCTTCAGTTCCTCCAAGCCCTCCCCCGTCTCGGCGCTGACCCGCAGGGTCGGGAAGCCTGACGCCTGGTAAACGCGGTACAGGCTGTCGGCCGTGTCCAGGTCGCATTTGTTCAGCAGAACGATGACCTGGCAGCCCTTCAGCTCCGCAATAGCAGAGACCCGGTCGATCAAATAGGGATCTGTCTTGGGAACCGCACCGGAGGCGATGATCACCATCTGATCGATGTTAGCCACGGCAGGCCGGGCAAAGGCGTTTTTCCGGGGCAGGATCTTCTCCACAAAGCCCTCGCCATGCCCCAGTTCCCGGACCTCCACCCGATCCCCCACCAGGGGAGAGATGCCCTCCCTGCGAAATTTTCCCCTGGCCCGGCAGCGCAGCACCTCACTGCCGGTATCCACATAATAGAAGCCGCTGAGGGCTTTTTGAATGCGCCCCTCAGCCATTGTAAGGGTCAATGGTGATCCACTGATCGAAGATCAGCTCGTCATCCAGATAGGCGATGATGTGGACCTCGCCGCTGCCGAAGATCTCCTTGGAATAGGTCCCCGGCGTACAATCCACCTCTTCTTTGTTTACGATCACTTCTCCATCCTGATAGACCTTCAGGATGCCCGTCTCCCGGTCTGTGGGCAGGGGGATCATCAGAATATCACTGCCGGCCATGGAGTTGGGGCCAGAGCTGACCACCAGATTCACCTTCGTGCCCGGTGCCACCTCCGTCACGGTTTCCGGGTCCGGGTCCTGGCCGATGACAGTCTCGGCGGGTTCCTGGCTGGCCTGATAATTGATGGTTCCATCCTCCAGGCCCAGCCGCTTCAGCTGTTCCAGCGCCTGCTGCAGCGTCAGCCCCTTGAAGGGGATATAGGCGATGGGCTGGGGGCCTTTGCTGACGATCAGACGGATGGTCTGGCCCTTTGCCAGCGTCTCGCCCGCGGCAGGGATACTGGAGATGATGCTGCCTTCCGGCACTTCGTCATCATACTTTTTATCCTCTTCCTTGGCTTCCAGCATCAGCTCATACTTCTCAATAAGGTCTTTCAGCGTGATGCTGCGGGCCTCCGCCACGCTTTTGCCGGTCACGTCCGGCATGGTGTCGCTCTCCGCCTCGGCGCTGAGCCAGACCTCGATCACCAGCTGTTCACCCTTACGGACCTCGCCAGCCTTAGGAGACTGCTTAGCGATCTCTCCCGGGTCATACTCACTGTCGGTGATGGTCTCCTCGTTGACCTCGATGGTAAAGATGTCCTTGATATCCGCGTGTTGATTAGCAGCTTCCAGCGTGTAGCCTAAAATATTCGGGACCGTGTACTGCTCCGGCACCGGCGTACCGAAGGAACTGAAAATGGTCTTGAAAAGGACCGCCACCAAGGCCACTGCCAGCACGCACACGATGCCGATCAGCACCGCCCGCGTCCTGCCGCCGCCCCGCTGTTCCGGTTCGTCATCCTCATACTCCCGGCGGCGCTCCACAGCGGGGCGGGAGGCTCTGGAGGTCCTGGAGGTCGTGCCGCCTGTCACAGCGGCGGTGTGCAGCAGCTGGGTAGGCTCGTCCTCCTCCGTGGGCCGCAGGTCCTCCTTCTGGAATTCCAGCTCCACGTCAGGATTTTTGCGGAAGGCCTCCAGGTCGGCGATCATCTCCTCCGCCGAGAAGTAGCGCCGTTCCAGATCCGGCGCCATGGCCTTCATGCAGATCAGCTCCAGCTGCTCTGGGATATCTGGGTTGATCTCCCGGGGAGGCAGGGGGATGGAGCTGAGGTGCTGAATGGCCACGGACACGGCGGAATCCCCCTCAAAGGGCAGCCTTCCCGCCAGCATCTCATACAGCACCACGCCGGCGGAATAGATGTCGCTGCGGGCGTCGGTCCGGTCGCCCCGAGCCTGCTCCGGGGAAATATAATGGACGGAGCCAAGGGCCTCCTGGGTCAGGGTCTGGGCGGAATTTTCCAGGCAGGCGATGCCGAAATCAGCCACCTTCACACTGCCGTCCCGCAGGACCATGATGTTCTGGGGCTTGATATCCCGGTGAACGATGCCCCGGCTGTGGGCATGGGAGAGGCCCCGCATGATCTGGGTTATGAAGTGCAGAGACTCCCGCCAGTTGAGCTGCCCGCGCTTCTCCATGTATTGCTTCAGCGTGATGCCGTCGATCAGCTCCATGACGATATACTCGACATCGCCGCCCTTGGACACGTCGTAAACAGACACGATATTGGGGTGAGACAGCTGGGCGACAGCCTGGGACTCCGCGTTGAAGCGACGGCGGAAATCCGCATCCTGGGCCAGGTCGCTCTTTAATATTTTGATCGCCACCAATCGGTTCAGCCGGTGGCACTTCGCCTTATAGACCACCGCCATGCCCCCGGTGCCGATACGTTCCAGGATCTCGTAGCGGTTATCCAGCATTTTTCCAATGTACTGATCCATAGCTCTCCCCCCTTCTTACAGTTTTTTCAGCAGCACGGCGGTAACGTTGTCCGACGCACCGCGGCTCTTGGATATCTCCAGCAAACGATCCAGGCATCCCGCCGGATCGCCGCCGTGCAGCACCTCAAACAGCATCTCCTGATCCGACACAGTGTCCACCAGTCCGTCAGTGCACAGCAGCAGATAATCCCCCGCCGCCATGGGGCAGATGTAACCGTCGCACTGGGCGTCAGCATCCGGACCCAAGGCCCGGGTGATGAGGTTGCGGTTGGGGTGGCGGCGGGCCTCCTCGGCAGTGATGTCGCCCCGGTCCACCATCCGCTCTACCAAAGAGTGATCCTTCGTGACCCGGGAGATGCCGCTCTCGGTGATATGATAGGCCCGGCTGTCTCCTACGTTGGTCACCACCATGCCGCCGTCATATGAGACGGCAGACACCAGCGTCGTGCCCATATTTTGATATTCCTCCGTCTGCGCGGCAGCCTCCCGGATCGCCTGATTGGCCAGGGAAACGGCATAGGAGGAAGCCTCCCGCAGCTGCTGCGGCCCCATGTCCGCCGTCAGGACCTTTTCCAGCTCCAAGGTGAAGGTCTCCACAGCGATCCTGCTGGCCAGCTTACCTCCGGCGGTGCCGCCCATTCCGTCGCAGACCACGCAGATGGTCTGGCCAGTGCCTGTCTCCGTTTTGACCATATAGGCGTCCTGATTCTCCTTGCGGACCAGACCCACATCGGTCATACCCCATACATTCATCATTGGGAATCCTCCCCTTTCCGTGCTTCTTCCATGGCCTTCCGGCGGAGCTGTCCGCAGGAGGCGTCGATATCCCCGCCCAGGCTCCGCCGCACAGTGGCGGTAAGTCCGTGGGATTCCAGCCTCTTCTGAAACGCCGCTACCCGTTTGGACGGCTTGAAAGGGCTTTCCACCACGTCGTTCAGCGGGATCAGATTCACATGGCCGGGCATCCCTCGCAGCTTTTTGGCGATAAGGTCCGCCTGCCAATCGCTGTCGTTGATGCCGTCGATCATGGCGTATTCAAACGAGATGCGCCGTCCAGTCTTTTGGAAATAGCGGTGGCAGGCGTCGAACAGGTCATCTACGTCAAAGGCCCGGTTCACCGGCATGATCCTGGAGCGGGTCTCACTGTCCGGCGCGTGGAGGGAGACCGACAGGGTCAGCTGCAGCTCCAGCTCCGCCAGCCGGCGGATGCCGGGGATCACGCCGCAGGTAGACAGGGAGATGTGCCGCATCCCGATATTCATGCCGTCGTGGCTGTTCACCAGCTCTAAAAACCGCAGCACATTGTCCAGATTATCCATCGGCTCTCCAATGCCCATCAGCACAATATTGGAGATCTCCTGCCCGGAATCCAGCTGGGTAAACAGCACCTGGTCCAGCATTTCCGCCGGTGTCAGATCCCGCACCTTTCCGGCGATGGTGGACGCGCAGAAGGCGCAGCCCATCCGGCACCCCACCTGAGAGGAGATGCACACCGTGTTGCCATGGTGATACTGCATCAGCACGGTCTCGATGCAGTTGCCGTCAGCTAGCTCCCACAGGTATTTCACCGTGCCGTCCAGCCGGGACACCTGTTTTCTGGCGACCCGGGGGACTGTAATGACGCACTGCGTTTTCAGCTTCTCCCGCAGGGGCTTGGACAGGTCGCTCATCTCGTCGAAGGAAACGGCTCCCCTGTGGAGCCAGGAAAACACCTGCTTGCCCCGGAATCCCGGTTCCCCCATTTCCTTCAACGTCTCCGTCATCTCCTGGAGCGTCTGTTTTGATATCGATCATACAAATCCCCTTACGGCCGCCGTCGCATGCGGCAGATGTAAAAGCCATCGGTATCGTGGCGCTGGGGCCACAGGGTCAGCTGCCCCTGGGTCTCGCCCACCGGCTCCGGCAGGCGGAACGGCTCCCGGCAAAACACCGGATGCTCGGCCAGAAAGGCGTCCGTCACCTGCTGGTTCTCCTCTGGCAGGATCGTACAGGTGGAGTACACCAAGACACCGCCCGACCGTACATATGCGGCGGCGTTGTCCAGAATGGCAGCCTGGATCACCGGCAGCGCAAACAGATCGTCCAGCCGCTTATACCGGGCGTCGGGCTTCTTGCGAATGATGCCAAGACCGGAGCAGGGCGCATCCACCAGCACCGTGTCAAAGGATTCAACCCAGTCCGGGACCTGCCGCCGTCCATCGGCGGCTGCGGTCCGGATGCAGGTCAGTCCCAGGCGGGCGGCTCCCTCCTGGATGCGCTTCAGCTTGTTTTCGTGAAGATCGCAGGCCAGAACGGAGCCTGCATCTCTCATGGCGAAGGCGGCGCTGAAGGACTTTCCCCCAGGAGCGGCGCAAACGTCCAGGATCCGCTGGCCCGGCTGGATGCCGGCGGCCAGGGAAACTAACCGTGCGGCGGGGTCCTGCACCAGAAATTTTCCAGCCTGAAAGGCCGGCAGGGCTGTCAGGTCCCCCGTACCGGACAGCTCCAGGCAGCCGGGGACCCAGGCGTGGGGAACGGCGGTAACGCCGGCGGCCGTCAGCTCCTCTGCCAGCTCCTCCGCGGAGATTTTAAGGGGATTGACTTGGATCGTCATGGGCGCCACGCCATTTCCCACGGCCATGAACGCTTCCGCCTCTTCCCGGCCCAAAAGCGCCAACAGCCTCTTTGTCAGCCATTTAGGATGGCTGTACCGAATGGATAAGGCCCGGGCCTCGTCCCGCTCCGGGATAGGCGGCAGGCAGTTTTTGTTTTGGGCCAACTTGCGGAGCACGGCGTTGACCAGACTGGCAGCCTGGCCCCGCTTAGAAAGCTTTGCCAGCTCCACAGAGGTGTTCACCGCCGCGCTGTCCGGCACCTTGTCCAGAAACAGGATCTGATAGGCGCCGATCCGCAGGATCTCCAGCAGAGGCGGCTGCAGATGGTCAGGCCGCTGAGAGCAGTAAGCGCCGATATAGAAATCCAGCAGCAGCTGGTTCTGTATCACGCCATAGACGATGCGGCTGCAAAGGGCGGCATCTGCGGCGGACAGACCGCCCCGGCAAAGCTGTGCTTTCAGAGCTGCATCTGCCCAGGCGTTGTTGGTCCGGCAGCTCACCAGTACCCGCAGAGCCGTCTCCCGGGCAGATGGCTGATGCTCCCTCATCGGCTGCGCCCTCCTCCCCGGCGGCCGCCGTTTCGTCCGATAAAGATCAGTACGAACCGCAGAAGCTGCAGTGCCGACATCAGAAGCGCCGCCACATAAGTCATGGCTGCGGCCCGCAGCACCTTTTTCGCGCCGGCGATCTCATCCTCATCCAGCAGATACTGGCCCTCGATGGTCTCAATGGCCCGGTGGGAGGCGTTGAATTCCACCGGCAGCGTCACCAGCTGGAACACAGTGGTCAAGGAAAACAACACGATACCCACCAGAAACAGGGGCTGGCTGTACAGAAGCATACCCGCCAGCAGCAGGATGAAGGAGAACTTGGAGCCAATCTGTGTGACGGGGATGATGGCGCTCCGCAGGCGAATAAGCGCGTAGTTTTCCGCGTACTGCACCGCATGGCCCGCCTCATGGCAGGCCACGCCCACCGCCGCGATGGTGGCCGCTCCAAACACAGGATCTGACAGGTAAATGGTGTTGTCCCGCGGGTCATAGTGGTCCGTCAGACTGCCGGAACAGCGCCGGACAGGCACGTCGAACACGCCGTGGGCCCGCAGCACCGCCTCCGCCGCCTGGGCGCCGGTGAGACGGCGGCGGTTCTGTACGCCGCTGTACCGCCGGAAATTTCCGCTGACCTGAAGCTGCGCCCAGGCGGACAGCACAAGCACCGGGATCAGCAGGATGCAGTAAATATTGTTGGCCAGAAAATCGCCGTAGTTGTAATAATAGGGCATAAAACTCCTCGATTCAACATTTTATGGGATGACCCAGCAGATAGGCGGCGGCGCTCATGCGCTTGCTGCCCTGGGCCTGCAATTCGGTGATCCGCAGTACCTTCCCATCGCCGCAGGCGACATCGATGCCCGCCTTTCCCGCCGCCACGATGCTCCCCGGCCGGGCGGAGGTGTCCTCCTCCGTCTCCTTGACTGCGTACAGCTTCATGGTCTCGCCGCTGATGACGCCGGTGGTGGCGCAAGGCCAAGGAATCAGTCCCCGCACCTGACAGGAGATCGCATGGGCGGAACGGGTCCAGTCAACGGGCGACATCTCCTTGGAAAGCATGGATGCATAGGTCTGCCGGCTCTCGTCCTGAGGGATTCGGGCGGCAGTGCCGTTTTCCAGCGCCGTCACGGTATCGGACAGCGCCTCCGCTCCCAGCTCCGCCAAACGGGCCGTCAGCTCCTGGGCGTTTTCCTCCGGGCCGATGTCGGTGGAGCGCTGGAGGATGATATCTCCCGCGTCCAGCTCCTTGGCCATATACATGATAGTCACGCCGGTCTCCATCTGTCCATCCAGGATGGCCCAGTTGATGGGGGCCGCGCCCCGGTACAGGGGCAGCAGGGATGAATGAACGTTGATGGAGCCGTGCTTCGGGGCATCCAAAATCTCCTCTGGCAATATTTTGCCGTAAGCGGCCACCACGATCAGCTCCGGTTCCAAGGACTGCACGATGCCCAGGGCTTCGCCGTCCCGCATTTTCAAGGGCTGATAGACTGCCAATCTCTGTGACAACGCATATTCCTTTACAGGTGAGAAAGCAAGCTTGTGCCCACGGTTTTTCGGCTTATCCGGCTGGGTGAACACGCCGCAGACATCGTGGCCGTCCTCCACCAGCTGCTTCAAAGAGGCCACCGCGAATTCCGGGGTCCCCATAAACAGGATACGCATGGGCTTACTCCTCTTCTTCCGCTTCCAGATACTCCCGCAGCTCATCCTCCGAGAGGAAGTGGTCGATATGCTCGGTATACAGGTGGCCGTCCAGGTGCTCGATCTCATGGCAGAAGCAGCGGGCGTTCATGCCTGTACCCTCTACCTCGAACCATGCGCCGTCCCGGTCTTGGGCACGGACCCGCACCCAGGCAGGCCGCGTGACGATCCCCCACTTGTTGGGCACACTGAGGCAGCCCTCTAGGCCAGTCTGCTCTCCCCGCTGGTCGATGATCTCCGGATTGATCAGCTCCAGATACTCCTCAGTCTCCTCGTCCATCACCAGACAGGCCCGGCGCAGGACCCCCACCTGCGGCGCCGCCAGACCGGCTCCGCGGGCCTCTGTCAGAGTTTCCGCCATGTCGTCCAGCAGCTGATGGAGATGGGGGTTGAATTCTGTCACAGGGCGGCAGACCTTATTCAAACATTCGTCTCCTACTTCCACGATCTTTCGTAAAGCCATTGTGTTTGACCTCCTTGACTGCCTCACTCCGGGGCGTTGCAGTCCACAAAAATATTCGTTCCGCGGTTTGCGCGGTCATTTGCAAAGCATTTCAGCAGCCGCTGGATCTGCTGCCGGGTCCACTTGTCATTCTTCCCCACCAGCAGACAGCGATACCGGTAACGGTTATTCAGCTTCAGTACCGGCGCGGGAGCCGGCCCCAGCACTTCCGGCTGGCTGGCCGCGATCTCCGGGACGGCGCATATCTGCCGCAGCTGCTCCCGCAGGGCTGCCGCCGCCCGCAGTACCGCGCTCTCGTCCATACCGGAGACCGTAAAGGTGAACAGATCCGCAAAAGGGGGATACCGCCGCAGCTTCCGCATGCGGATCTCGCTCTGATAAAAACCGTCATAGTCCTGACGGGCGGCGCACTGGATCACATCGTTGCCCGGGGTATAGGTCTGAATGACCGCCCGGCCCGTTTTAAAGCCCCGGCCCGCCCGGCCCACCACCTGGGTCAGCAGGTTGAAGGTCCGCTCGGCGGCCAGGTAATGGTCCACATACAGTGAAATATCGGCGGACAACACGCCCACCAATGTCACATTTTCAAAATCCAGGCCCTTGGCCACCATTTGTGTCCCCAACAGGATGGGGACCCGCTCCCGCTCAAACTGCCGCAGGATCTTTTCGTGGCCTCCCGCCGCCGTGTCGGCGTCCATACGCAGGATACCAACCTCAGGAAACAGCTCCCGCAATTCCTCCTCCACCTTTTGGGTTCCGCTGCCGATGTGCTTCATGAAGCCGCCGCATTGAGGGCACTGCTCTCTCGCTGGTTCAGAGTGGCCGCAGTAATGGCACATGAGCCGTCCGTTGGCAGAGTGGTAAGTCATGGGAACGCTGCATCGGGGACACTCCGGCACATAGCCGCACTCGCCGCACAGCAACATTCTGCTATTGCCTCTGCGGTTCAGAAACAGGATGCTCTGTTCTTCCCGCTCCAGGTTTTGAGCCAGTTCTTGTCGCAGCACGGTGCCGATAAGGCCAGGATTGCCCGCCTGTATCTCCTGCCGCAGATCGGCCACGGTAACCTCTGGCAGGCTTTGTGCATTATAGCGTCTCCGCAGCTGCAGATAGTGATAGGCGCCCTGTTGGGCTGCCCAGGTGGTCTCCACTGCTGGTGTTGCAGACCCCAGTACCAGCACCGCCTTGTCCCGGGCGCAGAGATATTTACCGATTTCCTGGGTGTGATACCGGGGCGGATTTTCTGAGCGGTAGCTGCCCTCCTGCTCCTCATCCAAAATCACAAGGCCCAGGTTTTTCAAAGGTGCGAAGATGGCGGAACGTGTTCCCAGCACCACCTGCACCTCGCCCCTGCGGATGCGCTTCCATTGGTCATAGCGCTCCGTCATATGGAGCGAGCTGTGGAGCATAGCCACCTGCTGGCCAAAATAGGAGGAAAATTTCCGCATCATCTGGGGTGTCAGCACGATCTCCGGCACCAGTACCATGGCAGTTTTTCCCTGCCGCAGGACTTCCTGCACCAGCCGCAGATAGATCTGCGTCTTGCCGCTGCCCGTCACGCCGTGGAGCAGAGCCGCTTCCGCACAGCCTGTCCCCATCAGGTCCAAGATCTCATCAAAGGCAGTCTGCTGCTCCTGATTTAATATGATCGGCGGTCCCGGCTCTATCTGCGTTGGCGGAGGGACCCGCAGCTCCTCCTCCTCACGCAGAAGCAACAGCCCAGCCTTCTCCATTCCCCGCAGGGTCCGCATGGAAGCGCCGGTGAAATAGCACACATCCTGACAGGATGCCCGTCCGGTGGCAGCCAGCAGCCGCACCACCTCATATCGCAGAGGGGCGGAGCGCCGCTTGGCCTCGGCGGCGGCCAGCGCGTCCTCCGCGCTGATGACCAGCTCCGCCATCCGGCGGGTTTTGTCGCCGATCTTCCGCTTGGCGGAGGTCTCGCAGACCACCACGCCCGCCTTCTGCAAGGCCCGCAGGGTTGCGGATACCTCTTCGCCGCATGTGTCCCGCAGCACATCCAGTCCCGCGCTGCCGCCGTTTGCAAACAGCGCCTCCAGCACTGCCGGGGCCTTTTTGAGCTTGGCGGACGCAGCGTCCGCATTGACGCGGTCCATACCCTCCGCCAGCCGCCAGACCTCCCGAAGCTGATACCACAGGCCTACGGGTAAAATGGCCTTCACGGCCTCGAACAGCGTGCAGAAATACCGCTGCCGCATCCAGAGAGCCAATTCGATGCCTGCCCGGTCCAGGACAGGCTCCCGGTCCAGTACTGCTTTCAGCGGCTTCAGGCCGGGCGTTTTTTCGCCGCTGGACCGGGCAAGGACGATCCCCTCGGAATCCCGGTTCCCCCGCCCAAACGGCACGGTGACCCGAACGCCGGGAACAGCCGTCTCCAGCAGCGGCCCCGGGACCAGATAGTCATAGGGCTTGTCAATGGAATAGGGCGCGGCGCTGACCGCGACTTTTACGATCTCAGCGGTCTCCATGCCTCGCCCCTCCCCTGTGTCTGTATTCGGCCGCTCAAAGAGCCTCTGTACCGAATGTGGTCCCCACGGTGTCCAGCTTGCCGTCCGCCACCTCGTGGATGGCAAGGGTCACCGGTTTTTCATCCAGATGCTCCCCGGTCTCTTCAGCGTTCTCCGCGATCTGGCGTGCCCGGCGGGCCACCACATTCACCAGCATATAGCGGTTGGGAACATGCGCGTTCAGCTTGCTCATAGCGGGATATAACATTGACATCGTTATTACTTCCATTCTGCCTGAAATCGGCTAAATTTTTTGTCGTACCAAGTCGGTGCGTGTATTATTTTCCGTTGATGATCTCCATACGCTCCTTGGGCTTGCAGTGCTCGGCCGTCATGATGGCGTCCAGCTCGTTCACCGCGTTTTCCACGGTGTCGTTGATGACGAAATAATCATAGGTATGGGCCGTCTGGAATTCCACCTTGGCCCGCAGCAGCCGCTTTTGGATCTTATCCTTGCTGTCGGTGCCGCGCTCTGTCAGCCGGTGCTCCAACTCCGCCCAGCTGGGGGGCGCGATAAAGATCCGCACGGTCTCCGGCCGCTTGCTGGTCACCTGGATGGCACCCTGGACCTCGATGTCCAGAATCACGTCCATCCCCCGTTCCATGGCCTCGTCCACGTAGCGCTTGGGGGTCCCATAAAAGTTGCCGACATATTCGGCATACTCCAAAAACTGCTCCATGGAGATCCATTTGCGGAAGGAATCCACATCCATGAAGTGGTAGTGGATCCCATCCAGCTCCCCCGGCCGCGGCTCCCGCGTGGTGGCGGACACGGAGAAATACAGGTTCTTCCGCTTTTCCAGCAGGGCGTTCAGCACCGTGCTCTTCCCTACGCCGGAGGGTCCGGAGATAATGAATGTCTTTCCCTTTTTCATATATGCTCCTCCGCTGCTTCCGCCCGCGTCCCAAACTTCTCCGGCGGCAGGGCGGATAAGATCACATGGTCGCTGTCCATAATGAAAATGGACGCGGTCTTACGGCCATAGGTGGCGTCGATCAGCATTCCCCGTTCCCGGCTCTCCTGGACCATGCGCTTGATAGGCGCGGAATCCGGACTGACGACGGCCACCAGCCGTTCCTCGGAAACCAGGTTCCCAAATCCAATGTTGATCAGCTTCATCGGTCACTCCACATTCTGGACCTGTTCCCGCATCTTCTCCACCTCGGCCTTCAGCCCCACGACCACCTGGGCGATGGCCACGTCG
>NZ_CANRKH010000013.1 GCF_947631165.1 uncultured Dysosmobacter sp. | reverse complement strand
CAATTGGCGATTTTCGTCCGGCCGAAATTGGCTGTTTTCTCCCGGCAGAAAATGGCTAATTTCTCCCGACTCTAACACGGCCGAGTATTTTTCCTCAAATTAATATGGCGATAAGTTGTTTAATGTGCGGTGTGGACGCTTTTGATTGTAAAAACGAATGTAAGAATCAATGCCCTGTATCAATTCTTTTTCCGAGCGATACTCCTTGCGGTAAAGTTCCTCCTTCTTGAGAGAGGCAAAGAAGGATTCAGCCACCGCATTGTCATGGGGTTTTCCGGAATTGGAAAAGGACTGTGTAACGGAATATCCCTGCAAAAGCTTTTGAAAGCGACTCGATGTATATTGTGAGCCGCGGTCGCTGTGAAAGATAAGGCCAGGCGAAGGTGTGCGTTGCTCATACGCCGATTTGAACGTGGCGGTAATCAGCTGTGTGCTGTTTTTCTTGGAAACTTTATAAATGATCACCATGTGGGAATACAGGTCGAGAATCACGCAGACATAGTAGTATCGCTCATTCAGTTTGAAGCAGGTAACGTCACTGACCCATATGTGGTTTGGCTGCGTTGCTTGAAATTGTTGCCGAACTACATTTTTCTTTGGCGTATTCCATTTCAACCAATCTTGCTTTTCCGTGGTGCGGATGCTGATCAGTCCCATTTCTCTCATCAAGTCAGCCACATACTTCTTGCTTACTCTGTGGCCCCGCTGTACGAGAATCGCACACAGTTTTTCCGCACCAAGCACTTGATGAAACTCATTAAAGACCTCTTGGATCAAAACACGGAATTCTTCCCGGCGCTTTTCGAACCAGGCGTTGCTCCGTTTGTTTCGAAGTATGTGGTTGTAGAATGTACCGCGAGAGACTTCAAGCGCCTCACATAAGGTGTGGACATCGTATTGTCCATATAGCTTTTCCAGCTCATCCAGCTTCTCTTTCAGCGGCGAGGATGCTGTACAATTTACGGTTCTCAAAATTGTAAAAATCTTTCATCTGGATTCGATGCCCGATTTTTAACCTAAATCTTTCTGCTACAATGCTTTCAGAGGAAAATCGATTTCATCCGCTCATCGCACGTCGCCGCAAGCGTCATATCGCTTGCGGCGACTTTTTTCAAAAGTCACCGTGCGCTCATTCTGCTGTGGCTCATTTCCAAACCGAAGCCCAGCGTAAGCGGGTTCGGTTTGGTTTTTTGCAAATCCTTTGGCTGGGAAAGTATTTTTCTTGCCTTGGTACAGCTCAGAAATTCCCTGTTTAACACAAATCCCCGCTTACGGCGAGACTTCTTAGTCAGACAGGGAATTTCTTCGCTTTCGGCTGCGACCCGCTGCGCTAGGCTCGCAGCCGAGGTGAAACGGGGGCGAAAAAGTATTTTTCCCGTCTCACCACAAAAGAAAAAGACAGGCATAGCCTGTCCCTCTCTTTTAGTGCTTTCCCGGTTGCCCTTGGCAAACCGGGCCGCATACGAAGCCTGCAACGCTGCACAGCAGCATTGTATTGGAAAGAATCCAAAAGGGATAATATCGTAAGGGTGGAGAAATCCGCACAACAACAGGAGGTGGCGAACATGGCACACAGCACCAAGATTACAGCACTTTATGAGCGGTTGAGCCGCGACGACGAGTTACAAGGCCCCAGCAATTCCATACTGAACCAGCAGGCATTTTTGGAGGACTTTGCCAAGCGGAATGGCTTCACCAATGTCCACCACTTCACAGACGATGGGGTAAGCGGCACAACCTTTGACCGGGACGGCTTCAAGGCCATGATTGCCGAAGTCGAGGCTGGGAACGTGGCGACCATCATCGTCAAGGATATGAGCCGCTTCGGGCGGGACTATCTCAAGGTTGGCTTTTACACCGATGTCATGTTTAGGGACAAGGGTGTGAGGTTTATCGCCGTCAACAACGGTATCGACAGCGACAAGCAGGGTGATAACGATTTCACCCCATTTTTGAACATCATGAACGAGTTTTATGCCCGTGACTCCAGCCGGAAGATACAGGCCATTTTCAAAGCGCGGATGCAGGACGGCAAGCGCGTGTCCCCCAGCGTCCCCTATGGCTACCGCCGCGACCCGCAGGACAAACAGCACCTTATCGTGGACGAGGAGGCCGCCGCCGTTGTCCGGCGCATCTTCCAGATGGTCATTGAGGGATACGGTGTCCAGGGCATAGCGAACGTTCTGACCGCTGACCGGGTGCTGATACCCTCCGCCTATGCCAAGCTGCACAACCCGGAGAACGACCACAGCAAGGGCTTTCACGACCCCTATCGCTGGTCAAGTACGGCGGTTGGGTACATCCTGGAAAAGCAGGAGTACATGGGCCATACGGTGCTGGGAAAGACCGTCAGCGAGAACTACAAGACCAAGAAGCGGCGCAAGGCCAAGCCGGAGGAATTGATGATTTTCCCCAACACCCATGAGGCCATCGTGGACGAGGAAACATGGCAGCTTGCCCACCGTCTGAAGAAAACCATCCGCAAGCCCAACTATCCAGACCGCCCCGCCAATCCGCTGACCGGGCTTCTCTACTGCGCCGACTGCGGGTGCAAAATGACCCATCACCAGCCGTCCCCCACCAAGAAGAAAGTCTTTGACGCTGATGATTATTATGGGTGCGGCAGTTACCGCCAGTTGACCCGAGACTGCACCATGCACTATATCAAGACCTCCAACGTGGAGAAGCTGATACTGACGGCGATCCGCGAGGTGAGCGCCTACGTCCGGGAGGACGAGAAAGCGTTTATCCGCATTGTGCGGGACGCCGCCAGCGCGGGGCAGGAGCAGACCGCCAGGGAGCAGAAGAAGCGGCTCCACAAGGCCGAGAAGCGGATTGCCGAACTGGACGAGTTAATCAAGAAGCTGTACGAGGGGAACGCCACGGGCAAGATACCCGATAAGCATTTCAACCGCCTGCTGGTAGAGTACGACACAGAGCAGAGCGCGTTGGAGCAGGAGGCCGCAGAACTGAAAGAGGGCATCACCGCCCAGGCTGAGGACGGCATGAAGGCGCAGAGGTTCATTTCCATTGTGCGCCGCTACACCAGCTTTGACGAATTGACCGCTCCCATGCTCAACGAATTTATAGAGAAAGTCGTTGTCCATGAGGCCGACAAATCCACCGGCGACCGGCGGCAGAAGGTTGATATATATTTCAACTTCATCGGCTGTTTCGTCCCGCCCAGACCGGAGGTTGTGTTGACCGCCGAGGAAGAAGCAAAAGCGCAAAAGGCGTTGGCGGCGCGGAACCGGGAACGGGAGCAAAACAAGCTGCGTATGCGCCGGGTGAGGGAGGCACAGCGGGCCGCAAGGGAGGCCGAGAAAGCTCCTTATCCTGCTGGTTGATTTGGTTGCGTTGTTGTGCTATACTTCCTATGGACACAGTTTGGCAAATCGGATTCGAGGAATTGATTCATGATGAAAATAATTAATACACATGGCATCATATCGCTTGAGCCTCTGGATGGAAGTTCTGAATGGTATTGGGGCAACGATTACACGCATGGAGATTTGTATGAGGCCGAGGAACTATATCGTGACCATCATCCCGTAAACTGCAACCGTCTTGTGTTTGTTCACTATCCCGATGGGCGCGTCGTGGAACCGATTGAGGGCAAAGCCGGACAATACTTCGGGCGGCCTATTTCATATAACGGGAAAATACAGATATTATTAGCCGACTTCCCAAAGTCGCTACTCAGCATTATTCAATATGATGATACCACAAATCAAGTTGCCGTAGTTGCTTCCCTGTCTTTAACAGAGGTAGAGGATTGTTATAATCTGTTATTAGGGCAATCGCCGCTGATGCTTACCCGACAGAGAAATGATGGAAAATTTCAAATTATCTGGCCCCAAAAAGCAGAATTTAGTATTGAAGAAACAGAGAGTTTCTTTGACAGAAAGGGTGACAGCCTTTATTTCTGCCGATGGTATGATGAGCCATATTATCGAGAAGAAATTGTCATTCGGAAATATCCCACTGGAGAGATTTTAGAGGTTATTCCTGGAGCTTGGAAGAATATGCCCGATGGGCAGGTATGGGTTTTGCAATAGTTTTACGAATTCCAGCTTATCGGGGAGGTGAAAATCCCGCCGCGAAGCAAGGGCGCACTTCTATACATGGTCTGCGACCATGTATGAATTGCGCTCTGCGAGGCCCGGCCCGGACTTCCGAAAGTCCGGGCCGTTTGCGTCGCTACGCTCCGTACAAGGGGCTGCGCCCCTTGCGCCGCTTCGCGGCTATCCCTGCACCCTCGCCGGGAAGGTACACCCGCGACCCGGCTGTACCTTTCCAGCGAGGCCAAAACCGAATATTGGAACCCTTGACCGTTTACCGAACACAACAGGTAGACGGTCTATTATTTTGCCAAGAAGGAGGTCAAACATGATGGAAAAATCACGCGAGGAAATGGAAAAAGAGTGCGCCGAGGCCACCGCCAGAGCGGAGCAATACCAGCACCAAGTCCAGCGGTTGGAGAACCGCATCCGCTACTATACGGAGGGCGAGAGGAAGAAGCGAAACCACCGCCTTATCACCCGTGGGGCGGACGTGGAGAGCGTGGCCCCGGACGTGCGCGGCATGAGCCAAACTGCCTTTCGTCTGCTGGTAGAGCAAATCTTTTCCCTGCCGGAAGTCGCCGCCCTGGTGCGCCGCGCCATCGACCAGCAGGAGGGTGGATAATTGGCCCTGTTTCACTTCCACGTCACCCAAATCAAACGGAGTGCGGGACAGTCTATTGTCACGTCCGCCGCTTACCGCGCCGGGGAGAAACTTTTCAGCGAATACTACGGCGAGGTCAGCGACTACACCCACAAGGGCGGCGTGGTCTGCACAGACATTCTCCTGCCGCCCCAGGCCCCCGCCGAGTACCAGGACCGGGCCACCCTCTGGAACGCCGTGGAGAAGGCCGAGCGCGGCAAGAAAGCCCAGCTTGCATATAGCTTCGATATTGCCTTGCAGAACGAACTTTCTCTTGACGAGAACATCGCTCTTGCAAGGCAATTCGTGTCGGAGCAGCTTGTGGGCCGGGGCATGATTGCCGACTTTGCCATTCACCAGCCGGACAAGGAGGACGGCGGCATCCCCAACCCCCATTTTCATATCCTCTGCCCTATCCGGCCCATCGAGCCAGACGGCAAATGGGGGTGTAAGCAACGCCGCCGCTACCATCTGGACGAGGCTGGGAACCGCATCATGGGCGAGGACGGCAAGCCCCTCTTTGACGCTGTTCCCACTACCGACTGGGGCGACCCGGCGACGTTGGAGGAATGGCGGCGCGTATGGGCCGAGATGGTCAACGCCAAGTTTGCCGAGAAAGGTTTGGAGTGTCGCGTCGATCACCGCTCCTATGAGCGGCAGGGCGTGGACACACCGCCCACCATCCATGAGGGCGTCGCCGTCCGCCAGATGGAGGCCAGGGGCATCACCACCGACAAAGGCGACTTCAATCGTTGGGTGAGAAAGGCCCGCGACCTGCTGCGGGGCCTTCGGAAGAAAATCACCGACCTGACCGACTGGATAAAGGCGGCAAAGGACGAGTTGAGCAAGCCCCAGGGCCTCGACCTCGCCGCCCTGCTGACCGCCTACTACGAGGGCCGGAACGCCGGAGCATGGAGCCGCAACGCCAGGATAGGCAACCTCAAAAACTTTGCCGAGGCCATCAATTATCTGACCGAGAAGGGCATCACCACGCTGGAAGATTTGGAGGCCCATATCGCCGCGCAGAGTGAGCGGACGGAGGCCATCAACACATCCATGAAAGCCAAGCGTACCCGCCTGAACGAATTGAAGGAACTGCTTCGGCTTGTTGACCTCTACCGGGACACCAAGCCCATCTATGACAAGTGGAAGGGTATCAAGTGGAAAGGCCAGCGGGAGAAATTCGAGTTGGAGCATGAGGGCGATTTAAGGACGTTTCACATGACCCGCCGCAAGCTGGACAAGCACCGTTCCCCTGCTGGTAAAATCCCCGCCCATGCGTGGGAGCAGGAGCAGGCGAGACTTGAGCAGGAGTACAAGGCCGAGTATGAGCAGTACAAGCCCATCGAGGACGATTTGCGGAGGCTTCAACAGGTGAAGCGGAACGCCGACACCGCCCTGCACCAGCAGGAGCAGACCCGGCAGAAACGCCGGGAGGCAGAACGGTGAAGCGTGGGGGCCTGATACCTTACCCTCACCCGGCCCAACGTGACTGCCAAATTGACGATGACGTGGCGGCGCTCCGCGCCGTCACGTTGAACGAAGAAAGGAGAGCCTATGACCAATGACCCCAGCACCGCGATCACCAGCACCACCGCCCCCGCGCCGGAGGCGAGCGACAGCACCAGCAGGGAGGGTAATACCCTCTCCCTGCCCGTGACGGAGGGCGGCAGCGCCCCACCCGCCCCGGACGCGCCGCCGCCCTCTCTGGTGCAGAAAATCGGCGGCACCATCTACGAGGTGACACTCCATTTCAGCACCACCAGCCAGGAAACAATAAGCGACAAAATCAACCGCCTTATCCGGCGAGAGCTGGACGCATCATAATTTTTTCAGAATTTCCGCACTCCCTCCTTGACATACTGACCGAAAGGGTTCTCTTCAACTGTGCCGGCCATAAAAGATCACGGCCCTGTAAAGGACCGTAATCTTTTATAATAGGTCTGGACCGTCCCCACGGATCTGCGGCTCGCTGCCTGTCAGCTGCCCAGATAGGCGTTGACAGCGTCGATGCGGGCCTGGGCGTTTTCGGGCGTGATGACTTCGATCTGGGAATCGATGAAGCTCTCCACCTTGTTGCCCTGTAGCGTCTCATAGGCGGCCTGGCAGGCCAAATAACCCATCTCATAGGGCTTCTGGGCCACGGACATGGTCAGATCGCCGTCCAAGATCGCCTGGCAGGCGCCGGTGGAGCCGTCAAAGCCCAGGAAAATGGTATGTTCATACCCGGGCTGGCCTTCGGCGGCGCGGACAGCGGCCACGGCCATATCGTCATTGTTGGCGCAGACGATGGCAACGCCCTCCGGCCGGGTCTGAATGACCGCCTCCATGCAGACGACAGCCTGGTCAGCCACGGCGTTGGCATACTGGACCTCATCAGTCAGGAAGGTGCCGCCGTTTTCCGTGATGCCCGCGATGTAGCCGTTCATACGGGCGGTGTTGGTGGCGTCGCCCTGCACGCCGGCGATCTCAATGCACTCGATCTTGTCCCAATGGCCGGACGCCTTGGCAGCAGCCACAGCCTCGGTAGCACCCAGCTTGGCGGCCTCCTCATTACCGGTGCCGATAAAGGAGACGATCTCCGGGGCATCGATGTTGGTATCCATGGCAAAGACCGGGCGCTCTTCACCGCTGATCAGGTTCGCGGCGGTCTCGGACTGCAGCGGCGCAATGATGAGCGCGTCCACATCCGGATTGTTCAGGGCAGTCTCGATCATGTTCTGCTGGTCGTCGTAGGAGGTCTCGCTGGCAGGACCAACGACCTCGATCTTGACGTCGGGGTGTTCTGCCTCAAAGGCCCGGCAGCCGGCCATGATCAGCTGCCAGTGCTCAGAGGCGGTGGTTTTCAGGATCACACTGAGCTGATAGGCATCATCTCCGGCGGCATCCCCACCGGCGGTGTCTGCCTGGCTGTCACCGCCGCAGGCGGTAAGGGTCAGAAGCATCAAAATCGTCAGGAGCGCGCTGATCGTTCTCTTCTTCATGCTGGGTACCTCACTTTTCTTTATGATTGCGGGTCATCCCGCTGCAGACGGTCCTGGGACCGCCCTGCTTCCTGGATTACGCGGGGTACTGCGATGGAGCGGGCATCAGCCCTCAATCTCGCTGATCTTCACGGGACGGCCTTCCTTCATGGACTTGGTGGCGGCCGCCGCGATGAGGATGGGATACAGACCATCCTCGCCGGTCACAGGCGTGGGCTTGTCGTTGATGACCGCGTCGGCAAATGCCTGCTGCTCGGCGGCGAAAGCGCCGGTGTAGCGGTCCCACATGATCTTATAGCAGGTGCCGGAGACCGTGCCGTCCTCGCCGTAGAACACGGTATTGTCCGGGGTGTCGTTCACGTCCATGACCGCGCCCTTGGAGCCAAAGACCTCGACCCGCTGATCGTAGCCATAGACGGCCTTCCGGCTGTTGTCGATGATGCCCATGGCGCCATTGGCGAATTTCAGAGACACCACGGCGGTATCCACATCCCCGGCCTCGCCGATGGCGGGGTCCACCAGCACAGCGCCGTAGGCGAACACCTCGGTGACCTCGGCGCCGGCCAGGAAGCGGGCCATGTCAAAATCGTGGACCATCATGTCGTAGAAGATGCCGCCGGAGACCTTTACGTAGTCGATGGTAGGGGGCGCGGGGTCCCGGGAGCTGATCTTCACCAGGTTCACGTCGCCGATCTTTCCGGCGCGCACCGCCTCGTAAACGGCGTGGTGATTGTGGTCGAAGCGGCGGCAGAAGCCCACCTGCAGCTTGACCCCCGCCTTCTTGGCGGCGTCGATGGCGGCGTGTACCCGGTCCAGCCGGTAGTCGATGGGCTTTTCCACAAAGATATCCTTACCGGCCTCCGCCGCGCGGATCACGTACTCCGCGTGGAGGTCCGTGGGAGAGCATACGATGACCGCCTTGATCTCCGGATCCTTCAGGATCGCCTCCGCGTCACTGACGATGTTGGGGATGCGGAGCCGCTGGAGGAACTCTACGGTCTCCTCACTCATAAAGGGGTCTGCAATGGTCTTGATCTCCATCTCAGGGACAAACTTGGCGATGTTTTCCGCGTGGACCTTGCCGATGCGCCCGGCGCCGATGATACCGACTTTGATCGTCTGCATAACACACATTCCTTTCTGATTTTATGATCGCTGGTCAAAATTTCATAATGGCTTTCACCGCCTCGGCGGTGGTGGTGCTTGGGATCAGCTCAAAGCCCACCAGACCCTGATAGCCGGTCTCCTCCAGGCAGGCAAACACATTGGCGTAGTTGATCTCACCGGTGCCCGGCTCATGGCGGCCTGGAGCGTCGGCCACGTGGATGTGTCCAAACTGGTCGCCGTAGGCCCGGATGTTGTCGCAGAGGCTTCCCTCATTCAGCTGCATGTGATAGGCGTCGTACAGCACCTTCAGCTTCGGGCAGCCGATGAGGCGGGTCATCTCCGCCGCCATGCGGGTCGTGGTCAGGAAGTTGCCCACATGGTCCGTGGTGATGTTCAGCGGCTCCAGATTCATCAGGATGCCGCTCTCCTGGGCAATCTCCGCGCAGGCCTTCAAGGTATCGAACATGGCGCAGAGCTTCACCGTATCGCTGAGGCCGTCATAGTGGTCGATGACCACGCCGCCCTCGCCCAGGCCGTTGGAGTGGATGGTGACGCTGCGGGCACCCACCTTCTGAGCGGCGGCCACAGAGCGCCGCAGGAAGGCCAGATACGCCTCCCGCTGGCTGGGGTCGATGAGGGACAGTTCCGCATCCCCGTTAAAGCCGGAGATGCCGATCCCCGCCTTTTCCGCCGCGGCCTTCACCGCGTCCAGGTCCTTGTCCGTCCAGCCCCAGAACTCCACGAAGTCAAAACCGTCGTCCTTAGCGGCCTGAATCCGGTCCAGAAAGGGCAGCTCGCTGTACATTGGCTCGATGCACGCTGACTTTTGAAATTTCATGGTGATCTCCTTCCGTGCTTTTATGTGCGAGTTTTTATCTGTGCTTTTGCACATATTATGCATCTCCCCTGCCAGCTTGTCAAGCGCTGGGATGAAATTCGCTTCAAATCAGCGTTTTTGCTAAATTTAAGCAAAAATATTTTGCAATTCAGAGAGGCATGTGCTATAATTCAAATCACATATATGTGCAAAACACACATTATGGGAGGTCATTCATGAGCAAACGTGTCACGATCCAAATGGTGGCGGACCTGGCGGGCGTCTCCCGCGGGACAGTGGATCGCGTTTTGAACAACCGCTCCTATGTGCGTTCAGATGTGCGGGAAAGGGTCCTGGCGGCCCTTGCGGAGACCGGCTACGTCTCTCCCCGGGACGCCCACCTGCAGACCCTGGGGACTGCCCTTCAGCCTTTGAAGCTGGGGGTTCTGTTGCCCAGTGGCAGCGGCGCCCAGTTTCAGGACGATATCGAGCAGGGTATCCGCTATGCCCGGGAGGAGCTGGCCGGCAGCAGCATCCAGGTATCGGTGGCCCGATGCAAAACCGATATCCCCCAAGAGGCCATCTCCCTGCTGAATAGTTTGATAGAGGAAGGTGCCGCGGGGCTGGCCATCTGCGCCCAAAGCGACCGGTCCATCCAGCGGCGGGTCGCGGAGCTGACGTCCTCCGGCATCCCCTGCATCACCTTCAACTCCGACCTGCCGGACAGCGGCCGCTTGTGCTTCGTGGGCCAGGACATCCGCCGCACGGGCCGGGTGGCGGCGCAGCTGATGAGCAAATGCGTTCCCCCAGACGCCCTGATCCTGGCCACTGTGGGCAATTTGAAATTTGACGGTCACCGCCAGCGGCTCTCCGGTTTTCAGGCGCGGCTGGCGGAGCTGGGCTTCGCCCCGGAGCAGCTGGTGGTGGCGGAGACCTTTAACGATTACGGCACCACCGTCTCTGTAGTGAGCGACGCCATTGCCCGCTATCCCGGCCTGCGAGGCGTCTACATGGCCAACCTCAATGTCTCCGGCTGCGCCGAAGCCATCCGGGCCGCGGGTCGGCGGGGCCAGATCCGGGTCGTGTGCCACGACGTCAACGAAAGCATCCGCCAGATGCTGCTGAACGGCAGCGTGGACTTCACCATCCCCCAGGATATGGTGCGCCAGGGCGAGCTGCCGTTGCTGCTGCTGCGGGACCTTCTCCGGCGGGGCATCCGGCCGGACCCCGTTCGGGCGCGGGGCCGCATCGATGTGCTCTGCGCGGAAAACCTGACCGTCTGAGCGGCGGAGAGAAACCGCCCCCGCTCAGGGCCGGGAAGAATCAGCCGCCGATGGGCCTCTGGACCGTGAAAAGCTCCCGGGAAGAATTTCCCGGGAGCTTTTTGCAGATTCTTCTTGACAAGTAAACTTGGTAGTGATATGCTTTGCTTGCAAAGTTAACTTGGCTAATTAAAAAGGAAACTTGGTAAGGAGTGATTGGATGGATCGCGAGGAGATCCTGCGGCGCAGCCGCGCGGAGAAGGAGGACGAGGGGGAGACCTATGCGGCGGACAAGGGCCGCCGGGCGGGGATCATCGCCTTTTGCGCGGTATTTATCGTCATCGTTGTATTCAATTTCTTCACTGGACAGAACAATGACGCGCCCTTCGCCATGTTCTGGGCCTACATCGCCGCCGAGGGCTGGGGCAAGTACCGGGCCTGCGGCGGAAGAGCTCACCTGTGGGCAGTGGCCTGCGGTGCCGTGTGTGCACTGGGTGGGCTGGCATGCCACATTCTGACCGTGCTCCGGGCCGGACTGTAAAGGAGGAACCGCAATGAACAAAGAGGAGATTTTGGAGAAGAGCAGGCAGGAAAACCGAAACCGGGACGAGATGGAGCGGGCGGTGTATATCGAGGGGGAATCCTTCAGCGTGCTGTTCGTCTTTCTGCTGGGCCTGGTCCTGATCCACTGGAAACGGCTTCACGGGCTGCCCACCGCGGATGTGTTCTCCATGTTCTGGATATCCTGCGTGGCCAACCGGCTGTACCGGCTGACCAAGCGGCGGAGTATTTCAGATGTCATCACGCTGCTGATATCCCTTGCATTTCTGGTCTGGAATCTGGTACAATTCTTTACACAGGGATGACACATGAAAGAACGAAGTCTGGCGTGTTTTCTCTCGTTCACCGTCCCGGCAGCGCTGCTGCGGCTGGGCATGGGCTGTGCGGGAATCATGGAGATCTGGAGGCGTATGGCATGGATGACCAGCTGGTGCTGAAAAACCGCGTCAAGGTGGCGCGGGCGGAAAAAAATCTGTCCCAAAGCCAGCTGGCGGAGCTGGTGGGCGTATCACGGAACACCATCAGCTCCATCGAGACGGGCCAGTTCAGTCCCACCGCCAAGCTGGCGCTGGTGCTGTGTATCGCTCTCGATAAGAAGTTCGAGGACCTGTTTTACTTCGAGTGACGGTAAGGGCCGCCCGCGATACGCGGGCGGCCCTTTAGAACCTGTACCAATAGGTGCAGCACACCGTCTGAGCGGTCCTTTTCCCGCCGCTCTGCGTTGTTTTTCCTTGAAATACTCCTAGTATTTCTGCGTCAAAACGCCTTGATCGGCAGAAAAATTCCTCACCCATCCGGCACTCCTCCCCTATTGGTACAGGTTCTTACTTTTTCCGCACCGGGTAACAGACCTCGGTGACGAACTGCGCGGGGTCCTGGGTCTCGTGGGGGCTGACGTGGTAGATGTTGAAGGCCAGCCCGTCAAAGGCGTAGCCGTTGGCCTCGGCCCAGGCCGCCACGGCGGCGTTGGCCTCGGTGATCTGGTCGTAGCTCCCCTGGAAGGTGGCGGAGGCCACGGTCACCGCAGGGAGCGTCTTGAACCGGACGTGCTTCGTGTCGGGGTACGCGCCCTTCACGCTCTTCTGGATCTCCACGTCCACGTCGGTCTCCTTGTACTCCCCGTCGTAAAACACCACGGTGCACAGCGCCGGATCTCCGTCCTGGATGTGCAGATGGGCAGTCTCCGCGCAGAGGAGACGCCACAGGTCTCCCTCCCGGTCATAGCTGGGGATGATCTGCCGGAGGCTGGCCACATAGCGCTCCGGAACGGTCTTGACAGTCACATCGTATTTCATGCTTGCTTCATCCTTTCTCAGCCGTTCAATGGCTGTGTCCAGAAGCCGCACCCGCCGCTCCGCCGCCGTCAGCACCGTCTCGGCCTCTGACCGCCGGGCCAGCAAACAGCGTTCTACTGCTTGCCGGTCCCCCCAGTTATCCAGCATTTGGGCCGTCTCCGCCAGGGAGAACCCCATCTCCCGCAGGGCGGCGATCCGGCCCGCTGTTACCAGCTGGCCTTCCCCATAGTAGCGGTAAGAGGTGAAGGGGTCGGTGGTCTCCGGCGTCAGCAGGCCGATCTCGTCATAGTGGCGCAGCATCCGGATACTGATCCTGGACAGTTTTGAAAATTCTCCGATCTTTAACATGGGCGCCCTCCACAGATCTTTGATTTTTGAGCTCAAAACCATTGTAGAACCTGCCACCGTGTGAGAGTCAAGCCCTGATTTTGATTTTTCCCGCTCAAAAAACATAGGAGGGAGCAAAAGCTCCCTCCTATGTTTTTCAGTCGTCGGTCCGCACGCCTTTTTCGATATCCCGGATATCGTAGGGCGCGGTCTGGTACACACAGTAGTTCAGCCAATTGGCATACAGCAGATGGGCGCAGCTGCGCCAGTTCATCATCGGCTTTTTACAGGGATCATCGCCAGGGAAGTAGTGGCGGGGGATCTGGATATCCACGCCGGCATTCACATCCCGCTGGTACTCCCGATACAGCGTATCCCGGTCGTACTCCGCATGGCCCATCAGGAACACCTGCCGCCCCTGGGCGGTCTTGACGGCATAGACCCCCGCCTCCGGCGAGGAGGCCAGGATCTTCAGCTCCGGCACCGCCTCGATGTCCGCCCGGTCTACGGTGGTATTCCGGGAGTGGGGGACCCAGAAGGTGTCGTCAAAGCCCCGGAAGAGAATGAAATTGGGGTCCTCCACCGTGTGCTGGAACACGCCGAAGAGCTTGTGGTCCAGCACGCGCTTGGGGATGCCGTAGTGGTAGTACAGTCCCGCCTGCGCGCCCCAGCAGATGTGCAGGGTGGAATGAACATGAGTCTTGCTCCACTCCATGATCCCGCACAGTTCCGGCCAGTAGTCCACTTCTTCAAAGTCCAGCAGCTCCACCGGCGCGCCGGTGATGACCAGACCGTCAAAGGTGCGTTCCTTCACCTCATCAAAGGACTTGTAAAAGGCCAGCATGTGGGCCTGGGAGGTATTCTTGGACACATGGCCCCGGGGCGCGATCAGCTCCAGCTCGATCTGCAGGGGCGTGTTGCCCAGCACCCGGGCCAGCTGGGTCTCCGTGTCCACCTTGGTGGGCATCAGGTTCAGCAGCAGGATCTGCAGGGGACGGATATCCTGTGTGATGGCCCGGGTCTCCGTCATGACGAAGATGTTTTCCGCCGTCAGGGTGTTGGTAGCGGGCAGTTGGTTTGGAATTTTGATGGGCATCAGTCGGCTTCCTCCAATGCCTGCGCGATATCCTCGATCAGGTCCTCCTTGTTCTCCAGGCCGCAGGAGAGGCGGACCAGATCCGGGGTGATGCCGGCAGCCGCCAGCTCCTCATCGTTCATCTGGCGGTGGGTCGCGCTGGCAGGATGCAGGCAGCAGGTGCGGGCGTCGGCCACATGGGTCTCGATGGCGGCCAGCTTCAGGTGCTTCATGAAGGTCTCGGCGGCGCTCCGCCCGCCCTTGAATCCAAAGGACACCACGCCGCAGGTGCCGTTCGGCATATACTTTTGGGCGATATCATAATATTTGTCCCCCTCCAGGCCGGGATAGGTGACAAAGCTGATCTTGGGATGCCCCTTCAGATACCGGGCCACCGCCAGTCCATTCTCGCAGTGCCGGGGCATCCGGACATGGAGGCTCTCCAGGCCCAGATTCAGGTAAAAGGCGTTCTGGGGGGACTGGATAGAGCCGAAGTCCCGCATCAGCTGGGCTGTGCATTTGGTGATGAAGGCGCCGCCCAAGCCGAACTTCTCGGCATAGGTGATGCCGTGGTAGCTGTCATCAGGGGTCGTCAGGCCGGGGAACTTGTCGGCGTGAGCAAACCAGTCAAACTTGCCGGAGTCCACGATGGCGCCGCCCACGGCGGCCCCGTGGCCGTCCATGTACTTAGTGGTGGAGTGGGTCACGATGTCGCAGCCCCACTCCATGGGGCGGCAGTTCACCGGGGTCGCAAAGGTGTTGTCGATGACGAGCGGCACACCGTGGGCATGGGCGGCCTTGGCGAACTTCTCGATGTCCAGCACCGTCAGGGCGGGATTGGCGATGGTCTCGCCGAACACTGCCTTGGTGTTGGGCCGGAAGGCGGCCTCCAGCTCCTCCTCGGTGCAGTCCGGCTCCACGAAAGTGAACTCGATGCCCATCTTCCGCATGGTGACGTGGAACAGGTTGTAGGTGCCGCCGTAGATGGTGGAGGAGGCCACCACATGGTCGCCGCAGTTGGCGATGTTGAAGATGGCGTAGAAATTGGCGGCTTGGCCGGAGGAAGTCAGCATGGCGGCGGAGCCGCCCTCCAGTGCGGCGATCTTGGCCGCCACGGCGTCGTTGGTGGGATTCTGGAGGCGGGTATAGAAATAGCCGCTGGCCTCCAGGTCGAAGAGCTTGCCCATGTCCTCGCTGGTGGCATATTTGAAGGTGGTGGACTGGATGATGGGGATCTGGCGAGGCTCGCCGTTGCCGGGAGTGTAGCCTCCCTGGACGCATTGGGTCTCGATACGGTAATCGCTCATAGTATGGTCTCCTTTCGGTTTCTGAGGACGAAAAAACGGCTTTCGTCCCAAAGTGTTTCTTTGAGACGAAAGCCGGATCTGGCTTCCGCGGTACCACTCAAATTGCGCCGTCCTCACGGTGCGGCGCCCCTTACAGGGTCCATCAACCCTTTCGCACTGACGCGGCGTACACGGGGCGGCCCTACCGACGCATGCGCCCTCGAACCCCCGGCTCAGGAGCCATAGGACCTGGGGACACTTTCCGCCGGCTCACACCGCCCGCCGGCTCTCTGAAGGTCCGTCTCCCCGTCCCTCTCCATCATCGCTTTAAACTGTATTATAGTGGGCCGCCGCCCATTTGTCAACCACGGTTTTCTACAATGTGTACGTTCAGGTGGTCGTAAGTCATCTCCACACCATTCTCCGCAAAAGCAGTCCGCAGGTGCTCGCCCAGGGCGAAATACACATCCCAGTAGTCTCCAGCGGCGGCCCAGCAGTACACCGTGTACTCAATGGAGCTGTCACCATATTGGGTCAGCCACACCGCCGGGGCGGGGTCCGCCAGCACCTTGTCCGTCATCTCCAGCGCCTTTTGGCAGGTGTCCTTCACCTTTTCCGTGGGAGCGTCATAGGAGGCGGTGACCTTCTGGACCACCCGGCGGCGGCCCAGAGCGGTATAGTTGGTCACCTGGGAATCCGCCAGGGATTTGTTGGGCAGCATCACCAGCAGCCCGTCGGCGGTTATCAGTTTGGTGTGGTTCAAGGAGATCTCCTCCACTGTGCCGCTGGTGCCGGCGACCTCAATGAAGTCCCCAATGGCAAAGGGATGGGAGGACAGGAGCACCAGCCCGCCGGCTACATTGGCCAGCACGTCCTCCGCCGCCAGGGTTATGCCCAGGGAGGCCACAGACAGCAGCGCCACCAGAGAGGTCATATCGATCCCCAGGCTCCCCACCACGATGATGGCGGCGACGAGATACAGCAGCAGCTTCACGCCGGAGAACACATATTTCTGCACCCTGCTGTCCAGTTTGGATTTTGCCAGCAGCCTGCGGATCAGCTTCAGCAGCACCCGGATGACCACCATGCACACCAGCAGGGTAATGACTGCTGTCAGGACGTCCCCCAGGGAGACGGACCCGACGGAGCGTTTCAGCAGTTCATTGAGATCGGACATATCAAAACTTCCTCCTCTTTGGATCGAACATACCCTCAGCGGGTAAAGCCAGCATAGCCGAAATGGAGGAAAAAGTCAATGTTCTCCCATAAAAGCGGGAAAACGGGTTGCCATATCCCAGGAGATGCTGATATAATCATCCGTGTACAAGAAGACGAGGAGGAGCTTATTATGGAGCACGAGCGCAATAAGCGGGGCAGCGGTCTGGCGCTGCTGCCATTTCTGATCTTTATCACCATCTATCTGGGTGCTGGACTGATCCTGCAGGCCCAGGGGGTTGAAATGGCCTTCTACCAGTTCCCCTCCGTCACTGCCATGTTCATCGCCGTGCTGGCATCCTTCTGCATGGGCAGGGGGAGCATCGACGAAAAATTCGCCATCTTTGCCCGGGGCGCAGCCAATGAGAACGTGCTGACCATGCTGATGATCTACATCCTGGCAGGGGCCTTCTCCACGGTGGCCAAGGCCATGGGCGGCGTGGACTCCACCGTGAATCTGGGTCTCAGCATCGTGCCGGTGCCGCTGCTGGCGGTGGGCGTGTTCATTATCTCCGCCTTCATGGGCACTGCCACCGGCACCTCCATGGGCACCATCACCGCCATCGTCCCCATCGCCGTGGGCGTGGCGGACAAGAGCGGCCTCAGCATTCCTCTGCTGCTGGGTGCCTGCGTGGGCGGTGCCATGTTCGGCGACAACCTGTCCATGATCTCCGACACCACCATCGCCGCCACCCGGACCCAAGGCTGCGCCCTGCGGGACAAGTTCCGGGTCAACTTCCTCATCGCCCTGCCCGCCGCTGTCATCACTGCCCTGGTGCTGCTGGTGGTGGGGCGGCCGGAGGCCGCCGCCGAGATGGGCGACCTGTCCTTCAGCATCGTCAAGGTACTGCCCTATGTGGCGGTGCTGGGGCTGGCCCTGGCGGGAGTCAACGTGTTTTTGACCCTGACCATCGGCATTTTCGGTGCCGGGATCATCGGTATGCTCGGCGGAGATCTGACGATCTTCACCTTTGCTCAGGCCATTTGGAACGGCTTCACCGGCATGAGCGAGATCTTCTTCCTGGCCCTGTTCTGCGGCGGACTGTCGGAGCTGATCGCTCACAACGGCGGCATCGTCTGGCTCATGGAAAAGCTGCGCCGTATGATCCGGGGCCACAGATCCGCCCAAGTGGGCATCGCCGCCATGGTGTCCCTTGCGGACTGCGCCACCGCCAACAACACCGTGGCCATCATCGTCAGCGGCAATGTGGCCAAGGACGTGAGCCGGGAGTACCGGGTGGATCCCCGCCGGGCGGCCTCCCTGCTGGACGTGTTCTCCTGCGTGTTCCAGGGCCTGCTGCCCTACGGCGCGCAGCTCCTCACCGCCGCCACGCTGACCACGGAGATCTTCCAGATCGAAATGAGCCCGGTGGCGATCGTGCCCTATATGTGGTACTGCTGGATCCTGGCGGCCTTCGGCCTGCTGTCCATCTTTGTCCCCTACGCGGACGGCACATGCCGCAGAGACCCCTGGAACTGGGAATATGACACGGCGGAGTCCGGCGTAGCCGAAAAAAAGGCCATACGGGAAACAGAGGAATAACGCAAAGAGCGCCGGCGATGCCGGCGCTCTGCTTTTTAGTTTCGTTCCGCCAGGGACTGGTGGAGCCGCTGGGTAAAGCGGATGGAATCCGCCACGGAAGCCTCCAGCAGACGGACGAACGATTCGATCTGAGGAGAAGGCTTCCGGCCCCGGGGCGCGATCCAGCCGATGCGGACATCGCTCTTGGCCGCCAGCGGCACCGTGACCACTGCCTGGCTGATGACGCTCTCCACCAGCAGTCCGCTGCCGGTGGTGAAGGCGTCGGTCTGCGCCAGCACGTTCATCATGGTGGCCCGGTTGTTCACGCTGATGCAGCGGTCAGGCCGCTTTAACGTCAGCTCAGGATATTCCTCGGAAAAATCCGCGGCCACGCCCTGGGCGTGTTCGAAGGACACATAGGGATAGCCCTCCAGATCTGACTCCGTCACCTCCGGCCGTCCCGCCAGAGGATGGCCCTTGCGGAGATAGACGCAGGGCGCCACGGCTGCCACCTCATGAAAATCCAGCTCCCGGGCGTCCAGCAGACGGCGAATCATTTTCTCCGTCAGCTCCGTGAGAAAAATGATGCCGACGTCCGCCCGGTGGTCGTATACGTCATCGATCACGGCATCCATCCCGGTCTCCTTGATGGAGTAGCGGTAGCGGTTGTCCTCCGCCGTGCGGAGCATCCGCAGGAAGGCATCCTCGGTGAAGGGATAGCGCTGGGTCGATACGGAAAAGCGGACCGGTGCGGCGGCATTTCGTCCCTCGCCATACAGGCTCTCGATACGCTGCTTCTGCTCCAGCAGGGACATCGCGTAGCTGAGGAATTCCTTGCCCTCCGGTGTGAACTCCACGCCCCGGTTGCTGCGGACGAAAAACTGGATGCCCAGTTCCTCCTCCAGCTCCCGCACCGCGGTAGAGATGCCGGATTGGGACAAAAACAGCTTGTGCGCCGCCTTGTTGATGGAGCCGCACCGGGAGATCTCCACCACGTAGGTCAATTGCTGAAACGTCATGACACCGCCCCCTGTTGTGTCTATTATAGGCGAGGGAACGCGGGATGTCAAATTCCCACGGTCTTCCGCCCGCCGCCGCAGCCCATTTTGCCAGGTGCAAAATGGGAAAGCACCAAAAGGAAAAGACAGGCTATGCCTGTCTTTTCCTTTTGGTGCGCGAGGCGGGACTTGAACCCGCACGTCCGTAAAGGACACTAGAACCTGAATCTAGCGAGTCTGCCAATTCCACCACTCGCGCGTATCGATATGTACTTTTCAGAAAAGTCCTGAAAGACGGACCCCGCCGCCTGCGGCGGAGTCCATGTTTCAAGCTGGTGCGCGAGGCGGGACTTGAACCCGCACGTCCGTAAAGGACACTAGAACCTGAATCTAGCGAGTCTGCCAATTCCACCACTCGCGCGCATTTTCTGAAGTCTTTCAAGAGGAAATTGGTGCGGCTGACGGGACTTGAACCCACACGTCGAATTGACACCAGCACCTCAAGCTGGCCTGTCTACCAGTTCCAGCACAGCCGCAAATGACTGTCCCCCGGAAAAGACTGCTTGATTATTATAGCCAGAACCTGTTCGTCTGTCAAGATGAAATTTCCGTTTCTTTAAAAAATTTTGTCAAAAATTTTCCTGGGCGGTTTGACCGCCCAGGAAGTGGGATCTTCACCGGTTTTCCATGGGGACATAGCCGCGGTGCTCCTCCACGCACTCGTACCGGGGCCGGATCAGCTTGCCGCCCACGCTCAGCTCCTCCATGCGGTGGGCACTCCAGCCGGCGATACGGGCCACGGCAAAAAGCGGGGTGTACAGCTCCATGGGCAGCCCCAGCATCTCATAGACGAAGCCGCTGTAAAAGTCGATATTGGTGGAGATGGCCTGCTTGTGCTGCCGGGCCATCAGCAGTTCCTTTCCGACCTTTTCCACATTGGCGTACAGAGCCAGTTCCCGATCCCGGCCCTTTTCCCTGGCCAGCCGCTGGACGTAATCCCGGAACACCTCGCACCGGGGGTCCGTCCGGGTATACACGGCGTGGCCCAGGCCGTAGATCAGGCCGCTGCGGTCAAAGGCGTCCTTGTTCAGCATCCGGGTCAGGTAATCCGCCACACAGCCCTCGTCATCCCAGTCTTTGACGTGGGTCTTGATGTCATCCATCATGGCCATGACCTTGCTGTTGGCGCCGCCGTGGCGGGGGCCCTTCAAGGAGGCCATGGCGGCAGAGATGGCGGAGTAGGTGTCCGTGCCGGAGGAGGTGACCACATGGTTGGTGAAAGTGGAGTTGTTGCCGCCGCCGTGGTCGGCGTGGAGCACCAGAGCCACGTCCAGGACTCGGGCCTCCAGCTCGGTGTAGTGCCGGTCCTCCCGAAGCATCCGCAGGAAATTCTCCGCCGTGGACAGCTCCGGCTTCGGCACATGAATGAACAAACTCTCCCCCTGGCTGTACCGCCAGGCCTGATAGGCGTAGATAGCCAGCACCGGCATGTTGGCCGTCAGCTGCAAACACTGCCGCAGCACGTTTTCCGGGCCGATGTCGTTGGGCTTGTCGTCGTAGCAGAACAGGGTCAGGACGCCCCGCTGCATGGTGTTCATCAGATCCCTGGGGGGCGCTTTCATGATGACGTCCCGGAAAAAGTTGGTGGGCAGCGTGCGGTAGGAGGCCAGCTGCACGCAGAAATCCTGCAGCTGCTCCGCGGTGGGCAGCTCGCCGAACAGCAGCAGGTAGGCCGCCTCTTCAAAAGCGAAGCGTCCCCGCCCTGCGGAGCCTCGAACGATCTCCCGGCAGTCGATGCCTCGGTAGTACAGCACGCCGTCTGCGGGGGTGATCCGCTCTGCCGCGCCGTCAGCCGTCACGTTGTAGGATTGGATCTCCGCGACCCGGGTCAGACCGGTCAAAACGCCTCTGCCATCCTCGTCCCGAAGTCCCCGCTTGACGTTGTATTCCTTATACAGCCTCGGGTCGATGTAGTTTTTCTTCTCCCACTGCTCCTTCAAAGACAGAATAGCAGGGGTTATCTCACAGTAGGCGTTTTCCCGATTTTCTTTCCAGATCATAGCAGAAGGCTCCTTTCAGCGCCGACATTCAAGTGTAATGCAATCTTAACACGTTTTTCTTTCATATTCAATGGCAACTATGCCAGAAAAATCGGGAATTTTTTCTCAATTTTGCATGAATAAAATATTTTCTTGCATTTTCGCCGAGGAGGGCATGAAAAAGCGGCACCGCCCGGGCGCGGCGCCGCTGCTCTGCGGATCACAGCTGGGACAGTACCTCGCCGATCGGCTCGGTGATGACCAGTCCGGCGGCCAGGTCTCGGGCCACCGCGGACTTGTTGATCAGCACCAGCTTGCGGCCCCGGTAGTAGTTGATGAGTCCGGCGGCAGGGTAGACATTCAGGGAGGTGCCGCCGATGATGAGCATATCCGCCTCGGCAATGGCCTGGACGGCATCGCTCAGCGTCTGCTGGTCCAGCCCCTCCTCATACAGCACCACGTCCGGCTTGATGGGACCGCCGCATGCACAGCGGGGCACGCCCTGGCTGTGGAGCATGAAGTCAAAGCCGTAAAACTTTCCGCATCGCTCACAGTAGTTCCGGTGTACGCTGCCGTGCAGCTCCAGAACACGCCTGCTGCCGGCGGCCTGGTGCAAACCGTCGATATTCTGGGTCACGACTGCCTTCAGCTTCCCCTGTGCCTCCCACTCCGCCAGCTTGTAGTGGGCGGCATTGGGCTTGGCGCCGGGGGCCAGCAGCTTGGCCCGGTAAAATCGGAAAAATTCTTCGGGGTTGCTTTCGTAGAAGGTATGGCTTAAAATGACCTCAGGCGGATATTTCCATTCCTGGTGGTACAGGCCGCCGGTGCTGCGGAAATCCGGAATGCCGGATTCCGTGCTGACCCCCGCCCCACCGAAAAAAACGATGTTGTCGGAGCCATCGACCCACTCTTTTAATTTTTTGACTGTTTCCGTCATTTAACTCCCTCCTTAACATGTATAGTAGATACGGCCAATTCTGTGGACCAGAGCAGCAGCTCGCCCGGGCACCGTACCGGAAAGTCTCATGTTCACACAAAAGGCAAGGCCCGCCGCAAAGCACGTTCCATACAGCTAACCCACACTTCACAAAAGGAGATTTTCCATGAATATTCAGATCTTCGGTTCCTCCAAATCCTTCGACACAAAAAAAGCGGAGCGCTGGTTCAAGGAGCGCCGCATCAAATACCAGTATATCGACGTCCCTTCAAAGGGATTATCCCCCCGGGAGTACCAGTCCGTCAAGCAAAAAGTGGGATTTTCTGCCCTGGTGAACACCAAATGCCGGGCCTACGAGGACCTGTTCATGGCCTACATCACGCCAGACGCCCAAGAGGAAAAACTGCTGGAGCATCCAGAGCTGTTCATGACCCCCATCGTCCGCAACGGCAAAGAGGCCACGGTGGGCTATTGTCCCGATGTGTGGGCAAACTGGGAGTGACCATTAGAAATTAGGAATTAGAAATGAGGGATCAGGAATTTCCCCTTATCTGTCCTTCACGGAGAACTGGAAGAACGCGGCCGGCGAAGCCGGCAATTCCTCATTCCTAATGCTTCATTCCTAATTGGCAGAAAGGAGTCCTCATGAAGTTTTCAACTCCGCCGAAGAACCGCTTCCTCCGGGGCCTGTATCTGATGGCCCGGCGGTTCATGCGGCATAATGTGGGTATCCAGGGGGCCGCACTGGCGTTTTACCTGCTGTTCACCATGTTTCCGCTGATGATCTTCATCAGCGCCCTGCTGGGCCTGCTGCGGCTGGACGTGGCGGGCATTTTGCAGGTGCTGGGGGAATTCATGCCGGAGACGGTAGTGGAGGTGCTGGATGTCTACCTGACCTATGTGGGCCAGGATCCCAGCCCCCAGCTGCTGGTGTTCGGCCTGGTCTTTTCCATCTACTTTCCCATGCGGGCCGCCAACGCCCTGATGCGGGCCGTGCGGACTGCCTATCACCTGGGTCCTCCGAGAGAGGCGGTAGGCCACTGGTTAAAGACCTTGCTGTACACAGTGCTGCTGATCGTCGCCATCGCCCTGACGCTGGTGCTGATGACGGTGGGAGACCGGCTGCTGACCTACGCAGTGGTCCACTTCCGCCTGCCGGTCTTTGTGGCGGAGCTATGGGCGCGGCTGCGCTTTCCGGCAGTGGCGGTGGCCGGCTATTTCGCACTCTTCTTTCTGTATGCCCTGGCCCAGGACAGCCGCCAGCCCTGGCGGAACATCTGGCCCGGCACCCTGGCGGCCCTGGGAGCCTGGCTGATCCTCTCCTGGCTGTACGCCTGGTATGTGGAACATATCGCCCACTACTCCCTGCTGTACGGCTCCATCGGCACAGTGATCGTGCTGCTGATCTGGCTGAATCTCACCGCCGTGACTTTGATCATGGGAGCGGAGCTGAATGGGACCCTCATCAGCCTGCGGAAGGATCGCAAATCATGAACGTTTTGGAAATCCCGCCCTCCTTTTCTTTACAACCGTGGTAAAATATTTTAAAATAACACATCATACCCTCAGTGGACAAAGGGAAACGCGGTTTTTCGGGGCATCTTGAGCGGCTGGCGGCGTTATCCTCGCTGCCTAACGCCCACCCAGGACGATGATGCCGCCAGCGTTGATTTTAGCCGCTGGCAGGCGTGTTGCCCTTTGTCCGCTGGGGTTTAAAGCAACGCCCAAAGAAAGGAAGTTCTGAACTTGATGGAAGCAAAACTGAAAGAATACGCCCAGCTGCTGGTGCGGATCGGCCTGCATGTGCAGAAGGGCCAGCGGCTGGTGATCTCCTCCCCGGTGGAGTGCGCCTACTTCGCCCGGATGTGCGCCGAGGAGGCCTACGCCGCCGGCTGCAAAGAGGTTGTCATGAACTGGCATGACGACGCCATGGCCCGGCTGAAATACCTCCACGCCGGCGACGAGATCTTTGACGAGGTCCCCCTGTGGCGGCGCCACTTTTTCAACGACCACGCCCTGGAGGGCGCGGCCTATCTGGCCATCTCCGCCTCCGACCCGGAGAATTTCAAAGGGGTTGACACCGGCCGCATCATCCGCGCCCAGCAGGCCAGCGGCAAGGCTCTGAAGGATTTCGACCGCCTGCAGATGTGCAGCGGCTTCCCCTGGTGCATCGCCTCCATCCCCATTCCCAGCTGGGCCGGGACCGTGTTCTCCGATTCCAGTGCGGACGAAGCTATGGAAAAGCTGTGGGACGCCATCTTCTCCGCCGTCCGCATCAGCGGCGACGGCAAAGCGGTGGAAAAGTGGGAGGCCCATCTGGCGACCCTCCATGAGCGGATGGAAAAGCTGAACGCTTTGAACTTCAAATCCCTGCACTACACCAACTCTCTGGGCACCGACCTGACGGTGGAGCTGCCGGAAGACCATATCTGGGAGGCAGGCGACGACGTGACCCGCTCCGGCCAGACCTTCATCGCCAACATCCCCACAGAGGAGATCTTCACGGCCCCTCTCAAGACCGGCGTCAATGGCGTGGTGTACTCTGCTATGCCCCTGGTAAACGACGGCGCTATCATTGACAAGTTCCACTTTGTAGTAAGGGATGGCCGGATCACTGAGGCCCACGCCGAAAAGGGCGAGGAAGCGCTGAAAGCCGCCGTCAGCGTGGACGAGGGAGCCAGCTTTTTCGGCGAGGTGGCCCTGGTGCCCTATGACAGCCCCATCTCCAACCAAAAGATCCTGTTTTACAACACCCTGTTCGACGAAAACGCCGCCTGCCACATCGCCTTCGGCGAGGCATACCCTTGTCTGAAGGGCGGCCGGGAGATGTCCAAGGAGGAGCTGAAGGCCAGGGGCCTCAACGATTCCATAACCCATGTGGACTTTATGGTGGGCACACCGGACCTCTCTATTGTGGGCACCACCCACGACGACCGGGAAGTGCCGGTGTTCGTGGACGGTAACTTTGCCCCGGAGATCTGACCACTTTCCCCTGCCTCCGTTGAGCGGGCAGTCACAAATCCAAACAGGCGGGCCGGTCCCGCCGTACATAGGAGGAACAAACCATGGCATATCAACTGAGAGAGACCGATGAGGCTGTTTTGATCTGTGAGGGCGCCAGGGTCGCGGGCGACGTGACTTTGGCCCCCGGAGTCAGCGTGTGGTACAACGCCGTCCTCCGGGGCGACGAGGGCGCCATCACCGTGGGCGAGAACACCAATATCCAGGACGGTGCCGTGCTGCATGAGGAAACCCACGTGGGTGCGGGCTGCACCATCGGCCACAACGCCATCGTCCACGGCTGCACCGTGGGGGACAATGTTCTGATCGGCATGGGCGCCGTGGTGCTGAACGGCGCCCGGATCGGCGACGACTGCATCGTGGGGGCCGGGGCGCTGGTCACCGGCAAGATGGACGCCCCCGCCGGGTCCATGCTGCTGGGCAGTCCCGCCAAGGTGGCCCGCGCCCTGACAGAGGCGGAGATCGAGGGCAATCGGGAGTCCGCCCGGGGCTATCTCCACGCGGCGGAGCTGTACCGCAAGGGCTGACAGCCGCCACAGAAAAAACGGCGGCGGACCGCCGGAAAGGAATGCCGAATGGAGTGGAATAAACAAACGGTGAAAAGCCTGCTGCTGGTGGTCTGCGGCGGTCTGGCCTTTTACTGCGCTTTACAGCATTTGACTGTGGTGGCCGGTGCTGTCGCCTGGTTGGCAGGGATCTTGTCGCCCTTTCTGGTGGGCGGCGCCATCGCCTTTGTACTGAACGTACCCATGCGGGCCATTGAGCGGCATCTGAGCCTTCGGGGCAAACGGAGCGTAAAGCTTCGCCGGCCGCTGGCTCTGGTACTGACCCTGATGGCCGTGGCTGCCGTGCTGACGCTGGCCTCCAGCGTTATCGGCCCCGGCGTTAGGGACGCAGTCAAATCCATCGCCAGCCAGGCCCCCTCCGCCTTTGAGCGGCTCCAGGAGCAGCTGACGGAGCTGGAGCAGTACCTGCCTCAGCTCCAGGACCTATTGGAGGGCCTGGCCATCGACTGGAAGAGCCTGTCCCAAAAGGCCATCTCCATGGCCCAGAGCTGGGGCGGCAGCCTGATCTCCTCTGGCAGTGGTTTGATTGGCGGCGTTGTCAGTGGTGTAAGCACCTTTGTCATCGGTTTGATCTTCTCTTTCTACATTCTTCTGCAAAAGGAAAAGCTGTCCCGCCAGGGGCGGCAGGTGCTGTATGCCCTGCTGCCGGAGCAGAATGCAGACCGCGCTCTGGACATCCTTCGGCTGGCCAACCGCACCTTTTCCAGCTTTCTCTCCGGCCAGTGTCTGGAAGCTGTGATCCTGGGCTCCATGTTCGTGGTAGCCATGACGCTGTGCCGCCTGCCCTATGCCCTGCTGGTGGGCGTACTGATCTCTCTCACCGCCTTGATCCCCATCGTGGGAGCGTTTATCGGCTGCGGTGTGGGTGCGCTGCTGATCGCGGTCTCAGACCCGTGGAAGGCGTTGTTTTTTATTATCCTCTTCCTGGTGCTGCAGCAGGTGGAGGGCAATTTGATCTATCCCCATGTGGTGGGGTCCTCCGTGGGACTGCCCTCCATCTGGGTCCTGGCCGCCGTAACGCTGGGCGGCAAACTGATGGGCGTGGCGGGGATGCTGTTCTTTATCCCTTTGTGCTCCGTGCTGTATGCCCTGTTCCGGGACTTCATCAAGAGACGGCTGGGTGAAAAACGGGTCCCTGTTCGAAAATGGAGGGACTCGCCGCCGGACATCAAGCAAAAATAGCTGCTTCAAGGCGCCGCATATCAGCCGCGGCTTTTGAGAGGGCCGCAGAACACAAAACCTCCGGAAACATTTCCGGAGGTTTTGTGAATTTTTTATTGACAACTATCTTTGTCATTGCTATGATTGTAATGACAAAGATAGTTGTCAATTTGACTCAAAAGGTTGTCAAGGAAGGAGTGAAGCACATGCCGCTGTATAACCGGCTGAAAGAGTACCGGGCACGGCTTGGGGTCAACCAGCAGGAGATGGGCGCGCTGGCGGGGGTGTCCCGCCAGACCATCAGCCAGATCGAGCGGGGGGACTACTCCCCCTCGGTGACGCTGGCGCTGAAAATCGCCAGGATCTGCCATGTCACGGTCGAAGATATTTTTTCCTATGAGGAGGATGAAAAGCATGGAGAATAACGCTGTAAAAAAGGACAACCGCAAGGCCCTGCCAAAGTTTCTGCTGATCCTGCTGGGAGCCGCATTGTTCGGCGGCGTGCTGGGCTTTTTTGCCGGCTGGATGGGGTATTCCAGCGTGTCGGACGCAGTGCGGGAAGTCTTGGATCACATCGTGAGCCGCTTTCTGCCCTGGGCCATCCCGGCTGTGTGTCTAGCGCTGCTGGCGGAGAGCTGGCGGCGCTACCGCAAGGCCAGAGAGCTGTTTGAGGGCTGGGATGGCAGTAATGAAGAGCCGCTGGAAACGGCAGACCGAATTCTGAACTGGAGTCTGCTGTGGAGCAGCCTGGCCATGGTTTTAAACCTCTTCTCCATCTCCATCAGCAGCTACTGTACGCTGCCTGGCAGTCCTCTGATCGTAACGGTCCTGTTCCTTCTGATCCTCGTGCTGACGATGCTGCTCCAACAGAAGGTGGTAGATCTGACCCGCCAGATAAACCCGGAGAAGCAGGGCAGCATCTATGACACGAAATTCCAGAAAAAGTGGTTTGAAAGCTGCGACGAGGCGGAAAAAGCGCAGATCGGTCAGGCAGCCTACAAAGCCTACAATGCGACGGCCAAAACGGCTATTGTGCTGTGGGTTGCGCTGGTGGTGCTGGACTTCATCTTCGGGTTCGGCCCCCTGCCCGCCTTCACGGTATTGCTGGTGTGGGGCGTGGCCCAGACGGCCTATATTTTGGAATGCATCCGCCTGGAAAAGGGAGGTTCGCGCTGATGGATACGACGCTGTTTATTATTCCGGACGCCGTTCTGACAGTCTGTGCCGCCTCATTTCCATATGATCCGCTCAAAAAACACGTATAAAACTCGTTCCATGCAGGCAATGTAACAACGGCCCCGCTTGTCAGCGGGGCCGTTGTATGATATGATGACAACATATTGAGAGTCTATCTTGTCCACAGGAGGTGGCATTTTTGAAAAAAGCTACAAAGGCAGAGCGAAAACAAGTCAAAAAACGGGAGAAAAGGAACTTTCGTCAGGCCATGGAAAAAGAGCTGCGAGAGCACAGAAGCTCCTTTATCGTATTTTATACTCTGCGGGTCCTGGTGATCGTGGCGCTGGTGCGCCAGATGATGTTACAGAACTTTGAGGGTGCGTTCTTCTGCGTTCTGACAATTTTGCTGCTCTACGTTCCCAGCTGGATCCAGGTGAAGCTGCACATCGAGCTGCCGCCGCCGCTGGAGATCACCATTCTGTGCTTCATCTTCGCGGCGGAAATCCTGGGGGAGGTCAACGCCTTTTACCAGCTCATCCCCGGCTGGGACACCATGCTCCATACCCTCAACGGCTTCCTGGCTGCGGCGGTGGGCTTCTCGCTGGTCCTGCTGCTGAATGACGATGAGCGGCTGACCTTCGATCTGTCCCCCTTCTTTCTGGCGCTGGTAGCCTTCTGCTTCTCCATGACCATCGGCGTGCTGTGGGAATTTTTCGAGTTCAGCATGGACTGGTTCTTCCACACGGACATGCAGAAGGATACCGTCATCCACGCCATCTACACCGTGGCGCTGGATACCACCAACACCAACAAAGTCATCGCCATCCCGGGCATCCAAGACGTGGCCGTCAACGGAAGGAGCCTGGGACTGGGGGGCTATTTGGATATCGGCCTCATCGACACCATGAAGGACCTGTTCGTGAATTTCATCGGCGCGGTGGTGTTCTCCGTGGCAGGCTTTTTCTACGCCCGCAGCAAGGGGCGGAAGAAAAACGCGGCTTTGAGCTTCGTTCCCAGCAAGAAGACGGCGGAACAGGATTATCTCCAGCAGCTCAAAGAGCAGGAGAACGGCGAAGCGCAGCCATAAGAATCCGTATTCAGCCGCCGTTCCGGACGGACATCTGATCTCTGCTTCCCCAACGCATCAAAGCTCCCACATGCGGAAACAAAGCCGCATGTGGGAGCTTTGATCTATATTCTGTTCCGTGCGAAACGCGGCCGGTCTCCGCTTACTCTCCCCGGTCCTTCCGAATCAGCAGCTTCAGCGCCTCCACCGCCACCTTCACAGAGGCGGACGTATCCTCGCTCATCTTCTGGTCCAGTCCGGCGGCCTCCCGCTCCTGGTTCCAGATGACGTGGAAGCAGGAGCCGCAGCGACAGCCCAGGGCCGCCGCCGCCACGAACAGGGCGGCGGACTCCATCTCGCTGGCCTTGACCCCCAGCCGCTTCCAGCTCTCCCACTTGGCCTTCAGCTCATAGAAAATTGGAGACGCCTCTGGGCTGTGTTGGCCGTAAAAGCTGTCCTTGCACTGGACCACGCCGGTGTGGAGAGACAGCCCCAGATCTTTGGCCGCCTGGGCCAGGCAGTTGGTGACGCCCAGGTCCGGCACCGCCGGAAACTCGATGGGGGCATATTCCAGGCTGGTGTGCTCATAACGGATAGCGCCGGTGGCCACCACGATGTCACCGGACTGCACATCCAGGTCGATGCCGCCGCAGGTGCCGGTCCGCAGGAAGGTGTCCGCGCCGCACTTGTGCAACTCCTCCATGGCGATGGCGGCGGAAGGGCCGCCGATGCCGGTGGAACAGGCCGTCACCTTCTCCCCCAGCAGCGTGCCGGTCCAGACATTGAACTCCCGATTCTGGGCCACGGGACGGGCGTCGTCAAACAGCGCGGCGATGGCCGGGACCCGGCCCGGGTCGCCGGGCAGGATGCAGTATCGGCCCACGTCGCCGGGAACGCAGTGGATGTGGAATTGCTTTTCCAGTTCTTGCATATCAGGCACCTCATTTTTTCTTTTATGACAGACTGTTTTCTAAAATTCCATGCCAGTTCTTTTCCAAATGAAAAATGCTTGCCTACCGCTTTACGGCGGGGCGGCGGCTCATTTCAGCGTCACCACGGTGACACCGCTCTCGCCTTCGCCGTAGACACCAAGGCGGTACTCCTTGACCGCCTTGTTCCGGCGGAGGATATCGTGGACGGCCTTTCGCAGGGCGCCGGTACCCTTGCCGTGGATGATGGTCACGGTGTCCAGATGGCCCATGACGGCGGCGGAGAGGAAATTCTCCACCACGCCCTCGGCCTCCAGCGTCTCCAGGCCCCGGATATCCAGTTCCCGGGCGGCGGAGGTCCGCAGAGCCCGGTCCGCGTTCTGCCGGACAGGGACGGCGGCAGTCTTTTTCCGGGCTGCCCGTTCGTCGTCCTCGATCAGGCGCACTTCATCCGCCCTGGCCTTCATCTTCAAAATGCCGGATTTTAATTGCAGGGTGCCGTCTTTGCCCACGGACACCACCTCGGCAGGCTGGCGGACGCCGGGGATCTCCACCAGATCTCCCGCCCGAATGGGGCGGCTGGGCTTGGGGATCGGCTCCTGGCGGGCGTCGTGTTTGGTCACGGCGTCTTCCGCCTCGTTCAGCTTCCGCCGCAGCTCCGCCCGGGCGTCGTTTTCGTTCTGCATCCGCTCGGCCCGGGCCTGGGCCTTCCGCATTTCGGAAAGCTCCGCAAACACCTGGTCGGCTGCGGCCCGGGCGTCCCGCAGGATACGCTTGGCCTCCGCCTCTCCCCGGCCCCGGGCATTCTCCTTGGCCCGTTCCATCTGCTGGCGGAACTCCCGGGCCTTGCGGGCATCCTCCTCACGCTGCTGATAGAGACGCTCGGCCTCCTGCTCCCGCTTTTCCAACGCCTGGCGCTTGGCCTCCAGCTGGGTCAGCACATCCTCAAAGCGGACGCTCTCGCCGCTCATTTGGACCTTGGCGGCCTCGATGACCTGATCCGGCAGGCCCAGCCGCTTGGAGATAGCAAAGGCGTTGGACTTGCCGGGAATGCCGATCAGCAGCCGGTAAGTGGGGCTGAGGGTCTCCACGTCGAACTCGCAGGAGGCGTTTTCCACCCCCGCAGTGGTCATGGCGAAGGTCTTTAACTCAGCGTAATGGGTCGTGGCGGCGATCCTGGCCCCCGCCTGCCGGACGTTTTGGATAATGGCGATGGCCAGGGCCGCGCCCTCCACCGGGTCGGTGCCTGCCCCCAGCTCATCGAACAGCACCAGGCTCCGCTGATCCGCTTCCGCCAAAATAGCCACGATATTCACCATATGGGCGGAAAATGTGGACAGGTTTTGTTCGATGCTCTGCTCGTCGCCGATATCCGCCAGGACCCGCTCATAGACGGAAACGGCGCTGCGGTCCGCCACGGGGATATGGAGGCCGCACTGGGTCATCAGTGTCAGAAGGCCCAGGGTCTTTAGGCTGACGGTCTTGCCGCCGGTGTTGGGACCGGTAATGACCAGGGTGTCAAAGGTATTGCCCAGCTCAATGTCGATGGGCACCGCCTTTCTAGGGTCCAGCAGCGGGTGGCGGGCCCTGCGCAGGTGGATGGCCCCGTCCCGGCGGATCTCCGGCCGCGCTGCGTCCATCCGGTAGCTGAGCTGCCCCCGGGCGAAGATCAAGTCCAGATGCACCAGGGTATCGTAGTCCCACTGGATGTCCTCCCGGTGGGCCGCGCTGTCGGCGGACAGCTCCGCCAGGATGCGCTCGATCTCCTTCTGCTCTTTGGCCTCCAGCTCAATGTATTCGTTGTTGGCCTGGACGACGCCCATCGGCTCCACAAACAGCGTGGCGCCGGAGGAGGAAATGTCGTGGACCAGGCCCGGCAGGTCCCCCCGGTGTTCCGCCTTGACCGGCACCACGAAGCGGCCGTCCCGCTGGGTGATGATGGTCTCCTGCAAAATTTTTCCGTAGGCGGGTGAGGAGATGATCTTTTGCAGTATTTGGCGGCTCTTGGCCTGGGCCGCCCGCATATGGCGGCGGATATCCGCCAGTTCCGTGCTGGCAGCGTCGGCGATGGTGTCCTCGTCGGTGATGCACCGTTTGATCTTCTCCTCCAAAAAGCGGTTGCCGTGGAGAGACAGGAACAGGTGGTCAATAGCGGTCTTTTCCACCGCGTCACTGTTGAAATACTCCCTGGTCCGGCGGGCGGCGGTCAGCAGGTCCGCGATGGTCAGCAGCTCCCGCGTGTTCAGCGCGCCGCCCCGGTCCGCCCGGTCCAGAGCCTCTGCCACCGGCTTCACGCCGGAAAAGGATGGGCTTCCGTGAAGGCCGATCATGGTCCGGGCCGCGTCAGTCTGGTCCAGCAGGCGCAGAACCTCCTCCGGCTCTATCTCCGGCCGGACGCGAAGAGCCTTTTCCTTGGCCTCGGCGCAGACCGCCTGGTCGGAGAGAAGTTGAAGCACCCGGGGCAGCTCCAGGGTCCTGATGGATTTTTCAAATAAATCGCTCATGGTATTTCCTCCCTTTGAGGCGGCGTTGGTATCTATAAACGGTGCTCAGAGCTTGAGACCGGCGAGATATTCAGAGTGGATACTCTCAGTGGACAAGGGCAGCAGCCGCGGAGAACGACCTGGCCCCGTCCGAAAGTGTATGGGCGGAGCTTCAAAGGCCAAGCCGCCCTTTTAGAACCCGTATTCATAACCGGGGGATGCCGGATGGACGAGGGAACTTTTTCGTCAGGCAAGGAGATTTTCCGCAGGCATACTGTCGTATGGCATGGGAAATCGACGCAGTCCAGGCGGAAAAAGACCCGCCCATCCAGTGTCCAACGGTTGTGCATACGGGTTCTCAGTAGGGATTCTTCTCTTTCAGCAGCCAGGGCAGCCGGTGGTTGATCTCCATCTGGAAGCAGGGCCTTGGAAAATCCTCCGGTAGCAGAAAGCACTCTGTTCGAAAGGCCACGGAAAAGCTTTCATCCACCTCGTACCACCCCGCCGGGAACATCTCACGTTCTCCCGGCCCGGCGGCTCCCTCCAGGATCGTCCCAGCCAAATGATACCACCCACCGCCGGAAAGCATTTCCGCCGTACCCTGATAATAGTCCAGTTCCCCCGGCTTCTCCGGGTCTATGCCCAAGGTATCGAAAACCTCCCGCACCGGTCGGGACAGGTTTTTCACCGCCTGGGCAAAGTTACGGCATCCGGCGCAGTCACAGGTGATCCACGGCAGCGGATGGGCATCATAATAGGCCCGGGTAGTCTCCACGTCCACCAACAGACGATAAGCGCCAAAGGTAATTTCCGCCATAATTCTCTCCTTTTTGTATAAATCCGCCAGAAATATACAAAATGTATCCTATTTCGACATCGTTTCCGCCGGCCGCAGGCTCTTGTAAAAATCCAATGTCTTGAAACCCCGCTCCAACTGGGCCGCGGCGAAGGCCTCCGCTGCGGCGGAGAGCCGGCGCAGCGGCTCCTCCCCCAGGCGGAAGGCATACAGGCGCTTGGGATCCCCGTAAATGATATGCCGTAGGGCCGCCAGAGAATCCCGGCACAGGGGCATTGACAAGGCGCTTTCCTTGACACCGCAGTTCCGACAACGGAGCACACCGTGGACCACGTCCAGCAGAGGCTGCTCCGGGGCAGGACAGCCGCAGTAGGCGCAGCTGTCCGCCAGCGGCTCATAGCCTGCCAGGCATAGAAGCTTCAGCTCGAAGGCGGGCTTCGCCAGTGTCGGCGGCTTGTGTAAGGTGGAAAGGGCATACAGCCCATTCAGCAGATGGCGCAGCAGCTCCGAAGCCGGAGTCTCCTCGGTGGTAACAGCCTCCGTCAGTTCCGCGAAGTAGAAGGCCAGAGACAGCGCATCCAGATCGGTCCGCAGGCCGTTCCAAAGCTCCAGGGTAGAGCCTTCGTTGGCATAGTACCAGTCGCCCTTCTGGTAGAGCGTCCACTCAGAATACGCCAGGGACTGGGCGCAGGCGGCGTATTTGCAGCTCTTCCGCCGGGCGCCCCGGGCTATGATGGAGAGCTTGCCCCGCTCCGCTGTCAGCAGCGTCAGGATCTTGTCGGATTCCTTTGTCTCAGTCTCCCGCAGAACGACGCCCCGGATGACGATGTACGGCGTGGACGGCAAGCCAGTCCCTCCCCTCGTATTTCCCCTATGTAGGGGCGCGGCCGCTGGCACGCCCCGGAACGGATCACAGCAGGGGCGGCAGCTCCCTGTCCCCCTCAATGGACCGGTACAGCATATAGGCCAGCGGCTCACCGGTCATGCAGAATAATTCCCAGAAAGGCTCGGATTCCATGGGGCAGACCTCCTTTTGGGATTAGTCTGCGGAAATCGTCGAAAAATATGGATGGAAAAATGCGGGCAGGCTGGAAGCTGTCAGAGCGCCTTCCGCATCCAGTCATCCAGGAAGGCAAGCTGCGCCTCCGTGTGGAACCAGTGCTCGCCGCCCTTCATAACGGTCAGTGCGGCGTCATGCGTTTTCAAAAAAGCCTCCACCGTCTCCCGGGACGTCAAATGGTCGCCATCCCCATACAGGATTTCCGTATGGGGCTTCCAGCGAATCGGATGCTCCCGAACGAAGCGCAGATATGACCAAGAGAGCGTCTCGCCAAACTCCGTGGGGATCTCGCCTTTTTCCCGAAGCTCCCGCTCCGTCACATGCGCCCAGCTCATCATATCCAGGATCAGCCGCTCCATATCCAATATGGGCGATATGAAAAGCGCTCTTTCCACTTCCCGGTCTTCCAGAGCGTGCATCGCAAAGTATGCGCCGATGCTGTTGGCAAGAACAGTGATCCGTGTATGCTCTTTCCGCAGAAGGTCATACGCCCTTCGGATATCCTCCCCCGCCAGCCACGGGAACTCTCCCCGGTAATCGACGCCAGTCACGGTGAAGTCCGGCCAGCTTTCCCGATACCGCTCCGCTTCCAAAGCGTTTCCGCCTTTCCCGTGGATATATAAAATTGCTTTCTTCATCGCATGCTCCCTGCACACGCCTATCGGCGCGGCTCGCTTCCGCTCGCGGAAAATTGGCCTTGGCAGGCTTCTTTTTATCTGTCAGTCATCATGATAGTCAAAAGACCTTACATAATTCACGTTATCCTGCCAATTTGCCCCATAAAATCCTCCATTTTATGGGGGCCCCAGAATCAGACCTGAGCGGCCAGGCGAAGCCCGCCCGCTCTAAGGTTTTGCGCCGCAAAACGCTTATACGCGCCTGACGGCGCGGCTCGCTTCCGCTCGCGGAAAATTGGCCTTGGCAGGCTTCTTTTTATCTGTCAGTCATCATGATAGCCAAAAGATCTTACATAATTCACGTTATCCCGCCAATTTTCCTTGACCTTCACCCAGGTCTCCAGATAGACTTTAGTTCCCATGAATTTCTCCATGTCATGGCGGGCCAGGGAGCTGATCTTTTTCAGCATGGCCCCCTGCTTGCCGATGATGATGCCCTTGTGGCTGGCCTTTTCGCAGTAGATGGTGGCGTCCACGTCGATGATGCCGGAGTCCCGCTCGGAGAATTTCGTGATCTCCACGGCGGTGCCGTGGGGGATCTCCTTGTCCAGACACAGCAGCAGCTTTTCCCGCAGCAGCTCGCCCATGACCTGCCGCTCCGGCTGGTCGCTGGTCTGACCGTCGGGAAAGAGCTGGGGGCCTTCGCTGGCGTATTTCCACAGTTCCTTCATCAGATCATCCAGGCCGCTGCCGCTGTGGGCGGAGATGGGGATGATGGCGTCAAAGCCGTCCCAGGCCTCGTTGTAAGCCGCGATCACCGGCAGCAGCGCCGCCGGCTCCACAGTGTCGATCTTGTTGATGCAGAGGATGGCGGGAATGTGTTCCTCCTGGATGCGCTGGATCAGCGCCAGCTCCGGGCCGCCCACATGGGGGATCGGCTCCACCAGCAGCAGGGCACAGTCCACATCGCTGAGGCTGGAGGTGACCACTTTCACCATGTAGTCCCCCAGGGCGGACTTGGGCTTGTGGAGGCCAGGGGTGTCCAGCAGGATATACTGGGTATCCTCTCGGTTCACCACGCCGTAGATGCGATTCCGGGTCGTTTGGGCCTTGTTGGAAACGATGGCGACCTTTTCGCCCACCAGGGCATTGGTCAGGCTGGATTTGCCCACGTTGGGGCGGCCGCAGACGGTGATCATGGCGACATTTTTGATGGTTGACATAGGTGATCCTCAACTTTCTTTTGAGCGTTTTTTATCATGTTACAGTCTGCCGGTCCTCCGGCAGGTATACAAAAGCTTTTCCAGCCGGTGGCGGTTATACCGCTGGATCATGGCAAAGGGCAGGTTGCACAGGCCGATGACGGCGGCGATAGCCGCGAACAGCGGCAGATTGGCCGCCGGGTCCTCACACAGCAGGCAGAACAGCAGGGACAGCCAGCCCAGCAATGCAATGCCCAGGTGGATAACCTCCGCCCGGCAAGTGTTGAAAATAAATTCTTCCAGATATTCCGCAGACATCTGCTTCCGCAGGTGCCGCTTGTCGAAGTCATTGTTCCACTGGGGCAGCCGGTCCTTCCACTTGGGCAGGGCGATACGGCGGTAGAAGCGCATCTCTCCGGCGCTCACAGTGAACCGGGGCCGCCGGTGATCGAATCTGCGGGCCTGGACCGCCGGAGGCAGGTGCGTCACAAGGCCCGCGAAACCAAAGTGCAGGCCCAGCCAGAAGGCCGTGTTCAACAGTGTCAGAATCCACCAGGGCATGACGGTCCCTCCTTCGATCCAGCTTTTTCAAAACCACAGAGCGGCCTTATCCTGGAATTTCGGAACAGGACCATCCGCATAGGGATCATACCGTTCCAGATTACAGCCAAACTCCTGCAAAAACGCGATTTTGCCGTCTGCCGTCCACTTCACCAGGGAAAGGCCGTCAAATGCCTCTTCCCTGCCGTCGTTCATGCGGTTGTGGAAAAACCACTCCACGACTGTCTGGCTGTCCCGATGGAAAAATTGTTTGATCTCCCATGTCAGGACCTTTCCCCGGGTATTCCATTCCGTAAACCAGTGACAGATCTCATCCGCACCGTGATATGCCGGTCCCCAGCTCTCGATATAGACCGTGTTCTGAGAGAAGATCGAACGAATCCCCAGGTCCTCTCCCCGCAGCCACATATCGAACCAACGGCGAATGGTTTCTTCCCGCTGTTCCATATCTCACTTCTCCAGCATTTTTTTCAAATACTGCCCCGTATAGCTCTGCTCACAGGCCGCCACGGTCTCCGGCGTGCCGGTACAGACGATGGTGCCGCCGCCGTCGCCGCCCTCGGGACCCAGGTCGACAATAAAGTCGGCGCACTTGATAACGTCCAGATTGTGCTCGATGACCACCACAGTGTTGCCGGTGTCCACCAGCCGCTGGAGGACCTCCAGGAGCTTGCGCACATCGTCGGTGTGGAGGCCGGTGGTGGGCTCGTCCAGGATATAGATGGTCTTGCCGGTGGCCAGCTTGCTCAGCTCCGTGGCCAGCTTGACCCTCTGGGCCTCGCCGCCGGACAGCTCCGTGGAGGGCTGGCCCAGCTTCACATAGCCCAGGCCCACATCCTGGAGCGTTTGCAGCTTTTTGCGAAGCTTGGGCAGGGCGGAGAAAAATTCTACGCCCTCGTCCACCGTCATGTCCAGGACCTCCGCGATGTTTTTGCCCTTGTAGCGGACCTCCAAAGTCTCCCGGTTGTACCGCTTGCCCTTGCAGACCTCGCAGGGGACAAAGATATCCGGCAAAAAGTGCATCTCGATCTTCAGCACGCCGTCTCCGGAGCAGGCTTCGCACCGGCCTCCCCGGACGTTGAAGCTGAACCGGCCCGGGCCATAGCCCCGGCTCTTGGCCTCCTGGGTGGAGGCGAACAGGTCCCGGATATCGTTGAAGAGGCCCGTGTAGGTGGCGGGATTGGACCGGGGCGTGCGGCCAATGGGGCTTTGGTCGATGTTGACCACCTTGTCCAGGTATTCCAGACCGTCGATGCGGTTGCATTTGCCGGGATGGACCTTCATCCGCATCAGCTCCGCCCCCAGGCGCTTGAACAACACCTCATTCACCAGGGAGGATTTGCCGCTGCCGGATACGCCGGTGACGGCGGTGAAAGTCCCCAGGGGGAACTCTACGTCCACATGGCGCAGGTTGTTCTCCGCCGCGCCCACCACTTTCAGAAATTTGCCGTTTCCGGGGCGGCGCGCCGCCGGGACGGGGATCTTCTTTTTGCCGGAGAGGTACTGGCCCGTCAGGGAATTCGGATTCGCCATGACCTCCTCCGGGGTTCCGGCAGCCACCACATGGCCGCCGTGTATGCCGGCGCCGGGGCCGATGTCGATGAGGTAATCGGCGGCCCGCATGGTGTCCTCATCGTGCTCCACCACCAGCAGGGTGTTGCCCAGATCCCGCAGCTCCTTCAGCGTGGCCAGCAGCTTGTCGTTGTCCCGCTGGTGGAGGCCGATGGACGGCTCGTCCAGGATATACAGGACCCCCATCAGGCTGGAGCCGATCTGGGTCGCCAGGCGGATGCGCTGGCTCTCGCCGCCGGAGAGGGTCCCGGCGCTGCGGCTCAGGGTCAGATAGCCCAGGCCCACGGACTGCAGGAAGCCCAGGCGGGAGCGAATCTCCTTCAGGATGCGGTCCGCGATGAGATGCTGCTGGTGGGTCAGTTCCAGCTTTTCGACCCACGCCAGCTCGTCCACCACGGACATCTGGGTATAGTCGTGGATATTCATGCCGCCCACCGTCACCGCCAGGGACTCCTTTTTCAGCCGGCGGCCCTGGCAGGCAGGGCAGGGGCACTCCGCCATCATCTCCTCCAGCTCCTTTTTGCTGGCGTCGCTCTGGGTCTCGGTGTACCGGCGCTCGATGTTGTTGCAGATGCCCTCAAAGGGTTGGTACAGCACGCCCTTGCCCCGGGGCTGATCGTAGTGCAGCTCCAGCTTTTCGCCCTTGGTGCCGTAAAAGATGATGTTCTTCACCTCGTCGCTCAGCTCGCACCAGGGAGTCGTCAGGGAAAAGCGGTATTTCTTGGACAGCGCGTCAAAATACATGCGGGAGATGCCGTCGGAGCGGATATTCCCCCAGCCGCTGGCCTGAATGGCCCCCTCCAAAATGGACTTCTTCGGGTCCGGGACCACCAGCTCCACATCCACCTTCAGCTGGCTGCCAAGGCCCGTACAGGTGGGGCAGGCGCCGAAGGGATTGTTGAAGGAGAACATGCGGGGCGTCAGCTCCTCGATGGAGATGCCGCAGTCCTCGCAGGCGTAGTTCTGGGAGAACATCAGGTCTCGCTCCTCCCGCAGGAGGTTCACGATCACCGTGCCGCCGGACAGGGCGGCGGCAGTCTCCACGCTGTCCGTCAGCCGCTGCTGGATGTCCGGACGGATGATGAGCCGGTCCACGATGATCTCGATGCTGTGCTTTTTGTTCTTTTCCAGCTTGATCTCCTCATCCAGCTCGTACAGATTCCCGTCGGCCCGGACCCGGACGTAGCCGGAGCGCTTGGCGTCCTCAAACACCTTGGCGTGCTCGCCCTTTTTGCCCCGGATGACAGGAGCCATCACCTGGATGCGGGTCCCCTCCGGCAGCGCCAGCACCTGGTCGATGATCTGGTCGATGGTCTGCTGTTTGATCTCCTTGCCGCACTTGGGGCAGTGGGGGGTCCCCACCCTGGCCCACAGCAGGCGGAGATAGTCGTACACCTCCGTCACCGTGCCCACAGTGGACCGGGGGTTCTTGCTGGTGGTCTTTTGGTCGATGGAGATGGCGGGGCTGAGGCCCTCGATGTAGTCCACATCCGGCTTGTCCATCTGGCCCAGGAACATCCGGGCGTAGGAGCTGAGGCTCTCCACATACCGCCGCTGGCCCTCGGCGTAGATGGTGTCGAAGGCCAGGGAGCTTTTGCCGGAGCCGCTGAGACCAGTCATCACCACCAGCTTGTCCCGGGGGATGGTGACGTCGATATTTTTCAGATTGTTGGCGCGGGCGCCTTTGACGATGATCTTATCCTGCATGAAAAATCCTGTTCTCCTTCAAAAAATGATTCCAGCTGCGGCGCGGAGCCGCGGGGCGGCTCACCGCCGGTCGCTCCGGCCCAGCAGATACTCTGTCGTCACTTCAAAATAATCCGCCAGAGCACACAATGTCAAGGTGGGGATGTTGACTTTTCCATGCTCGATGCGGTGATAGTGCCGGAGCGTTACTTGAAGCAACTCCGCCATATCCTCTTGGCGCAATTTTTTCTCTTTTCGCAATATATGCAGCCGCTGACCTAAAATCTCCAGTGTCTCCATAAAAGTTCTCCTTGACATTTGACACCAAATGTCATATTATACATATATGACATTAAAAGTCAATTTTTGGGGGTATCGCACATGAATTCTCTTTTTGAAAAGCTCTTTGCCTCTTACGGCGCGTCGGTTTTGCAGGACCTGGACCGGGATTATGACGAAAAAGAGATCGCCGCCCGGCTGGAAGAGTTTCCCGTGGACAAAAAGGCCCGTCTCCGGCTGGAAGACCTGTTCTTTGAATACCACTACCGCTGGTCCGTGGACGCCTTCGCCCTGGGCCTGCACCTGGGACTATCTTTGAGTGGCCAGAGCTTCCCTACTCCACGGTGATGTCCGCCGTGGCGGCCCCCAGCAGGTCCAGCAGCGCCTGGGGCGGCACCTCCACCTGGGCGCCGATCTTTCCGGCGGAGATGTAGATGGTGTCATAGTCCAGGGCCGTCCGGTGGAACACGGTGGGGTACTGCTTCTTCATCCCCACTGGGGAACAGCCGCCCCGGATATAGCCGGTGACGGCGTTGATCTCCGCCACGTGGAGCAGTTCGATGGACTTCTCCCCCACCGCTTTGGCGGCCTTTTTCAGGTCAAGGTTCTCCGCCACCGGGACCTCGAATACATAAACGCCCTTGGACGCGCCACGGGCCGCCAGGGTCTTGAAGCCCCGGGCAGGGTCCTGGCCCAGGGCCTGTGCCACATGGACGCCGTATTCCCGGGTGTTTTCCGGGCCTTCGCCCTCCTCATAAAAATGGGCGGTATAGGGGATCTTCTTTTGATCCAGTATCCGCATCACATTGGTCTTTTCCTCTTTCTTTTTTGCCATGCTTCACCTCAGGATATACACGCCCGCCAGGACGCACAGAATACCGGCCAGCGCCGTCAGGCCCAAATGCTCGCCGAACGCCAGCGCGCCCACCAGGGACGCCACCACCGGCTCAAAGCTGGCGATGATGGCCGCCTTGCCGGCCTCCACCTGGGAAAGGCCCCAGGTGTATAGGATGTAGGGGGCCACGGTGGAAAACACCACCAGCCCCAGGCACAGCAGCCACATGCGGGGCGCGGCCAGCGCCGCCGCCATCTCCGCCGGCCGCAGCAGCGCCAGGGCGGCAGGCCCTGCGAAGATGAAGGTCCACACCGTGACGGTCATGGAGCTGTAATGGGCCAGGGCATAACGGCCGAAAACGCTGTACAGCGCATAGAAGAAGCCCGCGCCCAGGCCCAGCAGAAGCCCCGGCAGGGTCACGGTCAGGTCCCCGGCGAACACGCCGCACACCAGGGCGCAGCCCACCAGGGTCAAGACCAGGGCCAGCAGCTTTTTCTTTGTCACCGGCTCCCTCCACAAGACCGCCGACAGCAGCACCACAAAGGACGGGGCCGTGTACAGCAGGATGGAGGCCACCGACAAGGAACACAGCTTCTGGCAGGTAAAATAACAGCAGGTGAACAGCACCACGCTGACAACGCCGGTGCCGAAAAAGTATTTCAGATGCGCCCGTCGCACACGGAACACGCTGCGGTCTCGGACGGCGAACACCGCCAGCAGCAGCGCCATGCCGCCGAAGTTCCGCACCACCACAATATCCGTGGGGGAAAAGCCCCCAGCCATCAGGCTCCGGTTCCAAAGCCCGATCATGCCCCACAGGGCGGCCGCCGCCAGGATGCCGGCGTAAGCCCCCCGGGGGCTTTTTTTCATTGCTTCCTGCTTCTCCATGGCGTATACCTTCTCATGTCGTGTTTCTTGTTAAAGTTCTTTTTGGCTTCTTTTTCTTTCAAGGAAAAGAAGCCCATACCGCGCCGTTGCCGGTGGTTGTGTAGTAAAACGTGTCGTTCTGGACGCACAGCACCAGGTCCGGCCGGTACTCCGCGACGTAGTCTTTCAGGCTCTTGTCCGTGTAATGCCGCAAGTCCAGGATGCGGGTCTCGTCAAAGGAGGCGTACAGCAGCGTCTCCAAAGCGTTGGTAAAGGAATCGCCGAAGATCAGCGCATCCGGAAGCTCCGGGCGACCGGTCTCCAGCACCGTCTCGCCGAAATCGCCCCCCATATACAAGTTGTAGGTTGTGGGCAGGTCCGCCGCCGCAGGCAGGACGAATAGGGGCTTTTCGCTGGGCTGGCCGTTGTCGGTGCGGGTGAAGGCCACCGGCGCTTTCTGAACGCCCATGACTGCCTTTTCCCCGTTGGGCCACAGGTTATAGAGCTTCCGGTTCCGAGAGCCGATATAGGGGTTGGGCAGCTCCACGAAGTCCAGGTCCTCCTCCGTCAGCACCGGCAATTGCCAGCCGTCCGCCGCCATCGTGTCCAGAATGGCCCGGTAGGCGGCGTAGGCGCCGTAGTAGTTGTAGTGGTGGTCCACAGCGGAGTAGTATTCCGCCGGGTTCCCAAGGTCCTCATACACCTGCCTCATATCCAGGAAGCGGACGTTCTGGCCCGCCAGGGCGGCGGCAAAGGCGTCGTCCGCCGTCTGGTATTCTCCGGCATGGCTGGCCAGAAATCCCGGGTACTGTTCCCCGAAGTAGACCCGCTGCTCCGGGATGCCCACATAGTAAAAGCTGCCGCCGTTGGCCCTGATGTGGGCATCCAGCTCTCCCAGGTCCTCCGCGATGTCCGCCGCCTGCCGGGCGTATTCCTCCGGGGACTGCTCTTCGTATGCCATAAAGGGCAGCAGAGCGCGCTCCGTCACCACGGTATCGTTGACCACCGGGCGCTTCAAAACATCCATCTGGACCTTGGTATCCATTTTCAAAAGGGTCGCGCGGCCGGGAAAATGATCGGAGTACCAGCTCTCAAAGGCGGAACCGAAGCTGCCGTCCGCCAGACTGGTCCAGGTCAGGGCGGGCCGCTCCGCCAGGGTGCGGTTTTCGTAATAGGCAGTGGTCTCCCGGTGGGACCGGAGGGCGACCCATCCCGGAACCGCCAGCAGGACCGCCAGCAGGACTGCCAGAAAGGCCCGGTCGAGCATTTTTCCCATCACAAGTCCTCCTTAGGGCTTATCCCAAAATTACTCGCACGCCGCTCGCACCACATATTATCCGCCAGGACTTCGTTGGTTTCCCTTGCCAGGTGTCAGTCTGCCTGCGGAAAACCGCCTTGTTCGGCGAAAAATCTGCGGCACGATCGGCGCACGGCTAATTTCGGATAAGCTCTTAAAATTGAAAGTACAGGAAGGAGCGGAAGGTGGAGCTGAGCAGCCGCACGGCAGACAGGCCCAGCAGCAGAACTGCCAGCGCCTTCGGCGCCAGAGCCAGGGCCAGGGCGGCGGTGCGGCTCCCCCGGGCCCGTTTGGCGGCCAGCCTGCCCTGAAGCCAGTTCTTCACCGGCAGGGCGGCGGGGATGGCCGCCAGCAGCTCCCAGCGGAACTGGCAGAGATCATAGAGCGCCTCGCCGCTCCAGGCTCCGCCGGGGGCAAAGCCGAACAGGGCAGAGACCATCTCCCCCACCTGGGCCAGACTGGTGCAGCGGAACAGGACCCAGCCCATGGTGATGAGGAACAGCGCGTACAAATGCCGCAGGGCGGCAGGCAGCCTGTCCAGCGCCTGGCCCCAGAGGAACCGCTCCCCCATCAGCAGCAGCGCATAATACAAGCCCCACAGCACAAAATTCCAGGCAGAGCCGTGCCAAAGGCCCGTCAGCAGCCACACCGCCAGCAGATTGCAGACTTGCCGTCCTTTAGAGCAGCGGTTGCCGCCCAGAGGGATATACACATAGTCCCGGAACCAGAAGGACAGCGTGATGTGCCACCGCCGCCAGAATTCCGCGGCGGACCGGGAAACGTAGGGGTAGTTGAAGTTCTCCGGCAGGCAAAAGCCGAACACCCGGCCCAGGCCCAGGGCCATGTCGGTGTAGCCGGAAAAGTCAAAGTACAGCTGCAGGGTATAGGCAATGGCACCCAGCCAGGCCAGGGCCACTGTCAGCCGGTCTCCGGCGGCAAAAGCCCCGTCGGCGATCTGTCCCAGGGCGTCCGCCAGCAGCACCTTTTTGGCAAGGCCGAAGCAGAAGCGCACCGCGCCCGCCGCCGCGTCGGCGCTGTTCTCCCGCCGGTCCGTCAGGGCCGGGGCAAAGTCGCCGTAGCGGACGATGGGGCCTTGCAGCAGCTGGGGGAAAAAGGCCATGTACAGCGTCAGGCGGAACAGACTTTTCTCCGGCGGGACCGTCCCCCGGTACACATCCGTCAGATAGGAAACGGCCTGAAAGATGAAAAAGGAGATGCCTGCAGGCAGCACGATGGCGGGGACCGGTACATCCAGCCCCAGAGCCTTCAGATTGCCCAGCAGGAAGCCGGTATACTTGAAATAGCCCAGCATCCCCAGCTCCAGGACCAGCGCCGCCAGCAACGCCGCCTTCCGGCGCTTCCGCCCCGGCGCAGCCAGCAGGCCCGCCGCCCAGGTCGCCAGGCAGGATGTCAGCAGCACCGGCAGCAGCCGGAGGCCGCCCCAAGCGTAAAAAAACAAACTGAACAGCAGCAGAACGGCGTTGCGCCCGGTCCGCAGACGGGCCGGCATCAGGAAACAGCACAGCAGGCAGAGGGGCAGGAAGCCGAACAGAAACGCCATACTGCTGAAGGCCATGGAATCACTTCTCCTTCGTGTTCAAGATCTCTCGCTGAACGTATTTCGGCAGCTTCTCCAGCACCAGACGATGGGATTCTGCACACAGGTCCCGCAGGACTTCGCCGGGCAGTTCCCCATCCAGCAGGCAGGCGATCCAGGTGCGCTTGTCACAATAGAAACCCTGCAAGATCTCCGGATACTCCGCCCGCAGCAGCTCTGCCCTGGACGGCTCGCATTTCAGGTTCACCAGATCGTGGCCGCCGTAGGTCCGGTACTTGGCCTCCGGCGAACAAACGGCAGCAAACAGCTTGCCCCGGATCATGTACCGGAACCAGGCCCACTCCGGCTTATAGTCCTTCTCCGCCCCAGGAAGGGATAGGAGGTATCCATCCAGCCATTCGTATTTCATAGCCAGCCTCCTTTCGATCTCAACACCTGTTCTCTGCCCGGCGGGCAGGACCTCAGAAAATGAAGAACACTATTTTTCTCCTCTAAGTTCGATGATCCGATCCCGGAGAACAGCCGCGTACTCAAATTCCAGCATCTTGCTGGCCTCCCGCATCTCCTTTTCCAGCTTGGCGATCTCGGCGGCCCGCTCCTGATTGGTGAGCTTGCGCTTCCTGCGGCCCCGAATGGTATCCTCCTCCGCCGTCTTGGAGATCTCCAGCACCTCCCGGACACCCTTGATGATGGTCTTGGGCACAATACCGTGCGCTTTGTTGAAAGCATCCTGGATGGCGCGGCGGCGCTCCGTTTCGTCAATGGCAGCCCGCATGGAGGGGGTCATCTCGTCGGCGTACAGGATGACCAGGCCCTCGGCGTTCCGAGCGGCACGGCCGATGGTCTGGATGAGGCTGGTCTCAGACCGGAGGAAGCCCTCCTTGTCCGCGTCCAAAATGGCCACCAGGCTGACCTCCGGCAGATCCAGGCCCTCCCGCAGCAGATTGATGCCCACCAGCACGTCAAACTCCCCCAGCCGCAGGTCCCGGATGATCTCCATCCGCTCGATGGTCTGCACGTCGGAGTGCATGTACCGGACCCGGATGCCGGCGTTTCGGAAAAATTCCGTCAGGTCCTCTGCCATCTTCTTGGTCAGGGTGGTCACCAGGACCCGCTCGTTCTTCGCGGCACGAGCTCGGATCTCGTCCATCAGGTCGTCGATCTGGCCGGTGACAGGGCGAACCTCAGCCCGGGGATCCAGAAGGCCGGTGGGACGGATGACCTGCTCCACCACCTGGTCTGCCCGCTCCCGCTCGTAAGGGCCGGGGGTCGCGGAGACGAACACCGCCTGGCCGATGCGGCTCTCAAACTCCTCGAATTTCAGAGGACGGTTGTCATAGGCACAGGGCAGGCGGAAGCCGTACTTCACCAGAGAGTCCTTCCGGGCGTGGTCGCCGTTGTACATGGCCCGGACCTGGGGCAGTGTCACATGGCTCTCGTCCACGAACAGCAGGAAATCGTCTGGAAAGAAGTCCAGCAGCGTCATGGGGGCCGACCCGGCGGGCCGGTCGGAGATGATGCGGGAATAGTTCTCGATACCGGAGCAGTAGCCCAGCTCCGCCATCATCTCCATGTCGTACTCCGTCCGCTGGCGGATGCGCTGGGCCTCCACCAACTGGTCGTTATCTGTAAAGTATTGGACCTGCTCCTCCAGCTCCCGGCGGATCTCGCTGATGGCCCGGTCCATTTTGTCCTTGGTGGTGACATAGTGGCTGGCGGGGTAGATGGCGATGTGGTTCAGGACCCGGTTCACCGCGCCGGTGACAGGGTTGAAATCGCTGATACGGTCGATCTCATCGCCAAAAAACTCCACCCGGATGGCGTGGTCCTTGTAATAGGCGGGATACAGCTCCACGGTGTCCCCCCGGACCCGGAACATGTTCCGCTCGAAGGCGATGTCGTTGCGCTCGTACCGAATCTCCACCAGCCGCCGCAGCAGCTCGTCCCGGTCCCACTCCGCCCCGACCCGAAGGGATACTACCAAATTGGCAAAATCATCCGGCTCGCCCAAGCCGTAGATGCAGGAGACGGAGGCCACCACGATGACGTCCCTCCGCTCCAGCAGGGCGCAGGTGGCCGACAGCCGCAGCCGGTCGATCTCCTCGTTGGTGGAAGCATCCTTGGCGATGTAGGTGTCGGTGTGGGGGATATAAGCCTCGGGCTGGTAATAGTCGTAATAGGAGACGAAATACTCCACCGCATTGTTGGGGAAGAACTCCTTGAATTCGGCACAGAGCTGGGCCGCCAGGGTCTTGTTATGGGCCAACACCAGCGTGGGCCGCTGGACGGCCTCAATGACCTTGGCCATGGTGAAGGTCTTGCCGGAGCCAGTGACGCCCAGCAGCACCTGCTCCTTCAGTCCGTTCTCGATGCCCTCCGCCAGTGCGGCGATGGCCTCCGGCTGATCGCCGGAGGGCTGATATTCAGAAACGACTTCAAATTTCGGCATACGTCTATTCTCCGTGAGCGTTCTCGTATTTCGGGCAGCGATCAGCCAAGGGCTAAAGACGCCACGCCGCGTCAGCGGTGTTCAAACGCTTTGGCTCCGCCCAAAATAGTCTTTACCTCTCCCGCATACTCTACCACATCGCTCCGCAAAAATCAAACATTTGTTTGGCTTTCTTCTCAGTGGGCCAGAAATCTGTCCCCTTTAGCCCAGATACCCGCTGTCCGCCATGGACACAAAATCCCCGTCCGATACGATGATATGGTCTGCCAGCTCCACGCCGATGGCGGCCAGGGCCGCCCGGATGCGGTTAGTGGCGGCATAATCCTCTTCGGATGGCAAAGCCAGGCCGCTGGGATGGTTATGGGACAGGATCACTACACTGGCGGAGGTCAGGATGGCGTTTTCCACCACCTGACGGGTATTCAGCTCCGCATTGGTAACACTGCCCTCGCTAAGGCGCTTACAGGCGATCAGCTTGCCCTTCCGATCCAAACAGAGCTGATAAATAACCTCATTCCGCTCATCGCTGAACCGCTCCATCAGGTAGGCCCCCGCCCGTTCTGAGGAATTCAGCACCGTCTCCTGGGCTGCGGATGCCAGCCGGGCCTTGCGGGTCAGCTGGGGCACCAGCTTCAGCAGGATCGCCCCGCTCTCCCCGATCCCCTCCACCTTCCGCAGATCTTCCACCGGGGCAGACAGTACCGCCGGCAAAGAGCCATACCGCTCCATCAGCGCGTGGGCGATGGGATTGGTGTCCCGCCGGGGGATCGCATAATAGAGCAGCAGCTCCAATGCCTCGTGGTCCGCGAAGGCGTCCAGTCCACTTTGCAGAAAGCGCTTCCGCATCTTTTCCCGGTGTCCGTCGTGGATCCCCATATCCTGTCCCCCTTCTCTATAAAAACGCGCTGGCTTTCCATTTTACTGGAATATTATATTATACCATATTTCCCATAGGCTCACAAGAGCTTTCTTTGTCTCAAAATTCCATTTATCTTTCTGTCCGTCCGGGTTGACATGCTCGTCTTTTTGGCATAATATAAATATGTAATCGAATATGTCCGGTAGGTAAGGCTACCACAGGGATATGGATCGCTGCCGCGAAGTGATGGAGACATCATCAGAGGGTTTGAACAGGCGATATCGAACAGGAAGGTATCATCTAACGCGATTTCACCGCCTTGTGAGGCTAAAGCTTGAACGGTTGGGGGGGGGGACTCTGTATCATGTCCTCCTGGCAGGCGCACTTTCTCCACTTGTACCGGATGGAACGAGTGGGGCTTTTTATTTTGGGAAAGACTGCAAAGACAGTGGAAAGGAGGTCGCGCGCGGTGTTTGAATTGGAAAACGAACGGGCGGAATTATTGGAAAAAATCGAGGAGCTGATCTCCCGAAAACGATATGCCGAGCTACGAGACTTCCTGCTGCCCATGGAGGCGGCGGATATCGCCTCCCTGTGCGCCAATCTGGACGAGAAGGTGCCTCTGGTGTTCCGCCTGCTGCCCAAGGAGCTGGCGGCGGAGGTATTCGTGGAGCTGGAGTCTGACGAGCAGGAGCTGCTGATTCTCAGCTTCTCCAACACGGAGCTGAAAGAGGTGCTGGAAGAGCTGTATCTGGACGATACGGTGGATATCGTGGAGGAAATGCCCGCCAACGTGGTCAAGCGCATCCTGCGTCACTCCGATCCGGAGACCCGCCGCGGCATCAACGAGATCCTGAAATATCCCGAGGACTCCACTGGCAGCATCATGACCACAGAGTTCGTGGACCTGAAGGCCGCCATGACGGTGGAGGGTGCCTTGAAGCGCATCCGCCGCACCGGTCTGGATAAAGAGACCATCAACGTCTGCTACGTCATTGATGACAACCGCCATCTGCTGGGCGTGCTGTCCCTTCGCACGCTGCTGCTGGCGGAGGAGGACGACATCATCGGCGACATCATGGACCGGAACTTTATCTCCGTCCAGACCCTGGATGACCAGGAGAGCACTGCTCAGGCCCTGAGCAAATACGACTTTCTGGCCCTGCCGGTGGTGGACACCGAAAACCGTCTGGTGGGCATCGTCACCGTGGACGACGCCATGGACGTCATCGAGGAGGAGACCACCGAGGATATCGAGAAGATGGCGGCCATGCTGCCGTCGGACAAGCCCTATCTGAAAACCAGCGTGTTCGAGACCTGGAAGGCCCGCACGCCTTGGCTGATGGTGCTGATGCTGTCCGCCACCTTCACCGGTATCATCCTGACCCACTTTGAGGGAGCGCTGATGTCCTGCGCCATCCTGACCTCCTTTGTCCCCATGCTGTCCGGTACCGGCGGCAACAGCGGGACCCAGGCCTCCACCGCCATCATCCGCGCCCTGTCTCTGGGCGAAGTCCGCTTTTCCGATACTCTCCAGGTGCTTTGGAAGGAGTTGCGGGTCTCCCTCTGCTGCGGCGTCTGCCTGGCGGCGGCCAATTTTGTGAAGATGATGCTGGTGGACCGCTGGCTGCTGCACAATCCTGATGTAACGCCCATGGTGGCACTGGTGGTCTGCTGCACTCTGGTAGGCACCGTGCTGTGCGCCAAGCTGGTGGGCTGTTCTCTGCCCATCCTGGCGGAAAAGCTGGGCTTCGACCCGGCGGTGATGGCCTCGCCCTTCATCTCCACCATCGTGGACGCTCTGTCCCTGCTGATCTATTTCCGCTTCGCCACGCTGCTGCTGGGGATCTGAGCGGGCGATTTGAAACGCAAAAGCAAAGACGAAGAGCATAGCTCTTCGTCTTTTTCGCATGCGTTTGTGCAAAAATAAAAATTCTTCCTTTTGCTTTTCAGCCGTCCAGTTCTCAAAATCCCTCGCCAAAATATCCAAACGGGCAGTCATCTATCATAGATAACTGCCCGGCAGATGATGACTTACTCGTTTCCCTCAGAAAAGAGTTCTTCAAGTAATTCTTCCGCTCTGGCTTTCTCTCCGCTTGGAACATAGATTTTCAATCGTTCCTGCATACCTGCTTTCATAACCAGCCCTACACCATATACCGGTATGGCGGTATATGGAATATCATTTTTCTTTAAGACCTGCATAAGCATTTCCGCCCACATTGCTTCTTTTTCGGCTAAAAACTCGTAGTCGGTATTCATGAAAATCACTCCTTTCTAAAAATTTCCAGCTTGTTGTACTGATTTTATCATAGCCACTTCCAAGCGTCAACATAAAATTATGTAAACTCACCAATACCCCGTTTTAGCAACACTGAAGATAAAAGGAACAAAAATACGCCGCTGAGCCGCCGACGCCATATGATATCAGGACCAAAAGCAAGGATCTTCGTGTGCCGACAGGCCGGATACATAATCCGCGTCTGCCTGCGCACACTACCTCCGGCGAAACGCCAAAATCTTTCATGCGGGAGGAATCGAACATGACGAAGGATTGCACCAACGGCGGCTGCGAATGCACCCCTAACCAGAGCATCAAATGCACGGTGAACAACTGCGCCCATCACTGCCAGGAGACCCAGTACTGCGGCCTGACGGAGATCCAGGTGGGTACCCACGAGACCAATCCCACCATGGTGGAGTGTACCGACTGCCAGAGCTTCAAGCTGAAATGAGGTAAAGGGGGCGGTTCCCCCTTTCGATCCCCCTCACCAGTCTGCAGACTGGCCCCTCATTCCCGCGTTTGCGGACGCGGGGATGGGGATACATAAACAGCAAGGAGGTGGGGGCTTTGTCTGCAGGCAAATGGCCGGCGCGGATCGCCGGCGGAGCAGCGGGCCTAGCCAACGGCTTGTTTGGCGGCGGCGGCGGAATGGTGTTTCTGCCCATCCTCTCCCGGTGGGGCGCGCTGTCCCAGAGGAAGCTGTACGCCACCTGTGTAGGCGTTATTTTCCCGGTGTGTCTGGTGTCCGCGGCGGTATATGTGTGGCGGGGCGGCGTCTCGCTGCTGGCAGCGCTGCCCTATCTCTGCGGCGGCTTCATTGGCGGAGCCTTGGGCGGCAAGCTGTATGGCAGAGTCTCCACGACGGTTCTAAAATGGCTGTTTGCCGCCTTTCTCTTTTACGCGGGGGTGAAATATCTGCTGTGACGGACTGGCTGCTTCCCTTTTTGTGCGGCCTGGGGGCCAGTGTGATCTCCGCCTGGGGTGTGGGCGGCGGGACATTGCTGCTGCTGGTAATGACGCTGTTCCTGGGCGTGGACCAGCGGACCGCCCAGGGCATCAACCTGCTGTTTTTCCTGCCCACCGCCATCTCCGCTCTGGTGTGCCATGCCAAAAACGGCTATCTAGACAAGCCCGCCCTGAAAAACGCCGTGCCCGTGGCGGTGATTGCCGCCGCCCTTGGCGCCTGGATCGCCACGGCGGTGGATGTGGATATCCTCCGCAAACCCTTCGGCATTTATCTGCTGCTGTCCGGCATCAGCCTGATCTGGCCGCGGAAAGAAAACAAACAGTGACCTGACAACAGGTCACTGTTTGTTTTGTATATCCGCCGTCACGGCAGCTCAAAGGTCCCGCCGCCGGATGCCGCGCTCATATCGTCCGTGGACTGCTCCAGCTTCAGCGTGACCTCCAGCAGCTCGCCATCCCGCCAGACGGTCATATCCAGTTCGTCGCCGATGTGGTGCAGCCGCCGGACACGCAGCAGGTCCTGGCTGGTATACAGCGTCTCTCCGCTGGCGGAGGTAATGAAGTCGCCCACCTGGACGCCCGCCTTGTCTGCAGCGGAATCCGGCGTGACCTCCACCACCTCCAGGCCCCATAGGGCCTCCTCCAGACGAACGCTGAACTTGTGCACCATCACGCCCAGCACCGGCTCCGGCTTTACCTCGCCATAGGCCAGCAGATCGTTGACGATGCGCTGCATGGAGGCGGTGGGGATGGCGAAGCCCAGGCCCTCCACATTGGAGTATTCCGAGCTCATTTTGATGACGTTGATGCCCACCACCTGGCCGTATTCATTGATGAGCGGGCCGCCGGAGTTTCCGGAGTTCAGGGCGGCGTTGGTCTGGATCAGCGTCATGGTCCGGCCGTCCACCTCCACATCCCGGTTGATGGCGGAGACGATGCCGTCGGTCAGGGTCCCCCGCAGCTCCACGCCCAGGGGATTGCCGATGGCATATACCTTGTCGCCCACGGTCAGCAGATCGGAATCTCCAAATTCGGCGGCGGGCAGACCGGTCTCGTCGATTTTCAGCACCGCCAGGTCGTTTTCCGCGTCTCCGGCCACATAGCTGGCCTCATAGCTGTAGCCCACGTCCAAGGCCACCAGGCAGTCCCTGCCGCCCTCCACCACATGGTAATTGGTAAGGATGTAGCCGCCGCCAGTAAAGATCACCCCCGTTCCAACGGACATATGCTCCCCCAGATCGGCCATGACCGTCACCACCGCCGGATTCACCTGGCGGTAGATCTCCTGCGCCGTCATGGCGCCGCCGTGCTCCCGGAGCACCGGCAGTTCAATCCCCTGTCCCGTGGGAAACGTGGGGATGGTGATCTCCCCGCCGGTCTCTTCCGGCAGGAAGTCCTCATAATACTGCTCAAATGGATCCTGATAGGGCCGCCGGCTCTCCAGCAGCCAGGCCGCTGCGGCCAAAACCGCTGTCCCGGCCAAAACCGCCAAAAAGATCCACAGGCCCTTCTTTTTCCGCCGGAGGGGCCTGGCTGTCCGAACACGCGAAACGCCCGGCAGGGGGCGGATATAGGTCTCCACCACCTCCCGGGGGTCTGGCTGCCGGTAAATTTCCACGATCTCACCGGGCAGGCGCCGGTCATGCTCGCCGTATGGTTCCATACATCCTCATTCCATGGCCAGAGAGAAGGAGAAGGTCGTCACTCCGTCCTCGCTGGTCACACATATTTTTTCCTTGTGCTGCTCCAAAATAGTCTTGACAATATAAAGCCCCAGGCCCACGCCGTCCTTATCCTCACTGCGGGACTTGTCGCTCTTGTGGAACCGCTCAAACAGCAGGGGCAGCTCCTCCGCCGGGATGGTGTCCCCCAGGTTCCGCACCGTGACCCGCACCTTACTGTCAAGCGGGGTCACGCCCAAGTACAGGGTCGTCCCCGTCCGGGCAAACTTGGTGGCGTTTTCCAGCAGATTGTAGATGACCTGGGTTATCATGTCGTTGTCCCCCAGCACCAGCATCGGCTCCTCGGGGATGTCCGCGTCCACATCCAGGCTGCGGTCATTGATCTTTTTCTCCATAGAGATCAAGACCCGGCGCACGCTCTCGCAGATATCAAAGTGGCTGCCGTTCCGCAGAGGATCCATGGCCTGCAGCTGGCTGACGTCCAGCATCCGCCGGACCATCCGGCTGAGCCGGCGGCTCTCGTTGGAGATGATCTGCAGATACTGCCGCTCGTTCTCCGGCGGGATGGTGCCATCCAGAATGCCGTCGGTATAGCCGGCGATGGTGGTCATGGGAGTTTTCAGCTCATGGGAGATGTTGGCGATGAACTCCCGCCGCTGGCGCTCCGTCTGCTGCAGGGTCTCCGCCATGTTGTTGAAGGAAGCCGCCAGCTCGCCCATCTCGTCGTTCCGGCCATAGTCGTTCATGCGGATATCAAAGTCCCCCTCGGCATACCGCCGGGTCGCCTGCACCATCTCCCGGATGGGCTTCACCTGCCGCATGGCGGTGACGGAGGAGGCCATGAAGGCGATCATCAGCGACACCATGGCCGTCATGAAGAACAAGCCCACGAAGCCCCGCCACATGGTGTCCAGCGAGGCCATGGAGGACACGGCGATCACCTCGCCCACCACCTCCTGGCTGTCTGGATTCACAGCTGGTACGCCCACCACGAACCGCTTGCCGTCATACAAGCCGTTCAGGTCGGACCGGCGGGCGGACTCGCCCCGCTCCATAATCTCGGCGGTCATATCCTCCGGCATGGTCAGCACCATGCCCTCCAGGTCCGGGTCGGTGGAGAGCAGCACATGGCCCTCTGTGTCGCAGATCATGAAGTGGACGTCCGACACCGCTGCGGCGAAGGTGGCCAGCTGCTGAAAGCTCTGGTCGCTGCGCAGCTCCTCGATGGAGAGGTAGCGGCCGGTCTCCAGATAGTTGACGGACAGCTGGCTCATGACCCTGGCCCGGCCCACGATCTCGTCGCTCCGGTGGGACCTGGCGTAATTGAAGCTCAGGGCAAAAAAGGACGCTCCCAACAAGCTCAGCGTCAGCAGTACGGTGCCTGCGGTGACGAACAGCTGCCGCCAGTACAGGCCCTGAAACTGTTTTTGAAACTGCTCTTTCATCCCCGCGCCTTCTCAGCCTGGGCGCCCACCGTCTCAAATTTATAGCCCACGCCCCAAACCGTTTTCAGCGCCCACTGGTCGGAGACGTTCTCCACCTTCTCCCGCAGGCGCTTGATATGCACATCCACCGTGCGGCTGTCGCCGAAGTAGTCGAAGCCCCACACCTCGTCCAGCAGCTGGTTGCGGGTATAGACCCGGTTGGGGGTCGCCGCCAGATGGTACAGCAGCTCCAGCTCCTTAGGAGGCGTATCCACTTTTTTACCGTCCACCGTCAGCTCGTAGGAGTCCAGATTGATGATCAGCTTGTCAAAGGTCAGGCACTTGCTGGTGTCGTTGGGGATCTCCGTCCGCCGCAGCACGGCGTTGATGCGGGCGATCAGCTCCTTCATCTCAAAGGGCTTCACGATGTAGTCGTCAGCGCCCATCTCCAGGCCCTGGATGCGGTCAAAGACCTCGCTCTTGGCGGTCAGCATGATGATAGGCACCTTGCTGGTCTCCCGGATCTTGGCGCAGACGGCCCAGCCGTCCATCACCGGCAGCATGATATCCAGCAGGATCAGGTCCGGGATCTGCTTCTGAAATTCCTCGATGGCCCGTCCGCCGTCACCGGCGATGCGGACATCAAAGCCCTCCTTCACCAGGTACATGTGGATCAGATCGGAGATGTTGTGATCGTCCTCCACCACCAAAATATTGCGGCCCATAGTGTTCCCTCCCGGTTTTCATTCTGTCCGCGGCCCGCCGGGAACAGTCCTCCCCAGCAGCCGGCGGTCTTTTCCTTGGAATGGTCTCATTATACCCGTCTGGACGGCGGGATGTTGAATTTTCTGTAAATACTGGCCAAATCTCCCCTGTTTTCAATCCTCAGGCGGTCTCCGTCAGGGCCAGGCACCGGCCGTCGGCGTTCCCCGCCGCCAGCAGAAAAGCCCGCAGGCCGGCTGCGCCGGCCGTGTCCCCCAACCACACTGTCACATCCCCCTGATAGGCGGAGACGCGCTTCAGCAGGCTGGAGGCATTGGAATTGCTGTTCAGTCCCTGCTCCGTCCGGTCCAGATCCGGCGTCACGCAGCAGTAGCCTTCGTCCCGGACCTCCTGCATCATCTGCTCTGTGCCGTTTTTCAGCAGCACCAACCGGGTCTTGCCGCAGGTGGCCCTGGCCAGCGCCTGGTTCCCCGCTTCCAGCTGCTCCAGCACTGTCCGCTCCGGATCGCTGCCGTCGGCCAGCAGGCCCACCGACTGGCCGGTGACCATCATGCGGCGCAGCAGGTCTCCCCGCTCCGTCAGAAAATCCCCATCGCAGAAGAAGGCGGCCTGTGCCTGATACTGGTCCAGCGCGTCCAGCAGTGCGGCGGCTGTATCGCCCGCCTCCAGGCACAGGTAGATGCTGCGGCCCTCGATCTCCACGCCTGTACCACCGCTGGGCGGCTCCTCAGCGGCGTTCTGCGGCTCCTTGCTCTTCAGGTAGGTATTGTAGCAGTCCTCCATGCTCATGGAGGCCGCGTTGGCAAATTCCCGGTCCGACAGGCCGAAGCCGGACCTGCGGAGCCACACCAGATAGCCGTGGCTCACCTCGGTAACAGAGTATTGCAGGTCAAAAAACTTGGCCACCACCGCCGCCGGGACATATACCACGCCGCCTCTGGTCACGCCGCCGGGATAGCTGATGTTCCCTTCATTGTCCTGGACATAGCTTTTCGCCGGGTCAAAAATCAGAGAGTGGTCACCCGCGCTGTACAGAATGGCCGTCTTGCGGGAGGCCACATAGGAGATGCCCAGAGCCTTCCGGGCCACGTTGGTGAACATGGTGCTGGGGATGTACAGATATCCGCCGTACCAGAAGGGCATGGTGCTGTCCGACAAAGGCAGTACGTATTCCTGGGCGGCCACAAAATACACGTTTCCGGCCGCCTGGGCGGACGGCTCCGCCAGCTGGAACAGCAGTAGGGCGCACAGCGCCAGCGCCGCGGCTCTCTTTTTCATTCCGTCCCCTCCCGTCTGATAAGGTTGGCATCAACGTGAACCGGCTTCAAAGGAAGATCCCTGTCTGCGTGACTCTCCGCCAAAACAGGACCTTTTTCAATCCGAAGGTCACCGTGTCCTCATACCGCAGGCGATAGTTGGGCAGCAGGACCTCTCCCAGCTCCGTGGAGAAAGCGTGGAAGTTCCGGCGGGCCTTGAACAGCTCCGCCTGCTTGTCGCTGGTGAAGTGGACATGCAGCTCCACGATCTCAAAATCGCCGTCGCTCTTGGCCACCTCCACAACGATGGTCCGCCTGCCTGTCTCCTGCATATAGCGCCGCAGCTCTTCCGTATAAGCGAATCGCATCCTGTCTGTTTCCCTTTCCTCTGTTCCCGGACAGTTTGTCCGGGCGGAGTCGCGCCCCGTACCTCTATTGTATCGTCAATGAACTTGAAAAATCGCCTGTGATTTTTCAAGTGGGCTGCACCCGCCATGTGCGGTGCACACGGTGATTAACTATGGAATCTAAATAAAGACCGCGTACCGCAGCTGGTCACAGCGCCTGCGCTGTGACCTTTGAAAAATGATTTTTCCACTTTTCAAGTTATTTGATTATACCACAGCTCCGCCCATTTAGAAAGTGCTTTTTTCAGGCAGGCCGCCTCAGCCCCTGTACGGCTCCACGGTGACGCCGGTGTAGTAATGGGTCAGGATCTCCCGGTAATCCGCTCCCGCCGCCGCCATGGCATTGGCGCCGTACTGGCTCATGCCGACCCCGTGGCCGTAGCCGGTGACAAAAAAGATCAGCCTTCCATCCTGCACCTCCCACTCAAAGCAGGCGGACCGCAGCCCCAGGATGGTCCGCAGCTCTGTTCCCTTCACCGTCACGCCTCCCACGGACAGCGTGTCCACACTGCCGGCGGTGTCCGTCACAGCGTTCTTCAGCCAGCTGTCCATACTGCCGGACAGGTCCGCCTCCGGCCGGGCCGCCAGGAATTTCGCTTTGAAGTCCTCCGCTGTGAATTCCACACGGCTGTAATAGTTGGGGATGGCGTCCTGGGCCTCCGGCGACTCCACCGCCTGCAAATAGGGCAGATCGTTGACCCACACCTGGCCCGCCGGCCGGGTCAGCCCCGCCGAGGAGGAGTGGAACACCGCCAGGATGGGTACGCCGCCGTACAGCGCCATCTGCCCGTCAGTCTCCTTCACAGCGGTCTCGACCTTCTCTTCATACGCGTCGGCGTCCCCGCCCCAGTTCTCTCTGGCCTGCTCCTCGCCGATATAGGCCTGACAGCAGGTGTGGTCCGTGCAGATGTCGGCGGCGTCCCCATGGTTGCCGCCGGACTGCATCTTATACAGGGTATAGGTCCTTGCCGCCACGGCCTGCGCCTTCAGCGCTTCCAGCTCAAAGGACGCAGGCATCTCCGCCCGGACGACCCCCACCAGATACGTCCCCAGGTCCATCTCCTCCACCTGATCGCCGTTCAGCACCTTCAACACTCTCTGGCCGTCCAACTGGCCGCTGACAAACGGCTCCGTCTCGTCCACTGGTGTCTCCCGCTGAAACAGCGCCGTGCGGAAGGGCGCGATCACCGCCAGAGGCAGCAGGAACAGCGCCGCCATCAACACCGCCGACACGGCCACGCTCCGGCGGACTTGCTTGGAATGCTTCATGGTCTCCTCCTCTTTGGTCCTGTGGATCTGGGACAGCCTATCCTATGCGCCGCGTTCATAGAACATGAGACGCTTTTCCGCTCCTCGCCGCCCTTTCGGCAAATTTCGACGGTCCGGTTCCATGATACCATGCGGGAGCCACCCAGGGCAAGAGCTTCCACAGCCCATCCCCGGCACCTACCCTGTTTATGCGCCCTACGGCGGAACGTCACAAGCTCCCTTTTACCTTAAGTTTCGCTGGAATGAAGCTTTGGCAATTCTGCCCATCCTGTCTATGCGTGGATGGGTTGGATTTGCACATTAGATCCGTCTAAAGAGCGTTTTGAAGCATTAAAACCACTAATACAGGCGGCATATGCGTATGCAAAAGAAAAATACTCATAGCGGAATATATGATCGGAAAGGAAATTTTCTCTGCCGTTATTCTACCGAACAATTTGTGAAACAGCCACGGAGCAGCATCAAAGGTAACAGGAACGCCGCGAGACCGGCATGGACAAGTTGGCGGTCCTGTGATATAATGCGTTGTCATCAATCCTGCCATGACAGAAAAATCCGCTCCGAAAGGATCTGCTCCCATGAAAAAGCAATGGATACTCCCCCTGACTGCTCTGCTGGGCGGCGCGGCCGCCTTTGTACTGCGGCTGTTCCACAAACACACCGGCTTTGAGGCAGACACCGGCCTTCCTATCCCCGGCAATATGGCCGGGCTGGCCCTGGCGGTCCTGCTGGCGGCGCTGGCGATCCTGGTGATCCTGCTGGTCCGGCGACTCCCCAAGGAACAGGAGCCTGGTCCCGCCTTTCCCGCGGACTTTTTCACCGGCAGCGCCGGGCTTTTGACCCTGCCGGTGACAGGCGTGTTCCTGATGGCCCTATCGGGCCTGGCGGACCTGCTGGAGGGGCTCAGCGGGCAAAATCTGCTGCTGGCCCTGCAGACCGCCGCCAATGGTAACGCCGCCCCAGATGCGGCGCTCTATGCGTCCTCCGCCTTTTCAGCCAAAACGCAGCTTCTGCTGGGAGCTTTGGGCCTGCTGGCCGCCGCCGGGCTGTTCCTCGGCCTGACGGCCTGCCGCCGGAAGGCCGATGCCGCGCCCAAGCGTTTTCAAGGCGATCTGCTGCTCATGGCCCCAGTGGCGCTGGTGGTGCGGCTGGTGCTGACCTACCGTGTGGACTCCGTGGACCCGGCCCTGTCGTCCTACTACGTCGAGCTGCTGGCGCTGGTTTTCCTGACCCTGGGCTTTTACCGGCTGTCCTCCTTCGCCTTCAAGGCGGGGCGGACCCGCCGCTTCGCCCTGTATGCCGCACTGGCGGCGATCCTGTCCATCGCCGCTCTGGGAGACGGCCGCTGCCTCTCCTCCATCCTGCTGTACGCCGGCGGAACGCTGGCCCTGCTGGGCCTCCTGCTGCTGCGGCTGGAAGCCGCTCCCCCGGCGGAGGAAACGCCACGCGGTTAACATCCGCTTTTATATTCTTCGACGAGGCAGTCACCTTTCCGATGGCCGCCTCTGCCGCAATAGGGAACAGGGCCAACCTTTCGGTTGGCCCTGTTCCCTATTGTTTGGAAGATTGGATGAAAAGAAGTTTTGTCTCTTGCAAGTATTAAGATACCGGAGAGATATTAAGCAAACCAGCATCAATTGTTACAAAAGTCTTAAATCTTTCGATTTTTTTATTTCAACCCAGTTTTTCCAAAAACACCTGGAATTCCTTTGCTGTCAATGCCTTCCGAATTTCTCCCATCCGGCGGCGATGTTATTATGTCACCTTTCAGCGTTCGTGAAGTTCCGCCCCCATGCGTACTGCCCCGCAGAGCTTCAGTCCTCCCGGCTCCGCCGCAGACCAGCGAAAAATTCCGCCAGCACCGCTCTGCATGGCTCCGCCAGAACGCCGCCCACCAGGGCGGGCCGGTTGGGGAAGTTTTCCAAGAACAGATTGGTCACGCCGCCGCAGGCGCCGCAGGCAGTGTCACGGGCGCCGTACCACACACGCTTGATCCGGGCGTTCAAAATGGCTCCGGCGCACATGGGGCACGGCTCCAGCGTCACATACAGCTCGCAGTCGTCCAGCCGCCAGGTCCCCAGGGTCTTATTGGCCTGGGCGATGGCCTCCATCTCCGCGTGGGAGGCGGTGGCCTGCTTCTCCTCCCGCCGGTTGCGGCCCCGGCCCACGATCTCGCCGTTCCGCACCACGACGCAGCCCACGGGAACCTCCCCCGCCGCTGCGGCCTCCCGGGCCAGTGCCAAGGCCTGTTCCATAAAAAATTCCTGCCGCGTTTCCATGATCTTCCCTCCCCATTGCATGAAACCTGGCATATTTGTCCAAACTCCCCATATACGTATAGACAGGAGGGACATGTATGATGTTTTCCAAAAAATCCAAACCCGACCCCGAGCTGCTGGCCCTAAAGGAGGAATTGCAGACCGCCCAGGCAGACCTGGCTCTGGCCTACCGCCAGTTTGATCAGGCTCTGGACCCGGAACTGGTGGAATCCTGCATCTATCAGATCAGCGCTGTGAAAGCCCGCTGCAACTATCTGATCCGCTCCATCAAGGAGCACAACCCGGAGACTGTCCCGGACCGCTTTCCCGCCGCCGGCAGGCCGGCAGACGCTATTGGGGACGTTCCGGCCAGCAGCCTGTCCAGCCGTGGGGGCAGTGAGGGGGGCGCCGCATGGACCTGAGCCAGAAGATCCTGGCTGCTCTGCTGGCGGGCTTTTTCCTCATTGCCCTGCTGCGGGTGTTCAGCGCGCCGCTGCGGCTGGCCCTGCGGCTGCTGGGCAACACCCTGCTGGGCTTTCTGGCTCTGTGGGCCGTGAACCTGACGGCAGGCTTCACCGGCATCTCCCTGGGGCTGAATCCGCTGAACGCTCTGGTCATTGGCGTCCTGGGCCTGCCGGGATTCGTGCTGCTCCTGCTGACCCAGTGGGTGCTGTAGGGCTACATATCACAGCTCGTTCCCTTCAGCGTCACGGAAGGAGCTGGTGGTGCGAAAGCTCCCGGCGGGGGCCTCAAATTCCAGGACCGTCAGGGAGGGCACTTCTCCCGGCCTGGCCGTCTGCTCCGGCTGGCTGCCGACCCGGACCCGGAGCTCCTCCAGCTTCGCCGATTCGCTCCAGACCACATAGTACATCTTCTTGTCGCCGTACAGCCGCCGGTCTGATCCCCATGGCTGCACCTGCTCCGACCAGATGCCGCGGCGGCCGTACATGGGCAAGCCCTTCAGCAGCTGTCCGTACTGCTCATAATTCCCCGCATCATTCCTCCGGAACCGGATGACGTAACGGTCATCCGGTCTTTTTTTCTCCAGACGGTACACAGCGATGCGGTCCTCGCCCCGGTCCTCCACCGCCAGCAGCTCCACATGGTCCCCCAGCTTCCGGCCCATCTCCTGGACGATGTACCGCTTGATGGACGCCTCGTCGTTGCCGTAGACTGTGGGCTTCCAGCTGGCCGCGCAGAGCATCACCACAAAGGCCAAAAGCAGAAATCCCCACCGCTGCATCGCTGTCTTTCCCATTGCTTCCTCCTCATGTTTCAAAATAGAAAGTTAGATTTCAAGAGATATCAAGAGATATTGAGAGATATCAAAAGCTTTTCCCGTTCTAAATCAATTTGATATTGACAGGATTTGTTTCCCGTGGTATAAATAAATCTGCTCCGATTTTACCCCGGAGCGCTTGATTTGTAAAGCAAAAGCAAAATTTATCATATGGAGGAAACACCATGTCCACTTTTATGGCAAACAAGGCCAACATTGAGCGCAAGTGGTACATCCTGGACGCCGCCGGCAAGCCCCTGGGCAAAACCGCCGTCCGGGCCGCCGACCTGCTGCGCGGCAAGGGCAAAGTCACCTTTACCCCCAACGCCGACTGCGGTGACCACGTCATCATCATCAACGCCGGCAAGGCCGTTCTGACCGGCAACAAGGGCACCCAGAAGATCTACCGCCGCCACTCCGGCTGGGTGGGCGGCCTGAAGGAGACCCCCTACCGCATCCTGATGCAGGAGAAGCCCGATGTGGCCATGCGCGTGGCCATCAAGGGTATGATGCCCAAGAACAACCTGGCCAAGGATTCTCTGAAGCGCCTGCACATCTACGCTGACGCCAACTACGAGCAGCAGGCCCAGAAGCCCGTCGCTCTGGACGTCGAATAAGGAGGAGTAAGAGAATGTATCAGTCTAAGAAGCCTTATCTGTATGGCACCGGCCGCCGGAAGTCCTCCGTGGCCCGCGTCCATCTGTTCCCCAACGGCACTGGCTCCATCACCATCAACGGCCGCGATATCGACGAGTACTTCGGCCTGGACACCCTGAAGATGGTGGTCCGTCAGCCCCTGGAAGCCACCGGCAACACTGGCAAGATGGATATCGTTGCCACTGTCTCCGGCGGCGGCGTGTCCGGCCAGGCCGGCGCTCTGCGCCACGGCATTGCCCGCGCCCTGCTGCTGGCCAGCGAGGATAACCGTCCCATCCTGAAGCAGGCCGGTTTCCTGACCCGCGATCCCCGTATGAAGGAGCGCAAGAAGTACGGCCTCAAAGCCGCCCGTCGTGCTCCCCAGTTCAGCAAGCGCTGATTTCTCCCTGTGCCTTATCAAGAACGCCGCCCAATGGGCGGCGTTCTTTTTGCGTCTTTGACAAGCTGCTTCCATAAGCCCTCATGCGCGGTCAGACAGTCCTTTGCACCATTTTCTCTGGCAGCGATGCTGCCTTGGGCCGTTTCCCAAACAGTCCGCAGCAGTTCGCTCTCCCTTTTATCTTTGGTGTTGCCGGTGCTGCGTATACTGCCCCTGATCCCATAATTTTTCTATTTTTTCAATTTCTGAAAAATCAGTATCAGAAGTGTATCCATAATAACGTTCTGTGTCAGGGATCAGCCCAAAAGAACTTGCAAAGAACGAAATCACATTCTCCGCCTCTATTCCTATATAATCAGATCCCTCCGTGTCCCAAACATAAACCCGCCCACTGCTTCCAAGATACAATTCATACCCCCAGGCCCCACATGAACGGTAATTGGGGTCCTCCCAGCCATTGATTTGCTGCCCGGATGATGAAAATCCATTATAGTTCATCCGATATCCGATCGGCAGAATGTCATCATCAAATTTACTGCTTAAACATTCTACGCCTATCAGCCAATCTTTTAATTGTAAATCACCTTTCTCAGAAAACCGAAAACGCAGAGTCCCTCCATATTCATCTGCCGGTATCTTTTTCTTCTTCATAGGAAACGTTGAGCCATAGAACCGCTCATAAAATATCTTGATATTTTCCGGGATCGTGAATCTGTTATTGCTGATCGCTGATATCATGTGCTCAGCTTCTTCCCTACGCGCTCCGTCCCATCCCCAATGCCATAATATAAACTTAACCCTTGATTCTATATCACACGGAAAATCAAATCCTCTGATACAAAGCCCCCGGCTTCTCATGAAGTCCATCATAATACTGAATTTCCATAGAGATCGCAGAAATCAGCTCTGAGCTAAGTGGCTGCCAATTCATTTCAACGCCTCCTTTTCGCCCGATGTTTTGACTCCTTATTTTTATCTTATCATGTCACTGCTCTTATCACAAGGTTACCTGGTGAAATCGACGGAGTTTCACACCGGCAACACTTCCGGTAAAAAAGAGAGCTCGTTTCTGTTCTTCCTTTTGGATGCTCCGTATGGTATACTTGTTAAATACGACAGATAAGCAAGCCGGTTTTTCACTCCCAGCAAATATTGGTCAGGAGGCACAGAATCAACATGTTCGAGTTTATTGTCATCGTTCTTTTCATTTGGCTCTCCGTCAAGGCCATTGGCTTGGCCCTCAAGCTGACTTGGTGCGCCGCGAAGATCCTCGCATCTCTCTTGTTTGTGATCGCGCTGCCAATGCTGATCGGCTGTATCCTATTTGCCAGCGGCGTCATCCTTCTGCTTCCTGTCCTATTGATCGCGGCGGCCGTCGGTATCCTCAAGTCCTGCGTTTGAACTGCCTCGTATATATGCTGCTTACAGAGCATCTCCATTCAGGCAGACGCATTATGTCCGAGAGTTTTCCCAGCGGTTTTTATGATCCCCGATTAAAATATTGCTCCTATGCTCCAGCTGGATGAAATAGCCGCATCGGCTTTCAGCCATTGAGCCGCAGGAGGGCCTGCCGCCGTGCTGAACATTTCCCATAATGTGCCGATCAAAATATATCTGACGATCTTCAGTTGTGTTTATTGAGAAATCTGTTAGAATGGATCTGAGATCAAAAAATCATATTTGTGCAGAAAAGGAGTAACTGCTATGAAAATCGTTGTGTTGGATGGCTACACGGAAAATCCCGGCGATCTGAGCTGGAGCGGTTTTGAGGAACTGGGCCAGCTGACGGTGTATGACCGCACCAGCCTGACCGACGAGGCGGAGATCATCAGCCGGATCGGCGGCGCGGAGATCGTTTATACCAACAAGACCCCTATCTCCAAAAATGTTTTAGACGCCTGCCCCAGCATCAAATTCATCGGCGTGCTGGCTACCGGCTATGATGAGATCGACGTGGCCCATGCGAAGGAGAAAGGCATCCCCGTGTCCAATGTGCCTGTATACGGGACCCGCTCCGTCAGCCAGTTCGCCATCGCGCTGCTGCTGGAGGTGTGTCACCGCATTGGTCATCACAGCGATACCGTGCATGCCGGTAAGTGGGAGCACAACGCCGACTGGTGCTATTGGGATTATCCTCTGATCGAGCTGGCAGGCAAAACCTACGGCCTGTTGGGCTGCGGCAATATCGGTATCCACACCGCCGAGGTGGCGAAGGCTCTGGGAATGCGCGTCATTGCTTACGACGCGCGGCAGACCAAGGAAGCCAAGGCTCTGGGCGTGGAGTATGTGTCTCTGGACGAGCTGTTTGCCCAGTCTGACGTCCTGGGTCTGCAAATGCCGCTGCTCCCCTTCAATACCGGCATCATCAATCGGGAGAATATCGCCAAGATGAAGGACGGCGTCATCATCGTCAACAACAGCCGCGGTCAAATGGTGGTAGAGCAGGATCTGGCGGACGCCCTGAACAGCGGCAAGGTGGCCGCCGCCGCGCTGGACGTGGTATCCACGGAGCCTATCCGCGGCGACAATCCCCTGCTGAAAGCCAAAAACTGCATCATCACGCCCCATATGTCCTGGGGCGCTAAGGAGAGCCGCCAGCGCATCATGGACACCTCCGTGGAGAACCTGAAGGCTTTTCTGGCCGGTGCTCCTGTGAATGTGGTAAACAAGTAAGTATGGAGAAGTGTGTTTATGAAGAAGTGTATTGTTATTTCCGACTCTTTTAAGGGCACGCTGTCCAGCCTGGAGATCTGCGGCATTGCCAGGGAGACGGTGGCGGAGGTCTTTCCGGACTGTCAGGTGGTGCCTGTGCCTGTGGCGGACGGCGGCGAGGGTACGGTAGCCTGCTTTGTGGAGGCCATCGGCGCGGAGCCGGTGACAGCGGATGTCACCGGTCCCTACGGCGAGCCAGTGCAGGCGGTCTATGCCCGAAAGGGCAACCTCGCCGTCATTGAAATGGCGGCGGCCGCCGGCCTGCCTATGGTGGGCCAGCGAAAGGACCCTGAAAGCACCACCACGTATGGTGTGGGCCTGCTGATCCGCCATGCGGTGGAAAGCGGCTGCCAGGAGATCCTGCTGGGCTTGGGCGGCAGCGCCACCAATGACGGCGGCTGCGGTGCGGCCGCCGCCCTGGGTGTACGCTTTCTGGATGATGACGGTCGGGAATTCGTCCCTGTGGGCAAAACGCTGGGCCGTGTAGCCCACATCGATGTAACGGCAGCAAAGGCCCTGCTGGCGGGGACAAATGTGACGGCCATGTGCGATGTGGAAAATCCGCTGTGCGGTCCCTCCGGCGCATCATCTGTTTTCGGGCCGCAGAAGGGTGCCGATCCGGAAATGGTAAAGCGGCTGGATCAGGGGCTTGCCTCTCTGGCCGCAGTGATCCGCCGGGACCTGGGCTTGGATCTGGCCGGCTGTCCCGGGGCTGGCGCCGCTGGCGGTATGGGCGCCGGCTGTATGGCGTTTTTCAGCGGCACACTGAAAAGCGGCATCGAGGCTGTGCTGGATATCGTGGGCTTTGACAGTCTGCTGGAGGAAGCGGACCTGGTGATCACGGGTGAGGGGCGCATCGACTCCCAAAGCGTTCATGGCAAGGTCATTTCCGGCATCGCCCGGCGCACCTCCCCGCGGAACGTGCCTCTGGTGGCCATTGTGGGCTGCATCGACCCCAGCGCGGAGGCGGCCTATGACCTGGGCGTTACTGCGATGTTCAACATCGACCGGGAGGTGCAGACCTTTGAACAGCTGGCCCCCAACAGCGCCGTCAATTACCGGCGCACGCTGCGGGATGTACTCCGTCTGATCCGCCCCTGGGCATAAATGATCGAAAGGGCGGATCAGCGATCCAGTTTAATCCTCCACACCGCCATACATTCAGCAGATAGAGAGCTGTCATAGACGGCTCTCTATCTGTATTCGTTCCTTGCAAATCGTTCGGCTTTTGATATAATCGTTTTATCTGGGCAAATTATTCAAGCAAAGTGAGGAGAACAAGGGATGACATCCTGCAAACGACTCTGCGCGGGGGCGCTGTGCGCCCTGCTGCTGGTGCTGGTGGGTACGCCTGCCGCCGCGGCGGTGGGAGAAGCGCCGCCGCTGACGATCCTCTTTACTCATGACACCCACGACCACTTCTATCCCGACGCCGCCGGGAAAGGCGGATACAGCCGCCTTTCGGCGCTGCTGGATGAGCAGCGGGCGGAAGCGGCATCAGCGGGCCGGGCCGTGGTGACGGTAGACGGCGGCGACTTCTCCATGGGATCGCTGTTTCAGACCATCTACGCCTCCAGTGCCCCGGAGCTGCGCGCCCTGGGAGCCATGGGCTATGACGTGACGACCCTGGGCAACCACGAATTCGACTACCGCCAGCGTGGCCTGGCGGAAATGCTGCGGACGGCCAGGGCCTGCGGCGATCCCCTGCCCGCCCTGGTCCAGGCCAATTACACCACGCCTCTGGACGCCGAAGCGGGCCAGGACCTGATCCAGGCCATGGCGGACTACCCGGTGACCGACTATGTGGTGCTGGAGCGCCAGGGCCTGCGGATCGCCGTATTCGGCCTGCTGGGTTTGGACGCTCACGACTGCGCCCCCATGTCCGGCATGGCCTATCAGCCCATTGAAGCGGCCGCCCGGCGGGTAGTGGCGGAGATCGAGGCCCGTGAACAGGCAGACTATATCATCTGTCTGTCCCACAGCGGCACCGAGGACGGGAAGGGTGAGGACTACGCTCTGGCAAAGGCGGTGGATGGCATCGACGTCATCATCTCCGGCCACACCCACTCCACCACGCTGGAGCCGATCCAGGTCAACGATACCCTGATCGTCTCCTGCGGAGAGTATACGCAGAACCTGGGAGTCCTGACCGTCAGCCAGACGGACGGCATCGTGGCTCTGGCAGACTACCGGTTGCTGCCCATTGACAGATCCAGCCCCTCAGACCCTGAGCTGGAAGCCCTGACGGAGGCTTTCCAGGCAGAGGTGGACGGGAGCTATCTCGCAGCCTACGGATTGGCCTATGACCAAGTGCTCTGCCAGGCGTCCAGCGATTTCACCACGCCGGAGACCGGGGAGCTGATCGGCGACGCCTACACCGCCGCCATCCGGCGACTGGAGGGTCCCGACGCGCCGCCAGTGGACTTTGCGGTGGCCCCCGCCGGGGTCATTCGAGACGTGCTGCGGCAGGGCGGCGTCACCACGGCCAACGCCTTTGACATTCTCTCCCTTGGCTCCGGTGCCGACGGAACGCCGGGCTATCCCCTGGTGTCGGTGTATCTCACCGGCAGTGATTTGAAAAACGCCTTTGAGGTGGACGCCTCCATCTCAGGTCTGATGCCGGCGGCCGCCCTGTACGGCGCGGGCATGACCTGGACCTGGAATCCTCACCGGATGTTCCTGGACCGGGTCACTGGCTGCGCTCAGCTGCTGCCGGACGGCGGCACGGCGGAGATCCAGCCGGACCGGCTCTACCGGGTCGTGGCGGACCTGTACAGCGGACAGATGCTGGGCGCGGTGGAAAGTCAGAGCATGGGCCTGCTGAGCGTAACGCCCCGGGATGAGGCCGGCGCGCCAGTAACAGATCTGGAGGACTGTATCGTGAAGGACGATGGCGGCGGGGAGGTAAAAGCCTGGTACGCCCTGGCCTCTTATTTGGAGGAGCAGGAGACCGTGTCCCCCGGTGGGAGCCGGAAAGTCATGGCAGCCAGCTGGAGCCCGCTGGCGCTGCTGGCCTCCCCAGGCCCTTCGACCCTGGCGGTACTGGGCGCGCTGCTCCTTTTGCTGGTCCTGGCCGTGCTGCTCACAGTTCTGATCCGGCGCAGAAAACGGCAAAAGCGCCGGTAAGCCGAACAAAAGGCCAGACCCTTTTCAGGGTCTGGCCTTCCTGCTGTTTTTCAAGTGGCCCTAGTCATGACTCCGGCAAAGCTGAACCATCCCCGGGGATCCCGGCAGGCGCCGGTGAGCGTGTCCCGCAGTTCCCAGGCGGTGCCTCGGGTATACAGCGGACATAGGGCATAGTCCATCAGCAGCAGCTCCTCCGCATCGTGGAGACAGCCCATGCGGGCAGTGCCGTCGGCAGCGCTGGCAATGATCGCCATCAGGGTATCGTAAGCGGTATTCGCATAGGCAGCCACATTGTCCTGACTGCCGGAGGTCCAGTCCATCAGGAAGCACTCTGCGTCGTTGCCGGCCGCGTCCAGATCGACCCCTGCCAGGGTATACGCTCCAGTCCGCAGGGCTTTCCACAGCTCCCGCAGCGTAACGCCCACTGGAGTCACCCGTGTCCCCAGCGTATCACGCCACTGCTGGCACAGGGTCTGGGCCACCAGGCCGTTGGTCCCCTCGTCCACATAAAGGTATTCCAGCTCGCCCAGGTCGGCGCCGCTGCCATAGCCCGCTTCCTCCAGCAGGGCTTTGGCCTGGTCGCAGCGCAGCTGATAGGTCTCCGGGTCGTTGTCCAGCAGTGCGCCGCCCACTGTGCGGAAATCACCCTCCTCATTCTCCGGCACGCCGGGAGGCACCAATCCCTCCGCCGCCTGGGTAGTGATGCCCGCCGCCTGGGCCAGCGCGTTCCTGTCCACCGCCAAACTCATGGCCTGGCGGATCATGGCATCGGAAAAAGGCTCCTGGGCGCAGTTGAACACCACGGTATAGACTCCCAGCTCCGGCAGAGCCGTCCACTCTTCCTCCGCTGACAGGGCGGCAAGCTGCTCCTCCGTCATGGTCCACACAGCGTCCACCGCCTTGCTGTCATACAGCGCCGCAGCCTCCTCCGCCGTACCGGCGAAGCGGAAAACGATCTCCCGAGGGCCATTGGAGTCGCCATGATACCGCTCGTTAGAGGCCGCCGTCAGAGACGATCCCTCCTCATAGGCCGTGGCTTGATAGGCCCCGTTGGTCACCAGGGCTGTGGGGTCCTCCCACCACGCGCCAGCCTCGGCGCCGCTCTGTTTTGCCTCCTGGGCAGCGGTCTTTAACCGCTGCACCACATCCTGCCGCAGAGGCATGGTGGCAGGCGAGGTGCACACCTCCGTCAAAAACCAGTCATAATTGCCATTCAGCACCACCACCAGGGTATCGTCGTTCTTGGCGCTGACCTGGAGCTGCTCCATGTCGCCGCTGGAACGGGCCTCGGCGTAACCGCTGACCACCGACAGCAGCTCCGCATAGGGGGAATAGCTGGCCGGGTCCGCCAGCCGCCGCCACGCGTACACAAAGTCCCCAGCCTTTACCGGCTCCCCATCCGACCATTTTGCCGCCCGGAGGCGGAAAGTAAAGGTCACGGTCCCGTCGTGGTTTTCCTCCCGGTCCACGCTTTTGGCCATTCCAGGCACCACCGCGGCGCCGCCGGAGGCATCCGCCGCCACACGCATCAGATTCTCATACAGGTGGACTAAAATGGTCTGATCGGCGGTATTTTCAGCATAGATCGGGTCCAGCGTCTCCACCGCCGGTCCCGCGCATACGGACAGGGCCACGCCCTCGCCGTCTTTCGCGCAGCCCGCCAGGGACACGCACAGCAGCATCGCCAGCAGCAGAGCCGTCAGTCGTTTCCATCGCAGCATATCAAGCCCGCTCCTTTCAGGGTTAAAAAACCGGCGCCGCCGGGATGCAGCACCGCAAATCACGTAAATGCACATTTATTATACTGAATCGCCCCCTTTTTGTAAAGGCTCCCAGACGAAAAAGTGACAAACTTCCCCAATGCACGCCCTATCCGCGAGGATCGTTCCGCCCACGTGGGACCTTGGCCGCGTCGGATACTATGGGACCACGCAGACGGAAAAGCACGCGGACCAGATCTGGTCTGCGTGCTCACACTTTGATTCAAGCCGGGGTCAGCTTCCCATCGTCGCCAAATTTCACCGGGACGATCTCATTCCGGGTCTTTTGGGCAATGTCATCTATGCGGATCTTCGAGGGGAAATCCGCCACAAAGCTCACCGCCACACCCTGCCGCTTGGCCCGGCCAGTGCGGCCGATGCGGTGGATGTAATCCTGATTCTCGTCAGGGATATCACAGTTGAATACGATATCCACGTCATCCACGTCGATGCCCCGGGCCGCCACATCCGTGGAGACGAATACCCGCAGCCTGCCCTGCCGGAACTTGTCCATCACCTGCTCCCGCTTCTTCTGGGGAATGTCGCCGTGGATACACTCCGCGTCGATGCCCCGCATCTGGAGGAATTTCGTGATGCGCTCCGTGGTGCCCTTGGTGTTGCAGAAGGCCATGCAGCGGTCAAAGCCGGTTTCGTTCAGGATCTTCTCGATGGCGTCGGCCTTGCCATCATAGCTGACATCCATGCGAAACTGCTTGATGTCCGGCTTGTTCTGCTCATCCTCCCGAACGGTGATCTCCTCCGCGTCCCGCTGGTAGACCCAGGCGATGTCCATCACCTCCCGGGAGATGGTGGCGGAAAACAGGCCCAGGTTCTTCCGCTTATTCATCCGGTCCAGCAGCCGGGTCACGTCATGGATGAAGCCCATGTCCAGCATCCGGTCCGCCTCGTCCAGCACCACGGTCTGAGCAGTGTCCACCCGGACGGTGCGCCGCTTCATGTGGTCGCTGAGGCGGCCGGGGGTCGCCACCACGATCTGTGGATGCTTTTTCAGCGTTTCGATCTGCCGCCCGATAGGAGCGCCGCCGTACAGGCATACGCTGCGCACGCCGGGTTTGTAGGCCGCCAAGGCCCGCAGCTCCTCGGTGATCTGGATAGCCAGCTCTCGGGTCGGTGCCAGGATCACCGCCTGGACACTCTCGTCCTGAGGATCGACGTGCTCCACGATGGGGATGCCGTAGGCAAAGGTCTTGCCGGTGCCGGTGGGGGCTTTTGCGATCACATCCTGCCACGCCATCATGGGAGGGATGCAGCCTGCCTGCACAGGCGTGGACACCTGTATCCCCCGCTCCGCGACGGCCCGCATGATCTCCGGAGACAGCTCCAGGCTGTCGAACCGGACGCCTTCTGTATATTCCATAGCTTGTTTCCTCTTCTGTCGTAATATCGCCAGCCGGCGTCCTCCCCGCCGGGGATCCGCCAGCTTACATTTTTTTCATTATACCCGGAAATCGTTCACTTGTAAAGCACCGCCAGTCACCCCTCTTAAAAATTATAAGCACGGCAGCCGGCGGCCATTGAAAACACTCCAGCCGTCTCTAGCCTGTTTTCCGGACTTGTATAAAGTTGGAAAATGTGGTACAATTTTTATAGATGAATGCGGACCCTCATATGCGCACAGTATACATCTGTGCGGCTGCGTATCAGAGAAACCACGAGAGCGTTTTATGTGCCAAATCATTACCTCAGCACATCGATAAAGGAAATGTCAAAAATAATGATCGGCCCGTAGCCCCAGCCAAATCTTTTCAGGATATTTTCCAGCCGGAGTGTTCACTCAGAAGTTTTAGAATTTAGTAAATTTTTGGTTAATTTGTCCATTTTTTCACGATTTTTGTAAAATTTCTGTATATTTGTAGTAAAATTGTTTATTGTGTCAACATTGGATTTCCAAATTTATGCTAAATTATTTCTGCGGAAACCACTTGAAGCGTGGAGGTGTCAAATATGGGTGAAATGGAGTATGTACGCATTTTGCGTGATCTACGAGAGGACGCGGACAAAACCCAGACCCAGATCGCTGAGGTGCTGGGCACATCCCAAACCATGTATGCCAGGTATGAACGCGGTGCCAATGAATTGCCCATCCATCATCTGATAACCCTCAGCAAGTATTATAGTGTCACTACGGACTATTTGCTGGGTCTCAGCAAAGAACGGTAAACACGGACAGGAATCATTCCTGTCCGTGTTTTTTTACCAGTCCTGGCTGGACAAAAAGGCCCATTCCATGGCAGGCTCCGGGCGCTTATTCCACGTCCTGCGCCGTCATAACAGCGGATTCCATGCTGTTTTCCGTGGTGGTGACCGTTACGATCTCCTCGCCGCCATCCTCGCCATCCTCTTTGACGAAAACAGTTCCCATATCTATGCCTGCTACATTCACATCGGTCACCACGAAAGCAATGCCGTCCAGGAGGCCGCGGCCCTCATGGGGCCAATCCGGCCACCATCCAGACCTGGCTCATGCGGGCCAGGGGACAGCTGAAAACAAATTTGAAGGAGGCGGAGAGCCTATGATCGACAAAAATTTATATTGTGAGACCTTTTCCCAGCTGCATGCCTCCGAGGAAGCCAAAAAGGAGGTCTTTCAAAACATGCAAGAGAAGAATACCCAGCGGAAAATGCCCAAGTTCCTGCAGACGTCGGCCATCGCGGCGGCCATGGTGTGCATCCCCTGGCCGTCAGTGCCGGGGCGGCTGATCTGGCCGCCGGCGGCGCGTTTTTCCGAAGCCTGCGGCAGGTGTGGACCGACGGTTATGAGACCCGCTATGAGGCCGTGGACGGGGACGGCGTCCAGTATGAGCTCTCCACTCGGAAAGGAGCCGTCCTGACGGAGGAAGATGGCCGGTTGATGCTCCACGCCGCCGGCGAAGATATCGACATCACCGACGAGCTGGCGGAAACAGGTGCCTATCACTATGAAAAGGCCCTGAAGCACCACATTGTAGCGGTGGATGTTGCCGGGACGCCAGAGGAGTGGACCCTGACGGAGACAGTGACAGATGAGGACGGCGATACCTATACCTCCGCCTACACCAGCGATGATACCTTTCTATAGAAAATATCCATTGGAGCGGAAAAATATCTCACAAAATTCTGATTTTTGCCAAAAAGGTTCCCAGCTGAACGCCGGGAACCTTTTTGAACAATTCACTTATGGGGCACATGCCAGATATTGTCGGCATACTCCGCCACGGCCCGGTCGGCGGCAAAGATGCCGCTGCGGGCAATGTTGTGGAGGCTCATGCGGTTCCACTTCTCCGCATCGGCATAGGTGGCCGCCATCCGCTTCTCCGCGTCGCAGTAGGCCTGGAAATCCGCCAGCAACAGATACTCGTCGGCGGGGCTGCCGCCGGCACCGTACAGCAGGCGCTGGTACAGGTCGTCGTAGCTGACGCCGTCCCGGAAGCCGCGGCGCAGTGCGTCCAGACAGCGGCGCAGCGTCTCGTTGCGGTTATACAGCCGCTGAGGCACATAGCCCTCCCGTTTCAGCTGGGTCACCTCGTCGGCGTGGAGACCGAACAGGAACATATTCTCGTCGCCCAGCACGCCGTGCATCTCCACGTTGGCACCGTCCAGGGTTCCAATCGTCAGAGCGCCGTTCATCATGAACTTCATGTTGCCGGTGCCGCTGGCCTCCTTGCCGGCGGTGGAGATCTGCTGGCTGACCTC
>NZ_CANRKH010000012.1 GCF_947631165.1 uncultured Dysosmobacter sp. | reverse complement strand
TGATGTCGGCGTAGCAGCTGACGGTGTGGATGGTGTCGCCCACTGTCTCGCCCTTGGCAGTGGAGCTGGAATTGGCGGAGGAGAAGCCCAGCACGCTGCCGCCCAGGGCCAGCATGGCGGATTCAAAGCTGAGACGGGTGCGGGTGGAAGGCTCGAAGAACAGTGTCGCCAGCTGTTTATGGGCGCAGGCGTTCTGGTATTTGGCGGGGTCGGCGATGATATCCTCCGCTGTGGCGATGAGCTGGTCGATCTCCTCCACGGAGAGGTCGACGACGTCGATGATGTTTCTTGGCATGGTATTCCTCCTCTCAGCTGATCCAACTTTCATCAGAGGGATCTGCACGGAACTTTTTCAGGCGCTCAATGTCCTCCGGGCGGATCTTGCCCTCCTCGGCGGCCACCTGGCAGACGGCGTCGAAGTTGGAGAGACTGTGATTGACGACGTTGGCGGCGGCCATGCGGTCCAGGCCCTTCTGCAGGCCATAGGTGAAGATGGACACGATGCCCAGCACCTCGGCGCCGGCCTCCCGCAGGGCCTCCACCACCTCGATGCAGCTGCCGCCGGTGGAGATCAGGTCCTCTACGACTACCACCTTCTGGCCCGGCTCCAGTTTGCCCTCGATGCGGTTCTGGCGGCCATGGTCCTTGCTGCCGGAGCGGACGTAGCCCATGGGCAGGCCCATGAGGTGGCCGCAGATGGCGGCGTGGGCGATACCGGCGGTGGAGGTGCCCATCAGGACCTCTACCGTGGGGTAGTGCTTGCAGATCAGGTCCACCAGGCCCTCCTCCACATGGGTGCGGACGGCGGGGGCGGTGAGGGTCAGGCGGTTGTCGCAGTAGATGGGGCTCTTGATGCCGCTGGCCCAGGTGAAGGGTTGGTCGGGCCGCAGAAAGACGGCCCCAATGGACAGCAGGTCATGGGCGATGGTACGTTCCAGTGACATATCGAAATTCTCCTTTCAGAAATGGTAGATTGATTCAGCCTAGGGAAAACAGAAGGTACAATATCAGCATATGGACAGGGTAAAAGGCATAAAAGCCGAGTTGCAGAGAACGGCTCTTGCTGCCCAGCTGGCCGTTGTACAGCCAGATGGGCAGCAGGGCAAATACCGCGAAGCCCTGAGCGGGGATCTCCCAGCCAAAAACGGGCAGCAGCAGGCCCTGGAAACCCACGATGTTCAGCAGCACCATGGCGGCGCTCTGGGCCAGCCATGCAGCTGGGAAGTCCCGCAGAGCATAGAAAGCCACCACGGTCAGCACGCCCCGCCAGCCGTAGTCCACCATGCCAATGATGCTCAGCAATAGAATGCCCAGCAGGGCCAGCGTGGACAGGACGATGGCTCTGGCCGTCCGTTCCCGCCGTGCCCGGTCGATGGCGGAGACCGCCAGCAGGCCCAGCAGCAGGGTGAACAGCACGTTCTGGTGGAAGGGGTAGAAGATCGTGCTGCCGTACATGAGGTCGAAGGGGATCTCGGAGAGCAGGGCGAACAGCAGCAGCCGCCTGGCGTAGCGCCTGCGGTCGTGGGAGTGGAAAAAGCCCTCGGAGATCTGGAAGGCGAAGATGGGAAAGGCCAGGCGGCCCACGCAGGTCATCCAGAAATTTCCGGGTATCAGGGTCGCCCACAGGTGATCCAGCAGCATGAAGAGTATAGCCAGGCACCGGAGCTGGTTGGCATTGATGCCGCCGAAGGGCTTGCGCCCCAGGGGAGAGGGACTTTCGTGCATGGCTCAGCCCAAAAAGTCCTTCACGGCCCGGCGATAGGCGGCCACAGGGTCTGCCGCCTGCGTGATGGGGCGGCCCATCACCAGATAGTCACAGCCGTTCTGCGCGGCATTGGCGGGGGTCATGATGCGCTTCTGGTCGCCCACGGCGCTGTCGGCAAAGCGGATGCCGGGGGTCACGGTGACGAAGTTCTCCCCGCAGCGCTCTTTGACCAGCGCCGCCTCCAGGGGGGAGCAGACCACGCCGTCCAGGCCGCAACTGGCGGCGTTTTTGGCGTAGGACATGACGGTTTCCGCCATGGGGACGTCGATGAGCAGCTCATTTTTCAGGGCGGCACCGTCGGTGGAGGTGAGCTGGGTGACGGCGATCAGCAGGGGTCTGCCGGAGCCCGGCTTGCAAGTGCCGTCGGGCTGGGTCAGGCCCGCCAGGGCGGCCTTCATCATTTCGCCGGCGCCGGCGGCGTGGAGGTTTACCATGTCCACATCCAGACGGCTCAGCACGCTCATGGCCCGCTTGACGGTGTTGGGGATGTCGTGGAGCTTCAGGTCCAGGAAGATCTTGTGGCCCCGGGCCTTGATGTCCCGGACGATCTGGGGGCCCTCGGCGTAGAACAGCTCCATGCCGATCTTCACAAAGGGCTTTTCTCCGGCGGGGAACTTGTCCAGGAAGGCCAGGGTATCTTCCTTGGTAGGGAAGTCCAGGGCGATGATAACGTCTTTCGCGCTCATTGATGTGCGCCTCCTGTCAGTTCAGAAATATGGGCCACGCCCAGCTTTTCGCAGAGGGCGGGCAGGTTTTCCACAATGGTCTTGCAGGCGTAGGGGTCTTTCAGGTTGGCGGCGCCCACCTCCACAGCGGCGGCGCCTGCCAGCATCATCTCCGCGGCGTCCTCGGCGGAGGAGACGCCGCCGCAGCCGATGATGGGGATGTCCACGGCCTCGTACACGTCCCACACCATCCGCAGGGCCACCGGGAACACAGCGGGTCCGGAGAGGCCGCCGGTGCGGTTGGCGATGACGGGCTTCCGGGACCTCAGGTCGATGCGCATGCCCAGCAGGGTGTTGATGAGGCACAATCCGTCGGCTCCCGCCCCGGCGCAGGCCCGGGCGATCTCCGCGATATCCGTGACATTGGGGGTCAGCTTCATGAACACCGGCTTTTTGGCCACGGCTTTTACGGCCCTGGTCACCTCGGCGGCGGCCTTGGGGTCGCAGCCAAAGTTTTTGCCCCCCGCGTGGACGTTGGGGCAGGAGATGTTCACCTCCAAAATGGCTACTTGGTCCACGTCGTTGAGCTTCCGGCAGTTCTCCGCGTACTCCTCAATGGAAAAGCCGCCCACATTGGCGATGACCGGGCCGTGGAAGAGCTTGGCGATGTTAGGGACCTCCGTTTCGATCACCGCGTCGATGCCGGGATTCTGCAATCCCACGGCGTTCAGCATCCCGCCCGCCGTCTCCGCGATGCGGGGCTGGGGATTGCCCAGCCGGGGCGCTCCGGTGGTGCCCTTCCAGGAGAAGCTGCCCAGAATGTCCAGGTCGTACAATTCGGCGTACTCCCGGCCATAGCCAAAGGTGCCGGAGGCGGGGATGATGGGATTTTTCAGTTCCACACCCGCCAGGGAGACAGTCATAGAAATGTTCAATGAAGATCACACTTTCGTTACAGGGCGCAAAGCCTTGTGCTCATAAAATTCTGGTAGCAAATTTAAAGTTCTTTTTGGTACTTTTTCTTTTAAGAAAAAGTATCCCATATGATCTCCTCCTTGTACAGGATGGGGCCGTCCTTGCAGACCCGCTTATAGCCGTTCTTCGTCGGCACGGTGCAGCCCATGCAGGCCCCGAAGCCGCAGCCCATCCGGGCCTCGAAGCTGAACTGGCCGTCCCGCAGCTGGGGGAGGCCGTGGACGGCCTTCAGCATAGGCAGGGGGCCGCAGGCAAGGACGTAATCGCACGCCGGCGCGGCCTGGATGCAGCTGGTGACGAAGCCGCGCGTCCCCAGACTTCCGTCCTCCGTGGCCACGGACAGGCGGCAGCCCAGCGCTTCAAATTCCTCCAAGTAGAAAGCGTCCGCCGCCATGCGGAAGCCCAGGGCCACCGTGGGGACGGTCCCGGCCTGAAGCATCCGCCGGGCCAGGCCGTACAGCGGCGCGACGCCGATGCCGCCGCCCGCCAGAATGGGATGCGCCCCGGCAAGGCTCCGGTCGAAGCCGTTGCCCAGGCCGCTCAAAACGTCCAGCTTTGTGCCGGGGGCCAGGTCCACCAGCTCCTGGGTTCCGCCGCCCACCACCTTCACCAGCAGCGTCAAGTCGGCACTGCTCCAGTCGCAGATGGAGATGGGCCGCCGCAGGAATTTTCCCGGCAGCTCGATGTTGACGAACTGCCCCGGCGCGGTGATGGCGGAGGTGTCGCCGGAGAGGAGCAGCTCATAGGTGTCCGCCGTCAGCGGGCGGATGCGTTCCAGCGTGAAGAGGGATTTTTTCATAGGATGTCCTCCTGGGCCTTCAGGTCGTGGTGGACGATCTCTCCGCCGCAGACGGTCATGGCGACGGCGGCAGAGACGCCCCAGCCTTCGAAGGGCGTGGCCCGGCCCAGGGAGCGGAAGGTCCGGCTGTCGATGACATGGGGCCGGTTCAGATCCAGCACCGTCAGGTCGGCCGGCTGGCCCTCGCCGATGACGCCGCCGGGCAGGCGGAAGATCCGCCGGGGATTGACGCACAGGGCTTTCAAAAGGACTTCCAGCGGCACGACACCGGTCTGGACCAGATTCGTATAGAGGATGGGGAAAGCGGTCTCCAATCCCACGATGCCGTTGAGGCTGTCCCGCAGGCCCCCGGATTTTTCCCCGGCGCTGTGGGGAGCGTGATCGGTGGCGATGCAGTCCACCGTGCCGTCCAGCAGGCCTGCGATGAGAGCGTCCCGGTCAGCGGCGGAGCGGATGGGGGGATTCATCCTGAAGCGGCCCTCGTCCAGCAGGTCCTCGTCGGTGAGCACCAGGTAATGGGGGCCGGTCTCGCAGGTGACCGGCAGGCCCTCGGCCTTGGCGGAGCGGACCAGGGCCACGCTCTCCTTGGTGGAGATGTGGCAGACGTGGTATTGGCAGCCGGTCTCCCGGACCAGCTGGATGTCCCGCTCCACCTGCTTCCACTCGCTGGCGGGATCGTTGCCGGGGAGGCCGTTCCGCCGGGCAAAGGCGCCGTCGTGAACGGCCCAGCCCTTGGTCAGCAGGCTTTCGTCCTCACTGTGAGCCACGATGGGCTTGTCCAGGGATTTGGCGAGAAGCATGGCGCGGCGCATCATGTCCCGGGACTGAACGCCCCGGCCGTCGTCAGAGAAGCCCGGCACATGAGGAGCCATAGCCGCCATATCGGACAGGGCCTCGCCCCGTTCGCCGCAGGTGATGGCACCGTAGGGATAGACGCGGACCTTGGCGTCCCGCCGGATCAGGTCCAGCTGGACCTGAAGAGACTCGGCGCTGTCCGGCACCGGCTTCAGGTTGGGCATGGAGCAGACGGCGGTGTAGCCGCCGGCGGCGGCCGCCGCCGTGCCGGAGAAGATCGTCTCTTTATAAGAAAAACCAGGCTGTCGAAGATGCACATGAACATCAACGAAACCCGGAACGATCAAATGGTTATGCAGTTCAATGACGGAAAAGCCTTCCTTGGGAAGGGAGGGAGAAACGGAAACAATACGGCCCTGGTCAATGGCGACATCCAGATCGTGAAAGCTGCCGTTCAAAAAAACAGCTCCGCCGGTCAACAGCAGACGCATAGGTGTTCTCCTTTCTGTTCGTTTTTACTTAACTTATAATATTATCGGAAAACTCTGCCTTTGTCAACGAGATTTCCCGGGGCGGGCATACAAAAAACAGGCCGGAGAGCGGCCCGTTTTTGACGTATCGCCATGTCACTCACGGCTGGGGACAGCGGGAGCGGCTGGCTGCGTGTTCGGCGTAGGTCTGTGAAACGCGGGGCCAGTCCACCAGCAGCCACCAGGCGTCAAAGTAATCCGCCCTGCGGTTCTGGTACTGCAAATAGTAGGCGTGTTCCCAAACGTCGCAGCACAGAAGGGGGAACAGGGGAAGGGGCGTGTCCTGGTTGGGTGTTTTCTGAATGGACAGTCTGCCGTCGCAGTCGCTGACCAGCCAGGCCCAGCCGGAGCCGAACTGTCCCAGGGCGGCGGCCTTCATGGCGGACTTCAAGGCCACCACATCTCCAAAGTCCCGGGCCACGGCGTTCGCCAGCGCGCCGGAGGGCGTGGAGGCTGGGGTGGGGGCCAGGGTTTTGAAGTACAGATCGTGATTATACACGCCGCCTGCGTTGTTGCGGACGCCCTGGCGAATGTCCTCCGTCAGCTCCGGCCAGTCCTGGCACAGCTTTTCCAGAGACCAGGTGTGATATTCCGGGTGCCCCTCCAGCAGCTTGTTCAGATTATCCACATAAGCGGCGAAGTGCTTGTCATGGTGGAAGAGCATGGTTTTCTCGTTCAGCTCCGGCGCCAGCGCATCATAGGCGAAGGGCAGGGGCGGCAGGGTAAAGGGATAATGGGCTTCCATAGCGGTCATCCTTTCCGGTCAATATTGCGGAGCTAGTATATGCAGAAAGAATGCAGATTATGGGCGGCCTCTGTATAAAAGAGCTGGAACGCATGCGTTCCAGCTCTTTTTGTCATTCTCCGCAGTGGTGGCCGCAGCTGTGGTCATGCTCCCCGCAGCCATGGCCGCCGCAGGCGTGGCCCTCTTCGCCGTGATGGTGGTCGCAGGTGGCCGCGTCGGCGTATTTCAGCGTGCCGGTCAGCAGGTCGGTGACGCACTGGTCCGCGCTGCCGGAGCAGCCGGCGTACAGCTGGATACCGGCTTCCGCCAGAGCCATCTGGGCGCCGGGACCGATGCCGCCGCAGATCAGGCAGTCCACGCCCCGTTCCTTCAGAAAGCTCGCCAGGGCGCCGTGGCCGCTGCCGTTGGTAGGGTAGATCTCGGAGGACACCAGCATGCCGCTGACGATGTCGTAGATCTTGAATTGCTCCGTGTGGCCGAAATGGCCGTAGACGGTCCCGTTTTCATAAGTGACTGCAATTTTCATAGTGCTGCATCCTTTCTGCTTTTGGGAGGAACAGCCTCCGTTCTGGCGGCAGAGGGCATAGCTTCCGCCGCTGATCCGCAGCGGCCGGCCCTCCACCAGAAACACCGACAGCTTGTGCCTGGCCTGGGCGTAGATCCGCTGGACCGTGGCCCGGGCGACCCCCATCTGGGCGGCGGCCTCTTCCTGGGTCAGGCCCTGGAAATCCATCAGCCGGATGGCCTCATACTCCTCCACGGCCAGCACCACCGGCTCGCTCCGCGCGGGCTGCTCCGGGGAAAAGCGGCAGTGGTCGGGCATGTGGCACACCCGACGGCATTTGGCGCTGCGCGGCATTCCAGTCCCTCCTTTTTATTTTGAGCATATGCTCATTATATACCAACGGCGGCAGCTGTCAAGGGAAATCGCCAGAGCTGTAAAAACAGCGCCGGAGGGCTATCCTCCGGCGCTGTGTCAGACAGTGGAAAATTTACTTTTTCAGGGTCTCGACCCAGGCGCTGTACTTGGCCACGTTGGCAGCCGCATCAGCGGCGTCCCTGCCCTGGGTCAGGATATAGACCTTGATCTTAGGCTCGGTGCCGGAGGGCCGGACGATGACGGAAGTGCCGTCCGCCATTTCGAACCGCAGCACGTTGGAGCCGGACAGCTCCATGGCGCTCTTTTCGCCGGTGGCGCAGTCCAGAACGGAGCCGTCCTGATAGTCCTTGAACACGGCGACCCTGACGCCGGAGATCTCGGCGGGGCGGTCCTCCCGGAGGGACTTCATCAGATTGGCCATGTCCTTCAGGCCATCCAGGCCGGGCATCACCAGATTGCAGGTCTTTTCGGCGAAATAGCCGTATTTTTCGTAAAGAGCGTCCAGCGCGTCGGCCAGGGTCTTTCCCTGGGCGGCGTACCAGGCGGCCATCTCCGTCAGGGCCAGAGCGGCGGTGACGGCGTCCTTGTCCCGGACGTAGTCGCCCAGCATGTAGCCGTAGGACTCCTCATAGGAGAAGATGACTTTGCCCAGGCCGTGTTCCTCCAGGTAGTCCTTCTTCTCCGCCAGGAACTTGAAGCCGGTGAAGGTGTCGTAGCACTGGAGACCGTTGACCTCGGCCACCTTGCGGGCCATCTCGGTGGTGACGATGGTCTTTAAAGCCACGGGCTTCTCAGGCATTTTGCCGGTGCGCTGTTTGGCACCGATGAGGTAGTCCAGCAGCAGCACGCCGGTCTGGTTGCCGGAGATGACCTTGAAGTCCCCGTCCTTCGTGCGGACCATGATGCCCACCCGGTCGGCGTCGGGGTCGGAGCCGAGGATGAAGTCGGCGCCTTCCTTCTTGGCGATGTCCACAGCCAGATAGAAGCCCTCGGGATTTTCCGGGTTGGGGGAGACCACGGTGGGGAAGTCGCCGTCGATGACCATCTGCTCCGGCACGCAGATCAGGTGCTTGATGCCCAGGCGCTTCAGGGCCTCGGGGATCAGCTTGTGGCCGGTGCCGTGGAAGGGGGTGTAGACCAGCTTGAAGGTGTCCGCCACCTTGGCCACGGTCTCCGCGTCGTTGACCTGCTCCATGACGTTGGCGAGGAACTTCTCGTCGGTCTCCGCGCCCAGGACCTCGATGAGGCCGGCCTTTACCGCCTCATCATAATCCATGGTCTTGATATCATTGAAGATGTCGATCTCGCCCAGCCGCTTGGCGATAGCGTCGGCGTGGCGGGGGGGGAGCTGGGCACCGTCCTCCCAGTAGACCTTGTAGCCGTTGTACTCCTTGGGATTATGGCTGGCGGTGACGTTGATGCCCGCCTGGCAGTGGTATTCCCGGACGGCGAAGCTCAGCTCAGGAGTGGGCCGCAGGGACTCGAAGATGCGGACATGGATGCCGTTGGCGGCGCAGACCTGGGCGGCGGCCCGGGCAAACTCCATGGAGTGGTTGCGGCAGTCCATGCAGATGGCCACGCCCCGGTCCTTGCCCGCCTGGCCCTCGGCGGCGATGACGTCGGCAAAGCCCTGAGTGGCCCAGCGGATGACGTGGATGTTCATGTTGTGGAGGCCCACATACATGGTGCCCCGCAGGCCGGCGGTGCCGAATTCCAGAGGGCCGTAAAAGCGGGCTTCGATCTCCTTGGGATCATCCTTGATGGCCTCCAGCTCGGCGTGCTCCTCGGCGGACAGGGCAGGGCTTGCCAGCCACTTTTCGTATTCCTTCATGAAGTCCATTTTCGATTCCTCCTACAAAAAATTATGTAAACTTGATGGCGCAGTGAAACACAGAACAGGCGCGGAGCTGTCTGCACGCTGGGGGCATCTTTCTAAAGGGGACGCCAGTTCTTCCAGTCTGTGGTGAAGTCGCAGTCCGGGCAGGCATAGGGGATGAAGAGGTCGATGAAATACCACCGGCCCGGCCACCTGCGGCGGATAGGCCGCCCACAGAAAGGGCAGCGGCCGGTCAGAAAACTGAAGACCGCACCCGCCGCAAGCGATACAATGGCAGCGACCAGGAAAAAGGGGGAACAGAAACCAGTGACGGCTTCAGCGCAGAGCGCGGCAATTGCCAGCAGAAAACACAGATTCCGGAGCAGGCATTTGCGGTGAAAACTCTGTGCGGCTTCACATTTGTCTGCGTAGGTCATGGATATGTCCTTGCGAGGGCCATCAGGATAATCAATTTTCATGCGCATACCTCTCTTGGTGTTATGTAAATCTTTCAAAAGCCTGCCGGGATATGCCGCTATTTGTGGTATCTGCTCCCGGCGTTGATCTGGTAAGCCCGGTAGATCTGTTCCAGCAGCATGACCCGGGCCAGATGGTGGGGGAAGGTCATGGGGGACATGGACAACTGCGCCCAGGCCTCCGCCTTGATGGAGGGGTGCAGGCCGAAGGAGCCGCCGATCAAAAACACCAGATGCTTTTCGCCCCGGTTGGCCCATGTGGCTATGAGCTGGGCCAGCTCTTCGCTGGAGCGCATCCGGCCCTCCACGCACAAAGCGATGACGCTGGCGGACGGCGGCAGCTTGGCCCGGATGGCGCCGGCCTCCTTGGCCAGGGCGGATTCGATCTGGGCGGGAGAGGGGTCCTCCGGCAGCCGTTCCTCCGGCAGCTCCAAAACGTTCAGCTTGCAGTACCGGCTCAGCCGCTTGACGTATTCCGCCGCGGCGTCGGCGTAAAATTTTTCCTTTAGCTTTCCTACGCAGAGCACAGTCACTTTCTGCATACGGACCTCCGGCGGACAGGATGGGGGCCGCTCATGGCGTCCCGGGGAGCCACGGACAGGGCGGGGAAGAGGCCCGCGGCGGACAGCGCCGTCTCCACGGCGTTCTGGGCCATGGCGGGAGTGTTGTTCTCCCGGCTCAGGTGGGCCAGGATGATCTCCGACGCGCCGGCTTCCGCCAGCGTGACGGCGAACCGGGCGGAGGCCTCATTGGAGAGGTGCCCCTCCTCGCTCAGGATGCGTTTTTTCAGATAGTAGGGATAGGGGCCGCTGCGGAGGGCCTCCACGTCGTGGTTGGCCTCCAGCACCGCCAGATCCACGCCGGGCAGGATATCCGCCGCCTCGTCGGTGACATAGCCGGTGTCCGTCAGAATGCCGACGCCGCCGTCGGCGGTGTCCAGCCGGAAGCCGCAGGAGCCGGGAGCGTCATGGGAGGTGGGGACGGCAGTGATGGTGAAGCCCTCCAGCGGGACGCTCCGGCAGAGAGGCAGTTCCTGGAGCCGGTCCTCCAGGCCCGCCAGCCGGTAGGTCAGGCCCCGGCCGGTCTGGGCGGAGGCCAATACCGGACAGGCCGTGCGCTTCAGCAGAGTTGGGAGGCCGCCGATGTGGTCGGTGTGGGTGTGGGTGATGAGCACGGCGGAGAGCGTGTCCAGGGCCAGCCCCAATTCCCGGAGGCCGGCGGTGATGCGGCGGCAGGAGATGCCCGCGTCTACCAGCAGATGGATATCTCCGCAGGAGACCAGCAGCGCGTTGCCGGAGGAGCCGCTGGCCAGGGTATGTACGGTGGTCAAGAAAAATACCTCGCTTTTTCGCTTTCTAAAAAGTCTCTGGGCAATTTTGGAAGGCCCGGTCTAAAAAACGTCCGCGAAGGAGGCCGTCAACGAAAGTTGCCATCCTCCATTGCGGACGTTTGGTCATCTTGATTTAAATAATGGGAGACTGTTATCCGATCTGGGCAGTTATGGCCTCTTCATCCGCTTCCTCCACGGAGCGAATATCCGCGCCCAAGGCCCGGAGCTTGGAAACGATGTCCTCATAGCCCCGCTCGATATATTGGACCTGGGTGATCTCGCTCTGGCCGTGGGCCGCCAGAGCGGCGATGACCAGAGCGGCTCCGGCCCGCAGATCGTAGGCCTGGATGGGCGCGCCGGTGAGATGGTCCACGCCCTCCACCACGGCGGTCTTGTCGTCCACCTGGATGCTGGCGCCCATGCGCTTCAGCTCGTCCACATAGCGGTAGCGGCTGCTCCACACACCTTCCGTCACCAGAGAGGTGCCTTCCGCCAGGGAGAGGACCGCCGTGATCTGGGGCTGCATGTCGGTGGGGAAGCCGGGGTAGGGCAGGGTCTTGATATTGGTGCGGTGGAGTCTGCCGGTGCGGCGGACCAGCAGGGTATCGCCGTTCTCCTCCACCTCCACGCCGCATTCCTGCAATTTGGCAGTGATGCAGTCCATGTGCTTGGGAATGATATTCTTCACCAGCACCTGGCCGCCGGTGGCGGCCACGGCGGCCATGTAGGTGCCCGCCTCGATCTGGTCGGGAATGATGGCGTAGCTGCCGCCCCGAAGCCGCTCCACGCCGTGGATCTTGATGGTGTCGGTCCCGGCGCCCCGAATGTTGGCGCCCATGGAGTTGAGGAAGTTGGCCAGGTCCACGATGTGCGGCTCCTTGGCGGCGTTTTCAATGACGGTGTTGCCCTCGGCCATGACGGCGGCCATCATGATGTTCATGGTGGCGCCCACGGAGACCACGTCCAAGTAGACGCTGGCGCCCTTCAGGCTGCCGTTTTCCACGAAGGCGTGGATGAAGCCGCCCTCTACCACCACCTTGGCGCCCAAGGCCGTGAAGCCCTTCACGTGCTGGTCGATGGGACGTACCCCGCCGAAGTTGCAGCCGCCGGGCATGGCGACTTCTGCCCGGCCGAAGCGGCCCAGCAGCGCGCCGATGAGATAATAGGAGGCGCGGATCTTCCGAGCCAGCTCGTAGCTGGTCCGGGTGGAGCGGATGTGGCTGCAGTCGATCTCCACGGTGTGGGGATTGATGGAGCGGATGCCCGCTCCCAGCTGCTCCAGGATCTTCAGGCTCATGGTGACGTCTGAGATCTGGGGAATGTTCTCGATGCGGCACACGCCGTCCACCAGCAGGGCGGCAGGAATGATGGCCACAGCGGCATTTTTGGCGCCGCTGATCTCTACTTCTCCAAACAGGGGTTTTCCACCCTGAACGATATATTTTGTCAAAATCTTGACCCTCTCTTCAAGATACTTTCCGGCGGCAAAGACAGCTTTTGTAAAAGAAGTTTGCCCGCCCGGCGGCGCTTCATACCCGCCGAAAGGCGGCGGGGCAAATTTTTGCCCGGCGAAGCGGATACCCGCTGCGGCCGGCCCGCGGCAGACTCTTTCGATGCCGCCGGACAGCACGGCCTAGCGTACATCAGTAGCATACCACACTCCGCCAGAAATTGCAAACCCTTCCTGACGGCGCACCGGGAAAGCCGTCATCCGGCGCTGACCGTGCCGGTGATGCAGTTTACATAATATTTTGCGGTGTCTGTGACGACGCACCAGGCGGGCGTCAGGGACATGGAGACGGCGGTGGAGCTTTGCAGCTCATAGCAGGGGTACAGCTCCGTCACGGCGGAGACCACGGCGCCGCTTTCCCGCCGCATTTTTTGGAAGGCGGTCAGGGCCGCGGCCGCGGAGAGCGGCGCCTGCTCCATGGGGGCGGCGGAGCCGGTCTGGGGCAGGAGCGTGCCGCTGACTCTGACTGGCCGCCCGTCCCGCAGCGTGAAGGTGACGGAGCAGTTGAACACCGGCAGGTCCCCGTGGCGCTGGACGGCGGTGGCGGAGCCACTGCTGTTGCCGGTCTGCTGAAGTTCCGGCTGGCTGTAATAGAATTTCTTGCAGAAGGAAGAAATCTCCTCCGCCTTCAAGGCGCTGGCCTCGCTCAGGTCCGCGTCGAAGCTGCCATTGGAACGGAACAGCACGCTGCCGGCGGCGTTGGCGTATTCATAGATGCCGCCGCCCTGGTCGACGGCGGTGACGGAGCCGCCCAGCAGAAAGACGGCGGCCTGCTGCTCCAGGGCGGTGTCCCGCTCCAGGGTGCGGCGCTCCGGCGGCGACTGGCTGGAGATGGCGTCCCGGTCCAGGGCGATGCCGTCGGCGGCGAAGAGGGCGACGAGCTGCGTTTCCGCCTGACGGCGGGCGGTCCGCTCCGCCTGGCTCCGGGAGGCCAACGACACCAGCAGAAAGGCGTTCACCAGCGCCAGGATCAGGATCATGATGTTTTTCAGACGATACCGTTCCAGGGCCGGTCACGCTCCTTTCTGGGAGAACCCGTATTCACAAGCGTTAAACGCCGGATGGGCGAGGAATCTTTCCGGCAGGCAGGGCGCTTTGACGCAGGAATACTATGTGTATTTTAAGGAAAAGCACTGTCAATGGATAAAGGGCAGCACGCCTGCCAGCGGCAAAAATCAATGCTGGCAGGTCCTTCGGAGTTTTTCGGGAGCAGATTCGGCGGCTGGTAAGGCAGACGAGGCCGCCGGGGCTGTCTGGCATCTTACCGCCAAGTCTGCCGAGGCCCGTTCCCTTGGGCCGAGGCTGCCGCCCGGCAACGGGGATAACGCCGCCAGCCGCTCAAGATGCCCCGAAAAACCGTGTTGTCCTCTGTCCACTGAGGATTGCGCAGTATGGCGGGAAAGGACCCACACAGACGGCGTTTAACGCTTGTGAATACGGATTCTTAGTCGGACAGCCACACAGCGCTGACCGTTCCGCCGCTGTCGGCATAGCCGATGGACAGCTCCGCACCGGGGATCTGGGCGGCGATAGCCAGGGCCTGCCGCAGGGGCAGCAGCATGGAGGCGGTATCCGAGGCAGTATACTGCCGCAGGCGCAGCTCCAGAGCGGAGACCACGGCTTCCGACAGCGTGACCCGGGCGGCGCTGCCGCCGTCGGCAAAGCGGATGGGAACGCCGTTCACCTGATAGCCGAAGGTCAGCACAGTGATGGAGCCATTCTGGCTGATGCTCTGCAAATAGAGCGAGGCGTCTCCGGGAGCAGACAGGGTCCCCAGCAGGGACCATACGCCGGTAACGGCCTCCTCCAGTGTGGGAACGTCCCCGGCGCTTTTGACCGACAGGCTGGCATCGCCGCCGCTCTGATAGTGGATGATGCCGTCGGTGCGGACCCGCAGGGAGCGGTCCCCTTCATAGACCACCTCGGTGCCGTCCGGCTCCTGATAGCGGTTTTTGGTGTAGGGATTGAAGCGCAGGGCGCTGAGCAGGGCGTCGGTGTCGGCGATGGAAGCGGAGCCTTCCAGCACCGGCAGCGCCGGTTCCGACTCCAGGAACAGGGAGTAAAGAGCCACGTCTTCGCAGTGGAGGGTCGGGTCGGTATTGTCGAAGGCGAACATGGCATTGCCCAGCTCATAGTGGCTGACAGCGGACTCCAGGCTTTCCACCGACAGGGCGGTGGTACAGCGGAGATAGGCGGAGGCTCCGTCCCACAGGTACAGGAGCACGCTGTCGTTCTGGGCGGACACTACCAGGCGGCGGGCGGAGATATCGTCCTCGCCGGCGGCGCCGCCCACCAGCTCCGCCAAGACGGAAAGGGGCAGCGGCTCCAGAAAGTCATAGTAGACGGAGGTTCCCTTCAGGGCGGCGGCGAAGGACTGAGGATCGCAGGCCGTGTAGGTTCGGGCAGAACCGAGCACCTCGCCCAGCAGGCGGTCCAGGGACTCAAATTCCGCGTCCGCTGTGGACAATGTCACGTTGCCGTACCGGCCGTAGGGGCCGGTGACGGCAACCCGCACCGGAGCGGCCAGACCGCTGGTCTGGCTGTGCTCGGCGCCGCTGGTCCGGGAACCGGCGGACAGGAAGCGGAGATAGCCGGCCTCGGCACCCAGGTTGTAGATCTGGGTCTGGGCGAAGAGAAAGACCGCGGCGACCGACAGCAGGGCGATGACGATATTCTGAATGAAGTCCCGGCGTTTTTTCGCGTCCATGCAGACCTTTCCTTCCCAGTGCTTCTTCGTCATTATCAGGATTATCAGGCGTGGGCAGCGCCGCCCCGCTCTTGAGAGATGGGCAGGGTCAGCCGGATGGTGGTGCCGGGCCCCTCGTGGGGCATGATGGCAAGGCTGCCCTGGTGGCGCTGCACGATCTCCTTGGCGATGGAGAGGCCCAGGCCCGTGCCGCCGGATTCCCGGGAACGGGCCTTATCGACCCGGTAAAAGCGGTCAAATATGCGCTCCCGGTCTTTTTCCGGGATGCCGATGCCGTCGTCGCAGACCTCCATCCACACGGAGTCCCCGGCCGTTCCGGCGGTGACGCGGATGTGGCCGCCGTCGGGGGTATATTTGATGGCGTTGCCCAGAATGTTCATCATCACCTGCTCCAGGCGGCTGCGGTCTCCCACGATGAGGGGCAGGCTCTCCTCCGGGGCATAGACCAGCTCGTGGCCCCGCTGCCGGGCGGCCAGGGCGTTGGCCCGGGTCACGCTTTCGATGGCGTCCCCGAAGGGGAAGCGGGAGAGCACCAGCTCCGCATTGCCCGCGTCCAGGCGGCTGAGCGTCAGCAGGTCCTGGACGATGTGGGTCATGCGGTCGGTCTCCGTGATGATGATGTCCAGAAAGCTGTTGGAGGTCTCCCGGGGAATGTCCCCGTTGGCGTCCCGCAGTGTCTCGGCATAGCTGCGGACATTGGTCAGCGGGGTCCGCAGCTCGTGAGACACATTGGCCACGAACTCCTTCCGCCGCTCCTCGTTGCGGTGGTGCTCCGTCACATCGTGGAGCAGGATCAGCACGCCGCCCTGGGTCTGGTCGGAGAAGGGCGCCAGATACAGCTCCAGCGTCCGGTCCTCGACCCGCATCTCGCTCTCAGTGTGGTTGGGCCGCTGAAGGGCCAGCACCTCCTGGAAGGAGACGTCCAGCTCCCCGAACAGCTCGTCATAAGAGCAGGTGTCGGGGATATCCCGGCGCAGCATCTCCTTGGCGGCGGGATTGCAGTGGATCAGGCACCCCTCGTGGTCGAAGGCCGCCACGCCGTCGGTCATGTGGAGGAACAGGGTATCCAGCTTGTTCCGCTCGTTTTCCACAGCGGCCAGGGTGGATTGCAGCACGCCGGCCATCTCGTTGAAGGTGCCGGTGAGGATGCCGATCTCGTCGGTGGATTCCACCGGCAGGGCGCTTTCAAAATCGCCGGCGGCGACCCGCTCGGCGCCGGCGGTCAGCTTTTCAATGGGGCCTACCATGGTCTTGGACAGCAGGAAGCTCAGCAGCACGGAGATCAGCAGGCCGATGACCAGCGCCTGCATGATGATGAGCACCAGCTGGCTGTTCAGGCCGGAGACGGTATCCTTGTTGTCCAGGATATAGATGATAAAGGCGTTGCCGCCGCCCATGATGGGGATGGCCACGTCCATATAGTCGGCGGTGATATTGCTCTGGTCGCCCACGGTGGTCTCGTCTCCCTGGACCACGGCGTTGCGGGCGGTCAGCAGGTTGGCGCTCTGCTCCCGGGGCAGCACGGCCTCGCTGGCGGTGCCGGTGATATAGGCCCCGGTGGAGCCATCCAGGATGAAGCAGTTGCGGGTATTGTAATCAATGCCCAGCGAACCGCCCACGGTGACCTCCAGCATGTCCAGGATGCGGGCCGCGCCGTCCTCCTGGGCGGCCTCGCTGCGCAGGGAGGCGACAAATTCCCGCTTCTCCGCACCAAATACGCCGTTCATCTGCTGATAGAAGGAATCAATGAAGAAGCTGGTGACGCTGGTGGTCAAAAACGCGCCCACCACCGCCATCAGAGAGGTGATCAGGAGCAAAAGGATCAGCGTCAGCTTCATATGCAGGCTTCGGAACATGACAAACCTCCCGTCATCAGGAGTCAGAAATGAAAATTAGGCAGCTCAGACGACCCCCCAATGAACGATGTCACTGGGGATGGGGGTCAGGAGGGGGACTTGTCCACCTCCCATGCCCTCACACGGAGAAGTAATAGCCCGCTCCCCGCCGGGTCAGGATGAACACCGGATTGGCGGGGTCCGCTTCGATCTTTTCGCGGAGGCGGCGGACGGTCACGTCCACAGTCCGCACGTCGTCGCCCACATAGCCGTAGTTCCACACCTGCTCCATCAGGTCGACCCGGGAATACACCTTGTTGGGGTGGCTGGCCAGGAAGGTCAGCAGCTCATATTCCCGCTGGGTCAGGTCGATGGCCTTGCCGCCCCGAAAGACCTGGTGACTGTCGGTGTTGATGGACAGGTCCCCGGCCACGGGCATGGCGCTGGCGGCGGCAGTGGCCGCGGCAGGAGCCGCCATGGCGGTGCGGCGGATGTTGGCCCCCACCCGGGCGATCAGCTCCCGCATGGAAAAGGGTTTGGTGATATAGTCGTCGGCGCCGATCTCCAGGCCTAACACCTTGTCGGCCTCCTCCTCCCGAGCGGTGAGGATGATGACAGGCACGTTGTCCCCCTCCTGTCGGAGGGCGCGGCATACGTCGAAGCCGTTCATCTTCGGCAGCATCACATCCAGCAGGATCAGGTCCGGCTTTTCGGCGCGGGCCTTGCTGAGGCCGTCTTCGCCGTCATAGGCCTCGCTGGTGAGATAGTGCTCCCGCTGCAGATTGAACCGCAGGATGTCCACGATGTTCTTTTCATCCTCCACAATGAGGACGGTTTTCTGGTTGTCCATAGGGAACCTCCAAAAACGAGATAGTGTTCAGGGTCAGAGCTTCAAAAGCACCTTGGCCTTCAGCACGGCGGCCACTGTTTTGGCATCCTCGATCTCGCCGTTGAGGCAGCGGTGGACCATTTCGCCGAAGGGGATGCGCTCCACATTTAAAAATTCGTCCGGGTCCAGGTCCTGGGTCTCCATGCGCAGGTCTTTCGCCAAAAACAGGTGCAGCGTTTCGCTGAAGCAGCCGGGAGAGGGCAGGATGCGGCCCAGGGGCAGGAAGGTGCCCGGCACGGCGCCGGTCTCCTCCCGCAGCTCCCGCAGAGCGCCGGTGGCCGGGTCCTCGCCGGGGTCCAGCTTGCCTGCCGGGATCTCCAGCAGGGTCCTGCCGAACACATAGCGGTATTGGGTAACCGTCAGCACATTGTTTCGCTCGTCCAGAGGCAGCACCGCCACGCCGTCCACGTGGTCCACCACCTCACGGGCCGCGGTGCCGCCGTTGGGCAGCAGCACTTGGTCCACATGGACGCTCAGGATGCGGCCCTGAAACCGGTCCTCCCGGCTGAGCGTTTTTTCCGTTAAGTCCATAGGCATCATATGGCACCTCTTTTACTGGGGATAATCATATTGCATATTATACCATTCCTGGACGGGCTTGTCAAAAGAGACTGCGTGGACGCGGTGCGGGACGGGAACGTTCGCGGGGAGGAATCTGCGCTGTTCCCATGACCAGGCGATCCGGATTGTCAGATGTTTGCCCGATGGTGAAGGACAGCGCCTTTTGATATGGTGTTGACTTCCTTGCAAAGGAAGAGATATAATTAAGCGAATACTTAATTAAAAGGAGGGCGTCCAGTGGAGCCAGAGAAGGTGCTAAAGGCGCTGGGGGAACCGATGCGTTTCAGAATCTTGACCTGCCTCCTGGAGCGGAGGCACTGCGTGCGGTCCCTCTCAAAAAAGCTGGGGATCTCGGAACCGGCGGTCTCCCAGCATTTGAAGGTGATGCGGGAGGCGGGGATGATCTACGGCGAGAAATTCGGCTACCACACCCACTATTTTCCCAGGCAGGAGGCACTGGACGGGCTGGCGGCGTTGTTTGAGGAATTGCGTCAGAGGTCCCTGGCGCTGGATCGGGACAGGACGGCGTGCCAGTGCGAGTTCAGGAAGGAGAAGGGCATATGAATATCCTGGCGGACCTGTTTTTGACCTTTTCAAAGATCGGCCTTTTCACGTTTGGCGGCGGATACGCCATGATCTCCATGATCGAAAACATCTGCGTGGAACAGAAGCGGTGGATCACCCATGACGAGATGATGACCGTGACCGTGATCGCGGAGTCCACGCCCGGTCCTATCGCAATCAACTGCGCTACCTTCGTGGGCCGCCGGCAGGCGGGCTTTCCCGGCGCTGTGGCCGCGACCGTGGGGATCGTGGTCCCGGCCTTCGCGGTGATCTGCATCCTTTCGGCCTTTCTGGATCACGTCCTGGAGATCTCCCTCATCGCCAATGGATTTCAGGGGATCAAGATCGCGGTGGGACTTCTGATCCTGGACGCGGGGCTCACCATGGTCAAAAAAATGAAAGCCAAAGCTTTCCCCCGGGTTATTGCGGCGGCCTCCTTCACCGCGACGCTCCTTGCTGCAGTTTTCCATTGGAAGCTCGCTTCTGTGGATCTGATGCTGCTGGCCGCCGCCGTGAGCCTGGCTGTTTCGGCGGCCGGCGGCACGCTGAAGCGGAAAGGCGGCGCATGATGTATCTTGAGCTGTTTCTGGGTTTCCTGCGGGTGGGCTGCTTCGCCTTTGGCGGAGCCTACGGCGCCATTCCGCTGATCCGGGACGTGGTCCTGTCCCACGGTTGGCTGACAGAGGAGAGACTGACGTATATGATCGCCGTCAGTGAGAGCACGCCCGGCCCCATCATGGTCAATCTGGTGACCTATGTGGGCAGCAGCCAGGCCGGCCTCCTGGGGGCGGTCACAGCTACCGCCGCCGTGGTGCTTCCGTCCTTCATCATCATTTTGCTGGTCATGGTCCTGCTGAAAAACCTGCTGGACGCTCCGTATGTGCAGGCGGCCCTCCGCGGGCTGAAGCCCTGCGTGGCCGGCATCATTCTTGCGACAGGCGTGCGCATGGTTCTGGACCACTGCGTTTCGCCCGATGGGGGAACGCTTTTGGAGCCGCGGGCCGTACTGCTCACAGCCGTTCTGGCCGGTCTCATGGCCGTTTCTGGACCCGTCCTGAAAAAGAAAGCTTCGCCGATAACCCTGATCGTTGTCTCGGCGCTTCTTGGGGCAGCGGTGTATGGCGCGTAAGGCAGCGGAGACCGGAGGCCGCGGCGGGAATTGTCCGTTTGAGCGGAAAAACGGCGCTTTCTCGCTCTTGCGGTTTTTCTGGAAATATGCTATACTATAAAAACTTTCCAAGAGGGAGGTGAGCCCCACGGAGAAACGGGGGATCAAGATCGCGGCCCAGAACCGCAAGGCTTTCCACGACTACTTCGTGGAGGACAAGTACGAGGCCGGCATCGAACTGGCGGGCACGGAGGTCAAATCCATCCGGGCCGGCACGCTGAATCTGAAGGACGCCTACTGTACTGTGAAGGATGGGGAGCTGTTTGTCCACGGGATGCACATCTCGCCCTATGAAAAGGGCAACATTTTCAATAAGGACCCGGTCCGGACCCGCCGGCTGCTGATGCACAAGCGGGAGATCCGCAAGCTCCACGCCCTCATCAAACAGGACGGCTATACCCTGGTTCCCCTGAGCGTCTACTTCAAGGACGCCCGGGTGAAGCTGGAGGTGGGCCTGTGCAAAGGCAAGAAGAACTACGACAAGCGGGACGCCTCTGCCAGGCGGGACGCCGCCCGGGAGATCGACCGGACCATGAAGGAACGAAATCACTGAGAGATCATCAGACAGAAAGGAAACCAATCACCATGTCCAATCCCATTGTTACCATCACCATGGCCGACGGCCGGGTCATGACCGGGGAGCTGTATCCCGAGAAGGCCCCCAACACCGTCAACAACTTCATCTCCCTGGCCAACAAGGGCTTTTATGACGGCCTGATCTTCCACCGGGTCATACCCGGCTTCATGATCCAGGGCGGCTGCCCCAGTGGCTCTGGCTGCGGCGGCCCCGGCTATGAGATCAACGGCGAGTTTGCCGCCAACGGCTTCAAGCAGAACGACCTGAAGCACACCACCGGCGTGCTGTCCATGGCCCGCACCATGGCCCCCAACTCCGCCGGCAGCCAGTTCTTCATCATGGTGGCCCCTGCGCCCCATCTGGACGGCCAGTACGCCGCTTTCGGCCAGATCACCGAGGGGACCGACATCGCCATCGACATCTCCCGGGTCCAGCGGAACATGATGAACGACAAGCCCAAGAAGGATGTGGTCATCGCCTCCATCCGGGTGGATACCCAGTGTGTGGAGTACCCAGAGCCGGAGACGCACTGAAACAATGAGAAATGAGGCGTTAGAAATTTATAAATTTCATGTTCCTACTGTTTCCTGATAAAAAACTTTAAAAAGTTTTTTATTGCGGCGCACTGCGCTGTGCAGGAAAAGTATGGACTTTCATCACAGGCGGCTTCGCCGCCGGGGCCGCATAAGCGGCCCCAATCAAACAATGAAATTGTTTGAAGAGTGATCCGTATCAATTCCTAACTCCTCTTTCCTAATTCCGATTTTAAGGAGGGACAGCCTTATGAAAACAGCCATCATCACCGGCGCTTCCTCTGGACTGGGACGGGAGTTCGTCCGGCAGGTCGGGGACGTGTTCCCGGAGATCGAGCAGTACTGGCTCATCGCGCGCCGGGCGGACCGGCTGGAGGAACTGGCGGCGGCGCTGCCGGATAAAACTGTGGCCTGCCTGCCGCTGGACCTGTGCGACACCATGAGCTTTATGGCCATCCAGCAGAAGCTGGCGGAGGAACAGCCGGAGGTAGCCCTGCTGGTGAACAACGCGGGCTGCGGATATCTTGGCAATATCGGCGAGATGGAGACCGCCGCCCAGACCCGGATGATCGACTTGAATCTGCGGGCGCTGACGGCCATCACCAACATGACCGTCCCTTACATGGTCTCCGGCAGCCGCATCCTGAACGTCTCCTCCATTGCTTCCTTCTGCCCCAATCCCCGGATGACGGTGTACTCCGCCTCCAAGGCCTACGTGTCCGCGTTCACCATCGGCGCCGCCGAGGAGCTGCGGGAGAAAGGGATCACCGTGACGGCAGTATGTCCCGGCCCCATGCGGACTGAGTTCCTGGATCTGGGCAACATCATCGGCAACTCCAAAATGTTCGAGACCCTGCCCTACTGTGATCAGGTGCAAGTGGCTGGAGGCGCTCTTCGCGCCGCGCGGGCCGGACGGACCATCTACACGCCCAGGCTGTTTTACAAGTTCTACCGGGTCCTGGCGAAGCTGACCCCCGTGAAGCTGATGGTCAAATTCGCGAAAACCTGATTTTTTAAAAACGTTACGGAATCGTAACACAATTCGACTGCGAAATGTGTTATGATTCCAGTAGTAAATCCTGCGGACACCTTCCGCAAGGGATACCCCTGTGTTCCAAGCGCAAATCAGCGGAGCGTTTGCGCTTGGAGGAAGGGCAACGGAGCGCTGCAAGCTCTCGGCGGCAGCCGGGAGCGAGTGGAGCGCAGTTTGCCAAAGCGCAACTCACGTCCAAACCAAAATCGAAGCCCAACAAAGTGGGTTCGATTTTGAGAGGAGGGGCAACGGAGCGCTGCAAGCTCTCGGCGGCAGCCGGGAGCGAGTGGAGCGCAGTTTGCTCCGACGATGAGGGGGTGTACCGGTTTCGACGGGGGTATGGAGGCGGGACAAGCGGGCGGATGCGCCTAACATCCATAAAATGGGCAATTTATAAATTAAATAACAACAACACTGTTGCTGTTGCTGCCTAATTAAGGCAGCCGTCTGAACCGGAGAGGCCACAGGCCGGGGAAGGCGTCGTTGATGTGGCGTCCGTGAGGCGGGAAAGAGTTGACCTGCCCACGCATCATGACTCTCACCCGCCCCCCTGGCGTGACGGCTTGCCCGGGGGAAGGGGAACAGGGGAGCGGATCCCCGCAATAACCGTCTGCGCCCGGAGAAAGTCCCGTTAAAGTGCTTTCGGACGGGGGTTCAACTCCCCCCACCTCCACCAAGGCAGAGCCAGACGAACCACGGCGCGACCATCTACATGGTCGGCGGCGTATTCGTTCTGGCTCTTCCGTTTACCAAGACGGAAAAATAAAAAAACGGGTCGTCTGCATGGTGCCTTTCCATGCAGATGGCCCGTTTTTGCTCTCTGCCCTAACGAATACGGTTATTTTCTAACAAAAGCCAGCGAGATTCTAAAATTGCAGTTAGAATCTACCGTAAAGGAGCATGGCTATGATTAGGATTTTACTGTCTACCCGTCTTGGCGAACGGAGATGGACGCAAGCGGATCTCGCCCGCAAAACAGGGATCAGGCCATCGACCATCAACGACCTGTACCATGAGATTGCGGAACGAGTCAACCTGGAACATCTCGACCTGATATGTGAAGCCCTTGGTTGCGAGCTGTCCGAGCTGATTACCCGCGAGGACAACTCCGATGTGAGGGTTAAGACGCGCACCGGCGCGCCATTACATAAACGGCCGAAATAGGCCACACTCCCCAGCCCGGGCGCTTTATGCGTCCGGGCTTTCTTTATCTGCTGCGCTGGCGCGGGTGACCTCGACGACCTCCGCGATGGAGCAGTCCAGGTCTGTGCAGATCCTGTCGATGACCTCCAGCGCGACATACTCATTCCGCCCCATCTTTGCCAGGGTGGAGCGCCCGACGATTCCCCGGCTCACCAAGTCCATCTTCTTCATGTCCCGCGAAATCAGCGTGTGCCACAGCGGTTTGTAGCTTACCATGCAAATCACCTCCGTATCGCCATTCTATCACAACAGTTTCGACTTGTCAAAACTTTTTTTCGTAAAATCGAAAAAAAGTGTTGACAAGACAGTTGGCCCATGGTATCGTATAGATGACGAGGACACAAAACAAAGTTTTGATAAATCAGAACAAAATACGGAGGTAACGAAAATGTACGACATGATGAAGAAGCAGAACTTTGGCGTAGAAATCGAGCTGACGGGCATCTCCCGCATCGAGGCCGCCAAGGTCATCGCCAACTACTTCGGGACCACCACCCGCTACGGCGGCACCTACTACGACACCTACACCGCCACCGACCGCAAGGGCCGCACCTGGAAAGCCATGTCCGATGGCAGCATCCGCACCGAGCGGAAGGCCGCCGGTGGCCGGGTCAACGCCGGCCGGGATTACTCCTGTGAGGTCGTCACCCCCGTCCTCCAGTACGAAGATATGGACGACCTGCAGAATATCGTCCGCGCCCTCCGGGCCGCCGGTGCCATCGCCAACGATTCCTGCGGCATCCATGTCCATGTTGACGGCGCCAACCACCCCCCCGAAAGCCTGACCCGCCTGATGAACTTCGCCGTTGGCCGGCAGGACCTCTTCTACGAGGCGCTGGAGATTGGCTCCCGGGCAAACCGCTGGTGCCAGAAGATGAATCGCACCCTCCTGGCCGCCATGAAGCGGGACAGCGAAAAGAGCAAGGACAGCCTGGAGCGCATTTGGTACAGCCGCGCCAACGATGGCTATACCGGCGGCATCGACCACCAGCACTATAACTCCAGCCGGTACCACGGCATCAACCTCCACGCGTTCTTTACGAAGGGGACGGTTGAGTTCCGGCTGTTCAATGGCACCACCCACGCCGGGAAGATTAAGGCCTATGTCCAGTTTTGTCTGGCCATGAGCGCCTGGGCCATTGAGTGTCAGGACACCAAGCTCTACTTCAAGAGCTGCGCCAGCTACACCGCCGACCGGAAGGCCGCCCTGATGAACGGCGTCCTCACGAAGCGCCTCGGCCTGACCGGCCCCGAGTTCAAGACCTGCCGGCAGCATCTCACCGCCGCGTTCCAGCCCCGCACCGAGGCTGTGGTAGCGTAAAGACTTGGCTGCCCTATCGGCCACACGGGGAGAAAGGATACGACCATGGCAAGAAGAAAGAACGAGGAACCGAAAATCACGCACACGGAGATCATCGCCCTGGCCATCGAACAGATTTCCGGGAAGATGGCCCCCTACAAGGAGAAGCTGGAGGTAGCCGACACCGACGAGCTGCGCGCCCTAATCCAGAACATACTGGATCCGCTGGAGGTCAAGCTGGGGCTGCTCCTGAATCTCTACCGCATCGAAACCGGGAACGATTACGGAATCGACTTGGGCTGAATGCCGAAACGGGCCGCTGGCCCGTCCGACCGGGGATCGCCTCCCGGCGCTGATGATGGCAGGCGAGAAAGGGACACGAAATGAAAACCAAGCTGATTATCGACACCGAGCGTGAGGGATACGGCACCGACCAGGTGCGGCGCACCATGACCGTGGGAGAGCTGATTGCCGCTCTGGAGCAGTATGACGAGGACACCCCGGTTTTCCTGGGCTTCGATAGGCGGTACACCTACGGCGGCATCACCGAGGCCTGCTTCGAGGAAGTGGAGGCCGACGAGGACGACGAGGACGACGAGTAAGGGGGCGAGCTGCTGTGTTGATATTTACCGTCATCGACGCCCGCACCTTCCGCAAGGTCGGCCGGTATGAGTACGACGCCCCCAAGACCTGGGACGAGGCCCAGGCCCTGTTGAATGAGCTGCGGCGGGCCAAGTATCCGGCCCGGCTGTATGACCTGGACGATATCGTTATCACAGAGGAGGTCTCAGAATGAAGCGCAGATACTACATCGCCTACGGGAGCAATCTCAATGTGAATCAGATGCTCCAGCGTTGCCCGGACGCCATCGTGGTCGGCTCCACCGTCATCCAGGACTACAAGCTGACCTTCCGGGGAAACAGCCGCTCCGGGGTGGCCAACATCGAGCCCTGCCGCGGGGAGTGCGTCCCCGTAGGCATCTGGGCCGTCAGCCAGAACGACGAGGCGGCCCTGGACTGGTATGAGGGCTACCCCCGGCTCTACACCAAGCAGTTTTTCGTGGTCAAGGTGCGGGGGCGGATGGTCGAGGCCATGGCCTATGTCATGACGCCCGGGCACAAGATTGAGCCGCCGTCCAAGCGATACCTGGACACAATCCTGGAGGGATACGCCGATTTCAGATTCCGCACGGTGCCGCTGCTGGACGCTGCGGCCGAAGCACAGAAAGGAGCTTGAGCATGAGTTACGAACACTTCTCCCAGGGCGTCAATGACGCCATCGCCGCCAAGAAGGCCATTGAGGCCTTCGCCGCGGTGCAGACCGACGGGACGCACTTCTGCCCCCGGTGCGGCCGCTTCACGGTCAAAGACCGCCTGCATACCAACGCCCTGAGCCGCCACATCGCCGTTTACATCTGCGACGCCTGCGGAATGGATGAAGCCATCAGGGAGTTTGCCGGGGAAAGCCTCCCCCTCCGGGACTGGGCCGTTGCCCGACCCGGGGCGGCCATGCGGCATGACGACACCCACAAGCGCATGATCCGGGGCGAGGACTGCTGCCCGTTCTGGCGGCCAGACGAGGGCGGCACCTGTGTCGGCTGCCCCGGCGAGCCCCGGGCGTGCCTCTCCCCGGACGGCACCGCCGACTGCTATCTGCATGGGAAGGGGGCGGACTGAGCCATGATTGCCAGGGACAGCGACCATATCCGCGTTGCCGGTCATGTCGGCACCTGGTATGTCATCGACGAGGGCTATTTTGCCTGGGTCGAGGACACGCCGGAGGGCGGCGCAAAGGCCACCCATTCGCACCTGTTCCTCCTGGAGCATGAGCGATACGGCGACGAGGCGGCCGGCGTCATCGTGGACGAGCGCGGAAGCCTGGTGCTGGAAGATGTCTACAACGGCTTCGGGGATTTGGAAGAGGCCGGGTGGGCGGAGATAAGCGAACAGGAATACCGCGCCGCAATCACTAAGGCAGAATAAAAGCCCCGCAGCGCCCCCGTACATCAGTTGCAACAGCCGTTTCTCGCTGGCGGCGGGTTACTACCCTCCCAGGGCGGACAATCGCGCAGAGGGCGCGGAAACGGGCAAAAAGAAAAAGCCCCCTCACAGGACGGAAAATCCTGCGAGGGGGCTTCTCATGTCTGGGGGATATCAAATTGGGGGACTGTCCTGGAATGCGCCCGACGGCTCGACAAAGCCGGAGGCTTCTGCTGCTGCAAACTTTATCCCTTTGCCGTCCGCACCGGTGTTTTCGTCCCTGCTCTTATCTACGATGCGCGCCAGGACGATGGAAACGGCGGTGCCGATGGGGGTAAACGCCACCGTCCAGCAGGCGAGCGCGCCGGTGTACTGGTGCCGGATGCTCAGGACGGCCAACACGAAGCCCCCTGCAAGTCCGGCTGCCAGCAGCAGGATAAGCATCAGAGCCATGGCATTGGTAAAGCCCAGCTTCAGACGCGCCGCTTTTTGGACGCGCGCCCCGCCCCGCTTCGGGGCTTCATGCCGGCCACCCATCAGACCAAGCCGTGGATCTCCGCGAAGCGGTACAGCAGCATGGCCGCCTGCTCCCGGGTCAAGAAGTCCTGCCACATGTAATTGGGCAGACCGTCCGGCCCCGGGCCGGCGCCGGAGAAGATACCCTGCTCGATGGCATACTGGCGCGCCTTTTCGCTCCATTCGCCGCTGTCGTTGTCCTGGAGCTTGCCACGGTACTCGGCCATGGCCTTCTGGAACATCTCATTGAATTTCTCCTGATCCATTTCCTCTTCCTCCTTGATGATAGAGTAATCCGGCCGGCCATAGCCACCGATGCGAGCATAGCTCAGGGAATAGCTCTTGTCGCGGACGGCGCCCCCGTTCGGGACGACGCCGGGCAGGCTGGAGGTATTCCCTTCGATGGTATAGACGCGGCCACCTTCGACCTTTTCCACGATGCCGGTGTGCGCCATGGTCTTGCCCCCGTCATCCGTGAAGAAAATCTGATCGCCGGGCTTGGGGCTGCTCTTGTAGAACTGCCCCTTGTTCTTGTAATACTGCGCGGAGCTGGTGCAGCCGGCGCCATAGCCGCCCATCGGCTGGCAGGTCAGCTGCATACCCAGATCCAGGCCAAAGGTCTTGATAAAGACCCAGTCCACATACATGTCGCACCAGGCATAGCCGTTCTTGCGGCCGTTGTAGACGCCCAGGGCGTCCAGGTCGCGGGCATACTTGGTCCAGTTGTTGTCTCCGACATTTGCGGTAGGGTCGTCCAGGTCTTTGTTGGTCTCCTTCTCCAGATAGCCGATTTCGGCGCGGGCGGTAGCAAGGAGCCTTTCAACGGCAGTCATATGTCAGCCCTCCTCGCCGCTGGAATCGCCGGAGGATTTCTGGCTTTGCGTCCCGAAATAGAACGCAATAATAACCGCGTAGATGGTCATAAAATCCTGAGCGATATTGCCGGTAACGGCCAGATAGGCAAATACGGCGGTCAGGGTCAGAGTGACGATGGACTTCACGCTGGCCAGCCGCTTGATGACTTTGTCCTTGATGCTCATAAACAATTCCTCCTCAATTCAGATGGTCGGTCGCCTGTTCATTTAGGAAAGCCAGGTATTTGGCCCTGGCCTTTTCGTAGGCATCAACCGCGTCCTCGACCTCGCCGTTGGCGTGGCCTCTTTTCATGGCCATGGCCACTGCGTAGGACATCTTGGCTGTGGCCATTTGCATCTCCAAGGACAACAGGCTTTCTTTCTTCCGGGCGTTGGCCCGGGCGTCGGTTTCCTCCTCCCGTTTCTTCCAGCGGGCATTGATAAGCAACATGGCGATGCTGACGCAAAGCGACGGGAGGACCGCGACAAAAAGGGTTTCGATGGTCATACTCATACCTCCTGGGGGCGCAAAAAAGACAGCCCCCGGAGGGGCTGCCTTGGCGCTCTGTTTTGTTACTCTACCCGGTCCCAGTTGGCCGAGTAGGCGCTGGGGGAAAAAGCGTTGTTGTCCACCTTGGAGCGGTAGACGGCGGCGGGGTTCTCTGCGTCGGGATCTGTGCAGCACTCCCCGGTCATGTATACGCCGCTGGTGCCGAGCGGAGCCACATAGGGCTTCGCCCGCGCGGGGTCTTTGGTATGTGCCAGCCCCCAGATTGACCGGAGGCCGGAGGGCCGCCCCTCATAATGGGCGGCATTGTACGGCTGGAGAAGCGTCCAGACCTGGCCCTCGTCCTGCACCGGCGCACCCCGGGGCCAGCTGGAGTAATCCTTTTGCGGGTCGAAGGCTGGCACCTTGTCCTCTTCGGCAATCAGGGCGGTGCCGTCCATGTCGGCGGAGCGGGCGCGCAGATCCAGGGCGTCGGCACGGCCGCGGGCGCGCATCATCTCCAAGATCATCTCCTGGCTGCTGTTCATGCCTGGTTCACCCCCTCGCTGTACGCGGTGGCCATTTGGTCCCAGACGGCCTGCACATCGTCCTTGCTGGCGGAGTTCTCCTCCAGGTAGGACACGCGGCCCTCTAGGTCTCCAGGCTCGCCGCCGGGATCTGCGGCCTTGGCCTGTTCCAACAGGGTGTCGAAGTTGCTGGCGATGTCCTCCTGCAAGCTGCCGGTGTCGGCCAGCTCCAGGTGATACTCGTCATACTCCCAGCCCTTGATGGTCAGCCCGTCATGGTCCTCCTGGAACTGCCTGGCGTTCTCATAAAAGCGGACGAGGAAAAAGCCCGGCTTTTTAGGCTGCTCCTCCAGCGTAAAGGCGCCGCTGGGCGGCAAGTCGCCTCTTACCTTCATAGCGCACGACCTCCTTCAAGTTTCGTACCCCTATGGGGTCAACATATTTGATGCGCACATTGTGGCTGTCACAATGCTTGAGCTGCCCGATCCGGCTGAGCAGCGCGGTTGCCTGGTTGTAGGATATCGGCTGGCCGGAATCCAGCTTCTTTTGCACCCGCCGGCATTGGCGGGTAAAGCGGAGGAAATTCCGCTTGCGCATGGTGATGTAGCTGTGGCCAAAGCGGTAGCCGACCGCTGCTACCATTCGCGGGTGCCGGAGCTGCCGCTGGCGGTCTGTCATGGTGAGCCGGCGCCGCTGCGCCTTGCGGGTAAAGGTGGTGCGGTACACCTGCCAGTCCCCTTTTAGCCTCAGCTCCAGGGTCTGAAGCACCCGCGCCGTTTCCCGCATGGCGGCGTGGAGCAGCTTCTTATTCGGCCCGGTGGCCACGATGTTGTCCATGTGCCGGGTCGTAAACTTCACGCCCGGGTGAGCCAGGAGCATGCGGTCAAGCGGCTCCAGGTAGAAATTGGCCAGCCATTGGTCGATGTAAAGGCCGATATACAGGCCGACGCGCCCCCGGGTGATGTCGCGCCAGGAGAGGCCCCTGTCCAGGGCTTCCCGCAGGGTGATTTGCTCGCAGGTGATGCAGATGGCCACCAGCAGCAGGAATTCCTTGTCCTTGACCTTCCGCTCCAGGGCGGACATCAGCCGATCCAGGGGAATGGAATCATAGTAGCTCTTGACATCGGCTTCGCTGGCATAGGCGCTCTGCTTCGGCCTGTCCTGCATGGCGTGGCGCAGCCGCTTGTGGATGCGCTTCCCGCCCCGGTTGGGGACGGAGGAACATGACCACGGCGACATCCCGCGCATGAGGACATCCATCATGGCCTGGCAGACCATGATGTGCATGAGTCCGTCCTTCCAAAAGGACACCCGGAATGTGTCCCGCCATTTCTGGCTGGAAGGGTCGTAAATGGTTTTCTTCCGGGGCGTCTCCGGCTTGAAGCTGCGCTCCCGGACGATGGACTGCATCCGCTCTATGTAGAGATCCGTGTTGACCAGGACTTTGCGGACATCCTTCCGCTTTTTCTTCTTGCTCTCACGGGTCCCGATGCGGATACACCGGCGGATGAAGGCGGGGTCCTCCATTCGCTGGTAGATATAGCCTACTCTTTTCGGCATGTCAGGATAAGCCCTCCTTGTTTGTCTGCGGCGCTGTTCGAGCCTTGCGGCCTACTAAGATCCGTCCTGACGACAAAATTTTCACCGAGCGGTGAGGGGATACCCGCGCATTGACAAAAAGAGAGCAAACAAGAAGCCGCCCGCCGATGTTGCTGTTGCTGTTGCTGGACGAGTTGTTGGCGTTGAAGTACCAGAGACCGGCGTTGCCGGTGTTGTTGTAGTTGCCACCGACCATCAGCACTTTCCAGCCGGTGTTCGAGTTCACAGGAACAGAACCCCGACGCGCTGCGCAGATATTCCCGTCTTGATTATATCTGCGATGCTGGCCTCATGCGGAAAAACGGCAGAAAATAACGGAATCCGTTATTTCAAAAATATATAAACCGGGGGCTTCGCCCCCGGACCCCCATGGGGCCGGTGCCTCTTGTCGCTGGTGCGCTGCTGACCTGTAAGCTCCGGGGGCTGCGGCCCCCGGTCCCCCATTAGGGATCTACAAGGAGCCGCCCGCCGATGTTGCTGCTGCTGTAGCTGGACGAGTAGCCGGCGTCGAAGTACCAGAGACCGGCGTTGCCGGTGCTGCTGCAGTGGCCACCGACCATCAGCACTCTCCAGCCGGTGCTCGAGTGCACATAGTCCGGGATGCAGGTCGTTTCACTTCCTCCGTTCTTTGTCGGGAGGAACGCCCACGGGAAATTGGTGCTCGCGCCGATCTCCGTAATCCAGCCGCTATCGCAAAGGGTGATGCCGGCCGCCGTGTAGTTGGAGTCCGTGTCGTCGGCATAGTTGGCCGGGGTAAGGCAGATATGGACGACGCGCTCCTTGAAGTTGATGCCGTCGATCCACTCCCAGATGCTGCCCCAGGGATCTTCGATATGGCGATACTGCACCTGGGTCTTGCCGTCGGTGCCGTCCGCCCGGCCGGTATGGTAGTTCATGCTGTCCGTGCCGCCGGTGGTATGCGGAGAGGAATTGCCGTCCACATAGCCGCGCCCGACTTTCTTCTGGCTGTCCCAATCGGCGAACTCCACCAAGAACAGAAGCCAGACCGCGCACCAGGAGGCGTAATCGTACAGCCGCCATTTGGCGCCCTTCTGCTTCGCGCCGGTGCGGAACGCGCCCCGTGTCTGGCTGGCAAGCGGGGCCTGCCCGGTCACCGTCTTTTGGGCGTTCACGCTGCCGCTGGTGTTGTACCGGCCCACATACTTCCCGGAGCCGGGGTGCTTGGTGAAGCCGGTCTTGGCCTTGTCCGCGACATAGAAATACCGCTTCTTGCTGCCGGCATCGTCGATGATTCGGAAGTAATACTCCGGGATCAGCACCACGGTATCATTCGCCCGGGAGAAGCCGTTGGAGCCCTTCTTGGTGAAGCTGCTGCCGGAAACATTGTACTCCTCCATGCCGGCCCAAGGCATGAGCTGGTCAAAGGGGGAGCTGCCGGTGCCGGTGCCGACGGCGGGCTTCGGCTCGGTGAGGATGTCCACATTGACCAGGTGATTCGGGTCGCCCGTCTTGGTCAGTCTGGAGCAGGCGGTGGAGGTGCCGCTGTAAGTCCAGCACACGCCGACGATCTTCACATAGCTGAGTTCCAGCGTGTAGCCCTGATAGGCGGAGCAGTTCACGCTTCCCTCGGCGCTCTGGTCGTCCTTGGTGGCCACGGCCTTCCAGGTGCCGGTCTCCGGCAAGTAGAATTTCGTGGTCGTTCCCGTGGTGGAATTGTTGGTGAAGCTGTGGCTGTCCTTGCTCACCGTCAGTTTGCTCCCGGCGTCGATGGTGACGGTCAGCGTGATAAAGGCCACCTTTGCGGTATAGCTGCCGCCGCTGTCCGTCACATTGGCTGTGGCGGTGCTGGAAGTGCAGCTCTCCTTGGTGGCCTTGACGGTGTACTGGCCGGGGTAGTTGACGGTGAGGGCGCATGTACCGCTGCTGCCGCAGGTGCCGGTATAGCGGTGCGTCCCATTGACCGCCTCGACTGATGCGCCGTTCTCCGCCGTGACGGCGAGGGTGGCCGCGAAGTAGGACAGTGTGACGGTGTACTGCTTGACCTGGTCGACCACGACGGTCGCCTTGTCGGAGGTCTGGCCGGACAGGGTCGCTTGAAGCTCCCAGGTGCCGTATCGGGGGAGGTTGAACACGCAGGTCCCGTCCACGCTCGTCCCGCGCAGGACGGTTTCGCCGCAGGTACAGGTGACCTCGGAGCCGGTGGCCACGGTAACGGTGATCTGCGGCTTCACGCCGCCGCCCCCGCTCTCCGTCCAGGTGTAGGTACCGCTCTCGTCGTCCGCCTCGGTGCAGACGAAGGTCTGGCCGGTCTCGGTGTTGAGATAGGTCTGGCCGACTGCGCCCTTGGTATGCTCGTCTGGGTCACTGGTGCCGGTCAGGGGTTTGGCCCCGTCAATGGCCTTGCCCATGGCGTCAAGGGCATCGCTCAGCCGCCCCCCGTTGTAGGTCAGGTCATCGGCGTCGGTGGCCCCGGCCTGCTTCCAGGTGGTCTTGCCTTCCTCCGACTTCTCCGTGCAGACATATTCCTTGCCGCTGTCCTCGTCAAAGTAGTGCTGCCCGACAACGGCCTCCGTGTCCTCCGTGGGCGCGCCGTGCCCGGACACCATAGGCAGCCCGTAGTCCTCTCCTGGCGTCGCTGCGGTGATGTTCCCCTGGCCGTCACCCTTCAACAAGCCCTCGACCATAATCTTGTCCTGCTTCGTTGCAACGGCCTCGGAGACCATTTTCGTGACGGTCTCCAGGGTGACCACGGCGCTGGAGTCGATGTGCAGCTCCAGCTTGCCGGTGTTGTCAAAGGCCAGGAGCGCGTAGAAAGTGTAGACGAAGTCGGGGGAATCGTCCTTGCTCGGAATCGGGATATCCCTGTCGTTCTGGAACAGGGCGAGCAGCGTAGAGCCGCCGTCGTCCAGGCGGCCCCAGATGCCGTACTGGCTCAGATTGTACCCGGCGTCAGGCGCGGTGATCTGAAGCTTGACCTTATACCCGGCGGCCAGCTGCTCCCCGGAAATGATGCTCGCCGTCTGCTTCTGGCTGGCCAAGGTGGTCTGGGCCATCAGCGTGGCGACGGATACCCTGTTGGTGCCGGCGGCGGCGCTGTCAATGTGCAGCGTCTTTTCGCTGGCCCACTGGCTCAAAAGCGCATTTCCGGCGTTGGTGATTACTCCGGTCCATGCCATAAAAGTCCCTCCAATCAGTAGCGGACGGCGGTGGCCCCGTCAACGATTTCGCTGCCGAGATAAGCCGCATAGGCGTACTCTGTGGCGGTGCCGCCCGCATCGTAGTATTCAACCTCGTCCAGAACGGAACGCAGGTTTTTGTAGAAGTTCACACGCTCCAGCACGCGGGCGTGCTTCTCGGGATTGACGCCCTGGTAGGTCGCGTCCAGCTGCAGCCGGAAGTGATACGGCTCCCCGCCGTATTCCCACCATTCGGAGATCTGCGTCTCCGGGTAGATGGCGGAGATGGCGGTGATGACAGCCGCGGGCGTCCCCAGCATGCGGTGTACGCGCCAGCTGTTCTTTAGCGTGGCTCTCTTCTCCTCCAAGGTGTAGTCGGCGTCCCACCAGTCCACCTTGAAGTCCTTGGCCAAGATGTCCAACAGATCCTCGGGCAGCTCGTCGATGCGGGAGTAGATGGAGATGCTGGCTATCTCCGGCACGCGCGCGGCTAGGACTGCGCAGATGGCGGCGGCCATGGCCGTGATGCTCTCGTCGCCGGTGAGCGCCGGCGGGAATGCTTTGAGCAGATTGTCGGCGGTGATGCCGTGGGCGTCATTCATCTTCATAGCCCCCATTCGTCACGGAGATTTTCCCGACCTTGGCCACCTGGGGCGTGTACTTGGCAAGGTGCGTTTCCTCGTCAAGCTCGGTACCCGTGTGCAGCACGGTGAACTCCGGGGCGGTGAGGACGATCCGCTTGATGCCGACGCCGGCCAGGTATTCCCGCAGCTTGTCCGGGTTGATGTCCCGGCCAAACTTGGCGCACTGCCAGGCGGTGTATTGCTTCACGGCGGCGTCAACATCGGCCTGGATAGCCTCGGCGCTCTTTTCGGAGTCCGACTGGATGTAATAGGTGAATGTGATGTCATAGTCCTTCTGCTCCGCGTCGGCGGAGAGGACATGGTCTGTCAGCGGCCGCCGGGTGGCGTCGGTGCAGGCCGCGAGCATGGCTCGCTTGGTTTCCTCGGTGGCCAGGGTGCCGTCGTTCATAAGCGCGTACAGTTTGACGACACCCGCGCTGGGGCTGTTGGCCACGACATCGGCAATCTCCGTGCTGACGCTCTTGGCCCAGTACACATAGCTGCCCATGGCGCCGGCGGTGGAGAACGCGTCCATCGAGGCGCGCATGAGCGCGTAGAATTCATCGTCAGAGGCGGCGTCTGCGCCGTCGTCGGAGACCGTGGTATTGGAGCATTCGGAGCAGTAATCGTACAGGTCAACGAAGGTGTTGATTTGCCCGATGGCATAGCCGTTGCCCGCGACGCCTGCGGTCTGGCACCGGATGGGGACATCCACATAGGTGCTGCCGATCTCCACATAGGCGTCCGCGATGGTCTCCCAAATGAGGGTGCTGCTGGAGTCGGTCACGCGGGTGCCCGCCGGGATCAGCACCGCGCTCTGCTGCGCCTCGGAGATATGGAATCGCTCGGTGCAGACGGCGGGCTGGGCGGGTGGCCGCTGGGCCATGGAGATCAGCTCGGCCAGCGCGTCCAGGTTCTCCCCCTCCGCGCGGCTGGGGATATTCTGATTGCCGGTGCGGTTGTTGATGGCGCGCTCCTGGATGACGACAGCAGCGACAAACTGGATAATGAGCTTCTCCGGGCTTGCTGGCCGGACGGTCACGCCGGTGATGCTCTCATACAGGGAAATCAGCTGCGCCTCCACGGTCTCGGTGTCCGTCGGCACAAACTGATAATCGGTATTACGACTCAATGATGTTCACCTCCACTGTGGGAATCAGCCGCCCGGGGGAGGCTGGGTCGTCGGTAAAGAAAACATTGATGACCTCGGCCCGCGGCTCATACTCTTCCACGGCCTCTTTGACCTCGGAGAAAAGCATCGCCTTGGCCACGGGCATGGGCTTATCGACAAAACGCTGCGGCAGGCCGAAGCCGCGATACAAGGGGCATGTCCCCTGGCGGGTGGCCAGGATCAGGGCCACATTCTGGCACACAGAGGCGATGGTTTCCTCCTCGTTCAGCTGCACCCGCGTAAGGTCAGCGGCGGATACGGTATAGCTCATTCCTGCTCACCCCCTCAAATACTCTTGCAGGCTGATTGTCACCTTGGCGCTGGTGACATTGCCGTGGATATCGAAGGTCTGCATCGTCATCTCATGGCTGAGGACAGACCATCGGTATTTGCCATATCCTTTGTCCCCGATGACGAGCGGAACGGCGATGCCGTTGCGCTCATAGTTCCAAATCTTGACGACCTCGGCGATGGGGTCAACGCCCAGGTAGGCGGACAGGGTAATCTCGAAGCTCATGGTGTCGGGGTCCAGGCCTGTGAACTCGGTCAGGGCGTTCATGCCGTGGCGCTGGTGCGTGGCGTAGCGCGCGGAGCCGCCCCATTTCACATTGTCGATGGTTTCGACTGTCCTGGACGACACTTCAAAGACGACCTCGCCCAGACATCCGATAATGGCCATAATCAGATCCCCCCTAAGATGTAGCCGTCCCCGTCCCGCACCGGCAGGTACAGGACGAGGACGGTGTCATTGACTTTGGGCATCCAATAGGTCAGATGGGAGCCGGGAAGATGGTCGTGCGCCGGCTCTGTACTTGCGGAGCCGCCGCCGGTGTAGGTGTCGGTGATGACATGCGTATGCTCCATATCCGGCTCGATGTAGAAATTCGCGCCGTAGTGCTGAATCACAGGGAGCCAGTCCGATGTGATGCCCGTGTTGCGGAACTTGACGCGGGCCTTCCGCTGGCCGCTTTTGATGTCGGTTACGGTGCCGACCTGGACAAGTCTTTCGAGGATGGCGTCGTCCATCAGTATCCCTCCAATACTCGCCGGAGCGTTACCTGCACCGTGTAGCCGCTGCCGGAAACGGTGTGCTTCGCCTGCTTCACGATATACTTGCCGTCCCAGGCGCCCCAGCCCTCCAGGGTCATGGTCACGCCGGCGACGATGTCCGGGTTCCCGGGCATCGTGAAGGTGGCGGTCTTGGCGTACTTGTTATGCAGCCGCAGATATTTCTCGGCCAGGGTCTTGGCCTCGCCCACGCTGGACACCTTGGCGGTGATCTCCAGCTGCTGGTTGTTCTTCGCGTCCTCCTTGTAATCCTCCACCTTGGCCACCGCCGCGATGCAGGCGCCGCTCGGCTGCACATAGCTGACGCGGCAGGAGGAATACTGCGCCTCCGCCGTGCCGATGTTCAGACTGTACTTGGTGTAGCTGTTCCCGCCTTTGCGAATCGTAAAGGCGGCCGGCTTGGATTCATAGTCGGCCTGGTCGAACAGGATCAGAAGATTGTTGGTAACCTTTAGAGAGATGCCCGCGCCGTGGCACAGGACGGAGAGGAACGAGATGTCGCTCTCGTTCCTCTGCTCCACGCGCTCATAGTACGGGTCGCTGACGGAGAGGAACATACAGGTCATGCCGTTGCCAGCCGCCATCTCATTGGCGATGCCGGACAGGTTGTACGCCTCCCACGCCTTGGATTTCTTGGTCTGGCGGATCTGAGAGGAAAAAGGCAGCGCGGCCGCCTTAAAGGTCAGGGAGCTGGGCGGGCCGCTCGCGGCCACGGTATCCAGCTCGAATTGCCCGCAGTCCAGCACCTTGTCCGAGCCGTCCCCGTTCCAGTTCTGGCGGATGATGACGGCCTGGAGCTTGAAGCCGGTCTTGCCGGCCGCGGCCGGTGCTGCCTCGCTGCTCTCGCCGGTCTGCGTGATGTAGCTGGCGCTGACATAGGCGGATTTGCCGTTGTAGTCGATGGACGCCCATCCGTTCTCAATGGACTTGACTTGAATGACCGTCCCGCACACCAGCGCCCCATAGCGGGAATAGCTCGTTCCCGGCCCGGAGCGGACATTCAGCCCTATCTTGGGAGTTACCTTGTAGCTGGTGGTTCCTCCGCCTCCTGCGGCCTCTCCTGCGCCGACAGAGGCCGCCGCGTCGACCATGGCGGGAATCCATTTGGTAAGCCAGATCCCCTCCCGGTCATGGAGCTTGATTTGCAGGTCGTCGGATTCGTCCTCCTCGTTGTCGATGTAGGTGAGCGAATCCAGGTAGGGGCGGATGTCCTTGGTGATATCCGCCCCCTGCGCTGAAATCTGGACCAGCGCGCGCCTGGCCATGTTCTTATCGCTCATCCGGCCACCTGCTTCCACGGGGGCAATGTGCTGCTGGGGTTGGCGACGGGGTCAGGCAGTTTGAGCGTGACGCCGGCGGGGAAAGTGAGGTAGTCCAGGTATTGCGAATTCAGCTGCATGAGCTTATCCGTGTAGGCCACATCCCCAAGCTGGGTAAAGGCGATGGTGTCCCACATGTCCCCCTGGACGGTGGTATAGGTCTTGCTCAAATCGTCACCCTCCTTCTGTCTGCGTCCGCCTCTTCGATGACCGCCAGCACGCGCTCGGCAAAGTCATCTCCGTAATCGCGCAGCGCCTCAACGGTTTCCGGCGTGGCGTTCCCGGCAATCTCAAAGATTACCTGGAGCTGGATGCCTCCGCCGTAGCCGCCGTCTATGGCGCTGAGCGCCCCGCCGGCGGTCATGCCGGACAGCGCGGAGAGCAGCTGCGGGGCAAAGGCCATGATTTGATAGCTGTCGGCGCTCGCAGCGTCCACGCCGGCGCCAATGGCTTCGGACATCGCCTTTTGCAGATCCGGCTCCAGAGCTTCGGTTTCCTTGATGTAACCGGCCCAGGTCATATCTGCCTTTTCCTGCATGACGCGGGACGGGCTGTGGATGTCCAGTTTGGCGTCGATGGCGTCAATGGCTGCCTGCGCGATGCGGGAGTAAGCCGCCTCCACCTGCGGCTGCATGGCTGCCGCGCCGTCAATGAAGCCCTGGATGGTGGCCTTGCCGCTCTCCGCAGCTTCAGTCCCCAGGTCCATGGCCTCGATATCGGCGGCAAGCTCTTCCTGCAACTCGTCCATGGTGGCGGTGAAGTCGGTCTTGAGGTCTGCGATGCTGCCGGAGGCTTCCTCCTGCTGTGCCTGAAGTTCCTGCCAGTTGGCCACCATTGCGGCCAGATCCTCGTCGCTGGCGCTGGCCATGCCGGCGATGGCGTTGACGCTTTCCTCGCTGCCGTCCGCAAAGGACGCGATCATGTCGCTCAGGCCCTCGATGTCCCCGGCCCGGTCGGTCAGGGATTGCAGGTTGGCATTGTAGTCCTGCCAGTAGGTGATCTGACTCTCCAGCGCGGAGTTGATGATGCTGGCGCTGGTTTCGACTACGGCGGCCGCCTCGTCCCAAAGGGCATATTGGCCGCTGATGCTGCTATATGCCGCGCCGTAGGCCTCGTTGTACGCTTCGGTCAGCTCGGCCATGCGGCTGGTGACGCTCTCGATTGCGCCGTTCAGTTCGGCTGTCTGCTGGGCGGCTTCCTCGGATACGCCGGTGGCGGTTTCGGTCGCTGCCATCAAGCTCTGCACGGCCTCTTCGGCGGACGCGATCTCGGCCTCGGCCTCGGCCACCGCCTCGGCGTCCTCCTCCATGGCCTTGTTGTAATTCTTGATGGACTTCTCCGCGATGCGGATCTCGTCGTTGGTGTCATAGATGGAATCTTGCAGATCCCAGTATTCATCGGTCAAAAAGCTGGTGGCATCGGCATACCAGCCGTACTCTTCGTAGTAGGCATCCGCCTGTTCCTGGGCATCGGCCCACAGCTCGTCCATGCGCGCATAGGTGTCGGTGAGCTTTTGGTTGGCCGTATCCAGGTCAGCTTGTGCCTTGGTCAGTCCGATGCTGTTCTGCTCGGCCTCGATCAGCACGGCGGAGTAGCTTTCGTACATGGCGGTGAGCTGGTCCTGGTACGCCTGCTGCATGGCGTTTTGCCGCCACGCCTCGGTGTTGGCGCGCAGGGCCTCGGTGCCGCCCTCGATGCTGTTGGTCTCCAGGTCGATATGATCTGCCAGCTCCGGGACGACCTGGCAGAGCAGAGCCAGGGTATTGTGATACTGCTGCTGTTCCTCGGTGGAGAGGCTGGCGTAGTCGCCCATTTCCTCCAGCTTGGAGATGTAGGTGTCCGCGACACCGGCGGCGGCCATGATCGCCGTAGCGGTTTCCTGATAGGCGCTCTTGGCGTCCTCCATCGTTTCGCCCATCTCCCGGGCGGCCTCGGTCAGCTCTTTGACAGAGGGGACGCCCTCGTTGGCGGCGGATACCAGGGCAACGATTCCGGCGGTCAGCGCGGAAACTGCACCAACTGCCAGCATAATTGGCCCCGCGACAGTGAAAAGAGAGGCAAGGTTGAGCGCTTGAATTACTTTCACTACCGCTGCATAGGCGGTCAGGGCGACGACTGCCGTGCCGACGACGGCCACGAACGCGGCGATAGCCTTGACCAGCGCCGGGTGCTGGCTTATGAATTTGCTGATCCCGCCGAACAGGTCAGCGGCCACCGCGTACAATTCGCGCATGACCGGCGTGAACTGCTCGCCGATGCTCATTTTGAGGCCGTCCCAGGCGGATTGCATCAGCACCAGCTCGCCGTTCATGTTGTCGAGCTTGATGTCAGCCATGCGCTGGGCCGCGCCGGAGCAGTCGTTGATGGTGGCGGTCAGGGAGCCGTAGTCCTCCTCGGTCGCATTGAGGATAGCCAGCAGGCCGTTGTAGCCGCGCGCGCCGGCGATGGCCATGGCGTTGTTGACGCGCTCGGCCTCGGTCATCTGGTCGAAGTATCCGCGCAGCTCGTCGATGGTAGAGCCAAAGCTCTTCATGGTGCCGTCTGCTTTGATGGCGGAATACTCATACTCACCGAATGCGTTGCTGGTGAGGGTGACGCCCTCCAGGAGCCCGTTAAAGGTGTTCTTCAAGGCTGTGCCGGCAACGCTGCCCTTGACGCCGCTGTTGGCCATCAGACCGACAGCGACGGCCACATCTTCGACGCTGTACCCCAAGGCGCCCGCGATAGAGGCGCAGTTCTTGAAGGTCTCTCCCATGATGGAAACGCTGGTGTTGGAACTCGTCGCTGCTGCTGCCAGGACATCGGAGAAGTGTGCCGTATCCGCCGCTGTGAGGCCGAATGCGCTCAGGTTGTCGGTGACAATGTCAGACACCATGGCCAAGTCCTCACCGGACGCTGCGGCCAGTTGCAACACGCCGTCCATGCCGTTAAGCATCTCGGTCGCGTCCCATCCGGCCATGGCCATGTAACCCATGGCGTCGGCGGATTCCTCGGCGGTGAATTTGGTGGTCGCGCCCAGCTCTTTGGCCAGCGCGCTCAGCTCGGCCATCTCGTCGCCGGTGGCCCCGGACAGAGCCTCGACATTGGACATGGCGTATTCAAAGTCGCCCGCCGTGCGCACACATTCCATGTACGCCTCGGAGATCTCTTTCAGGGCGGTTGCAACGCCCGCTGCGACGATGGCATTGCCGACGGCATTAAAGGCCTCGACGGACTGTGTGCCGAAGTTCTGAGCGCCCTTGGCGGCCTCCTCCTGCTTGGCTTTCAGCTCGCCCATCTGCGTCCCCAGGCGGGCGCTCTCTTTTTCAAGTGCGCTGGTGTCAACGCCCGCTTCGCGCAGGGCGGAGTCCATCTGCTGGAGCTTCTGGGTCTGCTGATTCAGGGACGCCGTGGTGCGGTCGATTTGCTGCTGCTTGGACAGCAGCTTATTTTGCAGGTCGGAGGAATACTCCCCGGTTTCCTTGATCTCGCGCTGGATATTGTCATACTGCTTCTGGAGCAGAGCCAGCTTGTTCCGGGTCGCCTCCACCGACTGCTGCTGTTTCTGATATGCGGAAATATCGCTCTGGGTCTTGCTGAGGGCCTGGATCTCTTTCTGCATGGCCACCAACTGCTGCTGGGCCTTGCTGAAAGTTCCGCTGTAACTACTTCCCAGCTGCGCATTGAGCTGGAATAGCATCTCATATTCCTTGCGGGAAGCCATGCGTGCCCTCCTTTCCCGTTATTTTCGTCGGTGTGCTTGCTTGATGCTTTGCCTCGCCCGCTGCCGCTCGGCGTTCTCTTTTTCGACTATGGCGTTGCTGGCCTTGATCCATGCGACCAAGTCAGGCAGCGGCAGGGACAGCCAGAACGAAACAGGCGTGTTGTTGTTCTTGGCCATAATGAGGCATTGAGTACGGAGCCATTTCCCGCCGTCGCCGGTTACAGCCCCAAGCGAAGTAAAAAACTGCGCGCTCTCCCGCGGATGCGGTTGTAGTCCGCAATCGGCATGCGCCGGAACGCATCAATGCCTACCCGGCGGCCGTTGACGGTGGTGGTGCAGGCGCGCATGGCCATGCGGAGCAGGTACTCGCCGGAGAACTCCAGCGCGATGACGGCCTTGCCCATCATCTGCAGCTCGTTCTCAATGGCAAGGCTGTCCTCGGCGGTCAGCCCCGCCCAGTCGAAGGTCAGCTCTTCCACGGGGGTCCCGTCGACCATGAACGGGCGGGAGAAGGTGTGCGTATAGGTGCCGGTGCTTTCCTTAGCTTCCGCCTCGGCCACAGCGAACTCGGCAGGGTCGACGGCGGCCGGCACGTCGGCGGCGGCGCTGTCGGGGGCGTTGATGATGTCGTTATCCATGGTGGTACTCCTTTCCAAATTCAAAGAAAATGCCCGTGGCGGGTTTCCCCACCACGGGCTGTTTGGTTACTTGCCCAGCTTCTTGCGCAGGTCGGCGCAGTAGTCCACGCCGTCAACTTCGCAGATCTGGTTGAAGGGGTCGATCTCCCACTTCTTCACGCCCTCCTTGTAGGCGGCGTAGTAGTACACGCTGTACTCGCCGTTGGCGTCGGAGGCCGTCGCGGGGGCAACGGAGCCGGGGTTGATGGACTTGGGGACGATGGTCATCACATACTTATCCATCAGGAGCTGCTTTTCCAGGGCGACAGTATCCCAATACTGCTCCACGGCGCGCAGCTCGATCTGGTGCTTCTTGGGCGCGCCCAGGCGGGCGGCCGCAACGGTAGCGTCCCGGAAATTCATGGTCAGGCTCATGGCCTGGATCATGCCAGCCAGGGGCGTCTCCACGGTGCCGGTCACGCCGGCGCCGGTGATGGAGGCGGTCATGTATGCGATGTTCGGCAGGGTGACGCTGGCAATGCCGATCAGGTCAACGCCGTCCTCATACACATAAAAGTCAATATAGGCTTCAGGCTGCTGCATTACTTATTCCTCCCTTCATCACGCCTGGAGCGCGGCGGTCACATAGGACGCGTCGTATTCCAGGACGAAGTCGATCTCCTGAGCGGGGCTGGGCGGGGTGATGTAGATATGGATCTTGACGATGCCCGCCATGAGATTGGTCAGCGGGTTCTCCGCCTCCAGCATCTCCACGCGAGCGCCCAGGAGGTAGCCGCTGCCCACCAGGCCGTTGAGCCAGATGTTGGCGGTGTCCATGACGGTGTCCAGCAGACGCCGGTTCATCGGCTTGTCCAGCTTGCTCCAGAAGGTGCGCACCAGGCTATTGCCGACCCAGCTAAACATGCGATTGACGGGAATGAAGTAGTCCTTGACATCGGTGTTGCTGGGATAGCACGCGGTGTAGTTGCCCCAGGCCACCCAGCCGCTCATGAAGTTGAGGGCGGTGACGATGCCGTTGCCGTTGAGGATATTGGCCTGGGTCAGCGTCAGGTCGACCTCGGTGCCGTCCTCCAGGCACAGACCGTCCATCTGGAGATTCTTGTTGGACGGGCTCTCATAGGGGCAGCCGCCGTTGTCGGTATCCACCTGAGCCATCAGGCCGGCCAGCTGCGTCGACAGATGGAACTTGTACTCGCCCAGCTTGACCATGGGCCAGCACGCGATCTCGTCATCATCGACGATGTTGGCGCCGGTCTTTTTGGTCAGGACATCGTCATAGGACCGCGCGCCGGAAGCGCCGGTGTCGATGTCGATAAGAGCCTTGGCCGTAAACAGGCCGTTGATGCTGCCCGCCTTGGTGGCCATGACGGCGGCCACGGTGGACTCATGGGAGAAGCCGGGGGCGCAGATCAGGTCGGGGACGATGCCCAGCTTGGTCAGGCACAGCTCCACGCTCTCCATCGCAGAGGCGATGTTGGCGGCGACGACGGTGGAGGGGGTGACCTTGTTGTAGGACACCTTCAAAGTTTCCTCGTCATACGCGCCGCCGTCGGCCAGCAGCTCAATGACAAGGAACTCCCCATCGTAGTAAGCGCTGTAATCGGTGCCCTTGCTCAGCTCGTCGCTCTCCTCCTTGGTCACCTTGAGATTGTCGTCGTTGATGGCGGCGATAGGCAGCTTGACCTTGTGATCGGTCACCGGCTGGCTCTCTTCCTCCTGGGACTCGGTCATGGAGGCGGGGTCAAGCACATTGACCATGATGACCGGCTGCGCCGCAAAGAGCTTGAAGTGCGAATACATGAACTCGCAAAGGGTGTAGTTCTTCCAGTCGTCCGAGTACCCCAGCTTCTCCACCGCCTCGGCCCAGCTCGTGCAGAGGACGGGGGTGCCCGCCGCAGCGGGGGAAGCGGCGGTATGCACAGGCGCCAGACCGACCACGAAGGGAACGCCGGACTCCGCGACAACGGGAGTGCTGACGCTGGTCGCCTGCTCAGACACATAGACGCCATGATTCATACAGTTTTCCTCCTTACTTGATGCCCTTGGCCAGCGCGTGATAGTTCACATACAACAGGTTTCCGGGCTTTTTGACTTTGATGTGATCCTCCGGGAGCGTGGAGCTCCCGACAATCAGGGTGGCGATAAGGGGATACCGCTCAATGGCGCCGGACAGGGAGGCGATAACCTCCTGCTTGCTGCCGGTGAACACGGTTCCCCTCTGGATTACGCCGATGATGGTCGGGCCAAGGTAGACGCAGAAATCGTCGCGTCTCTCGGGCTTTTTGGCCGTCTTTCCCTTGGCTCGCTTTGCGGGGGCCGGAGCGCGGGTCACCTCGCCGGTCTCCGCAGGCACAGCCTCAACGGAGGCTGCCGGGATTTTCTGATCTGCCATAAGGTAGCACCTCTCTTCTGACTTCCGGGAGCTTCCACATGGATACCATCTCCCCAGCGAAATACGGGGCGGTGTCGTCGGGGTAGAGCAGGTATTCCAGGCCGGTGTCAAGGTCAAGCTCAAACTGCCTGCCAATGACGACCTTGCGCAGCAGCTCAATGCGCAGCCGCTCCATGAGGTTGAGCAGCATGAGCGCCCCCTCTTCCTCGTTCTCGGAATAGACGCAGAAGATGGAGCGCACCTGGGCTTTCGATTCGAGCCGCTGTCCGCCGGGCTGCTGGTCGCTGCCGGTGATGATTTGATGGATGATATACGGGGCTTTCTTGAATGCGGCGGTGCCGTCCGGGAGGCGCATGCGATAGACCTGTGCGGCGCGGGGCTCGGGGGGCGCTTTGTCCTCCTTCTGCTGCCTGACCGGCAGGATCAGGTCTTTGATGGCCTCCTCGGTAAAAGCCTTTAGCTGGTCTAACAGGGTTACTCGGTCCATGGATTATCCTCCCCATCCGTTGAGTACGCGCAGGATCTCATGCTCGATGCGCTTGTCGAAGGTGTCCCGGATGGTCTCGTCCATCTTCTCGATGACCGCCTCGGACTGCATCATGTGCGCGGTCGACGGGCCGTACTTCTGCTCCACGGGGAAGCGGGGCGCCCCGACGCGCTCAAAGACAGCGGCTGGCCCAAAGATGCTGGCCACAAAAGCGTGTTCCAGCGTGGCCGCGCCGCCGTTGCGCTTCACCTGGGTCTGCACCAGACCGTCCTTGGAGAAGCGCGTGTTGAATGTCAGCAGGGGCAGCACCCGCCCGGCGAAAGAGATTTTCATGCTGGCCACCCCGCCGGCGCCGCCGGTCAGGCGCGCCTTCTCGGTGACATTCCGCATGAAGTCCCCCTTGCTGATGGTGTACTCGGCGGCGGCGAACTGTCCGGCCTTGGTCTTGGCGGAGTCCCCGGCACGCTTTAGGGCGGCAGACGCCGCTTTCCAGACGCCGCCGGGAACGCCGGCCAAAATCTTATTGAGCCGCTCCAGGCTCTGGCCGCCGACATCGTCAACGGTGATGACACTCATTCGTCAATCGCCTCCAATTCCACCCGGAGCATACCCATCTCGCAGACGGAGGAAGCGACATAGAACTCCCGGAAGAATCCGACGGCGCCCTCCTCGTCATTGATGCGGATGCGCTGCCCTTTCTCGGGCTGGTGGCCGTCCAGGTCGGACAGCGCACAATGCAGGACAGAGGAAACGAGAAAAAGCCCCTGGACATGGTCACTCGTCAGCTGGCGGCGATCCTGCTCTTTGAGGCCGGACATCACAATGGGAATATCCTGATAGACCGCCCCATCGTACTGGATGGTCCGCCGCTCGGCGTACTCGTCCAGGTTGAGAAAAACGCTGTGGACATCCTCCGCGACCATGTCTTTGAAGCTCATTCTACCGGCCCCTCCACGCTGAGGTCGGGAGGGGTGCCGCCCTGGACGGTATCGTCATCGTCCTGGTCGTCCCCGCCCTCGTCCTCGCCGCCGTCGGCATTGCCGCCGGTGTCCTCGTCGCTGCCCTCGCCGTTGGAGGTCTGCCCGCTCCCGTCATCGCCCCCGGGCTGGTCGCCCTCGTCGGGGTCGGTGTCCGGCCCGGGCGTGACCTCTGCGGAAGTGATGGCGGCGATGTAGTCTGCTTTGAGCTTGCACTTGGACACATCGACGCCCATCTTTTCCGCCAGCTCGGTCAACTGCTTGACGGTCAGCTTGTCGAGCTGGACGGGGTCAAGCGTGGCCTTTTCCGGCTCGTTAGAGCCGCCGTCGCCACCGGGAATGTTGTCGCCCGCCCCGGAGCCGTCCTCGCCGTTGGAGGGCGTTGCAACGGGCGCAGCGGGGTAATCCTCGATCACTTCCGCGGCGTCGAGCGCAACAAGGCGCATCGCCTCCTCGTCAGGAACCGTAACGGTGCCGCCGGCATAGACGGTCTTGACCCGCCTGGTGCCGGGCGGCGTATAGCCGTAGCCGCCGCAAAGGATTTTCACTTTCTTCACGATATAGCCTCCTGTTCTTACTGCTGCTCCAGTGTCAGCCCGCCGGCGCTGTAAACAGCCTCGGCGGATTCGCCGTTCCGCTCGACCTTGACCGTCAGGGTGTCCTCCGTAGAGTCCACCTTCCAGACGACTTCCCGGCTCTCGTCAACAGGCTTGTCCTGGACGGCGCTGGTGGAAATCTTCACATCGGCGTCCGCAGGAGCCACGATCTTGGTCGCCAGGAAGTTCCCCTCGGCTCCCTTGTCGTAGGCCGTGAAGTCCGTCACATGATGGAGCGTCCCATGGAACACATTGCTGCTGTCAACCGTGACGCCCGATTGCAGCGTACTTACCTCCATGCCCAAAACTTTGGCGTCGTCAGGCAGGGAGGCCATCAAGGGCCCACGCCAATGACCTTTTCGGCAAAGATGTAGGGGCAGTAGTTCCTGGGCGCGGCCAGAGGACGGGCACCCAGGCGCAGCTTACGGATATCGTTGGGCTGATCCAGAATGAACTTAGGCACACGGGCCGCCGCATGGGAAGTGAAGTCGGTGGAGCCGAAGTCGATCTGGGTGATCTGGCCATACATCAGGTGGCCGCAGCCGGGGGCGGCGACCATAGCGCCGTCAGAGGGGAACATGGTCTGATCCTTGTCCTCTTCGTCCAGGTAACGCTCGTCCACGGAGAACAGGTTGAGCATGAAGCCGCCGAAGTTCAGCACGCCCATGAACACAACGCCGTCGTACTGGGTGAGCTGCTGGCGAATCTCACCGACGATGATGCCGCTGTTCTTGTCCAGCAGCTCGCGCAGCTCCTTGTCCTGGAGGACGCATTCGGCTACATCGGAGCCAAGGATCAGGTCGGAAGCCGGCAGGCCGCGACGGGACAACATGCGGCACATGGCGGTGACATCGGCGCGGAAGTTGCCCTCCGGCGTGTCCCACTTATTGGCCACAGTGTAGGTATGCTCAGACCGCGCCCCATCGAAGAAGGACACATAGAGGACTTCGCCCTTGGTCTTGTCGTCGATGTAGGTCTGCATGGTGCAGGCGTTGTTGATCATGGTCTGGGCGCACATCCACTCCTCGCGGAGCCGGATGCGTCGGTCCATGTCGCTCAGGTCGTCGCGCTGGAGCCGGGCGGCGCGCTCGGCGGGGGTGGAGTTGGCATAGATAGCCTCACCAAAGCCACGCTTGCGCAGGTCGTCCAGGGTCAGCAGGCGGGACGGAGCGATAAACGCCGGCTGGTACTCGTGGATGGCATAGCCCCGGCGATCCATGGGGATGTCGCCCACGCGGTCAGAAACGAACGCGGCCATCTTGCGGTCGCCCTTGCGGTACTCGGTCAGCACCTTGTCGGCGGCAAAGATGTCGCTCTCGCCGGTGGGGAAATACCTGTCGCGGAAGAACGACGCCCGAGGCACGATTTCCTCGGTGATGGCCATGAGGATATAGGTGTCAAAGAAATTCAGCTCATTCATGGTGTTTTTACCTCCTTAGACTGCGGCAGACGCGGCCTTGAACACAATGCCGCGCATACGCAGATTGTCCAGGTCAGCAGCCTTCAGAGCGTACTCGTCCTTGGTGATGACCTTCTCCGGGTCGAAGCAGCCGGCGATATAGACGGGCACGGTCACATCGTCCTTGGTGTCGACCTCGATGTCGTCACAGAGGATGCAGCTGGGGGTGACCTCAGCTCCGTCGGCCATGATGTAAAGCTTGCCGTCCTCTTCGCCGGCCTTGAAGCCCAGGACGGTGCCGCGCTTGTAGGTGACGGCCTCGCCGCTCGCCTTGGCAATGACGCCGCCGCTCACGGAGGGAGGGGGATAGATACCGGTGATCAGGCCGTCAAACTCCATCTCACCGATTTTCGCGCTCAGATTCTTCGCCATCGTGATTACGCCTCCTTCTTGCCAAACAGGCCCTTGACCTGCGCCCTGGCTTTCGCCATGCGCGCCTCGGGGGTGGTGGCCTCGTCCTCGCCGCCGTCACCGTCGTCTGCGCCGGGAGCGGCGGGAACGCCGTTCGCGCCGGATTCGTCGGCATCATCGGCCAGGTCAGCCAGGAACTTCTTGCCGTCCTTCGCCGCTTTCTTGGCGGCGCGGTAGGCCAACTGCTCAGCGGTGCAGGGATGCTCGCCATACTTGGCCTCCTGCACCATCGCGGGGTCAAACAGGCCGGCCACCTCGTCGATTGCGGCGATGCGGTCCCGCTCGGCCTGCGCTGCGCTGGTCGCGTCATTGTCGCCGGCAGCTCTGGCAGCGGCTTCAATCTGCTCGACCAGTTCCGGGTGCTGTGCCCGGAGCTCTTCCATGGTCATAGAGTTTCCTCCTTCATTACTGCCGGTGGTTTCCGGCTGATGTGTATTTGCCGCATCCGGGGTGTCGACCTCGGCTGTGACCGTGGGAATGGTGTCGGGCGCGAACATTCCGGGGGCAAGGTGCATCTTCCGCCCGCGGATAAACAAGGAGCGCCCGTCGGCACTGGCCGCGATGTCAAGAGGCTCTGCATCTTCCATAAGCTCGTCTGCAAAGCCCTTTTCGACGGCCTCTTTGCCGGTCATGTAGGTGGTGCTGCCCATCATGTGCAGCAGGACGGTATCCGACAGCCCGGTTTTCCGGGCGTAGATGGACACCTGGGATTTGTCATAGGCGTCGTTTTGGTTGGCCTGCTGCCGCAGCTCGTCGGAGTTGTAGCCGCCGAACAGGAACACCCAGCACTTGTGGATCATGATAAGGCTGGACGGATTGACCCGGACGGTGTCGCAGGCGCACATGATAAGGGAGCCGCCGGACATGGCCACGCCGTCAACGACGCAGGTCAGGCTCGTCCCGGCATTGGCCAGCTCGCGCAGGCGGTTGTGGATCAGCACGGACACGCCGGCATCACCGCCGCAGCTGTTCATGCGAATCGTAATTGACTTACAGCCAGAGACCTTCTGCAAATCCTCCAGAAACTCGCTCTCGATGATGTAGTTCCCGGGGATAGGCTCGCCGGTCCACGGGTCCACGGGCTGGCTCTCAACGATGTCCCCGTACATCACGATCTCGGCGGCATCGCCGTCCACGGTGGCCATCGTGTAGGTCTGCCGGTTGATGCTGACGGCAGGGGGCCTCCGCCCCTTCTTGGCAATGCTCATGTTTGATTACCTCCTTGGTTGTTTTGCGGCGGCTCGTCGGAGCCGTCCCCGTCGCCGCCGTCTCCGTCGGGTGGCTCGGACTGGACGACCGTGACCTGCTGGCCACCGGCGGTTTTCAGCAGCTCGTTCTCCCGGGCAAGCTGTTCCACATTCTCCTCCCAGTCCCCGCTGCTCATTTCGCGCGTGACCTGGTCGTGGGTCTTGATGGCCTGGTCGACAAGCAGCAGCGCGGCCTCGGCCTCCTTCTTGGGGTCAAGAGATCCCTGGACGGGCCCGATCCACCGCGTACCGCACCAGGCCTCCCGCACCAGCAGGTCAGAGAAAAAGCCCGGGGCTTTGATGCGTCCCAGGGCCACGGCCTCTGCGATAAACAGCTCATAGACGGGCTGGCAGAAGTCCTCCACCAGCCACGCGCGCCGCATTTTGAAAGCCTCCCACGCCTCCAGCAGCGCGCCACGGCTGGCAGAATAGCTGCTGTTGAACTCCTTGACCAGCACATCGTAGGGCAGCTCCAGCGCGGAGCCGACCAGCCGGCACAGGGTTTTGACGAAGGTTTCAAAGCCCGCCGTCGGGATATTCGGATTGCCAAAAGCAATCGTTTCTCCGGGAGCCAGGTGCGCAACCGTCCCGGGGCCCATCTCATACTCGTTGGGGTCATTGGAGATGTTGTCCTCCGGGTTGGTGTCGTCTGGATTGCTGGAGGGGACTCCGGCAATATCGCCGGCGCCGACCTCTCCAAACGGCACCGCCGCCGGGTTGGTCTCCGTCTGAATCCAGGCGGTGAAGAAGCTCTGCACCAGGGCGGCCATCAGCTCGCTTTCCGTGTACCGGCGCAGCTGCAGCAGCGGCTCTATGACCTGGGCCAGATACGGCACGCCACGGTATTGGTCGGGGCGCTCGCTGTCCACGATATGCAGAATGTTAGGTAGGCCGGTCTTTCGCCCGTAGGCCTCCACGCGGGTCCACTTGGGGACTTCGCTGGTGACCTGGAGCGGGTAAACATTGCTGATGTAATAGGCCACCACATGGCCGCTCTCGTCCACCTCGACGCCGTCATAGATCTTGTTGCCGGCGCCGGGCTTCCCCTCCGGGACTTTGCCCTCGGTGAAGCCGCTGACGGTGAGGCCCCCGCCGTACTCCGCCGGCGTGGATACCCGGTCTGCCTCGATTACATGCAGCCGCATGGTGTAGGGGTTCAGCGGCGTGGCCGTTGCCCTCTTGATAAGCACAAAGACATCGCCGCTCATAAGCCAGGACTTCATGACCAGCTGCTGCAAGCCGGCAAACGAATTGAGGCCAAGGGCATCGCAGTTCTGCTTCTTGCACCAGAGCCGCCATTCCGCCTCGGCCTGTTTCTGCCACGCTTTCGCTGCCTCCGGGGCCGCGCCCAGGGTGTCCCGGTCGATGGTGCTGCGCATGGTCAGGCCGGTGCCGACGACCTTGGTGCGGTTGGTGTTGATGGCCGCCGTTGCAACGGGAGAGGCCATATAGAGCATCCGCGCCCGCTGGCGCAGGGTGAAATTGTTGCGGTTGATGTCATCACTGGGAGAGCCACTGTTCGGGCGGAAGCTCTTGAGCGCACGCCGTGTCAGGCTGGCCCCGGCCTCGCTGTACCCTTTGGCCTGGGGCTGGCTTTTTTTCCAGACGATCAAGCTATCATCGCCTCCTATCTCGAAAATAAACAGGCGGCCCGATGGCGAAAGGAGCCACAAACTCCATCGGGCGCCTGTGGTAAAGCCCTTTCGGGCGATTACCCGTCACCAATCCCGGGGGAGAACACCAAAGACCTTGCGCGGCCCTTGGCCGCTCAGCTCGGCGGTCAGCTCGTCGACCCTGTTCTCCATCTCGCGGATCTCTTCGGACAGCACCGGCAGGTCCAGTCGGGTCAGCTGCCGGTCGTCAATCATGTAGCTTTTTACCCCGCCTTTGAGCAGGGCGTTGTAGGCACCATAGAGGCGGTCTAAAGCCTCCTCGCAGAACGCGAGGCGCCTCTTGATGATGGTCTTGCTGGCCATGTTCATCACCTCACCAGTTGTCGTAGTATTTATTCAGCCCGGAGCCGCGCTTTTTCTTTGCGGGGCGCGGGGCGGGGGCGGCAATCGCCGGCGCGGCCGGCGCCCTTGGGGTTTCGCCCCGCGCGGCTTTCAGCTTGCGGTCTATCTCGTCCAGGTTGGCGGGCAGCGCCTTGAACGCGGCCATGGCATAGTTTCGGCAGTCCAGAGCCTCGTTGCGCTCATGGCCGGGGATCTTCTTCCATACCCAGGGCTGCTTTTTGTTCGGGTCATATTCCTTCCGCTCGGACAGCAGGCCGGCGAAAAATCCGGCTCCGTAGTCATCGCGCCGCGGGAAATGGCAATACTTCATGCCCGGGGTCTGTACCCGCAGATTGTCCATGATGATTTCCTTGCCCGCATCGACGCCGAGCTGGTACTGCCAGCAGGTCCCGAGATAGATTTTGTTGATGATGATTTTCTGCTGCTTGGGCGGAGCGGTAAAGGGTCTGTCCTGCCCGGGCATGCCCTTGATGCAGAACACCTTTTTGCGGACGCGCCGCGCGCATTGCTGGCGGACTTCATAGGTGAAGTGCCCGCCCTCGTCCACAAAGGTCATGTTGACGCGCAGCCCCAGGCCGCCCTCGAAGCGGTAAATATGGTCGATGACCTCGTCCAGCTGCTCCCATGTGCTGTCATCATCCGGGCGGCCCATGATGATACCCTTGCGGATACCCCAGGTCTCCCCGAAATGGCCGTGCCCGACGACCTCAAACTCCAGCCGGTCATCTTGCGTGTCGACGCCGCAGGTCAGCACCAGGACGCCGTCCGGCAGTTCGATATCCGTGCCGTCCTCGCGCTTGCCGTAATCCTCCCGGCGGGCCATCAGACTGTCCTCGTCCTCCAGGTCGCCCCGGTCCTCCCAGAGCTGGCCGAAGCAGGTGTTGTAGACGACCTGCAGCTTTTTGCTGCTGCCGGTGGCATTCAGAAACTTCAGGACGATGGACGACCAAGCGGCCCATTGGCTGACAAAGGCATTGAGCCAGAAAGAGCGCGTCCCCTGCTCATAGGCGTCGGGGTTGTCTGCCTCCCAGCGCGCGGGCTGGCGCTTCATGGTATGCTCGTCGGACACGCACCCGCACTCGGGGCAGACATAATAGACCGACTTGATCTTGTAGGTGGTCTTGCCGGCCACCACCGCCTCGTCATATTCAAAGCGGATGTCCGCCCACTGGATTTCATGGTATTCTCCGCAATGGGGACAGCGGGACTTCCACCGCTCCATCGTGCCGGTCGCATAGGCGGCCTCGATGGCGCTGGCGTTCTTGACGGTGGGGGTGCTGACTTCCACAGCCTTGGCATTGTAGAAGGTGGTCTGTCTGGCCATGGCCAGATCCCAGGGGTCGCCCTCGTTGCCGGCGCTCGTCGCCCATCGGTCACGCTCGTCACCGAACACATAGCGGATGGGCTTGGACGCCAGGGCGTGAGCCTCGGTGGAGCCGCACATCGTAAGGATGCCGCCGGGGTATGTCTTTTGCAGAATCGTGTTTGAGCTATCCCGGCTCTTGGGGTCGGACACCTTTTTCCGCAGTGTCGGGCAGTCCCGTATCATCGGGGCAATCCGCAGCTTGGAGTATTCCTTGGCGTCAATGGTCGTCGGGTGGACGAACAGGATGGAGCCGGGGTCCTCGTCGATGATGTATCCGATGCAGTTGTTAAGGAACTCGCTCTTGCCGACCTGGGACGCGGCCACCATGACGATGTGCCGCACCTTTGCGTCGGTGAAGGAGTCCATCACCGCCCGGAGGTATGGGGTGCGCTCGTTCCTCCAGGGGCCGGGCTCGGCGGCGCTCTCCGCCGACAGCCGGCGCCGCTGCTCCGCCCATTGGGACACGGACAGCTCGGCGGGCGGCTGCATGCCGGCCATGACCTTGGAGATGACGCGGTTTAGGCGGATAGCGTTGTACTCATTCGTCATCGTCATCACGCTCCGACCAGTCGCGCCGCTCCCGCACCCGCTCTTCGTATTTCTTGGGGTCGTAGCGATAACCGGCCAGCTCGCGCATGACCTTGTAGACCTCCTTGCGGATTATCTCGGAGGCCTCGGCAGGAGTGTTCGCGGTTACGATGTCAACGGCCAGCCGCCCGGGCAGCGCATTGAGCGCCCCCCGAATGGTGTAGATCAGGTCCTCGGTCATCGCGGCCACATCCTCGGAGCGGTGCATCTTGCCCTGCAGCTCCTGGGCTTCCAGTCTGGCGATGGTCGCCTTGCTGGCTTTCATGGTCGCCTCGGCCTTCCGGCGCCCCTTTTCGATTTTGGCGTCCTCCTCGTCCACGGGGTCGGTGGAAATGAACTTGATATATCGCTGGACGGCATCGGCCAGCCTCAGTCTGCCCTTGGCCACCGTCAGCAGCGTCCCGTCCTGGATCATCTGCTGCACCCGGCGGCCAGACAACCCCAGGACGGAGGCCAGCTCGGTAGTGTTGACCTCGGTATCCTCGGTGATTTTCTGCGTGGTTCCAGCCATATATCAAACTCCTTTCCAGAGAAAACCCGCGAAAGCCGTAAGACCTTCGCGGGTTCCTCTCTTGATACCTGTTCCGGCGTAACGAAATGCCGGAAATTTTCCCTACTAACTGAGCGTTTTTTGGGGTCGACGCGCCCGCGGCTTAGGGGCCGGGGGTGTCACAGTACCTTTTGCGGCTCGTTGCAACGCCGATAAAAGGCACTCAGAGGGGTTTTGCCTGCGTCTGCGTGTTCTCGCCTATGACGCAGAGCAGCGCGTCTCCTGCGGGCTGGCAGGGCGCGTGCCGGGGCCATGGGCCTATACCCGCGTGATAATCTCCGCCCTACTGTATGTTGTGCCTTTGGCCATGAGGCGAATGAAGTCGTCTTTGGAGAAGTCGGACAGTCGGAATATTTCCTCTGGGCGCATACCCAGTTGACGCCCTATCTCTTTGACATCTTTGCCTTCGGCCATAAGCTTCTTGACGATAGCTTTCATAGGCTCCAGCAGATGCGTACCACGCGCGCGGTTGTGCGTGATGGTGCCGTACATATCTTCGGCCTCGTCCTCATGGGTCACGATGACCACAGGGACTTTGCCGCCCAGCTTCGTGCGCAGCGGCTCTCGCCCTGCGACTGTCCAGCGGTGGAAGCCGTCGATGATTGTGAAGTCGGGTCGGACAACGATGGGCAGCGTCCAGCCGTTGGTGAGGATTGACTGCACCAGCAGGGCCAGGTTATCCTCGCTGACCTTGTTGGGGTTGTAGTCATTGGCGCGCAGCTGGTCATGGTCTACCCATTGGAGCGAGCCGAGCGGGGCGAACAGATCCATCTCAGCCATTCTGTCCACCCCCTTCCTGCACGCGGAATTTCTTGGCGTAGTCCGCATAGGCTCCATACACATCCTGATAGATGGCGCGGAGGGTGCGCAGTTTGGGGTCGCCCGCGATAAGGGCATCGTGCATCTTCCTGTAATCGCGTGGCCGGGCTATGCCGTCGATTTTCGTGTAGCAGCGGCGATACCGCTGGCACACATTCCTGGTGGTGGGATTGGTGAACAGCTTGGCGTAGTCCTCAAAGAGCATTTTTCGGACCAGCTCTTTGTAGTCCTTGTCGTCCTGGCCCTCGCTCTTGGTGCGCTTCCGGGTGCTGCGCTTATAAAGCTCGCTGTCCCAGTAGAGCAGGGTCATATAGGCGTTCGGCTCGCGCTTCTCGATTTGCGCCCAGAGCTTCGGATCTGTTTCCGCCACATGGCGGAGGCCCTGGAGGCTGTCGATGCCGAAGAAATTGGAGATGCGCAGCGCCGGTCGGCTGACGCCGCTCTGATACAGCCAGAGGTAGGCTTCCGGGATGTCCAGATGGTTGTCCCGGATATAGAGCCAGATGTCGTTGTCCTTCCAGTCGTAGATGGGGTAGATGGTGTTCGTCCCGGTGATCCCCGGACGGCCGATGCCCAGGTTGGACATGTACTGGAGGCGCTGCACCGATTCGGCGGCGCGCACCCCGGTCATCATAATGCCGTCCTTGGTCACATGGGGCAAAAAGGATTGGTAGTTCATCTTCCCGACGCCGGAGAGGTGCGGGTCTGACCTGATGGCAAAGGGCGGCGGCTGCCGCACCCAGACCGATTCCTTCCCCGGCTCCCAGGTGATCCAGCTCTCGTCATTGGTGAGCTGATTGAAGCAGGACACCTGTTTCAGCGGGAGGCAATACCAGCGGAACTTGGCGCCGGTCAGGAGGAACTTTTTGCGCCACTGCATCGTCATGTCGATAACGCAGTCGTAGATGGCCTCCTCGTCGATGAAGATAAGGGTCAGCTGGGCGGGGTCGATTTCCCCGCGCTGGATCAGCTTGTAGACCACATCCGCCATGCAGATGGAGTCCTTGCCCCCGGAAAAGCTCATGTAGACCGGCAGGCCGTTGGAGAACACATTTTTGACGCGCAGGAATGCAGCGTCCACGCAGCTCATGGCTGCCCTGGCTCTCTTTACAGCCATATCCGCTCACCGCACTTCGGGCAGATGACACAGCGGCCAGCCTGGCCCTGGCTGTCGCCCTCGCCGGCCGGGACTGCCGGGGCGGGCTCTGGAGCCGCAGCCTCTTCCTGCCGGCGCATGGTTTCGCCGGCGCTCCTGATCTGCTCCCGGCGTTCCTCGTCTACGGTGCCATAGCCGGCCATCATCTCCTCGACTTCTCCGGCATCGGCCACCAGGGAGCGCAGCAGGTCGTCATCGTATCCGGGAACATCCAGGTCGTCACCCAGCTCCGCGATGAAGGCATCAAAGACAGACATATCGTCTACGCCCAGGTCGAAGATGCGGTTGTCCGCCAGCATGAGCTTTTTCTTCTCGTTCTCGGTCAGGCCGGTGACAACATAGCAGTCCGCCTCGGTCTTGCCAAGGGAGAGCAGCGTTTCATACAGGCCGTTGCCGGCCAGCATGACATTGTTCTCGTCCACCACGATGGGCCGGATCTGCCCGAACATCTCCACGGAGCGCCGGAACTCGGCCAGCTGCTTATCGGTGTGCATGCGCGTGTTCTTGGGCGGCCGCTTCAAGTCCGCGAGCTTCTTGACCACGACTTTCATTCGCCGGTCACCCCCTCCAGGAAGTGACGCGCACTCGACAGGCGGGCAGCGGCGTTGATGACGATGGACGGGTCAATCTCGTAGACCTCGCGGTAGCCCTGTTCCACGCTCTGCATATACATGCGGGACGGCCAGGGGTGCGTGCCGCACTTAAAGCCGTTCTTCCACCCATAGATGGGAGGCAGCTCCAGGCCGTGGTAATGGACATAGGCCAGCACCATCTCATGTGGCCAGTCGGCCAGGGGCGCATAGCGCACCTCGCCGGAGTTCTTGTGGATTACATTGCCGGCGCCGACCACATTCCCGTCCGCCTTGCGGTGGCCGACCAGGATCATGTCCAGCTTGTGGTCGAAGAAATACTTGGTGAACGCCGCCCGCTGGACGATGGCGTACCACCGATTCAGCTCGCGCCCCTTGGGGAATATCATGGACTGCCGGGACGCGAGCCATTCCAAGTCCTGCCCGGTATTGATGACCTCGCAGCCCTCGGGCTTGTGGGTGAGGCACCAGTCCAGGAAAGCGGGGTACTCCAGCTCGGTATGCGCGAACATACAGGCGGTGATGCCGACCTCCCGGCAGATGTCAGAGAGGACGATACTGTCCTTTCCTCCGCTCCAGCAGTAGGCCACATTCTTACCCGCCGTCGCCGCTTTAATGGCCTCCTGAGCCGTTGCAACGGCGCTGTCAAGTTCTTCCCGGGACACCAGCTCCTCGATATGCTCCATGGCATTGATCCAGCGGTCATTTTCGATGCGCTGCTTCCGTCCGAGTACGATTTTCATGCGCGCACCGCCTTTCTGCTGGCCATGTGCCAGACGAGGGCGGCGGCGATGGCCGCCAGGACGATGTAGACGCGGATCGTGGCCATGAGTGACCATGCCCCCAGGACGCCGAGCGGAATTAGGAATTGCCACAGCGCCACCGCAGCCACATTCACCGCCAGCCCCAGCTTCCGCCCGAATACCAGGTAGATGCTGTACTGGAAGGAGGACAGGGAGGATATGGCGATCAGCGTCACGAGGACGGCCTTGGCGATATTCAGCGCCGGGGAGAAGCTGGTCCAGCTCATGATGAAGATAAAGACCAGGTAGACACCGAACAGCAGCCCGCCGTTGACGAAGGCGCGCCGGACATTGATTTTGGCCGTCCCGTCCTCGTTCCTGTCATTGTAGTCCAGGATCTCGAAGTAGTACGGGTAGAGGAACGCGCCGGGGATCAGCAGCAGGCAGTTCTTGATGCCGGTGCCGATATTCTCAGCGCCCCAGGCCAGGTGCAGCATGTTCCCGTGAGATGCGATGATAGCCGCAGCCGTCACGCCGGCCACCAGGACATACACCAGCGCCCAGCTGACATGGTCGGTCAGGATATTCCGCACCATGCCAAAGCGGAACAGCAGCACCACGAAAAAGACGGCAAACAGCAACGCCACAGCGATGCCGAATTTGCCGCCCAGGTCGGTGTCCGAAAATACGCTCTGGATTCCGTTCATACTCACCCAGCACTGGAAGGGGCACATCAGCCCGACGATGATCTTCATCGGCCTGCTGCGGAATACCTCCCGGAGCTTCGGAATGGCCGGCGCCAGCAGGCCGAACACGATGCAGGCCAGGGTGTTTCCCAGCGCCCAGAGCAGGAAGGGGAGAATGCCGTAATCGTGGGACATGGCCATGCCGTTGATAAGGGAGCCGGCATTGGCCCAGGTCGCCGCTATGCTCATGGAGTAGTACAGCGACGGATTTTCCTTGAATCGTTGCTTGATTTGTGAAAGCACAAAACTTTCCTCCTTTTTTGGCGTATCCACCACCGGCGCCGTTTGGCGATTGGAGCCGGCATTGGACCGGGTCGCCGCGCAAAGGAGAAACGCGACGGCCAAAACCTCCTTTCCAAAAGAATGACGGCCACCCCCGGAGGGGTGACCGCCTGGCTTGATTTAGGATTTAACGAGCTTACCATAGCACACAGGATACGGCGTTTGCAAGCGTCACGGCGCGTCAGGCCGTTGCAACTTTTACGGGGAGAGGTATCGGTAGCAGGCGGATTTGACTGCGTCCTCCGTGTTCCGCCCTCCGATGACGGACGCGACCTCTCCCCAGGTGAGGCAGCGAATAAAGCGCAGCCGGAAGATAAGACGGAGCTGGTCGTCGTCGATGGCGCGTATGTACTCCAGGATCTCCCGCTCGTCCTGCTTGATTTCCGCCTCCAGGTACTCGATGCGCGCGTCCATGTCGGCAATCTCCGCCGCCAGGTCGCCGACCTTATCCTTTACGCCTGGGGCATGGGGCATGCCGGTCAGAACAGCCGCCCCGGGGCAAGCCGCAGCCCGCAAAGACTCCAACATCTCCTGAGCCTTTGCCAGCCGTATTCTCAATTCAAAATGCTCGTTCAATCGTTGTAGCGTCATTGTGGCTTGCCCCCCTGTTGATTACTTCCTCTTGCTGAATTTCCTCGCCTGCGGACAGGTGGCGAAGTGCGGCACATACCCAAAGTCGGTCACCCCGCCGCGCATGGGCCGCAGCTCGCAGCTGATAACCTTGCCGTCCATCGTGACGGCCCGCTCTTTGCCGCCGGCCACCGCCCGGAACGGAATCAGGCGCGGGTCGCATGGCATACTCTTTCCGGCCGTGGTCTTGACCCAGATGATTTCAGCGCCGCAGCCGCGGCAATAACTCTTAGCCATATTTCTTCCCTCCAAGCGGGATCTCCATCTGCATCTGCATCTGCTGGGGCGCAATTTCCTCAACAGACACGACGCGGGTATCCCCGTATTTCTCCAAGTCCTGCGCGATCTGCTCCTTGATGCCTATGGCCTGGCCGGCGGGGCGGTTGACATGAATGGTGATGACCAGCATTACCGTTCCACCCCCGCGAAGCTCTCCCGGACGGCGCTGGCCCCCTCGCCAAACTCCACGACATGGAATCGGCCTTTAGGGTGCACCCAGACCACCGTGCCCCGGAGTACCCGCGCCCCGTCCTTGTCCGCAGACGGGGAGATGGTGAGCGGCTTGCGGAGGACGACATCTCCGACGCGCACATGGCGGCTCGCCAGGATTGGCGCGGCCGGCGTGGCCTTTGGGGTTTCCGCCTGGATTTCCGGCTCCAGCTCCGGCGCCCGCTGCTGCATCTGCCTACGCTTTTTCTTCCTCGTCATCGTTCGCCACCCTCCTTCACAAGCTCCAGGCAGGCTTGGTAGTTGTCGCTGAGCGCCGCAAACGCTTTGCCGTCCCCGCCCATATCGGGGTGCGTAACCTTGGCCAACCTGTTAAACTGCCTCTTGACCTCCTCGACGCTGGTAGGGCGCTCGGAGAATCCAAGGGCCACGAAGCACGGCTCCAGGTCGTGCGCTGCCGGGAGAGCAGGGACGCCAACCAGCAGCATGTCCAGCGTGAAGATGCCCTGCTCCACCGCGCGGGCCAGCCCCTCCAGGGAGTAGACGATGGAGGCAAGCAGGTCGGAGGCATAGATCAGGCCGCGCCCACACTCCGAGGACTTCCGCGATGAATTCTCGAATCGGTAGGCGGAGGCACCATAGCGCATCTCCACCCAGCAGGTCGCCCCCGCGCGGCTCTGGCTCCAGTCCCATTGGTATTTTTCGACGCCAAGCCGTTCCATCACGCGGCCCAGCTTCCGCTCAAAGAAGTCCAAGTCGCCGTTATACTGTTTCTTCCCTGCCATGAGTATCCTCCTCGGTGGCCCGCAGCACTTCTGCGCCGCGCCGTTTCAGCGCGGGCAGAAGCTTTTTCTGCTGGGTCTTGATTTTTTCAATCTCCCGCTCATACCGCTCAATCGTGCTTTGGCGGAAGTGCTTCCCCTGCGCGAGCCGGATCTGCCGCTGCCAGCTCTGCCGCGCGGCTATCAGCTCGCGCATCATGGGGTCTGTGGTAATCACCTGATATTTGGCCAGGCAGTAGGGGCACTCAAAAAACTGCACCTGGAGATCCCCGGCCTCTATCTGTTGAAGCCTCTGTTCAGCGGGGAAAAACAGCTCCCCGCACTTATTGCAGATAACGCTATCCATTCTCTTGGCACCTCCTGTCACCAGCCCAGCTTTCGGCCGCAGTTCGGGCAGAAGTGCATGGGGATGTCGAAAGTTTCCTCATGGGTCATGGCCCCGTCATCGCTGAGCCCCTGGAAGCAGACGGCCATCAGGCAGTTGTCCGGGTAAACCTCCAGCTGGCCGGAAACATTCGGGGCACCATATTCCGTCTGGATAATTTGCTCCTGTTCGCACCACTCGCAGGGCTTTTTCTTCCGTCCCGCCATTTTATCGCCTCCTCACTTTTGCAGCAGTGACCGCAAGACGCGGTTTTCATTCTCCAGCTCGTCCAGCCGCCTTTTCAGCTTGGCCTTATCTCCGGCGCGGCTGATGTACTCCTCCAGTTTCCGGGCGATGTATGAGCTGCCGTCATAATCCAGGGTGTAGAGCCAGAGGCCGCTGTTCTCCATGTTGATGCCCACGATGCGGGCCAGCTGGTCAATGACCTCCTGGGCCGCCGCCACCCGCTTCAGGTATAAGTCGTTGCTTTTGTCTTTCAGCCGGCACAGCATCGCCAGGGCCTTTGCGGGGAGATTGTCGTACCTTGTGGTGTCCGACAGGTCGAAGCTCACCCCCGGATACTGCTCCAAGCGCTGCTCGAACTGCTGCCGGGTCAATTCTTCTGCTGTCATGCGCGGTCGACCTCCTCCAAAAGTTCCGGGTTGTCCCAGCGGTTTCCGCTGACCGCAAACTCATCGTCTTGGGCCAGCACCCAATCAAGGTCAAAACCTCCGTCGTTTCCGAAATACTCGCTTTCGGCGCTCTTCCAAAGCATGAACCTGGACCCATCGTAGACGACCACTCCACGGTACTGTGTATCGCAATCGTTATAGTCGAATACGGAGAAATCGCAGATATCCCCCTCAAAAATCTTCTGGCCGCTTTGGTTTTCCAGCCCCGTGTACTGCCCGACGGTAGCAGGATCTACCGTGTCTGACCAATTCCAGTAGCCCGTACATTCATCGCGCCCGATATACGCCTTTCCGTCATTGGTCTTGGTTAGAAATCCGTATGCCCACTCTCCGTCAACAATCCGCTTGCCGCGGAAAAGGATTTCACGCATTGCGGCCCTATCTCCTTTCAATTTTCGTAGTAATGTCCTTTGGGTCAACGCCATTCTCGGCCGCCAAGAGCTGGATCGTAGCTTCCGCCTCCCCCTTGAATGTGCCACGGAATGTGTAAGCCAGCAGTTCCTCCCAGCCACGGTAATAAAACACTATGTACGGTTCTTTCATGCTTGCCCGCCTCTCCATTCCCAGATGCCCTGCATTCCCTTCACGGGGATAGGCTCGGGCAGCGGCGTCATGCCCTCAAACTCCCAGGCGAATCGACCGGGGGAATAATCCCCCAGGTCGATTTCCTGTTCTGTCAGGCGGGCGACAAAAGCCTCGTCAATCGGGTTGCAACGCACCAGGCGGGCCGTTCCGATGATGGCCCCGGTAGGTAATTGGTAAAGCTCAGCAGGGCCAGGGAAGAGCCTGTCAAACCGCTCCAGGGTGCGCCGGTACGAATCGTCCAGGTCGTCCACCGTCGCGGCGATTGTCCCGCGCACCAGCTCGTCGATGGTGCGCTGCACGGGCTTCGCCGCGGCGTGGATGGCGATAGGGCCGCGGTAGTTGGTGGCCCAGCTCCGGGTCTCATACAGTTTCGCGCCCATCACCAGAAGCGACGCCCAGGGCTGCCAGATGGTGATAGCTTTCATAAGCCAAACCGCTCCTTCCAGCCTCTTTCCGCCGCCAGCCGGTCAAGGTCGGCCTGCGCCTCGTCAAAGGTGGGCTTCCAGGTGACGGCAGCCAAGCCGCGCCAGCCCGTATCGCCAGCTTTATCCGGCTTCTGAAATCTGGCCTTGTAGTTCTGGCCAATGCCGCCCATGACCTTGTACTTCCAGCCGCGTTCATCGACATAGCATCTTGCCGGCAGGCTCATTTCTGCTCCACCCCCGTTTGGAATATCTCATGCGTACCGTTCTGGAACGCCTTTTCTTCCTCGGATATCTCATAGCCCAGCTTGTCCAAGAAGGCGTAGCACATGTCCAAGGCCTCATTTTCCGCGTATTCGTATTCTCCCCAGCTCCTGTAATAGCCATCACCTGGCTCTACGCTCTGATAGGCCAACCGAACAATGGTTTGCTCGCTGCTCCCCAGAGCCTTGATGATTTGGTCGATTGTCAGGTTTTCTGGATCGAAGTCCTCGTCTGTTTTGAGCGACGGACAAAGAAGCTCCAGGTCATCTCCATCAAGGGAGATGTCAAAAGCAACGCCGGAAATCAGGAGTTGAGCCGTGGCCGCTGAGATCAGCTTTTTGCAGGCGGTGGCGCTCAGGTTCATCACGAAGTCGCGGCGGAGTTTCAGACAGCGGTCGCTTACTTCCTTGACAGCGGCCTCCCTGGCTTTGCTCCTGTCCCTGGATTCCTTCCACGCAGCATCACGCGCCGCCTCAGCATCCAAATCAGCCTTGTCTTTTTTGCGGTAGAGCTTGCATCCCCAGGGTTGCAGAATATACATATACTCACGGGTCTTGGCGTCCTCCGGGATCTCAATAGGCGTATCGCTCCAATAGTCCGGGCCTGCCACATACGACCACTCGCGGACATCTGCCGGTGCCTCTACTTTTTTTGCAAAGGTAGAGAGGGTTTCTTCGATATAGGCTAACCGGGCGGCCTTCTTCTGGTCATTCAGAGCTTTTTCCAGTTTCGCCTTGAAATCCGAGGTGCCGATAACTTTCAGCAGTTTGTTCTTCTCTTTTTGGTCGTTTATCTTATCCAGCTCCATGTAGTCAAAAAGCGTAGCGCCCCTCTCCGCAGAATTTTTGAATTCCTTTGGGTCAAGGTCAAGCAGCTTCACCCTGCGGCGAATGGTAGTGCCGGAGAAGCCAGACTTCTGCGCGATCTCTTCCACGGTGGCTCCAAGGTTGAGCATCATCTGGAAGCCCTGAGCCTGCTCATACACGGTGAGGTCGCTGCGCTGCATATTCTCCAGGAGCATGGTCTGCACCTGCTCCCGCTGGTCCATCTCTGCGATGACGCATGGAACTTCAGTCAGTCCGGCCATCTTCGCCGCCGCCAGCCGACGGTGGCCAATAATGACCGTAAAATCGGATATGGTGCTGGTCAGGTCATCGACCACAACGGTCAAATTCTGAAAAATGCCGTTGGCCTTGATGCTGTCGGCCAGCTCGGAGAGGTCGCCCAGGTCTTTCCTGGGATTGTCGGGATGCGGGTGCAGCCGGTCTACCGGCAGATAAATCATTTCAGACATGATGCGCTCCTTTCATGTGCCGCCAGTTTCGGAGGGCGGCTCTCCGATTTTCAAAATAATGATAGCTGCCCTGTCTTTGTTTCTACGATACCCGGCTCCGGCTCGGCAGCCGTCTCCGGAGCCGGTTTCTCCGCTTTCGGTGTTGTCGGCATAGACTGAACCAGCATATTCACTTGCGCCCACGCTCTTCGCCAGTGCCAGACATCGCGGTAATACATGGGCGTAAACCATACATTTCCGCCGCCCCTGGGCAGTAGGCCACGCGGGTCATAGCTGGTCGATGGGTTGGTGAGGGTGTTGTCTACCACGATATATCCAGGGCACCCCATAAGGCTCAGCTGTATGTAGCACAAGCACCCCGCCAGGAAATCCACATCCTGCGCAACAAAGAGGACGGAGGTTTGATAGTTGACCTCCAACCGGCGGCACTCATTCGCAAAGGCGATAAGCAGTGCGCCGGCGCCACAGGCCGGGTCATTCACGGACACCCAGCCGTCCTTTTCAATCCTCGCCTCAAAGTCGTTGCCGATGGTCATGGAGGCCATCGCTCGGCACACATCATACGGAGTAAAAAACTGGCCTTTCCACTCGTTCCCAAGGCCAAGGGCCATAAACAGCTCGCCGAGGAAGTCCTGATCCGGGTCGCGGTCCATTTCTGCGACGACCTCATAAAGCATGTCGGGGAATGCCCTCAGCTCTTTTTCGGAGTATTTCGCAGCCCGCTCCTGATACATCTTCTCGCGGCTTTCCTGATATGGCCCGCCCATCGTATTCGCTATGCTGATGGCTGACATGATGATGAAATCCTGCCAGATGTCCCATCTGGAATAACGACCGCTCAAACCCTCTATCAGCCTGACGATGTTCTTCTGGGCTTCATTCCGAACATGACGGAGAGCATTCCCCATTGCTTACCCCTCCTGTCTGCCGTCGGCCTCGGAGGGGGCCTTTTCTGCGTTCTCGTTTGCTGCCTTGGCCCCGGCTTTCAGCCCGGCTTCATAGCCGCGCCGCCAGATGCGCCCCAGGTAGGCGGTCAGCTCAATCTTGGACATGTGCTTGACGGCCTTGTAGTCCTCGCGCTTCATCTGAGCGGCAGCAGCCACGGCCTGGTCGGTGAATTTCGACACCATGCGGGTGTTACTCATTGTCGGCACCCTCCTCGTCAGGCTCGTCCGCCGGAAGCACCTCCCGGGGGTTGCCGCCGTTGTAGGGACCGACCACGCCCATATCCTCCAGCGTGTTCATGATCCGGGCGGATTCGGCATAGCCGATATTCAGCCGGCGCTGGAGCAGGGCGGTGGTGGCCTTGTTCTCGGCCCGGACAACGGCGATGGCCTCCGCGATGCGCGGGTCATCGTCGGCCAGAAGATCCTCGTCGTCATCGACCAGCTGAGCGTCCTCGTCATCGTCGAATTCCTCCAGCGGCTCCGCGCCGTCGGGCGGGTCGTTGGCCTCGTCCTCGTCGATGACAGGCATCAGGCCGCTGCGCAGCGCGTTCTTCTCCAGCACATCCCGGAAGAAGAACTGCTGCCAGTAGGTGATCATCTTGACCAGGATGGACTCAATCTTGGTGCGCAGCACCTTGGAGATGGTGAATGTGCCGCCGGTGACCTTGGTGGTGAGGACGCCGTCCTCGAAAATCCAAGACATGGAGGCGTCGGGACTGCGGTATCCGACTTCCTCCACATTCTCCAGCATGGAGATCTGAGCGTCCATGCCCTGGGCCGGGCGAATGGTGAACACGATGGGATACTTGTCCTTGGCGAAGCGATAGACCAGGTCATGCTCGTCGCACAGCCCCTGCATCTTCTTTTTCTGGGCCTCATACATGGAAATTTCACTCATTTTTACACAAGCTCCTTTCAGCTTAAAATCAGTAGCGTGCCGTTCCACGCTGTCTGTACTCGGTGGTTTTCTAACTCTGCCTCGGTGATATACTTCCGGCCGTGCAGCTCCTTCATGGCCGCCCATTCTTGCCAGGGGACACGATAGACCTCGCCGGACATGAAGCCGACCAGGACGAAGCACCGCGCCCCCAGGCGGGTGTGCTTGTCCATGTACTCCGCCTGGATCGGCAGCACCCGGCTCTGCTCGATGCGGTCTGCGGTGGTGAATTTGGCCTCGAACATGACCGCGCGGCCGCCCTTGATGACGCCCTTGTAGTCCGGCTGCGCCTGCTTCTCGAAGTAAGCGATAAACTTGCCGTTTCCCAGGCTCTTAGTCGGTCGCATAGGCTCCGGGGTCTTTTCGACAATGGCAAAGCCCTTGTCTTTGTAATACTCGAAGCTCGCAGTCAGGCGGTCCTCAAACTGCTTGCCGCGCGCCTTGGCCAGCTTCCCGAGCAGCTGCCGGCGCGGGTCTTTCTTTTGGCTCACCGTCTGCGCCCCCTTCGCCCCCGGGCGGCTGCGTCCTCAAGCTTGTTGGCGGCCAGCACCATCGCCCCGGCGACACCGACAACCGCGAAGAGGATTATGAATCCGTGCGGCAGCTCTGCCAGACCATCGGCACACAGCGCCGCGCCCAGGATCAGGCACATAGCCGCGCTGTAAAGGACGGAGATCAGTCGGTCCATCGTCACCCCTCCTCATACGGGCTGGGTAAGCTCCAGTCCCATTGAGTGCCGCCCCGGTAGGCGGAGCGGAAATAATTGTGCGTCCCATCTCCACTAAACCACATGTACTCGGGGGGAAGCACCCGGCCCACGCTGCCGATGCAGGAATCTTCTGCCCGCCAGCGGGCCAGTACATCGCGCACAAGCGCCTCGATGTCGGGGGGCACAGGATTACTCGGCCTGTATCCGTAAAACTGATTTGGGGCCGTTGCAACGGCGATTATGTCCCCTCCACCAGCGTCAACACGATTGAGGACGCACCATACGACGGCGGCCTGTTCGGTGGTGGAGCAGATGCCCGCCTCTCCGTAGACCAGCTTCGTCAGGATCTCAACCGCCTCGGCGTCCGCGTCTGCTTCTTGACTGGTTACTTGACTGGATACGACTGGAGCGGTGGTTTCGGGGAGCAAAAGCGTTACGGCGTCTGCAATTTCTAAGTTGCCGGTTTGGGTCGCCTCCGGCGCCGGCGCTGGCGTGTCATCTCTGCAGCGGAATCCGATAAGCACGCTCAGCGCCGCGACGAGGGCGACAAGAGCGATAAGCGGCGCGAGAGGCCGCCTTGTCCTTTTTCTGTGCATCATTTACCTCCTAACTGCTTCCGGGGCGGGGCGATGGCGTGGGCGTCCTGTGTGCCGCCGGTCAGCGCGTTTTCCCCGCGAAGCAAAATCTCATAGGCCTGGGCAAAGCCTTTGTGGTTGTAGACCTCAACGGTCTCTGTGTGCCCATCCCCGAAGGTGTGGACTTCTGTGGTGATCAGCTTGTCGGGGCCGCCCATGCTGTCAATCGCGGCGCGAACGGAATCGGGCGCTTTTGCGTAGACCATCTCCGGGGTGTCGCCCAAGTCCAGCGGCAGCCGCAGCATCCCCCAGGCACTACTGACCTTTTGCCGGATCTCCGCCTTGACTTCATCGGCCTTGGCCTTGAACTCGGCTATGGTGGGAGGAAACTTGCACTCCCGGCACAGCTTGACCACAGCCTGCTGGCCTGTCCAAAAATCCACATCGGGGAGGCATGTGACCCACAGATTGATGGTCGGCGCGAGCTTCTTGATGCCGCCCTTGAATATCTCGGCGTTTGGGTAGGCCAGGAGAAGCACGGCAAAGATTTCTGTCATCTCCCTGTGGGTCATAGGTCGTCAGCTCCATACATGGAGTGCAGCTGCTCCAGGTCGCTCATGGCTCCGGCGCTTGCCGCCGGCTGGCCGCCTCCGCTGCGGGAGATACCCCATCTGTCCCGGTGGCATTTGCGCAGGACCAGGTTCCAGTCCTTCCACTTGTTCTTGTTCCCTGTGGCCTGCGCGCTCTCGTCCACATAGGTGATGCAGCGGGTCAGTTCTTCCTCGCTCATATCGGAGAGCAGGGCGGCATATTGGTCATCGGTCAGCCGCACCCAGCCGTAGGCGCCATACTTATGCCGGGTGTCCTCTTGGCGGGTGTCGTTCTCCGGGATATACGGGGTGTCGACGCCGGGGCGCTCGTTATAGCGTTTGGCCAGGTACGCTCTGAAGCCCTCGCACTTGACCTTGCGGATCTCTTCCAGCAGGGGCTTTGTAATCTTCTCGGAGCCCGTCCAGTTGTAGCGGTACCAGTTCAACACCAGCAGCTCCTTTGTCGGGGCGCTGTACCGAATTACATTGTGCGTCCCGTCCAGGCGCCGTAGCAGGCGTTCAACCGAATCCGTGTTGTACCCGGTCTCGTTGGCTATCTGCCTAATGCTGACCTCGTAACAGCCGCACAGATTGGTGTGCGGGTTAGTCATGCAGTAGAGATAGATGTACCTGTCCTCGGGGGTAAAATCGTCCACCACTTTGGTGTCCGTCCAGAAGTTCATGCTGATATTCCGGTATTTGGCCATCTCGGGTCACCTCCTTTATGGAGGAATATCAGAATGGCAAATCCCCGTCGTCCTCTATCTCGGTGAAACCCTCTCCATAGTCGGGACTCGGATACCCGCCGGCGGGTGGCCCTCCGTATCCTCCGGCCTGGGGGTATCCCCCGGCGGACGGATAGCCGCCGCCCTGGGGGTATCCCCCGGCGGACGGATAGCCGCCGCCCTGGGGGGCGTAGCCGCCAGACGGTGCGCCGTCACTGTCGCGCTTGCTGTCGCCGAAGTACATGTTCTCGACGACGACCTCTGCGCTGCGGCGCTTGTTGCCGTCCCGGTCTTGCCAGTCCCGCAGCTGGAGCCGCCCGGCGACTACGGCCATCCGGCCCTTGGAGAAATACTTGGCGGCAAATTCCGCCGTGGATCTCCACGCCACGCAGTCGATAAAGTCCGTCTGGCGCTCCCCGCTCGAATCCTTGAAGTCCCGGTCAACTGCCAGGGAGAACGAAGCAACGGCGGTGTCGCTCTGTGTGTGCCTCAGCTCCGGGTCGCGGGTCAAGCGGCCCATGAGGACGATTTTATTCAGCACCGTCCTCGCCCTCCTCCGGCAGCTTGACCGTCACGACCTGGCTCGCCGCCTTCTCCCTGGCCTTTTTGATGGCCTTGTAGATCTCGTCGACCCGGTAGGACGGGCCGTCCTCGATGACAACCCCCAGGACATTCAGCTCCGTCTCGGCCCGCAGCAGCTGCTCATACCGAGCCATGGGGATAAAGATACGATCCATGCAGATACAGGTTTCGCCCTCGCTGATGGGGCGGAGTTCGGATTCGTCAAAGTTAATCATTTTGGAATCTCCTTTCGTTGTTCATGATTTGAATTACCTGCTGGCACTGGGCCACATCGAACATGCCGATATGCGTCTGCTCGACCGGGAGGCCCATCTTTTCGGACAGCCACGCATAGGCGGCGTTCCGACGGTGCCGGAATTTCCCGTATTTCCAGATGGGGTCAAAGGCATTGTGCGCGGCCATCTTCCACCGGCGCAGCTCCGCGTCAGCCAGGCGACCCAGGGGCTTGTCCGTGCCCTTGTGGACTCCGACATAGGCTCCGCAGTTGCGGCACAGGTAGACCATGCCGTAGCTGCGGCCATAGATCTCCTTGCTGTCCACGAACGCAGCCCGCCGGCCGCAGTAATCGCAGTAGACTTCCCTCATTCGGCCACCTCTGCCGGCCCGGAAAAGAAGCGTTTGCGGCAGGCGTAGGGGTCAAACACGATTTCGGCCGTCCTGGAAAACTCCTCCTTGTCCCCGGCCTCATAGGCCCGCTCCAAAATGCCATACATGGCCGTTTCGTAAACGAGCTGCATAAAGGCCTCTGCCGGGATAGTGACTTGCTCGTTCTCTTTGAATATCTTGCTAAAGTTCATCATGCTCTGCTCCACTCCTCTTTGTACCGGGCGAGCTGCTCCGGGGTGTCTGTTTCGATGCCCAGCTCCCGGGCCTCTTCAATGGCCCCGTCAATGAGGCGCGCCATTTCCGCGCTGTCCATGTCGGATGTGTGCTTGTAGACCAGGTAGCAGCGGAACTGCTTCCCGTTTTCCTCGCGGGTGTCGAAGCAGCGGACATAGGGATAAATCTTGTCCACATCGACGGAGGCGGGGAGTTTAAAGCCCACCGTTTTCCCGTCCGCGTCCTTCTCCAGCGCGCCGTACTCGACCACGAGGCTCTTTTTGACGGCGTCATCGCTTCCGCCGCGGACAGCCGCGATCCGGTTGACCAGGACATGGAAATAGGCGTTGGCGGACTTGGAGCGTTTCTCCCGGTGCTTCTTGATTTCCACATCCAGCTCCGCGTCTTTTAGGCGGTCAAAATCCTCCCGGAAGTCCCTATCAACCTCAACCGTGATGCGGTACTTTCGGTTGAGGCCGAGGGACAAATCTACCAGCCGCCCACGCATGGGGCCGCTCATTTGGCCTCCCACTTCTGCTGGTACAGCGCCATAAGGTCAACCGCGCGCAGCCAGTCGAAGAAGTCCAGGATGTCCGGGATGATGCTCCTGGTTTCGTCCCGCCGGTAGGTTTCCGGCCAGACCGCGCTGCCATTGCTGGCCAGGTAGGTAAACTGCTGCGCTTCAGGCACCAGCTCAAAGTACATGGGGTGCTGGGTGCTGTCGTAGAACTTCCCCGGGGCGTAGTTCTTGGTGAACTTGATGTCAACGATCTCCCCGGCTTTCAGCCAGTCCAGCCGGCCATGCAGCACCAGGGTCAGGCCGCCGACCTCCACAGTCTTGTTGACCTTGTACTGAGGCACCCCGCCGCGGACACGGCCGGCGATTTTCGCGGCGGCATCGTACCACTGCTCGCCCGCCGCAGCCCGGCCATAAACAATCCGCGTCACCAGGGACTCAAAGTCGTTGCCGTTCTGCATCGCTTCCGTCGGCGGGATAGGCTCGCGCCGGAGAGTCCGCATGAAATCGGCTGCTGGGTCACGGTCTGTCGTCAAATCCTCATAGGGATTCTCTTTGAGGGCATAGATCCAGGCGGCCAGGAGGGAGTGCGTCATCAGGTATCGGGCCATTACTTCGCCCCCTCCGCAGGCGGAGCCGGGGTGTACTTGCCAAGCACCTTATCGAACATCAAGCCCAGCTCCTTGATTTTGTTGTTCCAGATGACACCCAGCTCCTTGTTGGAGGTCAGCGCGTGCTTGATGGCCTTGTACTTGGGCATGGCAGCGTTGGCGGTGTCGGCGTCGGTGATCCCGGCGATGATGGAGCTGCCCTCGACCATAGCGGCCTCATAGATGGCCTGCTGCTCGGCGTTCTTCTGGACCTCCGCCACCGCGCGGGCGTTATACTCGTCAAAGAGCTTGGTCAGGAAGTCGTTGGGGCTGGTCGGCCCGAGCGCGGGGATTTTGCGGATACCGTTGATGCCCCTGGTGCCCTTGGCGAAGTACCGCTCGCAGTTGGAGAAGCCGATGGTGCGGTCGTTGCCGTAGATCTCGACGAAGCCGCCCAGGTCCATCGGCTCCCAGACATTGTTTTTGGTCTGTCCCTCTACCTTGATGCGCAGCCTGGTATTATCGCCGTCCTTTTCCTCCGTGGCGTGGAACACGATGACAATGTTCTTCTGGAGCTCGTAAAAGCAGTAGTCCATCAGACGGACGAACTCACGGCCCACGACGCCATAACCAGGAAGGGAGAGGGAGCCGTCCCGCTTTCCATTCTTGGGGTCTTTCTTGATGGCCCAGATGGACATGAGGGAGATCAGCTTCCCGCCGGTGTCGAAAACGAGCGTGTCAAAGTCCTGGAGGTTGATGGGGGTGAGGTCGCCCAGGATCTCGTCATAGGTCTGGGGCTGGATGTACGGCTTGCGGTAGCGCGGCTCGATGCGGTCGATGCCGAAGTCCACATCAATGTGCAGGGGATTGGGGGCGGACAGGGCCAGGGTGGACTTGCCGATGCCGGGGTAGCCGGCAATCAGCATGCGGATCTTCTTGACGCCCTCCTGGATATCATTGGGGTTGCGAATCATAATCAAATACTCCTTTCATGTTCCGGGAAGCACTCAGGCACTTCCCATGCGTCTTTGGTTTCCATACAGATGTCACAGCCGACATAGGCGCCGAAACGGTCTCGGTAGACGGTTTCACATTCCTCGCCGCAGACAGGGCAGCGCGGGTATTTCGGCTCTTTGCCGTCGGGGTAGCCGGTGCGCTCCATGTTCTGAATGACCGGATGGTCGGGGATACCATACAGATTCATGGCGTCCCTCCTTGGGTGTAGAGTTTTGCCATGGCTGTAATCCATTCCTGGGCGGTGGCGTAGCCATCGGCCTCCATGCGCTGTTGCAACGCCTGGAATAGCTCGCTTTCCAACCGCGCTGATATTCTGCATGTCAGGCGGTGGCGGTCTTTCCTGCGCCTCTGGAGCGCCTCTTTAAGCTCCGGCGCGAACCGGGCATAGAGGGCGTCCATCGCGTCCTGGCGGAGAACAACGCCATAGGCGTCCCCGTTCTCGCACTTGCTCTGCACGGTTTTGTCGTACTTGGGATACAGGGCCTGGACAACGGAGACCATGTCTTTGGCCGGAATGCTCTTGGCCAGGCGCAGCTCTCGCAATTCCTCAGCCATAGGCCACCCCTCCGTCCTTGACTTTCGCCGGCCAGAGCGGTAGACTTGCCTTGGGTACTTTTACCTGGGGTCGTTCCGGTTGCAGCGGGGCGGCCCCTTCTTCGTCCCTGCAATCGCACCGTTCCCCGGGGTCAAGGTGCGCCTCGCAAAAGGGACAGATGCGGTACTGCATTCGGCACCTCCTTTCACAGCGCGGCCATCTGACGCCAGAGGGCCGGCGCCATGGTAATGATTTTGTAGCCGGTCGCCTCCAGGTCGGTGGCGCGGTCATAGCTCGGCACATCCTGGGCGTGGCGGGTGACCGCATTGGCCAGGCCATAGAGGGAGAGGTCTCCACCGGCAATCAGATGCCCCAGGATTCCCTTGCCCTCGACTTCCGTGAAGCCGTATTCCTTGGCGGCCAACTCCACCACCTTGGGGACGGTGGCCGGCTTCAGCTTCGCTTCGGTGGCCTCGCGCATCTTGTCCACGATCCGGCTGAAATGCGCCTGACTGACAGCGGCCCGGACGGAGTCCTCCAGCTTCATCAGGAAAGCCTTGTCGTCTGCCTGGATAGTTTCGTCCCGGTAGATGCTGAAATCATCGCCGGCCGTGTTAGTCCGGCCCACATGGTATTTCCGCACCGCATTGTCCTGGGCGATCATGCCGTTGGAACATACCAGCCGATACACCAGCGGGCTCACACTAACGCTGCCCATGCCGACCTCGGAATTGGTGATGACCACGCCGGCCTGCACGACATCGCCCTTCTGAATCTCGGCCGTGGTCTTGGGGTCAACGACCTTGATATACATTCGGCTGTCCGTCAGCTCGCAGCTCTCCACCGTGGCGCTGTCGATGGAGCTGATGATGGGGAGGACGGCGCTGGCAATCTCAAAATTGTCGATGCGCCGGTACTTGTCCGAGAGGAACGCCCGGGCAACGCCGTCCAGAGTCCGCAGCATGCGGGGAGTGTCGGGGGTACGGGTGAGCCAACCGTTGACATTCTCGGCCAGGAGGTCGGGGAAGTCGGTGCGCATCCTATCGTAGTAGGGCGCGGGGATTTTGAGGAACTGACCGAGCTGACGGTGCGCGATATCGTTGACGCCATACGGGACGATTCCCGTTTCCGGCGTGCCGACATCCAGCGTGGCCGGCCCGTCTCCGGCGGTCATGTGCATGGCGCCGGTGGTAACGATGAAGTCCTTTTTGGCCGTCCGCTGCCGATCCAACTCAATGGCCAGCTCTTGAAGCGTTCTGCCTGCTTTCATAAAATTGCTCCTTTCATCTTGCGGCCGCAGCCGCCTTTCTGGCAGCGATCTTCGCGTCCATCGCTTCACGACCTCCCGGCTGCCGCAGGATATCGTGAATCAGGTCCAGCGTTGCCGCGGCCAGACCGTCCCTGACCGAATCGGGGATAAGCGAAGTGTCGATGCAGATGACATCTGCCTCCTGCCCCTCTTCCCGGGGCGATATGTACCGCGCATTTTCCATAGTGTCACCTCCTGAAGATTTCCTTTGCCGCCCAGCGATACAGCTCCATCGCCTGACCTTTGCCCGAAAGGAGAGCGAAACTGCGCAGACCACGAAAGTTTACACAAACCACAAGCGTATTTTTGATGCCGATATCCAGTTTGCATTTTTCTTCCGTCGCAATCCGTTTGCTTTCGTGGTTTGGGTTCTGATACCCCAGAGCTTTGCAGATATCCGCAAACACAATCCAGGTTTCGCCCCTATCGGCAACGGCGCGGATTTTGGAGCCGTTGAAATCGAAGGCCTCAATTCGGTTGAAAATCGCTTCGATTTCATCAAGCGTAAGCAGGCTTCTTTTTCGTGCGTACAAATCCATAGCTACCTCCGATTGTCACATCAAGTGACATTCTTCATCAAAAAAAAGTTGCTGAATGGTCACGCCATAATAATCAGCAATCCTCCTCTTGATGTCGTCGCGCGGCACACGCTTATTGCTCTCATACATCCCAAGCGCAGAGCTTGAGACACCGATGTCTGCCGCGACCTTGTCCCTGTTCCTGCTTCCACGCAGGTCTTTAAGTCTTTTCCCGATGTCCAATGTACGCACCCCCTTTCTAAATTGTCACATCAGGTGACAATCCAAGATTAACACAGGCCTGGTCCTTTGTCAACACTTTTTGTGACAAAAATTAATTTTGGCTCTTTACTTTTGTCACGCTTTGTGATACCCTGCAAGGGGAGGGAGTTTTATGAGTAAGTTTTCTGACAACCTTGTGTACCTGAGAAAAAGGGACGGGCTTTCCCAGGAAGAGCTATCTCAAAAGATAAAGATGTCCCGCAGCACAGTCGGCATGCTCGAATCTGGCAGCAGAATGCCCAGCAGGGAAACGCTTGAAACCCTTGCCGATGTGTTCAATGTGAGCACAGACTTCCTCATTGGCCGGGTAGACTCCGGCGAAAACTCTCGCATCTTCCGCGATAATCTGAGCCGAATCATCAACTCTCGGAGCAAGGCTGACCTGGCTGCTGCCGGCATCAACCTCTACGAAGTCGGTTTGATTATAGACGGAACAATATCCTTGTCGTTCGACTGTGCCTGCCACCTTGCAGATCAGCTTGGGGTATCTTTGGACGAAATGCTGGGAAAAGAAAGCCCCGTCACCATGACTGATGACGAGGTTCTAAATGAGATTATTCATTTGTTGGCCGAGCTTCCTTCTGATAAGATTCATGCTGCGACGGAGTATCTTCGTTTCCTGTCACGAAGCGAAGATAAGTAAGTAGTTTTTTCCTGCTGTCCGGCGATAAGGCCTCAATTTCCAAGAGCAAAGATTTCATGTCCGTCATTTTTCCTCATTTCCTTTTCTAAGTTTCTATCGGTGCATGGATATTATATCTTGAATATAGCCGTCGCGGGCATAAAAGTAATTTTATAACTTTCGACTGACAACGACACATAGTATCCTATATACGGGCGAATCTGTTAATTTATACTTGGGAGTTGGTTTTATGAGAAAAGTTACCCTTGCCGGAATCCTTGTTTTGGCGATTCTTTCTCTATGCGCTTGCGGGAACACCGAATCCCAGGCGCAGAACCCGCCAGAGCAGCCCTCGGAAGAATTGACCGGAAATGTTTTTTTGGATGCCAAAGAGGAGAGTTATTCGACATCGGGCGGTGGAATCAGCCGCACCATAACAGTGAGCAAAGATGACGCACTGGCGGCCAGCCCGGAAGATTATGCGGCCTTTTTAGACCACATCGCTCTTTCCAGCGGCCGAATTGAATTGTACGGCCTCATTTTTGATGATGGTACGGGTGTCACCTATTACGGATGCAGCGCCTCAAATGCTGTTTATGGGGAGATAACTTACAAGGGGGTGTCGGTCACTCCATATGGGTACATCGCTTCAAATGATGATGGCACATACGCTTATGTAGAATACGAGGATTGAACATACCCTATTCAAACGGTTATATACCGTATGGATAAGGGTGCAGAAAATGATTTATCCGGTTTCATATCGTAGCGATACACGCGCGCGGGCGCGCGGGCGCGCACTGTTCCTGTATCTGTTATCTGTAACTGGAGCTGTGTCTGAAACTGTTTCTGTTTTGAATTTCGATTAAGTACCTGGTAGTAGAAAGGGGGTGGCGCCGTTGGCCGGAAAGCCGAAGCACCCGGCAAAACCGAAGCGAGGGAAAAAGCTGGAGGTCGAAGAGCCCGGAGTCCTCTATGGCCGGTATAGCAGCCACAGCCAAAAGGACATCTCCATTGAGCAGCAGTTTGAGAAAGGGTATGAGCTGGCCGCAGAGTATGGTATCAAGATTGTCGACACCTATGCCGACCGCGCCGTCTCAGGCCGCACCGATAAGCGCCGCGACTTCCAGCGCATGATGGCTGACGCCGCAAAGGGGAAGTTTCACTATGTGATATCCTGGAAGTCCAACCGCATGGGGCGGAATATGCTGGAGGCCTTGATCAACGAAGCCAGGCTTCAGGATATGGGCGTCCGCGTCCTGTATGTGGAAGAGGACTTCGACGACACCGCCGCTGGCCGGTTTGCCGCCAGGTCGATGATGAATGTCAACCAGTTTTACAGCGAGAACATGGCCGAGGATATCAAGCGCGGCCTCTATGACAACGCGGCGAACTGCATGGTGGCCAACGGCCACCTGCCGTATGGGTACAAGGCAGATGAAACGCTGCACTATGCCATCGACGAGCCGCGAGCGGCCGTCATCCGGGAGATATACACCCGCGTGGCCTGCGGGGAGCCGTTCGTCGATATCTTCAACAGTCTGAACGCCAGGGGGATAAAGACCTCATATGGCCGGGACTGGGGCCGCTCCAGTTTCCAAAGAATTATCTCAAACGAGCGATACCGGGGAATCTATATCTACGGCGATGTCCGCATAGAGGGCGGCATCCCCCGCATTGTGAGCGACGAGCTGTACTTCAAAGTTCAGGAGGTGCTCAAAACGAAAAAGAATCCACAAGGCCGCCACCGCATGTATGGCGACTACCTGCTGACCGGCAAGCTGTTCTGCGGGAAATGTAAGGCTCCGATGACCGGCATCTCCGGCACGGGCAGATCCGGCGCGCTGCATTACTACTATGTCTGCCAAACCAGGCGGACGGAAAAGACCTGCGACAAGGCCAACCTCCGGCGGGACGAAATCGAATTGAAGGTCGCCCAGGCCATCAGGGACTATGCCTTGAAAGATGATGTCATCGAATGGATTGCCGATTCCACGGTGGCCTACAACGAGCGCCGGGAGCAGGAGGGCCAGATCGGCGTCCTCCAGGATCAGCTTGCCACCGCCCAGCGCGGCATCAAGAATATCATGGCAGCCATTGAGCAGGGCATCATCACCGAAACGACCAAGGCGCGGCTGCTGGAGCTGGAGGCGGAGCAGTCGGCCATCTCCGCAAAAATCGCTGCCGCCCGCGCCGACATCATCACCGTTTCCCGAGAGGATATCATTGCCGGCCTGGAGATGTTCCGTGATGGAGATGTCCACAACAAGAAGTATCAGGCGAAGCTCTTTGATACTTTCCTGATTGCGGTATATGCCTATGATGACGAGCTGAAAATTGTGTTCAGCTTCTCCGGGAAAAAGAACACCGTCAGAATCCCGCTGGACAAAGAAACCATCGACAATGTGGACAGCGCACCGTCTGACCTTGGTTCGTTTAAGCTCTGCCTGGGTCCACCAAGATAAGTTGACAGACCGCCAAGGGGGGTCTGTCACTTTTTATATAAAGAAAAACAGCAAAGTCATTGCGCCGCA
>NZ_CANRKH010000011.1 GCF_947631165.1 uncultured Dysosmobacter sp. | reverse complement strand
ACTTGCTCATCTTGCCGCTCTGGGTGTTCAAATGGTGCACATGGAACCACTGGGGGCACCAGGGATGGCCCAGGTAGCTCTCGGACTGGGCGATCTCGTTGGTGTGGTGGGGGAAGGCGTTGTCCACGCCGCCGCAGTGGAGATCCAGATACTCGCCGTTGTACTTCATGGAGATGCCGGAGCACTCGATATGCCAGCCGGGATAGCCCACGCCCCAGGGGGAGTCCCACTTCAGGGCCTGGTCCTCGAACTTGCTCTTGGTGAACCAGAGGACGAAATCATTCTTGTTCCGCTTGTTCAGGTCCTCCTCCACGCCCTCCCGGACGCCCACGGCCAGGTCCTCCTCGTCGTGGTCGTTGAACACGTAATAGCGGCTCAGCTTGCTGGTGTCGAAGTACACGTTGCCGCCGGCAAAGTAGGCGTAGCCCGTCTCCTCCAGTTTTTTCACGATCTTGATGAACTCGCCGATGAGGCCGGTGGCGGGCTGCACCACGTCGGGGGTCTTGATGTTCAGCTTGCGGCAGTCGTCAAAAAAGGCGTCGGTGTAGAACTGGGCGATCTCCATGACGGATTTGTGCTCCCGCTTGGCGCCCTTGAGCATCTTGTCCTCGCCCTCGTCGGCGTCGGAGGTCAGGTGGCCCACGTCGGTGATGTTCATGACGCGGTTCACGTCATAGCCCGCGTAGCGCAGGTACTTCTCCAGCACGTCCTCCATGATATAGCTGCGCAGGTTGCCGATGTGAGCGAAGTGATACACCGTGGGGCCGCAGGTGTACATCTCCACATGGCCGGGGGTATGGGTCTTGAACTCCTCTTTTTTATGGGTCGCGGAATTATAGAGATACATCACAGATACTCCTTTATTTTTCCAATTCAGCAGGCTTCTTTTCCCGTTGATCGTTTTTCAAATACTGTTCGTCCAGCAGCTTTTCCACCAGCTCCAGGCGGGAGGAGACCGCCGCCAGCTTTTCCAGCACCGGGTCCTTTACATTGATCTGGTCCACTTCGTCGGCGAAGTGGGTCGTTTTGCCGGCGATGCGGACCACCTGAGCGGGGATGCCCACGGCGGTGGCGTCCTCCGGGACCTCGGAGAGGACCACGGCGTTGGCGGCGATGCGGGCGTTGTCCCCCACCTTGAAGGGGCCCAGCACCTTGGCGCCGGTGGAGATGAGTACATTGTCGCCGATGGTGGGGTGGCGCTTGCCCTGGTCCTTGCCGGTGCCGCCCAGGGTGACCCCGTGGTAGATCAGGCAGTCGTCGCCGATCTCGGCGGTCTCGCCGATGACGATGCCCATGCCGTGGTCGATGACCAGCCGGCGGCCGATCCTGGCTCCGGGATGGATCTCGATGCCGGTCCAGAAACGGCTCCACTGGGAAACGCACCGGGCCAGGAACTTCAAATTCCGGACGTAGAGCCAATGGGCGATCCGGTGGTAGAAAATGGCGTGGACGCCAGGGTAGAGCAGCAGGATCTCCAGCTTGCTGCGGGCCGCCGGGTCGCGGCGCTGGTACGCCGCCAGCAATCCGCCCTTTCTGGACGGCGATTGATATTCACTCATGTCGGATTCACTCCTTGTGCCGGCCGGGAACGAAAAAGCGCCTCCCGTACCGAAGTACGAGAGGCGACGGATCGCGGTTCCACTCTCTTTTATCACTCAAGGAAAGCCGTTGACGCAGGCCAGGCGGAGGGCTTCCACATCCCCCGCGCTCCCGGACGCACTTCGCAGCCGCCGCCGCAGGCGCGCTTGCAGCCGGTGACGCGCCCTCTCTGTTCTTTGGCCTCGCTGTTACTCTTTCCGATCATCACGCTATTCGATTACTCCAGTATATTAGCAGGGTTTTTCCGGGGTGTCAAGAAAAATCATCCGCGAAGCCGTCCCGCCGGGCGCGGCGAGCGGTGAATTCGTCACCGGCGGCCTGGCCCGCTATATAGATCTCCTCCGCGGCGGACATCGCCCGCTGCAGATAGTCCCTGGCCTGCCAGACATTGCCCTCCTCCAGCAGGGACAGCGCCTCGTCGGCCCCGCCGAAGATGGTGGCGTACATCTGCCGCAGAATGTCGATATCGTCTGTTTCTTTTGCTTCCATATCTTTTCCCACCCTTTCAATTTTCCAAAGCCATAAAACTATTATAATTTGCTAGTTTACAGTAAATCATAATAGTTGTCAATATTGATTGCGATTTCATGTTAATCTATCTTAGGTGATGCGTTTTGAAATCAAAAAAAGTAAATGTCAGCCTGTCTCTGGACTGGGACATCGTGGAAAAGCTGAAGAAGCTGGCCGAGGAGGATGACCGGGCGCTGTCCTCCTGCATCAACCTGATCCTGCGGGACTATCTGCGGGAACGGGAGAAGCAGTAAACATGAAAAAGCGGAGGGAAAGATCCCTCCGCTTTTGCTTTTTGTCCCGTGTAACGTTTGATTGCCCCCGGCAACAATGGATTGCTCCCCCGCAATTTTTGATTGCCCCCCGGCAACAACTGATTTCCCGGGGCAATAATTGATTGCTTCTCTGCAACATTTTGTTTGCCAGCCGCAGCATTTGATCGCTCCGCGCGCGGTTCACAAGCCTTTCACCGCAGTTCCTGGGGCCACAGGATATCCCGGGCCACCGGGGCGTAAAACAGCCGCTCCACCTGGACCAGGTCCCGGGTCTGGCCCAGGATCCACATCAGCTTGGCGGTCACCGCCTCGGTGGTCATATCGTAGGCCTCCAGCACCTGCAGGTCGCTTTTCAGCCGGTAGCCCACATGATAGACCCCCAGGTCGCTGCCCTCGTTGGCCACCTGGGTCGTGAGGACCACCACCTTCCCCGCCGCCATCCAGCGGCTCACGCAGTCGAAAAAGCCCCCGGCCTCCGGCAGGCCGCCCACGCCGAAGCTCTCGATCACCAGGGCGTCGTTCCGCTCCAGCAGAAAATCCGCCACGGACCGGTCCATGCCGGGGATCAGCTTCAGCAGGGCCACATGGCTGTCCAGCCGGTCATAAAAGGTGGGAGCGGCAGCGCAGTCCTGGCGGATGTAGCGCAGCAGGACCCCGTCCCGCAGGACCCCCAGGTCGGGATAGTTGATGCTGGAAAAGGCCTGGAAGCTCTTGGACCGGGTCTTTCTGGCCCGGGTCCCGAGAATGACCTTGTGGTTGAACACGATGGCTACGCCGGGCATGTCCTCCGCCGCGCAGCGGAAGGCGTCCGTCAGGTTGTCCTTGGAGTCGGTGGAGTCGAAGCCGATGGGCTTCTGGGCGCCGGTGAGGACGATGGGCTTCGGCCCGTTCTGGATCAGATAGCTGAGGGCCGCCGCGGTATAGGCCATGGTGTCGGTGCCGTGGGTCACCACGAAGCCGTCGTACCGGTCATACCGCTCCCGGATGCACCGGGCCAGCAGCAGCCAATGCTCCGGCCCGACGTCGGTGCTGTCCAGATTCAATAGCTGGAGGCAGTCCACCTCGCAGATGCGGGAGATGGCGGGGATGCGGGCCAGCAGCTGCTCCGTGGTCAGCTCCGGGGCCAGTCCGCTGTCCGTCATCTCAGAGGCAATGGTGCCGCCGGTGCCGATCATCAAGATCTTTTTCATCACAAAAAAGTCCTTTCCCCAATCTCGATTAGGAATGAGGGAGCAGACGTCAGGAATTGGCGTATTCCGCCTCTGGCGGAATGATCTGCCCGGCAAAGCAAAACGCCGGAATTTCTAATTCCTGATCAAATGAAAATTCCTAATTCCTCACAAGTCCCTGTGGTCCAGCGCCGCCAGTCCAAAGCGGGCCGCCTGGGTTATGGATTCCCGCTCCTCTTCGGTCCCGGCCCTGTCCCATCTGGCCCGCAGCTCCCGGAGGAACAGGCCCCGCAGGGAGTCCTCTCCCGCCCGCGCCCACACGTCCTCCGCCATGCGGGTCCGGTCCCGGACCTCCAGGGCGTAAAACCGGTCCGCCAGGGCTTCCCGCAGCGCGGCCGCGCCGGCGCCGCCCTCGCCGGTCTCGCCGGTGAGCACGATGCGGTACAGGTGCTGGGCGGTGTCCTCCGGCAGGGCCGCCTCCACGGCGGCACGGGGGGATTTCCCCGTCACGTCCACCTCCAGGATCTCATACCGCCGCCGGGCGAAGGGGACGAAGGTCAGGGAGATCTCTCCGCCGTCCGCTATCGTTCCCTCGTAAAAGCCCTTCTCCCCCAGCTCGTCGAAGCCCCGGCCCTCGATGCAGCCGGGCCAGGCCGTCAGCGTCCCGCCGCAGCGCAGCGGCTCCATCCGCTTGTGGATATGGCCCAGGGCCAGATAGTGCAGGCCGCTGGCGGCGATCTCCTCCCGGCGGATGGGATCGTAGCGGGCCTCGGCGGGGTCCAGCTCCCCGTGGAGCAGGCCGATGTGGACCCGGCCGTCCGCCGGGGCGGCAAAGCCCCGCAGAAGGCCCTCCGCCTGCTCCGGGCCGGTGAAGGCCGCGCCGTGGATGGTCACGGCCCGATCCGGCAGCTCCGCCGCCGTCAGGCGGTTTTCCCGGAACACATGTACATTTTCCGGCCAGTCCACCGTCAGCCAGGGGCTGCCGGGGCCGGCCCAGTCGTGATTGCCGGGGGCGATGAAGACCCGCGCGCGCATCTGCCCCAGGGCCTCCGCCAGCTGCTCCCCCGTCTCCCGGAAGGCGCTGCCGCTGTCGAACAGGTCCCCCGCCAGCAGCACCAGGCCGATCTCATGGCTGTTGACATAGTTGGCCAGGCGGAAGGCCAGCTCCCGGCTCTCCCGCCGGCGGGCCGCCGCCTGCTGGGCGGACAGCGCGCCGAAGGCGCTGTCCAGATGGAAATCAGCGGCGTGGATAAATTTCAGCATATGGGCATCCCCTCTCCGGCGTTATGCCTGCTCCTCCGGCCGCCACGCCTTGCACACATCGACCCATTCCACAAAATTGGAGGAATACCGCTCCAGCTCCTCACAGGTCAGCTCAATGGCGCTGTTATCGCTGCCGGCGGCGGGAAACACGGTGCCGAACCGCCGCAGGGACACGTCCAGGTAGACCTTCACGCCCTCCGGCAGGGCGAAGGGGCATACGCCGCCCACGTCGTGGCCGATAAGGGTATGGGCCTCCTCATGGGTCAGCATTTTGGCCTTGGTGTGGAATTGGGCCTTGTAGCGGCTGTTGTCCACCTTGGCGTCCCCCGCCACCACAATGATGATAGGCTGATCCTCCACCTTGAAGCTGAGGCTCTTGGCAATGCGGGCGCCCTCCACGCCCACGGCAACCGCCGCCAGCTCCACTGTGGCGGAGGACACCTCAAATTCCCGGATGCGGTCCGCGACGCCTAAATTTTCCATATACGCGCGCACTTTTTGAATCGACATAGCTGTTCTCTCCTGTTCTCTTTTATCGAATATCGACCCGCTCCACGGCGGTACACAGGCCGGTGGCACTGTCCAGCGTGAACACCGCCCCCTGCAGCTTGCAGGGGCCCTCCGCCGTGCGGAAGCGGCCCGGCAGGCCGCCTAAAAAATTCTCGATGGACTGGCTGCAGTCCACGCCCAGCACCGACTCCACGGGGCCGGTCATGCCCAGGTCCGTGATGTAACCGGTACCTTTTGGACAAACACCCTCGTCCGCCGTGGGCACGTGGGTGTGGGTCCCCCACAGGGCGGAGACCCGGCCGTCCAGATAATAGCCCAGGGCCAGCTTTTCGCTGGTGGCCTCGGCGTGGAAGTCCACCAGCGTGAAGTCCGCCTGGCCCGGTTTCAGCAGCTTGTCCGCCGTGGTGAAGGGATCGTTGGCCTTCCAGTCCAGCCCGCAGCGGCCGATGAGGTTCACGACCCGCACCCGGACGCCGCCCAGGCCGAATATCTCACAGCCCCGGCCGGGGGCGCGGCCCGTATAGTTGGCAGGCCGCAGCAGCCAGGGAACGTCGTCCAGCAGATCCCTGATCTGCATCTTGCCGAAGGTGTGGTTGCCCAGCGTCACCGCGTCGGCCCCGGCGTCATAGATGCGCCGGGCCTGGTCCGGCGTCAGTCCCACGCCGGAGGCATTTTCTCCGTTGACCACGGTGAAGTGGATGTTTTTCAGCTTTTGCAGGGGCCGCAGGGTCTTTTCCAGGTGCCGCAGCCCCGGTTCGCCCACCACGTCGCCCACCGCCAGAATATGATACAGCATAGCGTCTCCTCCATGCTTCCGCTTTTCTATGTAGTATATCAAAAATGGCGTCTTTTGCAAGGAGGGCGGGGAAAATTCTCTTGCGGGGCTTGCCAACGGCGGCGAACTCACTTATAATGGTGGCGTTGTTATAAGCATGCCTGATTGCAGGAGGAACCGCCATGGCCGTGAAATTGGAGCTTTACCGTGTATTTAAGGAGGTGGCCGAGACCGGCAACATCTCCTCCGCCGCCAAAAACCTGTACATCTCCCAGTCGGCGGTGAGCCAGTCCATCAAGCAGCTGGAGACCGCCCTGCAGGCCCGTCTCTTCGCCCGCAGCCCCCGGGGCGTGTCCCTCACCGGCGAGGGACAGATGCTGTATCAATACGTCCGCAGCGCCCTGGGCCTGCTGGCCACCGGCGAGGACAAGCTGTCCCAGGCCCAGCAGCTGCTGCTGGGCACTCTGGTCATCGGCGCCAGCGACACCGTGACCAGCTGGTTCCTGACCCCCTATCTGGACGCGTTCCACCGCCAGCACCCCGGCATCCGGCTAAAGATCGTCTCCGGCCGCAGCGCCAAGGTGCTGAGCATGCTGCGCTCCGGCGCGGTGGACATCGCCTTCGCCTCCTCCCCTGCCGACAGCGCTGTGGAGAACTGGCCCTGCTTCGCGACACATTCCGTTTTCGTGGCGGGCAGCGGCTATGACTGCGATTTCGACCACGCCCACACCCTGCAGGAGATCGCCGCCTTCCCCCTGATCCTGCTGGAGAGGAAGGCCAGCAGCCGGGTATTTCTGGAGCAGTACTTTCTCAAGAGCGGCGTGACCCTGACGCCCGAGATCGAGCTGAGCTCCCGCCAGCTGCTGGTGTCCCTGGCCCGCATCGGCCTGGGCGTGGCGGGGGTCACACTGGAATTCGTCCAAGACACCCTGGACGCCGGGGACATCCGCCTGCTGAAAACCGATTTTGATATTCCCGCCCGCAGCGTGGACATGTGCACCCTGCGGGACGTGACCCCCACCGCCGCGGCCGCCGCTTTCATGGAGATGGTGCGGAAGGGAGGGCTGTGAGCCGTGGATGGCTTCATCCTCCTTCTGGAGCTGACCGGGACCCTGGCCTTCGCCGCCTCCGGCGCCATGACGGGCTTGAAGAAGAACATGGATATCTTCGGCGTGTGCATCCTGGGCCTCACCACCGCCGTAGGCGGCGGCTATGCTGCTGGGGACCGGTACGGTGGTGCTGATCCGTTTCCTTTCCGCCGGGTTCCGGTGGAATCTGCCCCGTGCGCATGATTGAAAAGAACGGCCCCGCGGTCAGCAGACTGCGGGGCCGTTTTGTTCTTCGATTTACCGGATAGCATATCCGTTTCTATTTTGTCTGCTGCGGGTAGGGCTGTCTGCGGTCCGTGCGGCCCAGAAGATAGTCTACGCTGGTGTGGTACAGGTCCGCCAGCTTTTCCAGGATCGCCACCGGAATGTCGTTCTCGCCGGTCTCATATTTGGAATATCCGGTCTGGGACATGCCCAGCAGCCGTGCCAGCTCCGTCTGCGTCATATCAGAATCTTCCCGCAGGTCGCGTATCCGTGGATACATGGGCATCACCTCGTATCCACATCATACGGGTTTCTTCCTCCCCCTATTGGCATCTTAACCTGTTTCAGGTTAAACTATATGTGAGGTGTTGGAAATGCCCAATGAATTTGATTACAAACAGGCGTATGAAACGTTGGCGCAGGCGGTGCGGGAGGCAGACCGCATCCCGCGCAGGACCAACTTGGCCACAGTTCTTTCCATGCGGATCGCCGCAGGCGAAATCAAGGAGAACTTGGAGGAATGGGACGCGGATACGGCCGCTTTTGAAGAGGAATCCGCCCCTGACACATAGAAAAAACCGCTGCCAAGGGCGGCACTCCGTAAAGAAGTGTTGCCCGCTTTTGTGGTGCCTGCGGCAACACAAAAGCTATGCTCGCTATACGATGAGACAGGGCAGCGGGCTGTCGTTCGGAGGTTTCTTTTCTGCGGGTCGCCGGGGATAGCACCGGCTCCAATGCTCAGGTGCGATAAAGTATCACAAGAAAACTCTGTCGAATCGACAGCCAACCTCCGCTATTCCGATTAGCTGCTATAAAGTATCAGATTTTGCAGGATAACTTGAAATACAGCTTCTTAATTGCTATAATTGATGAGCAAAGCCAATAGATGTGGAGGTTCCATTCATGGCAGAAAAATTAGTATATCAGCCTCCCAAATGGGAGAAAGAGTTGAAAAAGGAACTACAACTTTTCCGGCAATCAAAAGGGAAAGACATAACATTAAGTAACCTACAAAAAATACTTAAAGAGGAAGAAGAATTTCCGTCAATGCGAAATTATGGAGAGTTATATGCAAATCTCCAACTTAAATATCGCATACTTGCAGGAAGTTCCTATTTGCGTGACAACTCTAATGTTCAAGTCATTCAGTACACCTATCTTTCAGGAATGGCTTCTATATTTGCTTATCTGTTTTGCGTAGCAGATCCACACTCGAAACGTGATAATACTGAGCAGATTAACATGATACTTGATTTTGCCTACGGCCTTCTTCAGTTTTTTGCAGTGCGGGGGATTCTTCCACAGTGTTTAGCTGATATGGATCATCCTTATGTACAACTACTGTTGGGCAATTTTGAAAAGGCGGTAGAATTACTCGCCTCTGTCAACTCTGCATACGATGAAGCAACCCCCCAAACTATACTGATGAGTGATATGGAAGTGTCAGCGATTCGGGCCGTAGCCGATAAGGATGAAAAAGAATTAGTCCATTTACTTACTCAACGTGTCAAAAAATACCGCAAACAACCTGTGGGCTATTCTACTTTCGTAGACGCTTATTCGATTGCCTATATCAAGCTGATGCAACAACATGGAATGAATTGTTCCCTTGATATTATTGAAATCCCTACGATGTTTTTTGATGAAGTAATTTGTAAAATTGACCCAGCAGAAGTCAGTCTACCATTTTATGAAGATGCGGTAGAGCAACTTAAAAAAACAGGAATCGAATGGCATTAGCTGGGAGAGCGTAAGGATCGACCCGTGGCCCAAATTTCGCCTTCCTATCTCTTTGTTCCCCTGGTCGATCTTGCTGGGGGCAGGCACCCCGATCCAGTCATTTTCAGCAGGCTTTTCAAAAGGCTGGGAGGGACCTCCTTACGAAGTCCCTCCCCAAGGCAGCGGTTTTTTCTATATGGCGGGCAATTGCCGGGGACGGACAACGCCGCCATGCCGCAGAAGCGGATGCCCGCATCCGCCCGTTTGACGAAACCCCGGGAGTTCTCAGGCCGTTGTGGCGCGGAAGAGAGGCCCCGACCGGAAGGGCCGCCCGCTCACAAGTCCTCGATCTGCATTTTGTCGATCTCGTCCCGCTTTTTCCGTTTTTCCCGGCAGGCGGCGTAGATCGCCAGCAGGATCACCGTGGGGATGTTGCCCAGCGCCAGGCTGGCCAGCAGCGGCCCCCAGGGAAATTCTCCGCCAACGGCGGTCACGTTCAGCGCCAGTACCAGAGAGTACAGAAACGACAGCAGCGGCAGCACCAGCCCCGGCCATCGGCTCTCCCGTTTGGAGAAAAAGATCTGCAGGAAAATGCCGCCCACCAGGAACACCAGAATGAACAGCATGATCACGATCACAATCTTGCTTGCAATATCCATTTCACTTTTCCTCCTTTGACCTGCGGTATTCCGTGATCAGGAGCTTGGCGGTATCGAAATCCAGCTTGTCGTCCACTGCCAGCCGCTTCACCAGGGATACATAGGGATCGGCCTCCGCCGTCTCCGTCATTTTGATCTTCTGGATGAGCCGGTCCAGCCGCAGCCGCACCGTGGGATAGCTGACGCCGTACAGCCCCGCCACCTCCTTTAACGACCCGGAGGACAGGATAAATTTTTTGATGAAGGCCAGGTCCTCGTCCTCCAGCTCCGCCATCCACGCCGGGAGCGTTGTCACATGCATCAGCCCCTTTCATAAAATTAATATAAACTTTAATTTTATGAAAGTCAATATATATTTTTATATTTCATAAAATTAAAGGGAGGGACCGCAAGGCGGTCCCTCCCTTTTTCACTTCATTTCCAGGATATCCCGGATATCCTTGTCAAAATACGCCACCGGGTTCTGGATCTCCCCGTCCTGCCGGACCTCAAAGTGGAGGTGGGGACCGGTGGCCATTCCGGTCTTGCCCACGGCGCCCAGCATCTCCCCGGCCTTCACCGGATCGCCCTCCTGTACGTCCACATTCCGGCAGTGGGCGTACAGGGTCTGAAGGCCGTCTCCGTGGTCGATCACCAGGTAATTTCCGTGGGACGCGTCAAAACCGGTCTCCGTCACGGTGCCGTCCGCCGCCGCCAGGATCACCTCGCCCTCCGGGGCCGGGATGTCGATGCCGCTGTGGAAGCGCATCTTCTCCAGCTGCGCTTCCAATTGTTCCCGGTCGATGGGCTCCTCCGGGTCTGGTTCGTTGTCCACCGCGATCTCCCGACGGCCAAAGGGATTGCTGCGGCTGACGGTCCGGCTGCCCTGCACCGGCCACTGGAACCAGCGGCTCTCCGTCTCAGAGGCGGCATAGATCCCGTAGACATAGGGCTCGTTGTCCCCCGCCAGCTGGGGCAGTACCGTCAGACCGCTGTCGTTTTCGCATGTCACCCGCAGCCTGCCAGTGGACAGGTGGTAAGCCTTGGTCTGTTCCGTGCCGTCGTCAAACGTGACCGTCACCGTCAGCACCGCGCCGTCCAGCTGGTCTGTGCTGGACTCTTCGGCCGCTTTGGGGTCCTCAGCCCAGGCTGCCTCGCTGACACCGCCGGTCCAAATGCCGTAGTACACCTCCGGGGCATAGTCCTCCGTGACACTGGCGCCCAGCTTTGTCATCTTTTCGGTGGACCAGTTGCCGTCCCCGTCTCGGTCGATGCTGGTGGGGGCGATCTCTCCCCGCTCCTGGGCCTCCCGGATGACCTGCATTTCCTCTGCGGTCAGGTTCTCCAACTGCTGGCTGCGGTAGAGACCGCCCCGGTCCAGGGACAGGGACACCTGGCGGATATGCTCCCCGGTGACCTGGAACAGACAGCCGGTATAGTAGCCCTCCTGCGCCGACCAGTACAGGCCGTCGCCCATGGTAAAGGCCAAGCCGCCGTTGGCATTGGGGCGGATGCTCTCTCCGGTCCCGGCGGCGTAGGCCGTCAGGCCGAAGGAGAAGCTGGGCGACAGTACGGCAGGGGCATTTTCCTGACCCACAGGGCCATCCGGTTGGGTATCCACTGGATCGAACCGCACAGTACCCAGTACCAGGGCCAGGGCGCAGGCGGCGCACACCGCCGTCCGCACCAGGGGACGGAACCGGCGGCTTCTTGTCAAACGCTTCGGCCCGGTCTGCTCCCCGGCACTGTCCCGGGCCTGCCGCCGGGCGGCGCACAGGACCCGGTCATTCAGCTCCTCGGGGACGCGGATATCCTTCATCAGCTTCTGATACTTGTTCTCCATCTTCAATACCTCCCAGCATGTCTTTCAGTCTTGTCCTGGCCCGGTGGAGCCGGGTGCGGACCGTGGCCGCCGGAATGTCCAGCATGGCGGCGATCTCCTCGGTCTGGTAGCCCTCGGCGTAGTGCAGGTGCACCACCGTCCGCAGCTTCTCCGGCAGGCGGCTCACTGCGTCCCACAGCGCCCGGGCCTCGTCGTCCGCCGGTCCGGCTGTCTCCGGCACCTCGTCCAGGGACAGCACCGGCCGCCGCAGGCGGAAGCGGTGCAGGTCGGCGCAGCGGTTCACTGTGGTCCGCAGCAGCCAGGCCTTCAGATGCTCGCCGTCCCAGTCCCGGTCCGGCTGGCCCAGCAGCCGCAGAAACACGTCCTGATACACGTCCTCGGCGTCGGCGGCGTTTTGCAGCCGGCACAGGGCCAGACGGTACACCGCGCCGCCGTAGGCCTCCATGGCATTGCGCAGAAAAAGCTCCTGTTCTGTCATGCAATGCCTCCTTTTTTGTGGATTTGAAAAACGCTTTTCACTGATAACACGCTGGGAAACGCGAAATCGTTCCCTACTGGGGGAAATTTTATTTGCCAGGCCGGTTTTTATCCGGCCTGCTCCAGAAGTAAAGAGACGGACGCGTGAGCGCCCGCCTCTTTCTCATTGCTCTTTGATGCCGTAAAGTTCAAATCTGCCGATCAGGTTCTGCACTGTCAGCTTCTGCGCCAGCAGCTGCTGGTAAGTGGCCCCCCGGTTCTTCCCGGCGGCGCGGAGCTTTTCCATGTCCGCCGCCACCTTGTCCCGCTCTTTCAGCAGGTCGGCGTACATCCGGTCATAGGCCGCCAAACGCTCCAGCTCCGTCATGTCAGACATTGAAGCGGAAGTAGATCATGTCGCCGTCCTGCACCACATACTCCTTGCCCTCGCTGCGGAGCAGGCCCTTTTCCTTGGCGGCGCTGACGCTGCCGCACTTCATCATATCGTCATAGGCGATGACCTCCGCCCGGATGAAGCCCCGCTCAATGTCGGTGTGGATCTTGCCGGCGGCCTTGGGAGCCTTGGTCCCCCGCTTGATGGTCCAGGCCCGGCACTCGTCCTTTCCATAGGTCAGGAAGGAGATGAGGCCCAGCAGGGTATAGGAGCATTTGATGAGCCGGTCCAGGCCGGATTCCTCGATCCCAAGCTCCTCCAGGAACATCTGCTTCTCCTCGCCCTCCAGCTCGGCAATGTCCTGTTCCAGCTTGGCGCAGATGGGCAGCACCTGGGCGCCCTCCCGCTCCGCCAGGGCCTTCACCTGCTGGTAATACGGGTTGCCGTCCAGATCGGTGAAGCCGTCCTCGTCGGTGTTGGCGGCGTAGATCACCGGCTTCAGGCTCAGGAGATCGGATGTGGCGATGAGGGCCATGTCGTCGGGGTCGCACTCGTAGGTCCGGGCGGACTTTCCGGCGTTGAGGTGCTCCGCCAGGCCCTTGAACACGTCCACCTCATGCAAAAACTTCTTGTCGCCCTTGGCGGCTTTGGCCGCCTTCTCCACGCGGCGGTTCACCATCTCCAGGTCCGCCATGATCAGCTCCAGGTCGATGGTCTCGATGTCCCCCAGGGGGTCCACGGGGACGTTGGTCCCCGCGTCGGCCACCACATGCATGATGTTCTCGTCATCAAAGCACCGTACCACATGGACGATGGCGTCGGTCTCCCGGATGTTGGCCAGGAACTTGTTGCCCAGGCCAGCGCCCTGGCTGGCACCCTTCACCAGTCCCGCAATATCCACGAACTCGATGACCGCCGGGGTCTTTTTGTCCGGCTCGTACATCTCCGCCAGCTTGTCCAGCCGCTCGTCCGGCACTGCCACCATGCCCACGTTGGGGTCGATGGTGCAGAAGGGATAATTGGCGCTCTCCGCCCCGGCGTTGGTGATGGCGTTGAACAGGGTGGACTTTCCAACATTTGGAAGTCCGACGATTCCGAGCTTCATAAAGCAAATCTCCTTTGCTGTTGTCTTTGACAAAGTATTATACCATCTCCATCCGGAAAGCGCAAGGGCGGGGCTTTCAGTCTTTTTTATAAAAGTGTTGCTAGAATATAATTTTGTCGATCTCACAAGAGCCTTGCAACAGGCAATAAGCGGACAGTCATTCACATGACTGTCCGCTTAACCGAAATTTTAAAGTCTGAACTGTACCCCAAAAAAACAGAGCAGCTTTATACTTTTTTGCGTGTCAAAAAAATTCCAACGACTGCCCCTACCAGGGTCATCGGTGCCAGCCTGACAAACAGCCATTCAAACGCGTGAAAGACTACTCCGACAACAGCAGTTTCAGGGTCACAATAATCCCAGCCCAAGTAGGGACTATTAAATTCGATCAAGACAGCAAAAATCGCTGCGATGACCGCGCACACTGAGATCAGCAGCCAATGAACCGCTTTTCGCCTCATGGCCTTCCGCCGCGCGAGCTGCAGGTTGATCATCTCCAGTTTTTCGGAAATCGCTTTCAGGTCATCGGCCTCCGGTTCCCTAACAGTTTCTCCAAGCAAGGTGCTTACGGGGGTCGCAAGCACTTCCGATATGGAAATCAGCATATCGGAATCAGGAACTGACAATCCCTTCTCCCATTTGGAGATCGTCTGCCGCACCACATTCAGCTTGATGGCAAGTTCCTCCTGCGAAAGCCCTTTTGATTTTCTGATCGATTTTATGTTTTCGTTTAACATTCGGGATAAACTCCTTTCCTTCTGTTGTTATCACGATTGTACGAAGAACTGCCCGTTGCTGCAAGCAACACATATGAACATGCAGGCTTTATATCGAACTTCCATCCGGTTTCTCCCCATAAACCGGGATTGACTGCGCCGGTTTTATCACGGCCGGCCCCAAGCGTTGACATACCGCCGGCAAAGGTGCCCGTTTTTTGACCGCATATACCGGCAGGCGCAGCAAGCGCACCGTGCTCTCGCACGGTGCGCTTTGGTCCGATATAGGATACTGTCCCGCGCCTGCCGCATAGGCGGCCGTCTGCCTTGCCGCGGCTGCTGCCGCGAAGCCGCCGTCAGGCTTGGATCTCTTACCGGTAGCGGTTTCCAAAGAAGTAGTCGAAAATATCATAGGGGTCATACCCATTGCCATTCTGGCCGTTCTGGTCCTGCTGGGTCTGCGCTTCCTCCTGGCTTGCCTGCTGGTCGGCGGGTACGGCGTCCCAGGTCAGCTCCACGGTGGTCTCCGCGCCGTCCCGGTAGATGGTCAGCGTCACGGTGTCCCCGGCGGAATACTGCTTTTTCACCACCGTCAGATCCTCCATGCAGTCAATCTCCGTGTCATCCACTTTGGTGATGACGTCGCCCATCTTCAGTCCCGCCTTGGCGGCGGCGCCGCCCTCCTCCACAGAGTAGACAAATACGCCCTCGTCGATGTCATAACGGTACTGAGCGGCCATCTGCTCCGTCATGGAACCGCCGGTGATGCCCAGATAGGGCTTGTTCGTAACATAGCCGTTGGTCATGATGTCCTCGATCATGGCGGAAACGTCGTTGATAGGGATGGCGAAGCCCAGGCCCTCCACGCTCTCAGTGGCGTAGCTGGAATACTTGGCGGAGACGATGCCCACCACCTCGCCGAACTGGTTGAACAGCGGGCCGCCGGAATTGCCGGGGTTGATAGAGGCATCAGTCTGGATCATGTTGAAGGGCGTACCGTCCACATTGATGGCCCGGTTCACGCTGGACACCATGCCGCCGCTCATGGAAAAGGTCAGTTCGCCCAGAGGATTGCCGATGGCCAGCACGTGGTCGCCTACGTTCAACCCTGTGCTGTTCCCCAGCACCACGGGCTGCAGCTCTGCCGCCTCCACCTTGATGACGGCGATATCGTAGTCCTCATCGCCGCCCACATACTTGGCGTCATACTCGTCGCTGTTGTACATGGTGACCTTCACGGTGTCCGCATTCTTCACCACATGGTAGTTGGTGACGATGAAACCATCCTTGGTCAGGACAAAGCCGGAACCGGCAGAGGCGGTCTGCACCGGCTGGCCGAAGAAGTTGGTGCCGTTGGTGCCGGTGACGTTGATGGACACCACGCTGTTGACATTAGCGGCGTAGACCTCCGCGTCGCTCATGGCGTCCTTGCCGTTGACGGTATTGACGTTCACCTGGGTCACAGGGCGGCTGCTGACGTTGATTTCGGTGGTGCCGCCGCCCTGCCGGGAAACGCCCCACACCACGCCGCCGCCGACCGCTCCGCCCACCAGGGCGCAGACCAGGGCCAGAGCGGTGATCTTCAGACCCATTCGATTCTTTTTCACAGGCTTCATCTCCTGAATGGGCGGCCGCTGGGACTGCCCGGATTGATAGTTGTGGAGCTGTTCATCCACCGTGGGGCGGCCGGTCTCCGTCTGGGAAGCCGCTTCCGCCTGAGGATCGAAGCGCGCGCCTGGCTCGCTTCCGTCCTTGCGGTATGTGTAATGATATAGGTTCTGCTCGTCGTTATACATGACTGGTTCCTCCTTGTATGTATCCCGGTTTTTCTTTTGTTAGAACGATCATATCTGTTCTTTGTGTCAAAACTGTGAAGATTGTTTGCACGTTTTTTGAATTTATCGATCTTTTGTCCGCAGTATACAATAGATAGCTTAAAAATGTCTGAAAGGTCTGTGAAGAATTTTTGAACAAAAGAGCCGCCGTATGATCTCATACGGCGGCTCCCAGCTTGTCGAAAAAGCCTCGCAGAGTTCGCGCCCGCAGGCGCGAAAAAGGTTTGATCTGTTTTTCCGGCGGCGTGTACGTCGGAAAAACACTTCTCGGCCTGCAAACGTGCGAGTTGTCCGCCTGGGCGGACAACGAGTGCGCTGCGGCAGGCCGCAGCTTCCTCGAAAAAGTGGCTATGCCACTTTTTCGACAGTCTCAGCCGCCGTATGCGCTCATACGGCGGCTCTCTCACCACTCCGCTTCAAATCCTGCCTGCTCAGATACCGTGTCCCACACCGCCGCGCCCCGGCGCAGCAGGCGGTAGCGGACACGGCAGGCGGTGCTCTCCCTTATGACACGGCCCATATCTCCCCGCCGGGGCGCCTGCAGCGGCAAGGGCCTGGCTGCCAGAAGCTCGACCCGCAGCTCCCAGCTCCCCTGCCGGACCACCGCGCCCCGGGGGCCGGCCTCCAGGACCCGCAGCCCTTTGTACGTGGCCAGACGCAGCTCCCGGCCGTTCAGCCAGACAAAGCCGATGCAGCCGGTAAACTGTCCGCCGCAGAAGGGAACGTCTGCCACCGACAGCATCACGCTCCCGCCGGGAAGCAGGCTCTGGGTCCACAGATACCGGCCGGGAAAGGAGGAGCCGCGATCCCCCTCCACATAGCCTTTCCCCCGGCGAAAGTCCAGCGTCCGTCCGCCCAGGGTCAGCGTCCCCTCCACGGAATGGACCATGCTGCAGACGCTGTGGCGGCACTGCATCCATGGAACGAAGCGAAAAGGCCCCATGATATCGCCCTTGGGCGGCGTCCAGGGGCCGTAGCGCAGGCTTCCCGCCAGCCGCTCTCCGCCGCATACACAGTCGATCCGGCAGCCAGATGCGCTGAACACACTGTTCCCACACCGCACTCGGAAGGGGTCCCGCTTCACATGGAACTCCCGGGCGGGAATCTCCATATACTCCGCGCGGCTCTCTGTGACGACCTGCAATGACGCGGTATAGATCCCCTGCTCATTCCGGTGGTGGGCGGGAATAAAGGCTATTGTATGGTTCTCCTGCTGGTGCTTGAAATACCAGCCCTCAAAAAACGGCCGTCGGTCCATGGCACCGCCTCCCGCTCCAAGTATCCCCATCCCGGCGGAGAAAAATTCCAAAAGACTTTTCCAACGGAGAAAACCATGTTATACTAACTCTTAAATAAACGATCAAATCGTTTTATTTGGGCCGCGTAAGCGGCCCCGGCGGACGCAGCCCGCTTGAAAGATCGTTTGCGATTTCCCAAGTGAATGGACTGTAAAATAGGAGAGACATCCAGGAAAGGAACCAACGGCCTTGCTGAAGATCGAAACTATCAAACTGGCCCCCGGCAGCGATATGGCGGCGCTGGCAGCGGAGGCCGCCCGCATCCTGAAAGTGCGGGAAAAGGATCTGCTGTCCCTCCGCATCCTGCGCCGCAGCGTGGACGCCCGGGAGGACGCGGCCCTGGTCTATACCGTAGAGGCGGCCGTGAAAGACGAGGCCGCCGTTTTGAAGCGCTGCCGCAGCAAAAAAGTCTGCCGGATGGAGCGGAAGCCCGGCTACCTGCTGCCCGCTCCCCTGCCCGCGCCGGAAACGCCTCCGGTGGTGGTGGGCGCCGGGCCGGCGGGGCTGTTCGCGGCCCTGGTGCTGGCAAAGGCGGGGCTGCGGCCCATCCTGCTGGAGCGGGGGCGCCCCGTAGAGCGGCGGCAGGCCGATGTAGAGCGGTTTTGGTCCACAGGAGCGCTGGACCCCGCCAGCAATGTCCAGTTCGGCGAGGGCGGCGCCGGGGCCTTTTCCGACGGAAAGCTGAACACCGGCACCAAGGACATCCGCCACCGCTTCATTTTGGAAACACTGGTCTCCCACGGCGCACCGGAGGACATCCTGATCGACGCCAAGCCCCATGTGGGGACGGACTATCTGCATATCACCCTACAGCGTCTCCGCCGGGAGCTGCTGGATCTGGGCGCGGATATCCGTTTTGAGAGCCAACTGACGGACCTGGACATCCGGGGCGGACAACTGGCAGGCATTACGGTCTCCGGCCCTGGCGGCCCCTATCCCCTGCCCTGCCGCCATCTGATCCTCTGCCCCGGTCACTCCGCCCGAGACACCTTTGAGATGCTGTACGCCCGGGGCGTCCCCATGGAAGCCAAGCCCTTTGCCGTGGGCGTCCGCATCGAGCACCGGCAGTCGGACTGTGACGCGGCCCAGTACAAGCGGTTCGCCGGACACCCCGGCCTGCCGGCGTCCACTTATAAGCTGTCCTGCCACCTGCCCAGCGGGCGCTCCGCCTTCTCCTTCTGCGTCTGTCCCGGCGGTCAAGTGGTGGCCGCCGCGTCGGAAGCGGACCGCGTGGTCACCAACGGCATGAGCGAGTTCGCCCGGGACCGGGAGAATATCAATGGCGCGCTGCTGATCAATGTGACGCCGGAGGACTTCGGCGGAGACGGCCCCCTGGCGGGCGTCGCCTTCCAGCGGCGGCTGGAGGAAGCCGCCTATCAGGCGGGAGGCGGCGGTTACCGCGCCCCCGCTCAGCGGGTCGGGGACTTTTTGGCACACCGGCCCTCCACCGGACCGGGCCGGGTGCGGCCCAGCTACCGCCCCGGCGTTGTCTGGACAGACCTGCGCCGATGTCTGCCCGGGTTCGTGGCGGACGCCATGGCGGAGGCCCTGCCCATTCTGGGCCGGAAGCTGCGGGGCTATGACCACCCTGACGCGGTGCTTACCGCTGTGGAGAGCCGCAGCTCCTCACCGGTGCGCATTCCCCGAGACGAAACATACCAGTCCCCCGTCCGGGGCCTCTACCCCTGCGGCGAGGGCGCGGGATACGCCGGCGGCATCCTCTCCGCCGCCGCGGACGGCATGCGGTGCGCCGAAGCGGTGTGCAGGCAGCTGGCGGACACTTGACAGCCCGGGCAGACCGCCCTGTCCAAATATCACATATCTATAAACCAATATCATCATAAACCAAGGAGATCTCTTGTTATGAGCCGAGACATCTGCATTTATCTGGAATTTCTGACGGACGCCCACAGGGCACAGATCGAAAAAGCCGCCGGGGCGGCGGGATTCGTTCCCCACTTTTTCACCCTGGACCAGTTTGAGGAGGCCAAAGACTGCCTCCAGCACTGCGAGGTGCTGTATGCCCACTCCCCGGAGCTGCTGCGGACTGCCCCCGCTGGACTGAAGTGGTACTGCTGCTCCTTCGCCGGAGTGGACCCCTACTGCAAAGACCCGTCCATCTTCGCCAATCCCGACTGTCTGCTGACCAACTCCAATGTCTATGGCGTGACCATCGCCGAGCATGTGGTGATGGTGACCCTGATGCTGCTGCGGCGGATGCCGGAGTATGAAGAAGTGATCCGGGCCAAAAGCTGGTCCAACCAGCTTGCCGTCCGCTCCATCCGAGACAACGAGTTCACGATCCTCGGCACCGGCAACATCGGTGTCAACGTGGCGGAGCGGATGCGGGGCATGGGCGCGGCGAAGATCACCGGCCTCAGCCGCAGCGGACGGCCCCATCCGGCCTTTGATACGGTCTATCCCATCTCCCGGCTGGACGAAGTGCTGCCCACGGCCAGCATCCTGGTCATGGCCCTGCCCGGCACGTCCGGCACCTTCCACCTCCTGGACCGGGCGCGCATCGCCCTTCTGCCCGCCAGCGCCTATGTCATCAACGTGGGCCGGGGCAGCGCCATCGACCAGGAGCCGCTGATGGAGGCCCTGAACGCCGGAAGGCTGGCGGGCGCGGCCCTGGACGTGATGGACCCGGAGCCGCTGCCCAAAGAGCATCCCCTATGGAACGCCAGGAACCTGATCCTGACCCCTCACGTCTCCGGCAACATGACGCTGGGCTACACCTGCGACACCAACGTGGAGATGTTCTGCGCCGACCTTGCAAACTATGCCGCCGGACGGCCTCTGCGGGGACTGGTGAACCGAAAGCTCGGATACTGAAATAGGCAGGAATTAGAAATGAAGAATTAGAAATTTCAGTGTCCGGCTTTGCCGGACAAATGGAGATCATTCCGCCAAAGGCGAATTCCTAACTCCTAATTCTCAAAAAGATGGAGGTTTTTATGAACAATTTCACTTTCTACTCTCCCACTTTGTTCGCCTTCGGCGACGGAGAGGAAAAAAACACCGGTGCGCTGGTGCGGCGGTTCGGCGGCACAAAGGTCCTGCTGGTCTACGGCAGCGGCTCCGTGAAGCGCAACGGCGCTTACGACGCCGTTACCGCCTCCCTGGCAAAGGCGGGCATCCCCTGGACGGAGCTGAGCGGCATCCAGGCCAATCCCCGCAGCGGCAAGGTCTATGAGGGCATCGAGCTGGTCCGCCGGGAGGGCTGCGACTTCCTGCTGGCCCTGGGCGGCGGCAGCGTCATCGACACTGCCAAGGCCATCGGCTTCGGCGCGGGCTACGACGGCGATTTCTGGGACTTCTACACCGGCAAGGTGAAAATCGAAACGACCCTGCCGGTGGGCGTGGTGCTGACCATCGCCGCCGCGGGCAGTGAGGGCAGCAGCAGCGCCGTCATAACCCAAGAGAAGGGAAATTTAAAATGGGGCTGCCCCAAAACTGACGTCATCCGGCCCAAGTTCGCCGTGCTGGACCCCCGGCTCACCTGCTCCCTGCCCGCCTACCAGACCGCCAGCGGCGCGGTGGATATGCTGGCCCATATCTGCGAACGCTACTTCTCCAACACTCCCGACGTGGCCCTGACGGACCGGCTGTGCGAAGCTCTGCTGAAAACCATTGTGGACGCCGCGCCCAAGGCTGTCGCCGCGCCTGACGACTACGCCGCCCGGGCGGACCTGATGTGGGCGGGGATGCTGGCCCACAACAACTCCTGCGGCGTGGGCCGTGACCAGGACTGGGCCAGCCACCAGATCGAGCACGAGCTGTCCGCCTTTTACGACTGCGCCCACGGGGCGGGCCTGGCGGTGGTGATGCCCGCCTGGATGGAATACGTGCTGCCCCATGACCCCATGCGCTTCGCCCGGTTCGCCGTCAATGTGTTCGGCTGCGAGATGGACTATGCCTGTCCAGAGCGCACCGCCCGGGAAGGCGTCGCCCGCCTGCGGGCCTTCTTCCGCACGCTGGGGATGCCCACCACGCTGGCCGAGATCGGAGCAAAGGAGGAGGACATCCCCGCCATGGCCGCTCACCGGGCGGAAAAGCCGGGCGGCTTCCCCTTCGGCGGCTTTGTGCGGATCGGTCCGGAGGAGATGCAGGCCATCCTGCATCTGGCGGTCTGACGCAAAAAAGCGGCCCCCTTTCGGAAGCCGCTTGGTCTCTCTATGCCGCAGATCAGCGATCCAGGTACATGGCACCGCCCAGCACGAGAATGGAAACGAGTGTATACAACATGTGGGGCACCTCCTTCTTTCTTGATGTTGTCTGTATCATATCACAGCGGAGCGGGAAAGACATTCACGTTCTTGCGAAGTTCTGTGCCGCGCTTCGTTGTCAGTTTTGTCAAAAATTTTGTGATATTTTTTGCCACTATGCCCTGAGCACAGGACTTTCAGCCGCTGCCAACCCGGCTGGCCGCCGGGTTGGCAGGCCGCCGCTTTTATAATATCTTGCTGTCTCCCGCTGCGGGAGCGGCACAAAAGGAGGATCTGCCTATGCAGGAGCCAAGGGGCCAATGCTATGTCAAACGGGCCTACCGGCCCGCATTTACCCAGGAGACCATGCCCCGGCTGCTGTACGTCAGCCGCCGGCAGCGGTCCGACCAGGCCTATCCCTGGCTGCTTCACGCCCACCCGGACTGGACGGAAGTGCTTTTGATCGAGGAGGGCCAGGCCCGCTTCCTGATTGGCGGCGCCACTTATGACGTGAAGGCAGGGGATCTGTTGGTCATCAACAGCGGCGTGGTCCACGATGAGCTGTCCGGCGATCCCTTTGGCTGCTGCTGCATCGCCGTCAGCGGCCTGCGGCTGCCGGGCCTGCGGGAGAACGCCCTGGTGGCAGAGGACTCCCCGGTGGTCTATCCCGTGGGAGACGAGCTGCCGGACCTTAGGGCGCTGTACGACATGATGTACCGCTATCTCACCGCCGACCGGCCGGACTGCGAGGCCTTCTGCCACCGGCTGATGCTGGCCCTGCTGGACCGGGTCCTGACCATCTCCGGCACCGTATCCCTGCGGGGACCGGCAAATCCGGATCCCTCCTCTCTGGGCAGTCAGGTCAAGGAGTATATCGACCAGCATTTTCAGGAGCCGCTGACCCTGCAGGATCTGGGGACCGCCCTTCACGCCAGCCCCTACTACCTGGCCCATTTGTTCAAGGAGGTCAGCGGCTACTCTCCCATGCAGTATCTGCTGCGCCGCCGCATCGGCGAGGCCCAGAGCCTGCTGATCTCCACGGATCTGCCCATTGCCCGCATCGCGGAAATGGTGGGCTACGAGACCCAGAACTATTTTACCCTGCAATTTTCCAAGCATGTGGGGATGCCGCCCCGGGAGTTCCGCGCCGCCTATCGAAACCGTGGGGAGCCGCCCCCGCCATAACAAAAACGCCTTTCTCTTCGAAAGGCGTTTTTGTTATTCCCGAATGCTCATGGTCTCCCACTTACGGCCGCGGAACCGGGGGAGGAAAAAGGCGACCCGCAGCAGCCAGTCGGCAAACATGGCCATCCAGATGCCCAGCACGCCGAAGCCCCAGAACCGGCCCAGCAAAACGCCCAGGCCGACCCGCAGCGTCCACATGGAGACCGTGGAGACCACCATGGTGAACCGGGTGTCCCCCGCCGCCCGGAGGGCCTGGGGCAGGGTGAAGGACAGGGGCCACAGGAGCATGGCGGCCCCGCCGTGCATCAGAATGATGATGCGGGCGTATTCCGCCGCCTGATCGGACACGTTGTACAGCTTCAGGATGAGGGGAAGCGCCGCGCAGATGGCGATGATGCAGATATCCATATAGAGGTATGTGGCCTTCAGCAGCTTCCAGGCGTAATACCGGGCCTTTTCATAGCTTCCGGCGCCCACGCAGCGGGAGACCACCGTCACCATGGCAAGGCCCAGGGCGTTGCCCGCCACGCACTGGAAGGAGGTCACCGTATTGCCGATGGCATTGGCCGCCACCGACGCGGTGCCCAGCACGGCAACGGTGGAGAGCAGCAGGATCTTCCCCAGCTGGAACATGCTGCTCTCCAGGCCGTTGGGCACGCCGAAGCGCAGAATGTTCCGCACCACATAGCGGTCATGGTGCAGGGTGAACCGCTCGATCCGCAAAGGAAGTCCGGGCATCCGCCGCAGCAGCGCCACCATGGCGGCGGCCGCCGCCGCCCGGGACACCAGCGTGGGAATGGCCACGCCCTCCACGCCCATGCGGACGATGAAGATCAAAATAGCGTTGCCCACCACATTGATGATGTTCATGCCCAGGGACACCCACATGGAGATCTTGGAGTTGCCCATGACCCGGAACAGGGCTGCTCCGGCGCTGTAAATGGCCAGGAAGGGCGTGGACGCCTCTACGATCATGTAATAGGTGTCCGCGTAAGCCGCCACATCCGCCTCTACCTGTCCGAACACCACATGCAGCACAAAACCCTTGCCCAGATAGAACAGGAGCATGACCAGCAGCGAGACCTCCACCATAAACAGCAGGAGCTGGGCGCCGGAATGGCCCGCCTTGTCCATCTCCCGCCGGCCCAGGTACTGGCCCGCGATGACGGCGCCGCCGGTGGCCAACGCTGAAAAGGCGTTGACCATCAGCACATTGACGGTATCCACCAGCGACACGGCGGAGATAGCCGCCTCCCCCACCTGGGACACCATCACGGAGTCAAACAGGCCCACCGTGATGGCCAGCAGCTGCTCAATGACCAGCGGCACGATCAGCCGCCGCAGGTCCTGTTTTGTAAATTCCACGTTGATCTGCTTGGTTTCCATGTTGTTTCTGCTTCCTTTTTCCGCGCGTTGGTCTACTTATACAAATCCCTGGTAAAACGATCAAATCGTTTTATCAGGAAATCGTATTACCGAAATTCACGGGGACTGATGTGAAAGGTATTCTGAAAAGCCCGGAGAAAGGTGGAGTACTCCCGAAAGCCCGCCTGCTCGGCGGCCTTCATCACCGGCACGCCGGAGCGGATGAGCTCTCCCGCCCATACCAGGCGCTTCTGACTGATATACTGGTGGACCGTGTAGCCGGTGACGGCCTTGAACCGGTGCATCAGATAGTACCGGCTCAGGTAAAACCGCTTCGCCAGCGCGTCCACCGACAGCTCTCCATCCAGATTCTGGGTGATGTATTGCAGGATCTCCTCCATCTTCGGGTCCATCCGGTAGCTATCCTGCGCCTCCGCGGCGGTGCGGGAGCGCAGCAGGTCCCGGTTGACGGCGATCAAAAGCTGCTGGCACAGGGTATCCGCCATGCGGCCCGCCCCGAACTCCGTGGAGCGCAGCGCGTCCTCCAGCCGCTGGATGACCTGCATATATTGGAGCCGCCGTTCTCCGTCCGTCCGCAGCAGGTGGAAGCCCCGCTGGCGCGCGGTGTCAAAGCAGGTGTCCAGCGCCGCGCCCGGGTCGCTCCGCTGCTCCAGCCAATCCCGGCCCAGCCAGATCACGACCCGCTCATACGGCTCCGACGGGTCGATGATGGGCCGGTGGATCATGTTGTGCTGTACCAGCAGCACGTCCCAGGGCTGGAGAAAATAGGTGACGCCCTCCACCACATAGGTGACCTTGCCGTTCAGCAGCAGGATCAGCTTATCGAACTCGTGGTAGTGGTAATCCAGCTTCTGCGCGCGGCTGTCCTTCAGGTGGAACAGGCGGAAATCCTCATTCAGATAGCCCCGCTTGCCCACCTCGCTGCGATCCAGCATATCAGGTCCCCCTCTCTGTCGTCGGTCTCTTGCCGGCTCTGTAAGTCGTAATTTGGCGCCGCCGTCCGGAGCCGCTTTTTCAATACGCCCATCTTACCGCACATTTTACAGATGCACAATCAGAAATTCCTCCAAAACCATGCAAATTTTTTTTAATAGTTTGGGTAAAAGTCCGTAAGATTCCCTCTACCAAACTGCCGCCGGATTTGGTATACTACCTTCAGTAAAGGCAAAATATGATATCAAGGGAGGAATCCGCATGAGCCGCGCCGATGACATCTTCATCCAGACCTGCCGGGATATTCTGGAAAACGGCGTCTGGGACACCGACCGGGAGGTCCGCCCCCGCTGGGAGGACGGAAGCCCCGCCCACACCATCAAAAAATTCGGTGTGATCAACCGCTATGACCTGCGGGAGGAATTCCCCATCCTCACCATCCGCCGCACCTATTGGAAGTCTGCCCTGGATGAGCTGCTGTGGATCTGGCAGAAGAAGTCCAATAACATCCATGATCTCAGCTCCCACGTTTGGGACCAGTGGGCCGACGAGACCGGCTCCATCGGCAAGGCCTACGGATATCAGATGGGCGTGAAGCACCACTACGCCGACGGCGATATGGACCAGGTGGACCGGGTCTTGAAGGACCTGCGGGAGAATCCCGCCAGCCGCCGCATCCTGACCAACCTCTTCAACCACCACGACCTCAGCGAGATGCACCTGGCCCCCTGCGCCTACTCTATGACCTTCAACGTCTCCGGCAATGTGCTGAACGCCATTTTGAACCAGCGCAGCCAGGACATGCTGGCCGCGGGCAACTGGAACGTGGTGCAGTACGCCCTGCTGGTGCATATGTTCGCCCAGGTCAGCGGCCTGGTTCCCGGAGAGCTGGTCCACGTCATTGCCGACTGCCACATCTATGACCGCCATGTCCCCATGGTGGAAGAGCTGATCTGCCAGCAGCCCAAGGCGGCCCCCCAGCTGTGGATGGACCCCTCCGTGACAGATTTCTACCAGTTTACCAAGGACCACTTCCGGTTGGAGGGCTATGATCCCGCCCCCTTCGCCCACAAGATCCCCGTGGCGGTCTGACGCCTGTGATTTGCTTTGGAAGGAGAGACAGAAACATGAATGCCATCGTCGTCGTCGATCAGAATTGGGCCATCGGCCTGGAGGGGGGGCTGCTGTTCTCCCTGCCCACGGACATGAAGCGCTTCCGTACCATGACCACAGGCGGCACCGTTGTCATGGGCCGCAAGACCTTTGAGTCCTTTCCCGGCGGAAGGCCCCTGCCCAACCGGCGGAATATCGTGATAACCCACAACACGGACTTCTCCCGGGAGGGCGCCGAGGTTGCGTTCAGCACTGAGGAAGCCCTGAAGATGACGGAGAGCGAGGATCCCAACAAGCTGTGGATCATTGGCGGCGGCAGCGTATACGCCACACTTCTGAGCCGGTGCGAACGGGTCTACCTCACCCGGGTCGAGACCCAGGTGGAGGAATCCGACACCTACTTCCCCAACCTGGATAAGCTGCCGGGCTGGGAGGTGGAGCAGACCGGTGAGCCGATCACAGAAAATGGATTTACCTATCGTTTTGTGGATTATATCAATACAAAGATTTAATATAGTATGCAAAAGTGCCCGCCGGAAATTTTCCCGGCGGGCACTTTTTATATGTTCCAAGCCTTACAGCGTTCACACCACAGCGCGAAAAATAGAGATCCATGTTCCCTGGCTGCTGTGCGCTGGGAAACATCCCGTAAGACCTGCGAGGCCGCAGACTCGCCCAGCGCCTCTCCGCCCCCTCCAGGGAAGCAGATCCCCCAGGCCGCCGAAGTTTCCTTGTTTTTTTCCGCCAGTCATGGTATCATGCGTATGTTGGAGATGCAAGAAAGGGGGAGCTCTCATGGCGGACCTGTCCACAGACGTGCGATATATCAAAGGTATCGGCGAGCAGCGGGCCAAAGCCCTGGGCAAACTGGGCATCGCCACGCTGCGGGACCTGATCTCCTGGTTTCCCCGAAAATATGACGACCGCACCCAGGTCCGGCGCATCGCGGACCTGGTCCCCGGCGAGTATGCCTGCGTGGCAGCTATGATCGCATCCCCGCCCACGGTGTCCCATATCCGAAAGGGCATGGACCTGGTAAAGGTCCGGGCCGTGGATGAGAGCGGCGTGCTGGACGTGACCTTTTTCAACCAGACTTGGCTGAAAAACCAGCTGGCCCAGGGGGAGACCTATGTGTTCTATGGCCGGGCGGAGGGGAACCTTCTCCGCAAGACCATGGCCAGCCCCATCGTGGAGCGGGAGGGCCGGGGGGAGTTCACCGGGCGCATCGTGCCCATCTACCCCCTCACCGCCGGCGTCAGCCAGCTGGTCCTGTCCCGGTCCATCCGCCAGGGTCTGGACGCCTGCGCCGATATCCTGCCGGACGTGCTGCCGGACGATGTGCGGCAGGAACGCCACCTGTGCCGGATCAATTACGCTTACGAGAACATCCATTTTCCCGAGTCCGCCGAGGCCCTGGACATCGCCCGGCGGCGGCTGGCCTTTGAGGAGCTGTTTTTGTTCACCATCGGCCTGAAGCGGCTGCGGCAGCGGCGGGAGGTTGTCCATGTCCCCCCCTGCAAGGCAGTGGATATGGATGCGTTTTACAGCATCCTGCCTTTTACCCTGACAAGCGCCCAGCAGCGGTGTGTGGACGAGGCCCTGGCGGACATGCGGTCCGGGACCCCCATGAACCGGCTGTGTCAGGGCGATGTGGGCTCCGGCAAGACCATGGTGGCAGCCGCCTGCATCTATTTCGCGGTAAAAAACGGCCGTCAGGCAGCCCTGATGGCCCCTACGGAGATCCTGGCCCAGCAGCATTATGCGGGACTGGCCCCGCTGATGGAAAATCTCGGTATACGCTGCGCCCTGCTGACCGGCTCGACCCCGATGAAAACGAAACGGTCCATCGCCGCCCAGCTGGCGGCGGGGGAGATCGACTTCGCCATCGGGACCCACGCCCTCATCACCGGCGGCATGGAATACGCCGATCTCGGTCTGGTGGTGACGGATGAACAGCACCGTTTCGGCGTGGCCCAGCGGGCAGCCCTGGCGGGCAAAGGGGAGCATCCCCACACCCTGGTCATGTCCGCGACCCCCATTCCCCGGACCCTGGCGCTGATCCTGTACGGCGACCTGGAGGTCTCCATCATTGACCAGCTCCCTCCGGGACGGCGGCCCATCGAGACTTACGCCGTTCCCGGCAGCTACCACCCCCGGATCTACAATTTTATCCGCAAGCTGGCGGCGGAGGGCCGGCAGGCCTATATCGTCTGCCCCATGGTGGAGGGAAACGACGAGCTGCCCGACGAGCGGAAGGCCGTGACGGAATACGCCAGCATGCTGCAAACTCAAGTGTTTCCCGATTTGAAGGTAGCCTTCGTCCACGGCAGGATGAAGCCAAAGGAGAAGGACGCGGTGATGACAGCCTTTGCCGCCCATGAGACAGACATTCTGGTATCCACCACCGTCATCGAGGTGGGGGTCGACGTGCCCAACGCGGCGGTGATGGTGATCGAGAACGCGGAGCGCTTCGGCCTGAGCCAGCTCCACCAGCTCCGGGGCCGGGTGGGCCGGGGCAAGCACCAGTCCTACTGCATCCTCATCTCCGACAACCGCAGCGAGGAGACCCGGCAGCGGCTGAAGGTCATGACCAGGACCACCGACGGCTTTAAGATTGCAGAGGAGGATCTGCGTCTGCGGGGTCCCGGCGACTTTTTCGGCCAGCGGCAGCACGGATTGCCGGGGCTGCGGATCGCCGATATCGGCTGTGATACCCAGCTTTTGAAGGAGGCCCAGGCGGCGGCAGAGACCCTGCTGGCGGCAGACCCGGAACTGAAGCGCTGCCCCGCCACCGCGGAGCGGATTGCAGAGCTGTTTACCCAAAATGAAGACACGCTGAATTGAGCGAAACAAAGGAGCACACACCATGGACCACAAACTGACGGCCAAAGAATATGTTTTTCTCTCCTCCATGCTGTTTGGCATGTTTTTCGGTGCGGGCAATCTGATCTTCCCAGCCCTGATGGGCCAACAGGCAGGCGCGGCCCTGTGGCCCGCCGTCATCGGCTTCTGCCTCACCGGCGTGGGCCTGCCCCTGCTGGGCGTGGCCGCCATAGGCATCTCCCGCAGCGAGGGCCTCTTTGAGATGGGCTGCAGGGTAGGACGGCCATACAGCTATTTTTTCACCTGCCTGCTGTATCTCTCCATCGGGCCCCTGTTCGCCATTCCCCGTACCGCCACGGTGTCCTTCTCCGTGGGCATCCTGCCCCTGATCCCGGCGGAGCGCTCCAAGCTGGTGCTGTGCCTGTTCTCGGCGCTGTTCTTTGCGGCGGTGCTGTTCTTCTCCCTGCGGCCCTCCGGCATCATGACCTGGGTGGGCAAGATCCTGAATCCCCTGTTCCTGCTGTTTCTGGGCATCCTGACCATCACGGCCCTGCTGCGTCCCATGGGGGCCGTCTCCGCTTCGGAGCCGGTGGGTCCCTATGCCTCCATGAGCTTCTTCCAAGGCTTTCTGGAGGGCTACAACACCCTGGACGCCCTGGCGGCCCTGGCCTTCGGCATCGTGCTCATCAACGCCATCCGGGACCTTGGGGTCCGCTCCCCCGGAGCCATCGCCGCCGGCACGGTGAAAGCCGGCTTCTTCAGCACACTGCTGATGGCCGCCATCTACTGCCTGCTGACGGTGGTGGGCGCTCAGTCCCGGGCGGTGTACGGCCTGTGCGCCGACGGCGGCGAGGTGCTCTACCGGGTGGGTACCCATTACTTTGGCGCCTTCGGCGGCGTGCTGCTGGGGATCACCGTCACCTTCGCCTGCATGAAGACTGCCATCGGCCTCATCACCTCCTGCGCGTCCACCTTTGTGGAGCTGTTCCCCAGGTCCATGGGTTATCGGGCCTGGGCCATCCTGTTCTGCCTGTTCTCCTTCGGCATCGCCAACTTCGGCCTCAGCCGGATCATCGAGCTGTCCCTGCCGGTGCTGATGTTCCTGTATCCCCTGACCATCACGCTGATCCTGCTGTGCCTGTGCGGCCACTGGTTCGGCTATGACCGCCGGGTCTTTATCGCGGTCATCGTCCCCACCGCCCTGGCCGCCATTCTGGACTTTGTGAAAGCCCTGCCCACGGGTGCCAGGGACGTGCTGCACGCGGAGCTTCTGCTGGCTCCCGCCGAGAAGTTCCTGCCCTTCTTCCCCATCGGCATGGGCTGGGTCCTCCCCGCCTGTGCCGGTCTGGCCGTGGGCCTGCTTCTGCACACCTTTGGGAAAAAGGCCGCATAATCAGTCAAAACCTCCGGCTGAGCCGGAGGTTTTGACTTGCGTCCCGTTTTCTCCTCAGCGCTCCCGCCGGGACAGGTCAGCCCCCAGCAGCAGCTTCGTGATCCACAGGAAGAACAGCAGCACCAGGATGGGGATGACGCAGGAGGTCACCAGCATCACCGCCAGGGCCTCGATGAAGTTGTTCAGGACCTGCTCCACCTTCTCCCCCACGCCGGTAATGGCGTCCTTGGCCTTGCCGGCCTGGGAGAGCAGGCCGGACAGCAGGCCGGAATCCTCCGGCTCCTGAGCGGCGCTGTCCTCTTCGATCAGGTCCGTGGACTTCTTCGCCGAGTCGATGGTGCTCTGGATGGAGGCGGCATAGGTGTTTTCAATGAGATTGGACACCCCCACACTGGCTGGGATCACCAGGAAAATGGCCAGGCCGAAGGCCAGCAGCTTCACCGCCGCGCGCCTGCAGGCATCCCGCCGGAAAACGGCATAGACGATCCACAGCATGCAGGCCAGCGGGATCAGGATCTGGAACGCCGCACAGCCGGTGATGGTCACCAGATATTTTTCCAGATAGATGGCGCAGAGGACCAGCAGAAAATAGCCGCTGAGGTCCGCCAGCTTGTCGGCAATAGGGGTCGCCGTGTCCCCCGGTAGAAGCGTGATGGCGGCAGAGGCGGCAGTAGAGGCGGCGGTCAGCTCCATGACCGTGGCCCGCTTCTCGTCCAGCGCCGCCAGGGTCCCCTGATGGAATTCCGGCGACGCGGCCTTCGATGCCGCCAGCAGGGACAGCAGAAGCACCAGCACCGCCGCGGTCACCTGCACGATCATTTTTTTATGGGCCTGTTCCATTTCACGCACCTCTTTCTCCCCCGTCAGGCGGGGTCATTTCAATTCGTCCAGGGTCAGAGAGAAGCTGTCCATGAAGGTCTCCAGAAAATACGACACCTCCGGCAGGCCATAGCCCTCCAGCGCCCTGCGGGTCTGGGCGGCGGCCTCCCGGAACTCCGTATTCCCGGCTTTCAGCTCCTCCACGCACTTGATATAGGCGGAGAGCTTATCCGCCGCCTTCACCAGCCGCTCTGTCTCCGGGTCCACGTCGGTCAAAACCGGGGCGTAGGCCCGCTGCAGCTCCTCCGGCAGCATGTGCAGCAGCTTCCGCTCCGCCACGGCCTCTACCTGCTTATAGGCAGTCTGGATGGCAGGGTTGTCATATTTGATAGGGGTCGGCATGTCACCGGTCAGGATCTCACTGGCATCGTGGTACAGCGCCGCCGCCGCCACGGTTCCGGGGTCCGCACCGCCGCCGAATTTTTCATTGCGGATCACCGCCAGAGCGTGGGCCAGGACGGCCACCTGATGGCTGTGCTCCTGGACGTTCTCCTGGGCGGTGTTCCGCATCAGCGCCCAGCGCTGGATGAACCGCATCCGGGAAATGTAGGCAAAAAAGTGGCTCTTCATCAGCTTACTCCTCGATCTCTCCATACAGAACTTCCCCGTCGGTCTCCGTGATCCGGACGGGCTTCACGGTGTTGTGCAGGTCCTCTCCCGCCGCCAGCACCTCCATATAATTGGGGGCGTGGCCGGAGAATCTGCCGTTCTTTGGCTGCTCGAACAAAACGGGATAGGTCCTGCCCACACAGGCGGACAGATACTCCCGATGCATCTCCGCCGCCGCCGCCGCGGCCCGCTTCGCCCGCTCCTCCTTGATGGCTTTGGGAATCTGGGCCATCTTTGCCGCCGGCGTGCCGGGGCGGATGGAGTAGGGAAAGATGTGCATCTGGGCAAACCGGCAGTCCCGAATGAACGCCAGAGTTTGGCTGAACTCCTCCTCCGTCTCCTCCGGAAAGCCGGTAATGAGGTCGGTAGTAACGGCAGGATGTTCAAAATATTGATTTAAAAGTGCAACAGACTGTGCAAATCTGGCGGTATCGTACTTGCGGTTCATCCGTTTCAGGGTCTCGTCGCAGCCGCTCTGCATAGACAGGTGGAACTGGGGGCACAGGTCCGGCAGGGCTGCGGCGCGGCGGCAGAAGTCCTCGGTGACGGTCCGGGGCTCCAAACTGCCCAGCCGGATCCGAACGCCGGGAGCGGCGGCGCAGACAGCCTCCATCAGGTCGATGAGGGTCTGGCCGGTTTTCAGGTCCCGGCCCCAGGAGGAGATCTCGATGCCCGTCAGCACGATCTCCCGGTAGCCGTCCCTCTTCAATCGTGCGGCCTGCTCCGCCGCCGTCTCCAGCGGCAGGGACCGCACCGGCCCCCGGGCGTATGGGATGATGCAGTAGGTACAGAAATTGACGCATCCGTCTTCCACCTTCAGCATGGCTCGGGTGCGGCGGTCCTGCCCACCGGCGGGCAGGACCTCAAAGGTCCGGCGGTCAAAGGACTGGTCGATGGCCTCGATGCGCCGCTTTTCCGCTGCGGCCTGTTCCAGCAGGTCCAGGAAGCCGGCCCGGTCGCCGGTGCCGGCGATCAGGTCCACGTCCAGCCCCCGCACATCATCAGCGTGGGTCTGGGGATAACAGCCGCACAGGGCCACCACCGCCACCGGGTGCTCCCGGCGGACCCGGTGGATGGCCTGCCGGGACTTCTGGTCGCTGACTGCCGTGACGGAGCAGGAATTCACCACATAAACGTCCGCCTCGCCGCCAAAGTCCACGATCTGATGGCCCCTGGCCCGAAGGAGCTGCTCCATGGCCTGGGTCTCATATTGGTTCACCTTGCAGCCCAAGGTGTAGATGGCTACTCTCATAACAGTTGGTCCTTCACGATATCGCTCGTGGTCCCGCCCCGCCGGGCCCACCGTTTCCGAACCCAGTACAGGGAGATCCCCAGAGCGAGGAAGCCGTTCAGCAGATAGAAGATCCAGTTCTCCGTGAACAGCCCCGCAGCCAGCAGGATCACGGCAGCCAGCAGCGCCAGCAGCGTTTTTCGTTTCATATCGTTCCTCCATTGAGATCTTGGATGCGCCCCCGCCATCCCCGCAGGGCCGTGTTCCAACCGCCGGAGCAGCTGGAAAAACTGTGTTGCCCTTTGTTCAAGAATGGTATATAATGATTGAACGCGTTTTTATTATAGCGATTTTTTCTCCATTGGGCAAGCCCATGAAAGGAGTTTTCTATGATCTACTTAGACCACGCCGCCACCACGCCGGTTCCAAAGGAGGTGGCCGACGCCATGTATGCCGTACTGACGGAGCAGTTCGGCAATCCCAGCTCCCAGTATCAGTTGGGCCTGGACATGAAAAAAAAGGTCGAGGACTGGCGGAAAACCGTGGCGGGCTCCCTGGGCTGCGAGGCGAAGCAGCTGTTTTTCACCTCCTGCGGCACCGAGGGCGACAACTGGGCCATCCAGGCGGCCTGCTGGCAGAACCGCCATCTGGGCAAGCACATCGTCACCACGGCGGTGGAGCACAACGCCGTGCTGGAGGCCTGCAAGTGGATGGAAAAGCAGGGCTATGAAGTGACCTATATCGCCCCTGACGGGAATGGCGGCATCACGGCGGAGCAGGTGCTCTCCGCCGTGCGGCCCGACACAGCGCTGGTTTCCGTGATGATGGTGAACAACGAGCTGGGGAACGTCTACCCCATCGCGGACATCGCCCGGGGCCTGACGGTGAAAAATCCCAAGACCCTGCTCCACACTGACGCGGTGCAGGGCTTTTTGAAAGTCCCCTTCGCCGCCAAGAGCCTGGGGGCGGACTTCATCACCCTCTCCGCTCACAAGATCGGCGGTCCCAAGGGCATCGGCGCGCTGTATATCGGCCCTCGGGTCCGCAATCCCCGGCCTCTGCTGGCGGGAGGCGGACAGGAGGGCGGCCTCCGCTCCGGCACCGAGGCCACGGCCCAGATCGCGGGCTTTGCCAAGGCCGTGGAGCTGCGGACCGACCATCTGGCGGACAAGCTGGCCCGCATGGCGGACATCAAGGCCTATGCGGTGGAAACGCTCTCCGCCATCCCGGATCTCACGGTCATCGGCAGCGGCGCCGCGCCCCACATTTTGTCCGTGGCTCTGACGGGCTGGCCCAGTCAAAACATCGTCAACGACCTGAGCGGCCAGGGCATCTGCGTCTCCGCCGGTTCCGCCTGCCATCAGGGCAGGCCCAGCCATGTGGTGGCGGCGCTGGATCTGCCCAAGCGGACGGCTGGCAGCGTCATCCGCCTGAGCTTCGGCCCGGAGACCGGCAAGGCGGACATCGACGCCTGCGCCGCCGCCTTACGGCATCATCACGACACCCGGATGCCCATGCTGTGAAAAAGTGAAGAGATAAGAGTGAAGAGGCAGAAGATAAAAATATCTCCTATCTTTTATCTCAATTCCTACTTTCTAATTAAGAGAAATGGTATTATGAAAAACAACTTTTTCTGCCGGGAACCCGGCTTTTACCGTCGGCTGTGGAAGCTGTCTCTGCCGATGATCCTGCAAAATCTCATCACCTTCTCCCTGGGACTGATCGACACTTTCATGGTGAGCCAGCTGGGCAATGAGGAAATGGCCGCCGTTACCACCGCCAATGTGCCGGTATTTCTGCTGCTCAGCATCGTGTTCGGCGTGCAGAGCGGCCTGGGCATCCTGGTGAGCCAATACTGGGGCAAGGGGGACACGGACAACATCAACCGGGCCATCGGCGTGGCCGCCTTGATCGGCTCCGGCATCACGCTGGCGCTGGCCGTTGTCTTTGCCCTGTTCCCGGTGCAGGTGATGGACCTGCTGAGCAACCGCCACGACCTGAGCCTGCTGGGCGCGCCCTATCTGCGGGTTATCGGCTTTTCTTACGTGTTCAACATGCTCTCCTCCATCTACGCCAGCGCCCAGCGCAGTGTGGAAAATCCCACCTTCGGCATGAAGCTCTTCGGCTTTTCCACACTGGTGAACACGGGGCTGAACTATCTGCTGATCTTCGGCCACGGCGGCTTCCCCGCTCTGGGAGTAGCCGGTGCGGCCATCGCCACGCTGCTGGCCCGGATCTCTGAGTTCGTCATCTGCGCCGTCTATGCCGTCCACAGCAAAACCGTCCCCTTCAAGCTGAGCTGCCTGCTGCGGCCGGGACTGGCCATGGCCCGCCGCTTTGTGAAATACGCCTCCCCCGTGGTCCTCAACGAGGCCGCCTGGGGCCTGGGCAATTCCCTGCTGACGGTCATTTTGGGCTACACGGACAATTCTGTGGAGATGCTGGCGGCCAACGCCGTCATGGGCAATCTGAACCGCCTGTTCCTGGTGGTGTGCTTCGGCCTGGGCGCCGCCACGGCGGTGATCGTGGGCAAGGCCATCGGCGAGGGACAGGCTCGCGCCCAGGTGCAGGCCTTGAGCCAAGCCCTGCTCCGCTTTACCATCCTGGTGGGCGCGGGGCTGGCCGTCGTCTCCCTGCTGCTGGTGCCGCTGCTGTTTGTGCCGGTGGTGTTCCCGCTCTTCAAGCTGTTCGGCCAGTCCGCCGCCATCGCCACGGCCCTGGCGGTGACGGGCTTCGCCTCCATCCCCCTCCACGCCTGCGGCATTTCCGCCATCACCGGCGTGCTGCGGGCCGGCGGCGACGTGACCTGGAGCACCGTTTTGGATCTGGCTCCCCAGTGGCTGGCCGGTCTGCCGCTGACGGCTCTGGCGGCTTTGGTGCTGAAGACGGGCTGCTGGCCCATCGCCATCGCTATGCAAGTGGAGAGCATTTTAAAAGTGCCCATCTGCATCTGGCGCATCAACAGCGGCAGATGGATCAACGACGTCACCAAAGGAAGTGCCTTATGAGCCTGTTTCGATGTCCTGTCTGCGGCGGACCGCTGGACCGGGGGGAACATGCCTGCCGCTGTCCGGCAGGTCACAGCTATGACATCGCCAAAGAAGGCTACATCTATCTCCTGCCCCCCAATCAAAAACACTCCGCCGCCCCCGGCGACGACAAGGGCATGGCCCAGGCCCGGCGGGCGTTCCTGTCCAAGGGCTATTACGCGCCGCTGCTGGAAGCTCTTTGCCGTGAGGTCCTGGCCCGTTCCGGCAATGGCCCCGCGATCCTGGACACCGGCTGCGGCGAGGGCTACTACACTGCCGGCATCTATCAGGCATTGCAGAGCGCCGGAAAAGCGCCCCGGATGGTGGGGACCGATATCTCCAAGGCCATCCTGCGGCTGGCCGCCAAACGGGAGCGGGGCGTGGAGTTCGCCGTGGCATCCTCCTACCACCTGCCCCTGGCAGACGGGAGCGTGGACACCCTGCTGAACTGCTTCTCGCCCCTGGCCCTGGAGGAGTTCCGGCGGGTTTTGAAGCCCGCCGGGACCTTCCTCTACGTGGTCCCGGCGGCGGACCACCTGTGGGAGCTGAAGCAGGTGCTGTACGACCGGCCCTATCCCAACGAGGAAAAGGAGACGCCCTATGAGGGCTTCGCCTATGAGGCCATCGTCCCGGTGGAGGACACCATCACGCTGGAAAGCCAGGCGGACATCCACGCCCTGTTCCAGATGACGCCTTACTACTGGAAAACGCCCAGGGCCGGAGCGGAAAGGCTGGCATCGCTGGAGACCCTGACGGCCCGCATCGCCTTCCGCATCCACATCTTTCGCAAACTGTGACTGGAGGAATCGCCATGAGACCCAATCCAACCCGCTCCGCCCTCATCGTCATCGACATGGAAAACGGCTTTGTGGACCCCAAAGGCGGCCACTGCATCCGCTTTGCCCAGTCCACCGTCCCCGCCTGCGTCCAGGCAGTGGAGACAGCCCGGAGCAAGGGCATCCCGGTGTTTTTCGTCAAGCGTATCTACCGCTCCGACGGCAGCGACGTGGAGCTGACCCGCCACGCCGGGTGGCTGGCCGGAGGCCGGGCCTGCATGCCTGCTTCCGCCGGTTTCAACAGCGCCCAGGCGCCGGAGGGCCTGCGGCCCCAGCCGGGGGACTACACCATCATCAAGCCCCGGTGGAGCGCCTTTTTCCAGACGGAGCTGGACCTGATTCTGCGGCGGCTGGACGTCCGCACCGTCATCCTGGCGGGAACCACGACCCCCAACTGCGTCCGCACCACCTGCTATGACGCCATCGCTCTGGAGTACAACACGGTGGTTCTGACGGACTGCTGCTCCTCTCAGACGGAGGAGATCCAGCGGGTCAATCTGGAGGACATGGAGCGGGCAGGCGCCATCCTGATGGACAGCGCCGCCTTCCTGGACTATGGCCCGGACACCGTGCCGGATGTCTCCGCCGCCATCCGGGCGGGGATGCTGGAGAGCGATGATGTTCCGGAGCCGTTCCAGACTTTTGGAGAGGGCACCGGCTGGACGGATCTGTGGTAACGTTGACAACGAGGGATTTCCGCAAGTTTCAAAAGCATTGAAAGGAACTGGCCGGCTTCCGGCCAGTTCCTTTCAATGCTGCCCCAGCGGCGGCTGATATAGAACCTGTACCAATAGGGGAGAAACGCCGGATGGGAGAGGAATTTCTCTGCCGATCAAGGCGTTTTGACGCAGGAATACTTGAAGTATTCCAAGGAGAAACAACGCAGAGCGGCGGGAAAAGGACCGCTCAGACGGTGTGCTGCACCTATTGGTACAGGTTCTAAAATTCCCAGCTGCTCATTCCTCATTCAAAAAGCGCGGTACCAGCACGCCGCCGGTCTCCTTCGTCACATCGAAGGACGGCCCGTCCAGGCGTCGGACCTGCTCTGCGGGCCAAAGGGCCAGAAAGCCCTCCACTCCCGCCACATTGGGCAGTCCATAGGGGGCGTGGCGGTAATGCATGGGTATCACGCACCGTGCGCCCAGGGCGTCGCAGACCGCCTTGGCCCCCGCCGCATCCACGGTATAGACGCCGCCCACCGGCACCAGCACCGCGTCCACCGGACCAATGGCCGCCAGCTGGCCCGCCGTCAGCTGATGGCCCAGGTCCCCCAGATGGGCCACCGACACGCCGCCGGCGGTGAAAATCCGGACAATGTTAGGCCCCCGCAGCGCGCCGCCCTGTTCGTCGTGGCAGGTCTCCACCTCCCGGACGGCAAAGGGGCTTTTGGCCCGAGGCAGCGGTTTCACACAGTCCACTGCGTCATGGTCAAAGTGATGGTGGCTGCAAACCGCCTCGTGGGCGAAGACGTCCAGAGGCGGATAGCCCTCGACCCCCGTGTAGGGATCTGTCACGATCCGGTATCCGTCCTGTTCCAGCAGAAAACAGGCATGTCCCAGCCAGGTCAGCTTCATAGCGGGTCCCTCCTTATATAGTCATTGATACAAGATGAAAGAGACGGTCTCCCGTCTCTTTCATCTTACCAGCTTTCGCCTCTTTTGTCACGGCCTTTTTCGTGCGGCGCCGTCACTGCTTCTCCTGTTCGTCCCGTTTCTCTGCGGAGGGCTTGCCCGCCTTCTTCCGCCGCTTCCGCAGGATGCGGACCACGAGCACGACGGCCGCTGCCGCCAGGAGCACCCACATCCAGCCGTAGGCCAGGGCCACGGCCAGATTTTCCATTCCGTCGGCAAAGGCGCTGCAGCCGTTGCGGAAGGCCGCGCCGATCCGGCTGCCGAAGCTGTCCGGCACCTCCTCCACATTGGAGAGCTTATAGACCTCCTGGAGGGAGACGGTGATGGTGGCGTAGTCCACCAGGGAATCGTAGTGCCGCATGGTGCCGGAGAGGTCGTCGATCATCCATTCCGTTTCAGAAATGGCCGACTCGATGGTGATGATGTCCTCCATGGCCTCCGCCTTCCGCAGCAGCTCCTGAAGGCGCTCCAGCTTGATTTTCTGGGTCTCCAGGCGGCCCTGGGTATCATAGTAGGATTCAGTGATGTCCTGCTGCTCGGTGGAGCGCCAGGTCTCATGGCACAGCTCTCCGATCTGGTTCAGAAACGCCTGGTACCGGGCCACGGGGACCCGCACGGTGTAGTTGGCCCAGCAGTGCCCGCTGCCCCGTCCGCCGACGCTGCTGGACTCGAACCAGCCGCCGTACTCCTCCGTCAGCTCCGCCAGGCGGACGGACGCCTGGTCAAATTCCGTGGTCTCCAGCTCCAGCTGGGCGGTGCAGATCAGCTTCCGGCCCTGGAGCGCCTCCGCCTTGGACGCGCTCTCCTGGGGCTCCGCCGCAGGCGCCTCCACCATCTCTTCAGTGTCCGCCGGGTAGTAGCCGTAGTCCGCTTCTGCGGTCGTAGTATTCGATGGGACCGCCGCGTCCATAGCCGCGGAATTGGACTCCCCCTTGGCGCTGCCGCCGCAGGCGGTCAGAGTCAGCAGGAGCATCAGGGCCAGCAGGCCCGCAAGCGCTTTTCTCTTCATCGTATCGTCCTCCTCTTTTACAGCCCTTCTTCCACGGAGCCGTTTGCCTGTATAGACGGGAAAACCCGGAAAAAGTTCCCGTCCACGGCGCATTTCCGCAAAATTTTTCTCACGCCTTGCCTTTTTTCCCGTTGCGCGGTACAATGTTCCTGCTATTCCAGCTTTCCGCTAAGAGAATAAGAAAACTTTACATCGTTTCGGAGGGAATCAACATGACATATCAGGAAGTTTTGGCCAACGCCCGGACCTGCATGGGTCCCTACTGCAAGGGCTGCCCCACCTGCAACGGCCTGGCCTGCAAAAACACCGTCCCCGGCCCCGGCGCCAAGGGCATCGGCACCGGCTTCATCCGCAACTATCAGAAGTGGCAGGAGCTGTGCGTCAATATGGATACCATCTGTGAGAACAAGCCGGTGGACACCACCTTCGAGCTGTTCGGCCACAAGGTGGACCTGCCGGTCTTTGCCGCTCCCGTGGGGGCCATGACGCTGCACTACGGCGATAAATACGACGACCTGCAATACAACGATATCCTGGTGCCTGCCTGCGCGGCGGCGGGCATCGCCGCCTTCACCGGCGACGGCACCAATCCCGCCGTGATGAAAGCCGCCGCCGAGGCGCTGAAGAAAAACGGCGGCTGCGGCATCCCCACCGTCAAGCCCTGGAACATGGACACCATCCGGGAAAAAATGGACCTGGTGAAGGCTGCCGATCCCTTTGCCATCGCCATGGACATCGACGCCGCCGGTCTGCCCTTCCTGAAGAACCTGCAGCCCCCCGCCGGCAGCAAGACCGTGGAGGAGCTGAAGGAGATCGCCGCCATGGCGGGCAAGCCCTTCATCCTCAAGGGCATCATGACGGTGCGGGGCGCGCGGAAGGCCCTGGAGGCCGGGGCCAGCGGCATCGTGGTCAGCAACCACGGCGGCCGTGTGCTGGACCAGTGCCCCTCCACCGCCGAGGTGCTGCCCGCCATCGTTGACGCCGTGGGCGGCCAGATGACCATTCTGGTGGACGGCGGCATCCGCACCGGCATGGACGTGTTCAAGGCACTGGCCCTGGGCGCCGACGCGGTGCTGATCGGCCGCCCCTTCGTGAACATGGTCTATGGCGGTGGAGCCGAGGGCGTGCAGGTATATGTGGACAAGCTGAAGGCCGAGCTGGCCGACACCATGGCCATGTGCGGTGCCCACTGCCTGGCGGACATTGACCGCTCCATGCTCTACGGATATTAAGACGCTGAAAAAACCGCTCCCCATCGGGAGCGGTTTTTTTACTGCTTCACAGGCAGGGGCTTAGGCCTCTTCCCGCTTTTTGCGCAGGCTCACCATAGCCAGGCCCAACGCCGACAGGGCCGTAAGGGCCAGCCACGCCGCGGAGATGTCGCCAGTCTTGGGAATCTCGACCAGGGGGATCTCCTCCTCGGGAAGCTCCGCCACCGGCTCCTCCGGCGTCACGGGAGGCTCCTCGGGGCCGGGCGTCAGAGGCGTGGGTTCATCGGGGATATCCTCAGGGTCAGGATCATCGCGCGGGTCGTCATCAGGGTCCTCGTGGCTGCCGCCACCGCCGGAGTTGTAGGTATTTGTGATCGTAATGACCGGTGCGCCGCTATCCGCCGTATCAGGGGCATATGCGGCAGCATAACCCGTCACCGCCCGCTCTTTCACCGTGTAGTCAGCCGCGGGCAGATCCTTCAGCGTCACAGTCCAGTTGTTCTCCTCGCTCAGCGTCACCGTTTCCAGATAACGGCCGTCACGGTGTACATCCACCTGAACAGAGGTGGGGTGGCCAGTTTCGGGCTTGCCCTTCCACACTTTTTTCACCGTCAGGGTCATATCCCGATCTTCGCCCATGGTCAGTGTTCCGTTGCAGGCGATGCCGCCGCCCTCCATAGTCGCCTTATTGTTCACGACGAAAAAGTCATAGTAGCTGTCGCTCGCGCTTCCGGTGGTCTCGCTGCGCAGCGCGAGGCTTTGGCCCACAGGAGCACTCTCTTCTGCGTACCAGTCAGCCACATATTTGTCCAGGTCCGGGATCGGAGAGTCGCCGATGGTCTCGTCGGTCCACCCGGAAGCTCCGGGATCCTGATACCATTCCACAGGCGTTCCATCGTGGAGCCGGGAAGCCAGGTGGATATCTGCCTCAAAGCTCGCCTGTGCAACAAAGTCCTTTCCGGATTTTTTCGCAGTATTGTTTGTGATCAGGCCGCCGGAGGTCGCGTAAAAATGACCGCCCCCATAACTGCAATACCAGACGCCTCCGCCATATCCTCCATCAAAAAATGCTTCCATCCATGGAGGGAGACCTTCTGGCATTGCGTTTTTTGCCTCATTGTTCGTCACGGCAGTCCGTTCCAGCACCAGTGTGCTGAATCGTTCAACATAAATACCGCCGCCTGTCCTCGCGGAATTGTTCCGGATCGTACCGCCCCACAGTTGAACATCTCCCGCGGCAACACAGCCCGAAGTCGTAAGATTGCCAATGGAGAGGCCGCCGCCAAAAGCGCCATCTGCCTCATTGTTTTCAATCGAGCCGCCAACCATGATGAATCGTCCGCCGTTACCGACAGCCACACCGCCGCCGGAAACATAGGAAGCCGTTGAGCTTATACCAATCGTACACGTATTGCGGCTGATGAGGCCGCCCTCCAGGATGAAGGTGCCGCCGTCCTCGATGAAAACGCCGCCGCCATAGGTTCCCTCGTCTGTTTCAGTAACTCTGCTGGCCGTATTGCCTGTGATCCTGCCGCCTTCCATGATGACTCTGCCGCCATTTTCCACGGTCAAGCCGCCGCCCTGATAGGCATGGAAGCCGGAAATCACAGCGCCGTCTTTCAAGGTCATGTTGCCCGCACAGGCAATGGGAGAGACGCTATATTTTGATTCCTTACTGGAACCATTCAGATTGATCTTTTCCAGCGTCAGGCATCCGCCTTTCTCGATCTGGATCATCACAGCATTTTTTGTCCGGCAAAGCGGAGCACTGCTTTTTGAAGTAAATGTAATGTCAAATCCCTCTGGGATGACGACTGTCTCAGCTAAAGCGATATTGGCGGTTATATCAATCACAGTCGGCTGCTGCGTTTGCTGAGCGTTTCCAATAGCCGCATTCAGTGCTTCCTCAGTCTCTACCTTTACGATATTCCGCACAATGACGTTGATCGTGGGGAATTCCACTTCGGACGCGTTGTCATAAATGTCCTTCATCAGTTTGGGAATAAACGTATAAGTGCCTAACTGTTCAGGATCATATTCCGTCTGGCATTCCCAAGTGACGGGCACAGTCGTATCGGCAGGGACGGGTTCCGTACTCAGGATGGTGGGCACATCAGGAATGATCCCCTCGGGGAGTGTCGCATCAAGGCCGGGCACGTCGGGATCAGTCACGTCGGGATCGGGCACGTCAGGATCGGGCACATCGGGATCGGGCACGTCGGGATCAGTCACGTCGGAACCGGGCACGTCGGGATCGGGCACGTCAGGATCGGGCACGTCGGGATCGGGCACGTCGGGGGTTCTTACATCAGTGCCGTTGCTATTGTTGTTCTCAGGCAGAGGATCTTCATGGATCAGCTCCGCCGACATTTCACCGCTTTCATCGGAAGCCTCAGGATCTGCGCCAGAGCCTTCAGACTCAGTGGATTCATTGTTCTCAGGAGTCTCAGGATCAGTGGGGTCTACAGGATCGACAGGGTCCACAGGATCGGCGGGATCCACAGGATCGACAGGGTCCGTGGGATCGACAGGGTCCGTGGGATCGGCGGGATCCACAGGCGCGGCCGGGATCTCAGGAACCACTGAACTCATCGGTGCCACCGGCACGATCAGGATGGTCGCGTTCAGTTCCTCCGGGAGCTGTGCGATGACATCCTCAAGCGTCGTCCCCACAGGAACCTCCAGAGTCGTGCTCGTTCCCTCCGGAAGCTCTACGGAAAGCAGTGAAGCAGTACCTCCGGCGGCCGCTGCCGAGAGGTTCAGCAGGCTCATGGCCATACTGACCGTCAACAGTACGGCAAACAGTTTTTGCAGCTTCTTCTTTGCCATTTTTTCAACCTCCTTTTCTTTTTGATGGAAAGCCTGCTGGCCGAGCCGGTGTGACAGGATCTTTGGCGCTCTCCGTTTTAGCCCCCAGGCTTTGCGTCCCGCCCTTTCAGACGGTTTGCTCTTTGCAGCATTATCATCGGCGCGGCTCCCCGCGTTGGATATGCAATGCACATTCTGCTTTGTGAAGCAAAGCAGAACAGGGGATATCCCCTGTTGGGCGTCCAAATCTTTCTTCTCCGCTCCCCTTTGATATCATATTACCATACGCCGGTTACAAAACCGGTTACAAACCACACTTCTTTTTCCAAAAAACGCGCAAAAAAAACAGGTGTATTTTCCGCATGTTTTTTGTGCATTTTGCGGTCTATTTGCCCTCTTATTTTACATTTATGGATAATTTGGCACCAGAAGTTTACTTTTGTCACTCTTTCCTGGTGTTTGTTTTTTTGCATAAATTTCCGTGCTTTTTTAAAACACGCACAGACTGGAAAAACATGCGCCGTCCGAGCCAAACCCCTCCATGCGGAAGGTCTCTCCCTCCCGGACGCCCACCAGCCGCAGCTCCTCTCCCAGGGTCGCTTCCTTGCAGTAGTTGATATAAAATTCCTGAGGCGTCCGCTCCTGAAGGCCGGCGGGCAGGGCGTCCCAGATGATGTCGCCGTAGTTGCCGCTGAACAGGTGGCCGTTGCCGTCCAGGTCTGACCAGCGGACGATCCGGGTCCCCAGCTCCTCCAATCCCGTTTTGGGCAGGACCACCTTCCGGGGGGCGGGGCAGTCGATCTCCTTGGGACAGACCGTCAGGGCCTTGGCCGTGAAGGAGTTGGGACGCAGGATCTTCCGGGTCAAGGGGTCCACCAGGATCCAGTCGCTCTTGGCGCTGACGCACAGGCGGCCCGTCTGGTCCCGCATCTCGAACACTCGCTGCATGTGGGCGCCCCGGGCGCCGTTTTCCCAGGTGGTGATGTCCAGCACGTCCCCGGCCTGGGGACAGACATGGATGCGCAGCGCCGCCCGGGACAGCAGGAAGACCTCCCGCCGGTCATACAGGACCTGATGGGTCAGGCCCCGGGCATCGTAGTCGTAGCCGGCAAACACCGCCATCTTGCTCAAAAGCGCCGCGACCCGGGCCTTCTGGTCCCGGTCGCAGTCCCAAAACGTCAGCTCCTCCTGGCGGGAGTAGCTGTTTTCTGTCAAATTTTGCTTGAAGGATTCCACGCTGATCTGCTCCTTTTTTCGTTTATGTCCGGGACGGCGGCTCCACCGGAACATGTCCGTCCCAGGTCATGCATAAGATACCACATTTTAGCAATTTTTACAAGAGACGGGCCTCAGGCTCCCCGCTTGGGTCTATTTCTGCCGTTGCAAGACGGCGGTTTTTCCTTTATAATAGAGAAAATCATAAACAAGAGGGGAGGCGCCTGCATGGAACACTGGGAGACCCTTTGTCCCGGCGGCTTTCGCTTTGTCTATGACGACGGCCTGTTCCGCCCCGGAACGGATACCTTTCTCCTCTCCTCCCTGCCCCGGCTGAAGCCGGGACTGCGGGTGTGCGATCTCGGATGCGGCACCGGGCTGCTGGGCCTTCTGCTGCTCCAGCGGCAGCCGGATCTGTATGTCACCGGTGTGGAGATCCAGGAAAAAGCGGTGCGGCTGGCAGAAAAAGCCGCCGCGGAAAACCGCCTGACGGACCGCTTGGCCTTTTGGGCGCTGGACCTGCGTACGATCAGGGAGCGCTTCCCCACCGGCAGCTCCGACCTGGTGGTATGCAATCCCCCTTATTATCCAACGGCCAACGGCCGTGGGGCGGCGGACGCCGCCCTGCGAACGGCCCGTGCGGAGGTGGCCTGCACCCTGGAGGATGTCTGTGCCGCGGCGGCCTACCTGCTCCGCTGGGGCGGCAGCTTCTGCCTGGTCCACAAGCCGGAGCGGCTGACCGATCTGCTCTGCGCCCTGCGGGCGGCGGCCATGGAGCCGAAACGGCTGCGCTTCGTCTGCAAGACCGCTGGGGCGGCCCCCTCCCTGCTTCTGCTGGAGGCCCGCCGGGGCGGGAAGCCGGGACTGGTCATCGAGGCCCCTCTGCTTCTGCAAAACAGCGGCGGCTCCCCCACGGCGGAGCTGGACGCCATCTATTTCAGGCAACAGGAGGACACGCCATGAGCGGCACGCTGTATCTGGTCGCCACTCCCATCGGTAACCTGGGGGACTTCTCTCCCCGGGCGGTGGAGACGCTGGAGACCGTGGATTTCATCGCGGCGGAGGACACCCGGGTATCCGTAAAGCTGCTGAATCACTTCGCCATCAAAAGGCCCCTGGTCAGCTATCACGAGCACAACCACATCACCGCAGGGCAGGCCATCCTGGCCCGGCTGCTGGCGGGGGAGTCCTGCGCCCTGGTGACCGACGCCGGGACGCCCGCCATCTCCGACCCCGGCGAGGACCTGGTGCGGCTGTGCGCCGAAAACGGTGTGGAGGTGCTGTCCATCCCCGGCTGCTGTGCCGCGGTGAACGCCCTGGCCGTCAGCGGACTGCCCACCGGGCGGTTCACCTTCGAGGGCTTTCTGACCGTCAACAAAAAGAGCCGCCGGGAGCATCTGGACAGCCTGAAAAACGAACAGCGGACCATGATCTTCCACGAGGCCCCTCACAAGCTGCGGACCACGCTGGAGGACCTCTCCGCCGCCTTCGGGCCGGACCGGCGGGTTGCCCTGTGCCGGGAGCTGACCAAGCTCCACGAGGAGACCCGCCGCTGCACGCTGGGAGAGGCCGCGGCCTATTATGCCGAAAACGCTCCCAAGGGCGAGTATGTGCTGGTGGTGGCCGGCGCCGCCCCCAGCACGGAAGCCGCCGTCACACTGGAGGACGGCGTGGCCCAGGTGCTGGCGCTGAAGGAACAGGGCCTCCGCCTGAAGGACGCCGCCAAGGAGGTGGCCCAGCACACCGGCCTTTCCAAAAACGAGCTGTACGCCGCCGCACTGGAGCGGTGATACTAATAATCACTCATAAAACAATGAAATTGTTTTATTGGGGCCGCTTATGCGGCCCCGGCGGCGAAACCGCCTGTGATGAAAGTCCATACTTTTCCCGCGCGACGTAGGCGCGGCGGCGCGATGCGCCGCAAAAAACTTTTTTAAAGTTTTTTATCAGGAAACAGTATGACAGGCATACGAAAAACGCCTCCGTGGTCCACCAGACCGCGGGGGCGTTCCGCTTTGTTGCGAGCGTGGCAGCGCTCACAGGCTCTTCAGTTCCTTCAAGCACTTGGGGCAGACGTTCTTGCCTTTGAAAACCGTGATGTCTTTGCTGCTGTCACAGAAAATACAGCTGGGCTTGTATTTTTTCAGAATGACAGACGAGCCTTCCACATAGATTTCCAGTGCGTCCTTCTCCGCGATGTCCAGGGTGCGGCGCATCTCGATAGGAAGCACAATCCGGCCCAGTTCATCCACCTTTCTCACAATACCCGTCGATTTCATACGATTTCTCCTTTTCCGCTAAATTCCCACTTTTCAGTGAAACTGACAATATCACATTATGTCATAATTTGTCAATCAAAATCTGCAAATTTTTTAGCATAGTTTACAATTCGTTCAAAAGGAGGCGGCAGATATGGCGATGGCATGGGTCTGGACCGGGATGGTGGTGCTCTCTTTGGTGTTTGGCCTCCTTACCGGAAATCTGGACGCGGTGGCGAATGCCGCCCTGGACGGCGCACGCTCCGCCATTGACTTGAGCGTTTCCATGGCGGGGATCCTGTGTCTTTGGAGCGGTGTGATGGAGATCATGCGGGTCTGCGGCCTGTCCGGCGGACTGGCCAGGGCCTTCCGCCCGATCCTGCGGCGGCTGCTGCCCAACGCCTGCCGGGACCCGGAGACGCTGGCCGCCGTCTCCGCCAACGTCTCCGCCAACCTGCTGGGGCTGGGCAATGCCGCCACCCCCCTGGGCATCCAGGCCGCTCGTCGGATGGCCAGGGGCTGCGGCGGTACAGCCAGCGATGAGCTGTGCCTGCTGGTGGTGCTGAACACCGCCTCCATCCAATTGCTGCCCGCCACCATCGCCTCAGTCCGGGCCGCCGCCGGATGCAAGACCCCCTTCGATATCCTCCCGGCGGTGTGGCTGTCCTCGGTGCTGTCGGTGGCGGCCGGACTGATGACGGCCCAACTCCTGGCCCGGGTGGGAAGGAGGCGGCGGTGAATCTCAGCTCTCTAGTGATTCCCCTGCTGCTCTCCGCCGTGGCTGTGTACGGCATGGGCCGCCGTGTGGACGTATACAGCGCCCTGACTCACGGCGCGGAGGAGGGACTGACAGTCCTTCTGCGGATCATTCCCGCCCTGGTGGGGCTGCTGACCGCGGTGAGCATGTTCCGGGCCTCTGGGGCCATGGAGTGGCTGTCCGGCCTGTGCGCGCCGGTGCTGGAAGCCCTGGGTGTGCCGCCGGAGACCACGCCGCTGATGCTGATCCGGCCTGTGTCCGGCAGCGGCGCGCTGGCGGTGGCCAGCGACCTGATGATGACCCACGGACCTGACAGCTACGTGGGCCGGGTGGCTGCCGTGATGCTGGGCAGCACTGAGACCACCTTCTATACCATCGCCGTCTACTTCGGCTCGGCGGGCATCCACCGGACCCGCCACACCATTCCCGCCGCCCTGGCAGCAGACCTGACGGGTTTTTTGGCCTCTGCCCTGGCGGTGCGGCTGTTCTTCGGATAGACGGCAGCAGCGCGGGGCAGATGCCCCGCGCCGTTATCATGCACTGTATTCGCCGTATTGATACGGCTCCGCCACGTCGATACCGCCATAATGGCTGGCAAACACGCCGTCCACCAGGAACTGGGTCTCGCTGACGCTCTCCAGAGAGCACAGGGACCGCGCCAGGGCCTCCAGCGCCGTGGCCAGATCCGCCTCCTCCGGCGGCAGCTCCTCACACAGGGCGGAGGACAGGTTGACATAGCACACATCCTCCTCCAGCCACACGGACTTCACCCGGAAGCCCTCCGGCTGCGCCGGGATCAGGTTCTTGCTCTCCGGCCCGTTCTCCAAAGCCTGGGCCACGGCGCTGACCTGGGTGTCGCCCTCGTACAGGGACAGCATCCGTTCCTCGCCTATCAAATATCCGTCCTCGTCCAGGAAATACAGCGTAACTGGCACAGTACTGACCACGTCGCCCTGCGGCGCCAGCAGCACATCCCGGGCGGAAAAGATCTGCTTGTCCCGATAGGCCAGCTCCTGTCCCCGGACGGTGATCCCGACCCGGGCGATCTCCGGCAGCTGGGTCAGCGTCAGGGTCACGGCGTAATCCGCCAGAGTCAGCGACACGCCGGACAGGGCGCTGTACGATGCCGAGAAGTCCACCAGCGCCTGGCTGCCCTCCATCTTCAAAGACAGCAGGCTGGTCCCCGCCGGGATGGCACTCTCCAGGTCCTCGCTCCCCGGTCCCTCCAGCAGCGCCTCCAACAGTGCCTCCGCGACCTGGACCGTTCCCGCCTCCTCCATATTCTGCAGGTAAACGGTCTCCTCCCGCAGTGCGCCGCCTCCGGCGGCCTGCCGCAGGTCGGTCTCCAGAAAATACAGCTTATAGGCAGTTCCCTGCTCCCGCTCCGCTTCAGCGGCGGCACATCCCGCCAGCAGCAGGAGGAACAGAAGGAGCGCCGCACATCGTCTCATAGGGCCGCCCCTCCCTCCATCCGGGGCCAGCGGGCGGTGAACACCGCGCCCCCCTGGGGCCGGTTGACCGCCTCCACCGTGCCGCCCCGGCGGCGCACCGTGTCGCTGACGATGGACAATCCCAGGCCCGTTCCTCCGGCGGCCCGGGAGCGGGCCTTGTCGACTCGGTAGAACCGCTCGAAAATACGGCTCAGATCCTCCTCCGGGATGCCGGGACCGTTATCCGCCACAGACAGGGCCACCCACGCCCCCTCTGTTCCAAGGGAGACCTGCACCGCACCGCCGGCGGAGTATTTCACCGCATTGTCCACCAGATTGTAGATGACCTGGTGGATCTCGTCCCGGGTCGCCTGGACCACGCAGCCCTCCGCCGCGTCATAGGTCAGATCCACGTTCTTCTCCTGCGCCACCAGGCTCATCATCCGCATCACCTGCTCCAGCACCGGAAGCACCTCCACCGCCGTGGCCGGGTCCAGCACACCGCTGTCCAGCCGGGTCAGCCGCAGCAGGTCCTCGGAGATGCGGGTCAGCCGCTCGGCCTCCCGTCCGATGTCCGCCACGAACTCCCGGGTCGTAGCGGGGTCGATGTTGTCGGTCTGCAAAATGGAGTCCGTCAGCAGCCGGATGGCCGCCAGCGGCGTTTTCAGCTCGTGGGAGGCGTCAGACACGAAGCGGCGGCGGAGATCCTCCGTGGTCTGGAGCCGGTCCGTCAGGCTGTTGAACTCCTGGCCGATCTGGGCGATCTCGTCGTGTCCTCCGATCCGCGCCCGGTGGCTGTATGCGCCCTCCCGCACCCGGCGGATGGCCGTCAGAAGGCGGCTGATCTTCCGGGTCAAGGCCATGGACAGCAGCAGGCTCAATCCCAGCACCACCGCCCCGATGACGGCGGACAGCTTCAGCAGATTGACCTGCAGGCCCTCCAGAAGGGCCGCCTGGGCCGTGTCGTATTCATAGGCGTATACCGCCCCGATGATCCGGTTCTGATACAGCACCGGCGAGGACGCGCGGCTGCGGAAGGCCCCGCTCCGATAGACGCAGGAGGAGGCATCGTTGCCCATCAGGGCCGACACGATCTCGGAAAAAAACACATATTTGCCCACGGTGCTGCCGGTCTCCCGGGTGTCGTACAAGACCTTTCCCTCTGCGTCCGTCACCAGGATGCGGGACAGGCCGGTCTCCTCCACCACCGCCATGGCCGCCGCCACGTTCTCCTCATTCAGCCTGTCCAATCCTGACAGGGAATACACCATCACGGAGACGTTGCTCTGCATCGTCGTCACCTTGGAGTGGAACACCATGTCCTCCGACACCAGCAGCGGATAGGTGTTCAGCAGAACCAGCACCGCCGCGATGATGCTGATGTAGCTCAGGCCGAACTTGACGCGGAGACTGCTCCAGATCCTCTGCCTATCCTTTAAAATAGTACCCCACTCCCCACTTGGTCATGATGTGGTCCGGCTCCGCCGGATTTTTTTCCAGCTTCTCCCGCAGGCGGCGGATATGGACGTCCACCGTGCGGTAATCCCCGCCGTAGGAATAGCCCCACACCACGTTCATCAGATTTTCCCGGCTGTACACCCGCCGGGGATTCCGCATCAGCAGCTCGATCAGGTCGTATTCCTTGGCGGTCAGGTCCACCGTTTTCCCATCCCGGACGGCGACCCGCTCCTCGGTGTTCAGGGTCAGGTCCCCCACCGTCAGCAGACTGCCCTGGCTCCGCTGGACCCCCGCGGCCCGCCGCAGCAGCGCCCGGACCCGGGCCTTCAGCTCCAGGATGTTGAAGGGCTTGGTCAGATAGTCGTCGGCGCCGCACTCAAAGCCCATCAGCTTGTCCGCGTCCTCGCTTTTGGCGGTCAGCATGATGATGGGGACGTTGGAAAACTCCCGAATGCGCATGCACGCCTCCAGTCCATCCAGCTCCGGCATCATCACATCCAAAATCAGCAGGTCGAATTTCTCGTTCCGGGCCAGCTCCACCGCCGCCGCGCCGTCATAGGCGCATTCCACCTGGTAGCCTTCGTTTTCCAGGTTGAATTTCATCCCCTTCACCAGGGTCCGCTCATCGTCCACCACCAGGATCTTCATGACGTCTCTTCTCCATTCACTGTGATATGCTCTTTCAAGTCGGCGAATTTGCTCTCGCCGATGCCGGAGACGTTCATGATCTCCTCCGGCGTTTCAAAGGGTCCGTGCTCCTCCCGATATGCCACGATGCGCCCGGCCAGCTCCTCACCGATGCCCGGCAGAGCTGTCAGCTCCTCTGCTGTGGCGGTGTTCAGGTCCACCGGCGGCAGCGGCTTCGGCACCAGCTCCTCCTGGGGCACCTGAACGTCGGTCTCCACCGCCCCGCGCTCCATGGCCGCCCGGTCGCGGAAATACAGCGCCATCAGAATACACAAAAACAGCGCCGTCGACGCCAAAAGAAGCCATTCGATTTTAGCGATTTTTCCCTTCTCGTTCATGGTTGAACTCCCATGGTTTTTTTGATATACTAATAGATAATTGTCGAAACACCACGCATTTTGACATGGACACACTCCATTGTTTTACCATTATAGCATAGATTGCGGGAGAAGAACATGAAAACAAAACGCTTTTTATCGGTTTTTTTACTGGCCGCTCTGGTCATGAGCCTGTTTGCCGCCCCCTGCGCCCTGGCGGACGATCCGCCGGAGCTGCCTCAGGACCCGGAGATCTCCTGCAAAGCGGCGCTGCTGGTGGACGCCAACACCGGTCTGCCGGTCTACGCCAAAAATGAGCATCAGGAGCTGTACCCCGCCAGCCTCACTAAAATCATGACCGCCCTGCTGGTGCTGGAGGCGGTGGATGAGGGCAGGCTGTCCCTGGACGAGCCCCTGACCGCCTCCTACACCGCCCTGCACACCGGCCTGTCCAGCGACGGCAGCACCGCCAACATCAAGGAAGGCGAGACCATGACGGCGGCCCAGTATCTCACCTGTATGCTGGTGGTCTCCGCCAATGAGGCCTGCGATGTGCTGGCGGAGGCGGTCTCCGGCTCCGTGGCCGCCTTTGTGGACGCCATGAACGAGAAGGCCGCCCTGCTGGGCTGCGTCAACACCCACTTCGTCAATACCACCGGCCTGCACGACAGCCAGCACTACACCTCCGCCTGGGACCTGTACCTCATCGTCCGGGAGGCCATGAAACACGACGTCTTTATGAGCTTGTGCGACACCGCTACCGCCACCATCCCCGCCACCAATCTCAGTGAGGCCCGGACGCTCCACACCACCAACTACCTCATCGGCTCCTGGTATTCCCGGGGCTATCTCAACAGCGACGCCCACGGCATCAAGACCGGCTCCACCAGTGAGGCGGGCCACTGCCTGGTATCCTCCGCGACCCGGGGCAGCCTCAGCTTCATCAGCGTGGTGCTGGGCGGCGACCGGGTCACGCTGGAGAACAACGAGATCCGGACATACAGCTTTTACGACACCAATCTGCTCTTCAACTGGGCCTTCGACAGCTTTTCCTACCAGACTGTGATAGAGAAGGGCGTGGCCGTGCAGGAGGTGCCGGTGTCCCTCTCCAAGATCGACCATGTACTGGCGGAGACCGCCGGGGAAAAGGAAGTGCTGATGCCCCGGGTCCTCTCGCCGGAGAATCTGAGCCAAAAGGTCACGCTGGACCAGGAGACGGTGGAAGCTCCTGTCACGGCGGGCCAGAAGCTGGGGACCCTGGAGCTGAGCTATAACGACACGGTCTACGCCACCGTGGACCTGCTGGCCGCCAACGATGTGGAAGCCAGCAAGCTGCTGACCTTCTGGCGGGATGTGAAGCTGTTCTTCGCCAAGACCAGCGTCCGGGTCGCCCTGGTGGTACTGGCAGTACTGCTCCTGGCCTTCCTGGTCTGGAAGCTGCTGTTCAGCCGCCGGCGCTACCGCTACGGCCGCAGCGTGGGCCGCAGCAGCCGGAGCAATTATCGGGGCCGCCGGAGACGGTAAAGGATATCTAGGGAACCTCTGATTAAATCGTGACGCACGTCTCGGCAACATTTTTCCGCCTGAACTGCGTCAGAAAAGTTTGAAATCCGTCAGGATTCCTGCACTTTTCTTTCTTGGCAGGCAAAAAAACTGCCTGCCAATCCGCACATCCCGATTTAATCAGAGGTTCCCTAAAAATAACGGGAGACCGCCTGTGGGCGGTCTCCCTCTGTTTTTCATGGGACAGGTGCGAGGTGCATCTCCGCGAAAGGACGGCGGGCATGGCACGAAAACGTCCCGCGAGCTGCCTGCATTTCTCTTTTATACTAATTCTCGATAAAACGATTTAATCGCTTTATCGAGGCCGCTGTAAGCGGTCTGGCGGCGTAGCCGCCCAAGAATGTTGTCAATACTTTTCTTGTGTGCCGTAGGCGCTGCGGCGCATTGCGCCGTGATAAAAAACTTTTTAAAGTTTTTTTCAAAGAAACAGTATTACAGGACCTTTACCAGCTCCTCCATGGGCTTGCGGACCGTGTGGCGCCGGGAGGGATGGGCATCCTCCGCCGGGTAGCCCAGGGGCAGCATGGCAATGGGCGTCAGGCCCGCCATCTCCGGGAAGGCCGCCAGCAGCTTCTCCGGCTCAAACACACCGATGTAGGTGGTGCCCAGGCCCAGGTCCGCCGCCTGGAGCATCATCTGGGTCACGGCGATGGCGGCGTCGATCTCGCCGTGGTTTTTGCCGTCGTGCTCCCGGACCCAGGCCGCGGCGGGGTCATAGGCCGCCACCAGCATCACCGGCGGATGAAAGTGCATGCTGGTGCAGCCGTCGGCCTTCTCCATGGCCTCCGGCGAACGCAGCACGAAGATGCGCTGGGGCTGGTTGTTGTGGGCGGTAGGGGCGCTGCGGCCCGCCTCCAGGACCAAGGCCAGCTTCTCCTCCTCCACAGGCCGGTCACTGAATTTGCGGAGGGAATACCGCTCCGCGGACAGCTTTGCAAAATCCATAACACGATCTCCTTTATCATTTGTAATATCCGGATCTTACCCTCAGCAGGCAAAGGGCAGCGCGCCTTGCGCGCCGGCGGGCCATTGGCCCGTCAATTGAAAAGGGACCTGCTCCTTTTCAACTATGTTGACTATATCACAGTCCGCCCCTTTCCGCAATGCCCGATTCCCCGCCAAGTAAGACGGCCGCCCTTTCAGGCGGCCGTCTTTTTCAAAGATATCAAAAATTGTTCTGCCAGCCGTTTTGCCGCATCATGGACTCGCACAGCTCCCGGCGGCGGGTATCATAAAACTCAATATATTTGAGAGAATAGATATCGATGACGATATACCGCTCCCTCGCCTCCTGGTAAATGGTCACAAAGTCGTTGCCCACGTCATACAGGATGCCCTCCCAGGCCACGGTCCCCTGAGTTCCCACCAGGAAGGTGGCTACCACATAGTTGCCCACGTTTCGGGCCAGCATGGCCTTTAAGGAACCCCGGTAAGCCTCATCCACGGTGGTGGGGGCCTGGATCACCTCATCCGGCAGGCCGGTCTTCATGTCCAGCTCTCCGCCGTTTTGGAACAGACGGCCGTTGGGGGCCGTCATGCCGCCGGACTGGGCCATGCCGCCGGACTGCCTCATCATGTCTGTGGACTGCCCTGCCGCACCGGCGGACAGACCGCCGGGCGTGCTGGTCATGCCGCCCATACCTGTGTCGGAGGCGGCGCGGGGCTGGCCGTCCTGGTCTGCGGTGATCTCCGCCGCCCAGTCCATCTGAGTCAGGGGGCGGCCGTTGAGGGTCCGCGCGGGCGTGTAAGTATTCGAATACTGTACCATCATAGCACCTCTCAAGTCTTGTAATACGCGTTTGTTGGATTATAAAAGCAGTGGTCGCCGATGCGGGTCTGCCAGTATCCCACATCCGACGGGAAGCGGGACCGGCACTGAGGGCCAAAGGGATTGTAGAACCACAGGGATTCCGCCACATCCGGGATGCGGTTGCCTGCGATGGCCCAGTCGGCGATGTCGTAGTGGATCTGCTCAGGCCGCATGTTGTAGATGTTCTGGGGGTTGTAGGCGCCGCCCTCTGTCTCGCTGGCGCAGACAAACTGGTAGGGCTGGAAAATGATCTTGCGGATACTGCCCTGGCCAATCCGGGCGTATTCTCCGCCCGTGGCGTGGACTCGGTTCATCACCACACCCGCCACCGCCTTCATGCCGGTCTCCCCCTCGCCGCCCGCCTCGCACTGGATCAGCCGGGCCAGCAGCTCGCGGTCGGAATAAGCCATTGGATCGTTCCCTCCTTACTGCCGGGGCCGCCGGCAGGTGGATTCAACTCATTGTATGCGAAAACGAGACCGCCTGTGCAGCGGTCTCGTTTTTTGTCTCAGCAGATATTCATTTGTGCTTCTGCTCAGCGATGGCGGTGCGGAACATCTCCTCCGTCTGCTGGATGGAGCGATCCAGAGCATACTGCTTGGCGTGCTCGGCGTACCGCAGCTCCATCTCCTGCCGCTCCTGGGGATGCTCGATCCACCAGTCGATGCGCTCCGCCAGGGCGTCTGTATCCCCGGCGGGGAACAGGCTCCGCTCATCCAGAGCAAACTGGGGCGTAGCGGACCGGGGAGAGTCGGCGATGACGGGCACCAATCCGCAGGCGAAGGCCTCCATGCAGCTCATGGCCTCGATCTCCGCGTCAGAGGTGTGGACGTACAGGTCCGCCATGTGCAGGATGTCCAGGAGCCGCTTCGGCTCGTAGAACTGCATGACAATGGGATTAGGCAGCTTCTCCGCCAGGCGGCGGTACTTCTTCTCCAGCGGCCCCTTGCCCGCCAAGATCACTTGGATCTCCTGGGCGTGGCGGCACTTGGCGCAGGCCTCGATCAGCTCGTCCTGCCGCTTCTCCCCAGCGTAGCGGCCCACCATCAGCACGTTGAAGCGGTCCCGCATCCAGTCCTCCTTGGGGCGCTTGCCATAGAAGTACTGGGGGCTGATGCCGTTGGAGATGACATGGAGCTGGGCGGTGTAGCCATGCTGGCGAAGCTGGTCCGCAATCATGTTGCTGGGGCAGTGGATATGGGTAAAGCGGTTGAAGAAGGTATCCCGGAAACGGTCATACACAAAATCGTTGACCCGCTTGCTGTTGCCCATGTGGAGGGTAAAGGTGATGTTCTCCGGCTGGCAGTGGAAGGCCGCCGTGTGGGGGATGCCCAGCTTTTCCACATGCCGCAGTCCCATGATGGCCAAGGGGGAGGGCATCATGAAATGGACCACATCCGCCCAGGCCGCCGCCTTTTCAAACACATGCCTGTTGGGGATGGCCAGCCGCATCCCCTGGCTGGTGATGAGATGCTCCATCACTGGGAAAAACCGCATCTGCCGCACGGCGTATTTGTAATCCGCCGGCTTGCCGATGGCGATGACCCGCACCTCGTTGCCATACTCCTTCAGCGCGGCGGCGAACCGGCGGGCGCTGATAGTGGTGCCATTGTTGGCGTCGTCAAACTGGTCGATGACCAATACGATCTTCATCTGTTCTGTTCCAGCGCTTTCTCCAGATTTCGGGCAAACTGGTCGGGACAGGAGGTGTCCTTGAAGCCGCAGCGGATGCCCTTGAGCCGCTGAATGGCCTCCCGGGCGTCCATGCCCTTCACCAGGGCGGAGATGCCCTGCAGGTTGCCGCTGCATCCCCCCAGCACTTCCAGCTCCTGAATGGTGCCCTGGTCGTCCACCTCGACCCGCATAGCCTGGGAGCAAACGCCCCGGGGGCGGAATGTATATGTCATGATCGGTTCTCCTCTCCATATCCGTAATGTCTCTTTGTTATGACCGCATCCAGCATATCACATCCCCTCGAAAAAGGCAAGGCCGCCCTTCTGTATCAGGCCGGTTTCAGCAGGTCAGAAAAAGTTTCGCTTGACAATAACGATATTCGATAATATACTGAGGGCAGTAAATAACGATATTCGATATTTGGAGTGAAGCATATGGCCCGGGAAAAATTTCAGACCCTGACGGAGCAAATGTTCTACATCCTGCTGTGCCTGCGGCAGGAGCAGTGCGGCGCGGACATCATGGCCCAGGTCACCGCCCTGACCCAGGGCCGGGTGACGGTGGGGCCGGGAACGCTCTATAATCTGCTGGAACAGTTCCAGTCCACCGGGATGATCCGGGAGACCAAGGTGGAGGGCCGGAAGCGGAGCTATCTCATCACCGGGGCCGGGCAGACGGCGCTGGACGAGGAATACCGCCGCCTGCGGCTGCTGGCGGCGGACTACGAGGCCCTGACGGGCCGGGAGGGCTTGCTGTGAAAAACACGAAATACATGCGCCCGCCTTACGGGCTGTACGACTATCAGGCGGCGGAGCGCTGGCTTTCCAAACAGGCCGCCAGGGGCTGGCGGCTGGAAAAGGCCGGGGCCTTTTTGTGGCGGTTCCGTCGGGCGGAGCCTGCCCGGATCACCTACGCCGTCACCTATCTGGATGTCTCCATGTTCGACCCCCGCCCCAGTGAAAGCCAGGAGAGCCTGGAGGAGCTGTGCGCCGCCGCGGGATGGGCCAAGGTGACGGACTGGCTCCAGATGCAGGTCTTCTGCTCTGAGTCGGCGGACCCCGTCCCCCTGGAGACCGACGAGGCCGTCCGGCTGGACGCCATCCACCGCTCCATGTGGAAGACCGCCTTCCCATCCGACCTGATCCTGCTGGGCGCGGTCCTGTTTGTGCTGTGGAAGCCGCTGTACCGGCTGGTGTGCGATCCCCCGCTGGGCTTATCCAGCAACAGTATGCTGGCGTTCCTGGCCGCCACAGCGCTCCTGCTGCTGTTCACGGTCTGCCGCTTCGCCGGTTACTACATCTGGCGCCGGCTGTCCCGCCGCTCCATTGCTCAGGGCGGCGGCTGCGCCTCCACCGCGCCCCTGCGGGTCCTGGACCGGACAGGCGGCACGCTTCTGCTTGCGGTCGTTCTGGCGCTCCTGCTCTCTGCCGCCTTTCTCTCCGATTCCCCGGAACAGGGCATTCATCTCCTGCTGTACGTGGCAGGCCTCAACCTGCTCAGCCTCATCATCCACCACACCCGGGAGCGTCTGCGGGACCGAGGCAGCGCCGTCCTCCGCACCGTCTGGCTCACCGTGCTGGTGGACGTGGCCCTGGTCGTTCCCTTTATCCTCGGACTTTCCTGGCTGACCCGGTCCGACGGATGGCTGGCCCGCCAGTTCGACGATCCAAATGCCCCGGCCTGGACCGCGCCCCTGTCCCCGGAGGATCTGGCCCCGGGCCGCGCCTTCAACGGCTGCTGGAACCACGGAGGCCAGTCCGTTCTGCTGTCCCACCACATCTATTGGTTCCCCAGCCAGGACTCCGGCAATGATCTCAGCTATACCCTCACCATCTCGCCCTATCCCCGGGTAGTGGCCATGGCGCTGGACCACTGCCTGAATACCCCCGGCGAGGACGACGATCTGATCCAGAAGCTCTATTTTGACCGGTACAACTATGGCGTCCATTCCGCCGATCCGGGCCTCCGCTGGGAGAGCATCTCCGCCGCCGGCTGGCAGGCGGAGGCGGCCTGGCAGCTCCATGACGAAGAGGATCCCTTGCCGGTCTACCTGCTGCAATATCCGGACCGCATCAGCCGTCTCCACCTGACAGAGCCGCTCACGGCGGCGCAGAAAACGCTCATCCACGACCGCCTCCACCAAACCGATCCGAAAACAGGAGGTCTGCTCCCATGAAAAACACAAAACGGGAATATCTCATCACCTACACTCTGTACGAACGGGGCCGCATTGAAGCCCACCTGGAAAAACGGGCCTCGGAAGGCTGGCTGCTGGAGAGCGTCGGTCCCGGCGGCTGGCGCTACCGGCGGATCGAGCCCCAGAAGCTCCGCTTCTCCGTGGCCTATCTCCCCCAGGCGTCCCAATTTACCCCTGCGAACAGTCAGGACGCGGAGACCTTTCGGGACTACTGCGCGGCGGCGGGCTGGACCTTCGCGGCGGACAGCGGCCAGGCCCAGATCTTTTACACCGCAGATGAAAACGCCGTGCCCATCGAGACAGACCCGGCGGTGGAGCTGGACACCATCCGCCGCAGCGCAGGCCGGTCCCTGCGGCCTCTGGTCATGCTGGTGCTGGTGGAGGCGCTGCTCTTGGGTGGTACCAACCTGCAGCGGCTCCGGGACGACGCGGTAGACGTTTTGTCCAATCCCGTCTACCTGATGAACCTGACGTCCCTGCTGCCGCTGCTCCTCATCACGGTCGGATATGCCGTCATCTATGGGCTTTGGCTCCGGCGGGCCAGGCGGGCCGTGGAGGCCGGCGGCTCCCTGCCGTCCTTCCGAAGCAGCCGGACCTTGAACATCGTGACCTGGGGCCTGGTGGGCATCCAAGTCCTGGCGATGCTGCTGTTCAGCGGCTCCCGGCAGATGCGGGGGCTGTTCCTGATCATGATCGCGGCCATCTCCCTGATGGGCGGCCTCACCGCCGTGGCCACCAACGCCATGCGGCGCCTGAACTTCAAGTCCTGGGTCAACCGGCTGGTGTCCCTGGGTATGATCCTGGCCCTCACCATTGGATTGATGGCGGGACTCCTCGCCTGGATCTTCCACTCGTCCGGCAGCCTTTCCGGCAAGGTCGCGGCGGAGACCTACCAGTACCACGGCATGACCTGGGAGGTCTATCACGACCAGATCCCCCTCCGCCTTGAGGACCTGACGGACACGGACTATGACGGCTGGTCCACAGAGGCGGACGGCCAGTCCACCTTCCTGCTGGCGAAAACGGAGTACCGCCAGCGGGCCAGGGTGGGCGACTGGGACCAGCCGGATCTGGAGTACACGGTGGTCCAGGTGAAGCGTCCGTCCCTGTATGAGTTTACGGAACAGGCCATGCTGCGCCATGCGGAGCGGTTCAACGACCCGGACATCCCGGAGTTCCTGGACCTCTATGAGCCGGTGGACCCCACCCCCTGGAATGCCCTGGGGGCCTACCGCCTCACCACCGGCGGCAAGCCGCGGAACCAGTATCTCCTGTGCTATGAAGACCGGCTGGTGGAGATCGAATTTGCGCATGACTGGTCCGTCACGGCGGAACAGATGGCTATTACGGCGGAAAGGCTAAAAAACGCATAAAAAACAGGCGGGGAATTCCCCGCCTGTTTTTATTTCGATTTATATCGTCAGCCCCTTGCCGTTTTTCAGCTCCAGAGAGATGCGGTCGGCGATCATGGCGATGAACTCGCTGTTCGTGGGCTTGCCCTTGGCGTTGCTCACCGTGTAGCCGAAATACTTTTGCAGGGTCTCCAGGTCGCCCCGGTCCCAAGCCACCTCAATGGCGTGGCGAATGGCCCGCTCCACCCGGCTGGGCGTGGTGGAAAAGCGCTTGGCCACCGCGGGATACAGCACCTTGGTGACGGCGTTGATGACCTCCATGTCCCCCACGGCGATGATGATGGCCTCCCGCAGATACTGGTAGCCTTTGATATGGGCAGGCACGCCCACCTCATGGATGATGTTGGTGACCATGTTTTTCAGCATGGCGGCCCGCTGCTCCGGCGTGACGGGCTTCTGGAACACGCTCTGAACCCGATCCAGCAGTGCGTCCAAGGCGCAGGGCTTGGGCAGGAAAAAGTTGGCCCCAAGGCTCATGGCTTCTCCCACCACCTGATCGGTGCAAAGGGCGGAGACCAGGATCACCTTCGGGCGCTTGTCCCCCTGCATCTGCCGCAGGATGCTCAGGCCGTCCAGCTCCGGCAGCATCACATCCATCACCACCAGGTCGGGATGATGCTGACTCAGCATTCGCAGAGCCTCTTTCCCGTCTCCCGCGGTGCCTACCACTGTGAATCCCTCCAGCTTTTCAATGGCTTCCCGCAGTATCCCGCGAAAGCCCTCATTGGCGTCTGCCAGCAATACCGTTCTTCTGTTGTCCATACTACCCCTTGTCCTTTTCCCAGAATTTGCGATCTGTGAACGCGATCATACAAAACGGCGGTAAAAACGGGCCGTTCCTTCCTGTCCTGCGTTCCGCCCCCGTCTTTAAACCCCGTTTTCTATAAACTAGCATAAACTTACAGATTTTTCAAGCCGCATATGTAAAATTATTCCATAAATCATTCGACACGTTTCTTGGGACTTCTCTGATTTCCCCGTTTCGCCGGTTTTGGCGCTTCCTTTTTCCGGCAAAGTGTGGTATTCTGTTGCCAGACGGCGTACATTGCCGCCCCACCACATCTGCGGAAGGAAGGCCGGATCTATGGATATCATCGCCGCTCTGGAGGCGTTCCAGCCCTGGAACGAGCAGGAGACGCGGGACCGGGCCGAGCTGCTGCGCCGCCTGCGGTCTGGCGAGGAGCTGTATGGCCGGGAGAATCCCGCAGCCCATTTGACAGCGTCCGCCTGGGTCGTCACCCCTGACCGGAGCCAGGTGCTGCTGGCCTACCACAATCTGTACAGCTCCTGGGCCTGGCTGGGCGGACACGCCGACGGAGACCGGGACCTGCTGGCAGTCGCTCAGCGGGAGGTCCGGGAGGAAAGCGGTCTTACTGCCGTCACGCCGGTGACGGCGGACATCTACTCCGTGGAGATCCTGGCCGTCCACGGCCACGAGAAGCGGGGCGTCTACATTCCCTCCCACCTGCACCTCAACGTCACCTTTCTGCTGGAGGCCGACCCGGCGGCCCCTCTTCACTGCAAACCGGATGAAAACAGCCGGGTCGCCTGGTTTTCACTGGATGACGCGGTGTCGGCCTCCTCGGAGCCATGGATGCAGGCGCGGATCTATCAAAAGCTCAACGCAAAATTACAGAAATTGTGAAAAGAATTTCCCGGATACGCAGCGCGTATCCGGGAAATCTCTTTATGTCCGCTGTTTTTTTGCGGATTCCAGCTTGGTTTGGCGGCGGTTGCGGACCTCCTCGCTCATGGGTTTGATATCGCCGGCGGCGGTGAGGGCCTGCCGGGTCAGCAACGGACCTGCCAGCTCATAGATCAGCACCGAAAACAAGGTGATGTTGCGGATCAGGCTTCCCTGCTGGCCCAGCTGCATGGCGGTGGCACACATGCCAAGGGCGACACCCGCCTGAGGCAGCAGCGTGACACCCAAATATTTGCAGATCTGAGGTGCGCAGCGGGTCTTTTTGGCGCTGACATAAGCGCCGATATATTTCCCCAGGGAACGGGACAAAATGTATACCACGCCGATGCAGACGATGGCGGCATCGGCAAACACGCCCAGCTCCAGTTCCGCGCCGCTGATGACAAAAAACAAGGCAAACAGCGGGGAGGTCCACTTATCTGCCGCCCCCATCAGGTCCTGGGACAGGGGGCAGAGATTGCAGAACACCGTGCCCAGCATCATGCACACCAGCAGAGAGGAAAAGCCCACAGTGACGGGGCCGATCCGGAATTCCAGCATAGCCATGGAAGCGGTGAGGAACACAAAGGCAATGGTCATGTTCAGCCGGTTGGTGTTGGAGTGGAACAACCGCTCCAGCAGCGTCAGCAGCCAGCCCATCACCGCCCCCAGCAGCAGGGAACCCACGATCTCCACCAGGGGATTCACCAGGATGGACACCAGATCCACCACGCCGCTGACCAGTGTTTTGGCAATGCCGAAGGACACCGCGAAGGCCACCAGTCCCACGGCGTCATCCAGGGCCACGATGGGCAGCAGAAGGCGGGTCAGCGGGCCGTCTGCCTTGTACTGCCGCACCACCATCAGCGTGGCGGCAGGGGCGGTAGCCGTGGCGATGGCCCCCAAGGTGATCGCCTGGGCAACAGTCAGCTTCTCTGGGATCAGCAGATGGACAGCCAGCAGCGCCAGATCCACCAGCAGCGTGGCGGTGAGGGCCTGGAACACGCCGATGATGGTGGCCTGCCGCCCAGTGGACTTCAGATCGCGGAGCCGGAATTCATTGCCGATGGAAAAAGCGATGAAACCCAGGGCCACTTCCGAGACCAGCGACATCTGCTCCACCGCCTCGGCGGATACAAAGCCCAAACCGTCGATATGCATCGCCCCCAGGCAGTAAGGGCCGATCAGGACCCCTGCCACCAGATAAGCGGTAACGTCGGGCAGCTTCAGCGGGTGGACCACACGGGTCATCAAAAGTCCTGCCAGAACGGCAATGGAAACAGACAGCAATGTAGACATAAGGCATCTTCCTATCTCGAATTTGGTTTCCCCAGTATACAGCAGACTTTTTTAAAAATCAAGGCAATCGTTTGCGTTTTTTACAGAATTTTTACAATGATAATATTGTGTATTTTTTTAAAATTTTTGTAAATTATTGAAATATTTTCCGAAAATTTTTTTATGATATTCGCTAACGATTACGTATGAAAGGGAAAGGGCGGAAGCCGCCCTTTCCCTACCGTTACGCAGCGTTCAGCATCGTTTCGATGGCAATGCCATATCCCCTGGCGGGATCATTCAGCAGCACATGGGTCACCGCGCCTATCAGCTTGCCATCCTGCAGAATGGGTGAGCCGGACATGCCCTGGACGATGCCTCCGGTGGCAGCCAACAGCGCCGGGTCCGTGACGGAGAGCACCATGTCCCGCCCGTCGGCGGCGTTGGAGACCACTTTCAGGATCTCGATCTCATATTCCCGCACCGTGTCTCCCTGGATATTGCAGCGGATCAAAGCCGGTCCTGTCCTGGCAGCCCCCACCGGCACGGCCGCCGGCAGGCTGGAGGTCTCCAGCTCCGTCAGCGTTCCGAACACGCCGCTGCTGGTGTTGGCGTACAGCGTCCCCAGATCCTGGGTCAGATCAAAATCTCCCCGCAGCTCGCCCGCAGCTCCCACAGTGCCCTTCTTCACCGCCTTCACGGTAGAGGGCAGGATGGAGCCGTTAGAAAAGGGCATCAGCTGGGCGGTGTCTACATCGGTGATGCCGTGGCCCAGTGCGCCAAAGGCCCCGGTGGCCGGGTCCACATAGGTCATGGTGCCGATGCCCGCCATGCTGTCCCGGATCCAGGCGCCGATGCAGTAGACGCCCTGCTCATTCTGCGAGGGCGCCACAGACAGGGTCATGCTGTCCCCGTCCCGCCGGACCTGCAGGTCTGTGGAGCGAGCGCCGTTTTTCTGCAAAAGGGACTGGAACTGCTCTGTGGAGGTGACGGCGGCGCCGCCGCAGGACATGATGATGTCCCCGGTCCGCAGGCCGCAGGCCCTGGCGGGCGTGCCGCCGTCAGGCAGCTTTACCACCACCACGCCCCGGGCAAACAGCTTGATGCCCACGGTGTGGCCCACGGGGATCAGCATCCGGGGCCTTTCCTCCGTCACATCAACGGCCATTGCCAGCGTGGAAGAACAGAGGAAGAGCGCCAAAACAGCAGCCGCCCCGATCCGCAGCAGCCGCTTCGCATAAGATATCCCTTCATACAATCAAAATCACCCCTTTCTCACATCGACCGGCGGCGCACCGGCCGCCGGCACCGTTATCATCTGCCGGCGGCGCGAAAACACGCCAAGCAAAAAGCGGCAGCGCGCCCATGGTACCATCTGCCTGTCCCACAGCAGGCGGGATAAAAAGAGACCCGCAGGCAAATGTCTGCGGGTCTCGCCAAAACTTGGATATTTATTCGCGCTTGTTGAAAATTTTCAAAATATCACTGAACACGTCGTCATCATCGTCGCCGGGCTTGGGCAGATCTGTCTCATCCAGGGGCTTCAGCTTGGGAGCTTCAGCAGCCGCGGCGGTCTCCGCGGCCTTGGGCAGCTCACCGGGCGCTTTGTCAAAGCCGGTGGCGATAACAGTCACGCGGATCTCGTCATCCAGCGTCTCGTCGAAGGTGGCGCCGAAGATGGTGAGCGCGTCGGGATGGACGGCGGCCTGCACCAGGCTGGCAGCCTGCTCCACTTCCTCCAGGCCGATGTCCATAGAACCGGTGACGTTGATCAGCACGCCCTTGGCGCCCTCGATAGAGGTCTCCAGCAGGGGGCTGGAAATGGCCATCTTGGCGGCCTCCTCGGCCTTGCCCTTGCCGGCGGCCCGGCCCACGCCCATGTGGGCCATGCCCGCGTTCTTCATGATGGCGGTCACATCGGCAAAGTCCAGATTGATGAAGCCGGTGTCCCGGATCAGGTCGGAAATGGACTGCACCGCCTGGCGCAGCACATCGTCGGCGATCTCAAAAGCGTTGGCAAAGGTGATCTTCTGGTCGGTGGCGTGCTTCAGCCGCTCATTGGGAATGATGACCAAAGAGTCCACCTTTCCCTGAAGCTCCGCAATACCGGCCTCGGCCTGCTGCATCCGGCGGCGGCCCTCAAAGCCAAAGGGTTTGGTGACCACGGCCACCGTCAGGATATCCATTTCCTTGGCGATCTCCGCCACGATGGGCGCGCCGCCAGTGCCGGTGCCGCCGCCCATACCGGCGGTGATGAACACCATATCGGTGTCCTCCAGCGCCTTGGCGATCTGCTGGCGGCTCTCCTCGGCGGACTTGCGGCCCACCTCCGGATCAGATCCGGCGCCCTGACCGTGGGTCAGCTTCTCGCCGATCTGGATCTTATACGTGGCGCTGGACACGTTCAGCGCCTGCTTGTCGGTATTGACCGCCACAAATTCCACGCCCTTGGTCCCGGAGCGGACCATGCGGTTGACCACGTTGTTGCCGCCGCCGCCAACGCCGATGACCTTAATGTTGACAACGGTATCGGGACCGGTCTCCAATCCAAATGCCATAGTGGTGCCTCCTGCTATCATTTGTAGAAGCGGGGGAAATTTCCCGCCGATGTACCCAATATCCTGTATTCTTTAATATTTAGTTTATTGTATGACACTTTCCCGCTCCGGTCAAGTGTCCCTTTGGCTTTTCGGGGAAAATTTCTAAAAAATATGCACGTCCGTCAAATTTTTCGCCGCCCCTCCGCCGCCCCATACAAAAATTGGAAGAGCGGTGCCGCCGCTCTTCCAATTCATACTGTTTCCTGACAAAAAACTTTAAAAAGTTTTTGATTGCGGCGCATTGCGCCGCCGCGCCTACGGCGCGCAGGAAAAGTATGGACGTTCCTCACAAGCGGCTTTGCCGCCGGGGCCGCTTACGCGGCCCCAATAAAACAATAAAATTGTTTTATAAGTGATGCGTATCAGCGCACGTTTTGCTTGAAGGGGATGCGGCCGCTGTCCTTTCGCATGTCGAAAGTGCCGGTCATATTGTCCTGAATAGCCTCCCCCTCCAGGATCAGCCGCAGCGTCTTCAGCTTTTGGGCGTAGTCCGCGCCGTAGGGCAGCTGCACAGTGAATCGTCCGGCGTAATCCAGCGTCAGCATGGACAAGTCCGCCAGATGGATGGCGTCCACATCGTCGATCATGTCCGCCTCATAGAGGGCTTTCATCAGGGCCAGCAGGCTGGTCTGCTGGCCGGCGTACTCCGTGGCCAGGGCCAGGGGCGTACCCACGGTGGGAGCCAGCAGCTGGCAGCCGTCGATCACGCCGTAATCCGCCGCCGCGGCATCATCCTTCTGCTCCACGATCTTGCCGCCGGGGTCGCCGCTGGGGCTGATGAGCCACGCGCTGCCGTCCTGCACCACCGCCAGCGGGGTCCCGCACTCCGTCACCTCGATCACCAGGGTGTCCGGCAGGCGGCGGTAGGGATGGATATGCTCGATATAGGGCAGCGCCGCCAGAATGTTGTTGGCGACCCGGTTTTTGTTCAAAAGATACAGGTTGTCGCCGATCTCCACGCCGGTGGCCGCCGCCACCTCCTCGGCGGTGTAGCGTTCCTGGCCCGTCACCAGGATGGTATCGACCCGGAAAAACAGGGTCAGCGCCAAGATGATGGCCCCGCAGATCACCAGCGTAGACAGCAGCTTATAGAGGAAGCTGAAGCTTCCTCTGCGCCGCCGTTTGGAATGTCTTCGTCTGGCCATCAGTCGCGCTCTCCTTCTATGTCTCTATGGGCGTAGTCTCTATTCGCCGGATCTCCGCGCCCAGGGCCGTCAGATCTCTTGCGATGTCCTCGTAGCCCCGGTCGATGTGGGCGGTCTGGGACACCCGGGTCTCCCCCTCCGCCGCCAGAGCCGCCACGCACAGGGCCGCGCCGCCCCGCAGATCGGTGCAGCAGACCGGCGCGCCATACAGTGTCTCGACCCCGGTGACCACCGCCACCCGGCCGGACACCCGGATCTCCGCGCCCATGCGGGTCAGCTCCCCCACATGGCGGTAGCGGCTGGAGAACATGTTCTCCTCGAACACCGTGGCGCCCCGGCTCCGCAGCAGCGCCGCCATCAGCACCGCCTGGGCGTCGGTGGGAAATCCGGGATAGGGCGCCGTCCGCACGGGGCGGACCGCCTTCAGCCGTCGGCGGCAGGCGCAGGCGATGCCGCCGCTGTCCGCCGTAACAGCGCAGCCCGCCTCCCGCAGGGCGGCGGTGACGGTGGCAAGGTGCCGCTCCCCGGCGTTCCGCAGAAAGATCTCTCCCCCCGCCGACGCCGCAGCGCACAGGTAAGTAGCCGCCACGATGCGGTCCGGCATGATGGTGAAGGTGCACCCATGGAGCCTGCGCCCGCCCACGATGGCCACGCTGTCGGTCCCCGCGCCGGACACCTCCGCCCCACAGGCATTCAGGAACTCCTGCAGATCCACGATCTCCGGCTCCCGGGCAGCGTTGGAGAGGATCGTAACGCCCTCGGCCCCGCAGGCCGCCAGCATCAAATTCTCTGTGGCTCCCACAGAGGGCAGGCTCAGCACGATCTCCCGTCCCCGCAGCCGGGGGGCCTCGCAGCGCAGCAGGCCGCCAGTGTCGTCGATCTCCGCCCCCAGCTCCCGCAGACCCGCCAGATGCAGGTCGATGGGCCTGGGGCCAAGCTCACAGCCGCCGGGATAGCTCAGCTCCGCCTGTCCGCACCGGGCCAGGATCGCCCCGAGGAAGATGGCGGAGGAGCGCATCTCTCTCATCAGTATATCAGAGATCACGCAGCCGTTCAAGCCGCCAGTATCCACCAGCAGGCCGCTGTCCGTCCACCGGGCGGCGCAGCCCAGCGCCTCCAGAATGTGGATGGACGCCTCCACGTCCCGCAGGCGGGGACAGTTTCGCAGTTCCACCTGTCCGCCCGCCAGCAGCGTGGCCGCCAGGATCGGCAGTACGCTGTTTTTCGCTCCCTGGACAGTCACCTCTCCCGTGAGGCGGTTCCCGCCCTTTACCAAAAGCTGGCTCATATCCGTTCCCCTCCGTGCCCAAAATGGTATCCAAACCATCCTATGGGCAAAAGGGGTCCTTGGTTACCCGCAGATCTCCAGCACAGTCTGATAAATGCGCTCCGTGGCGTCCCGGATGCCCAGCGCGGCCATGGCCTTTTCCATCTCCGCCCGGCGGGCGCCGTCCCGCAGGATGCCGCAGGCGGCCTGGAACAGGGCCTGCCCGGTGGAATCCTTCTCCAGCAGCACCATCGCGCCGCCGGCCTGCTCCAGGATGCGGGCGTTCTTCTCCTGGTGGTTGTTGGTCACATAGGGGGACGGCACCATCAGGGCAGGCACGCCCAGGGCCGTCAGCTCGCTGATGGTGGAGGCTCCCGCCCGGCAGATCACCAGGTCCGCCGCCCGCATGACCACCGCCATGTCATAGATATACTCCCGCAGGTCCAGGGCCGGGCAGCTGGCCAGCTCCACGTTCTTTTCCCGCAGCAGCTCCCGTACCAGGGGATAACCGCTCTTTCCGGCAGCATGGATGTGATGGAACGGCTCCCTGGCCGCCTCCAGCGCCAGCATATCCGCCATCTGCCGGTTCATACCGGAAGCCCCCAGGGATCCCCAGAAGGAGACCACCAGCGGCCGTCCGTCGTCCAGGCCCAGCTTCCGCCTGGCCTCCGCTTTCGTCAGGGCGAAAAAGTCTCCCCGCACCGGCGTGCCGGTGACGATCACCTTTTCCGGATGGCGGTAGTGCTGGCGGCAGGCCTCAAAGCCCACCAGAACGCGGTCCGCGAATGGTTCCAGCATCTCCGTGGTCAGCCCTGGCACCATGTTGGACTCATGGACCGCCGTGGGGATCCCCGCCTTGGCGGCGGCCTTCACCATGGGATAGCTGGCGTAGCCGCCGGTGCCGATGACCACATCGGGCCGGAACTCCCGCAGGATGCCCCGGGCCTCTCGGGGCGCCCGGATCAGGTTGCAGACGGAGATCGCGTTGTGCTTGATCTCCCGAGGCTTGAGGGAGCGGTGAAAGCTGGAGATGTGGACCGTGCGGAACGCGTAGCCCGCCTTGGGGATCAGATCCTTTTCCAGGCCCCGCTCCGCGCCAACAAACAGGAATTCCGTCTCCGGGTCCTTTTCCCGCATCAGCTGCGCCAGGGCGATGGCGGGATTCACATGCCCCGCCGTCCCGCCGCAGGTAAAGATGACCCGCTTCAGCTTTTTCTCCATTTCTCTCACCTCACATTTCACAGTATCCTGTACTCTGCGCCCCTTAGTGGAAAAGCCGGAAAGGCGGAACGCAGCTCCCTATTTCCCGCTTGCCGGCCGCATCTGCCGCGACACGCTCAGCACGATGCCCATTTCCGCCAGCTGGATGGACAACGCCGTGCCGCCGTAGCTGAAAAATGGCAGGGAGATGCCAGTGGTGGGCAGCAGGCCCGTCACCACGCCGATGTTCAGAAAGACCTGCATGGCCATCAGGGTGGTCACGCCCACCACCATCAGACTGCCGAAGCGGTCCCGGGCGTGGAGCGCGATCCAGTAGCCCCGCAGGATCAGCGCCGCGAACAGCAGCATGATGACTGTGGCGCCGATCAGGCCCAGCTCCTCGCAGATCACAGCAAAGATGAAGTCGTTGTGCTCCTCCGGCAGATACATAAATTTTTGGCGGCTCTTGCCCAGGCCCACGCCCCACAGTCCGCCGGATCCAATGGTGATCATGCTCTGCCAGAGCTGGTATCCCTTGCCCTGTGCGTCCTCCCAGGGCCGGAGCCAGTAGGTGATGCGTGAGGTGTTGTAGCCGATGACGAACAGGATCATATACAGCGCTCCCGCCGCGCCGCCTGCGGCGATGAACACCCAGCGCCAGTTGATGCCGCCCACCAGCATCAGCACCGCCCCGGCGCCCATGATGAGGATAGCGCCGGACAGATGGGGCTCCAGAGCTACCAGGCCGCCGGTGACCAGCAGCCACACCACATAGGGCGCCACGCCGTAGCGGGTCGTCTGCATCTTATCTTTTTTCTTGGAAATGCTGTCGGAAAAATACAGGACGATAGCCACCTTGGCGATCTCCGACGGCTGGAAGGTGAACACGCCGGCCTTGCCCAGCCAGCGGGTCGCGTTGTTCTGGGTCACAGCCAGGGGATTGCCGGGAATGATGACCAGGATCAGCAGCACGATGGACACGTACAGCAGCAGCTTCGCCGCGCCCCGGAACCGCTGGTAGTTGATCTTTCCCACGAAAAACATGGCGGCAATGCCCATGACGGCGAACACGCTCTGGCGGGTAAAGTAATAGGTGGGGTCGTGATTTTTCGTCTCGTAATAGGCGGAGGGAAAGCTGGCGGACAGCAGCATCACCAGGCCGATGGCCGTCAGCAGCAGCACCAGCAGGCAAAAGGGCAGGTCGATGGGGCCTCTGGCCAGCTCCCGGCTGATCTCCTCCCGCTCCTGCTGCCGCTGGCGGCGCTCCTGCCGCGCCTGGGCCTCTTCCCGGGTCAGCGGCCTGCGCCGCTGCGGCTCCGGGCCCCGGTGCGGCTCTGCTCTTCGGTGCGTCTGGTATGTCTCCGGCCTCCGGCGTTGGGACATCCCGCTCCCTCCTTTCCGCTTCGTTTCAGGACCACTCAGGCTCCGTATCTCCCCTGCACGCCTATCCAGGCCAGCATGCAGCACACCAGCGTGATGGCGGAGAACACCGTCACCAGCTTGGTTTCGCTCCAGCCAGACAGCTCCAGGTGATGGTGCAGCGGCGCCATTTTGAAAAAGCGCTTGCCGTGGGTCGCCTTGAAATAGGCAACCTGGATAATGTCGGACATGGTCTCGGCGATGTATATGATGCCCACGGGGATCAAAATAAGGGGCATATCCAACGCAAAGCCCAGAGCCGCCACCGCGCCGCCCAGAAACAGGCTGCCGGTGTCGCCCATAAAGACCTTGGCCGGATGGTGGTTATAGACGAAGAACGCCGCAAGGCCCCCCGCCAGCGCCGCAGGGAACAGCGCCAGGTCGAACAGGCCCCAGCTCACCGCCGCCACGGTGAAAAACGCCATCACCACAAGAGTCACGCTGGCCGCCAGGCCGTCGATGCCGTCGGTGAGGTTCACGGCGTTGACGCAGCCCACGATAACGAAGGCAGCGAAGATCAGATAGACGATCCAGTTGACGTTCCAGGTCGTGTTGAAAAAGGGGATATACAGCGCGTTGGTCAGCAGGCCCTCATACCGCATCAGGCACAGGAACACCACCGCCGCCGCCAGCTGCAGGACAAATTTCTGCTTGGCGGTCAGGCCCTCGTTCTGGTGCTGGCGGACCTTGCGGTAATCATCCACAAAACCGATCATGCCGAACGCCAGGGAGAAGAGGTACACATACAGGTGTGCGAACTGCCCTGTCAGCATCCGGTTCCAGCCCACAACGAACACCGCTACGCCGGTGCCCAGGATGAACATGATGCCGCCCATAGTGGGCGTTCCCGCCTTGCCGGCGTGCCACTTGGGGCCGTCCTCCCGGATCTCCTGTCCCGCCTTCAGCTTCCTCAGCTCGGCGATCAGCGACCTGCCCACCGCCAGCGTCAGCACAAAGCTGACCGCCAGCGCCAACAGCCAATAAATATCCATTTGCTCTTCTCCCTTTCCTGTTCCCGCCGGTTCCCCGGTTCCTTCGTAAATGAAGAGAGGAAAACTCCTAACTCCTATTGATCTCTTGCTCGTTCAGATGCTCCGCCACGATCTCCCGTTCGTCCATGTGATGCTTCACATGATTGATCTCTTGATAGGTCTCGTGGCCCTTGCCGCAGAGCACGATGACGTCCCCCGGCAGGGCGTGGTCCAGACAGAAGCGGATGGCCTCGGTCCGGTCCTCCACCACCACATGGGGCGTGTCGGTGCCCGCCAGTCCCGGCAGGATGTCGGCAATGATGTCGCCCGGCTTCTCCGTCCGCGGATTGTCGGTGGTCACGATGACAAAGTCGGCGCAGTCCGCCGCGATCCTGCCCATTTTGGGCCGCTTGGTCCGGTCCCGGTCTCCGCCGCAGCCGAACAGCGCCACGGTGCGGCCCTTGGCAAAGCCCTTCACGCTCTTCAGCACGTTTTCCAGACTGTCCGGCGTATGGGCGTAGTCGATGAGCACGGTGTAGTCCTTCCCCGGCGTGGGGACCACCTCCACCCGTCCCTTCACATGCGGCACATGGGCCAGGGCGGCGGCGCTCTCCTCCAGGGAGACGCCCAGGGCCATGGCCGCCCCCAGCACATCCAGGGTGTTGTACACCATGAAGCCGCCGGGGATGTTCACCCGCACCGGGACCCGCTCCGCGCCGGCCGCTGCTGTAAAGGCCACGTGGTCCGCCGCCAGCCGGATATCCTCTGCCCGCAGATCCGCCGCCTCCCGCTCCGCGTAAAAGAGCTTCCGGCAGGCGGTGCCCTCCAGCAGCCGCCCGACCCAGGGATCGTCGGCGTTGAACACGCCGACAGTGCAGTTTTGGAACAGCAGCGCTTTGGCGTCGCAATAGGCCTCCATGGTCTTGTGGAAGTCCAGGTGGTCCTGAGTCAGATTGGTGAAGATGCCCACGGCGTAGCGCACGCCGTAGACCCGGTCCAGCACCAGGGCGTGGGAAGACACCTCCATCACCACATGGGTGCAGCCCGCGTCCCGCATCCGGGCGAAGAGCCGCTGCAGCTCAAAGGATTCCGGCGTGGTCCGCTCCGTGGGCAGGGCCTGATCGCCGATCATGTTCTGGTTGGTGCCGATCAGGCCGACTTTGGCTCCCCGGGTCCGCTCCAGGACCTCTTTCAGCAGATAGGTGGTGGTGGTCTTGCCGTTGGTGCCGGTGACGCCCACCATGGTCATGCTGTCCGCCGGATGGCCGAAGAAATTGGCCCCCAACAACGCCAGGCAGCGGCGGGAGTTCTCCACCTGGACATAGGGGATACCCCCCGGGGGTATCTTGCCGGCCTCTTCATGGATACCCCCCCGGGGTATCTGCTCACAGAGCACCGCCGCCGCGCCGGCTTCCGCCGCCTTTCCGATGAAGGCGTGGCCGTCCGCCGCGAAGCCGGTCATAGCCACGAACAATTCGCCGGGCCGGATCGTGCGGGAGTCATAGCTGACGCCGGGGATTTCCAGCTCCATGTCCGCCGTGGCGGAGAGAACGGGAACGCCCCGCAAAAGTTCCTTTAATTTCATGTCACAGCCTCTTTTCACAGGTATGGCGGCCAAAAGCCGTCAGCATCCAGTATATCCCCCTGGGACCGGGAAGCATACGGAGAATGGTGCCGAAAACCATGCAAAATCTGCCGTCCCGCCAGCGGGGCCTGGATGCGTGGCCTTTTGCCGCCGGACCTGAACATCCGTCTCCGGCATACTGGCGCGCGGGGTCCTCAGTCCAGCACGGAGCTGTCGCCGAACTGGACGGTGACCACCGCCCCCGCCGCCAGTTCCGTTCCCTCCGGGTAGGACTGGCTGAGAGCGTGGACATTGCCGGAGCTGCTGTTGGTGGTGCCGGTGACTTTCATGATGAGGCCCGCGTTGGTCAGGGCGGTGTTGGCCGCCGAGGCGGTCTTGCCGATCACATTGGGCACGGTACACTTGGCGTCGCTCTTGGCGACCCCCAGATAGAGCACGATAGAGGCGTTGTTGGGCACGATGGCGCCGCCTGCCGGCGTCTGGTCGGTCACTGTGTCCCCATTGCCCACGGTACGGCAGCCAAAGCCCGCCGCCGTCAGCTTGGCCTTGGCGTCCGCCGCGGATTTGCCCACTACATTGGGGACCGCCGCGTCGGCGCCCTTCAGCTCCTCGGCGGAGTAGTCCGGCTCGATGCCCAAGGCGGGCAGAATATCCGCCATGATCTGGCTGGCCACGGGGGCCACCATAGTGCCGCCGAATACGGCGGTGCCGGTGTTGCGGCTGGGGGTATCCATGGTCAGCAGCATGATGTACTGGGGATCGTCCGCCGGGGCAAAGCACATAAAGGAGACCACAACGTCGCCTGTACCAGTCTTATCCGCCGTGCCGGTCTTGCCGCCGATGCGGTAGCCCGCCACCTGTCCGTTTTTGCCGCCGCCCTCAGCCACCACATACTCCAGGCACTGGCGGACCTTGGCGGAGGTCTCTTCACTGATGACCTGCCGTATAGGGGTGCTGTCGTGCTGGGAAATAATGTTGCCCTCGTCATCCAGCACCTGCTCCACCACATAAGGCGTATACAGATAGCCGCCGTTGATGCAGGCCGCCTGCGCCCGGATCAGCTCCAGAGGCGTGATGTTGAAGGTCTGACCGAAGGAGTAAGACGCCAAAGAGACCACATTGGAATTGAAGCTCTCCTCGCTGGCAAAAATGCCAGGCACCTCGCCGATCATGTCGACTCCAGTTTTTTCCATAAAGCCGAAGGACTTCAGGTATTTATAATAGGTCTTTGTGCCAACCTTCAAGCCCATGGAAATAAAAGCGGGGTTGCAGGAGTGCCCCACCGCCTCCTCCAAGGTCTGCATCCCGTGGCCGGACTTATTGGAGCACTTGATGGGCTTGTTCCAGCCGGGGACCATGACGGAGCCGGTGCAGTTGAAGGTAGAGTTCATGTTCACCTTGCCCTCCTCCAGCGCCGCCGCCAGGGTGATGGGCTTGAAGGTGGAGCCAGGCTCATAGGTAGAGTCGATGCACTTGTTGCGCCACTGGGTCTGCACCGCGTCGCTCATGGCCTTGTCGACGGCCTTCTGGTACGCTTCCTCCGTCTCGTATTTTCCCCGGTCCTTGGCCAGCTCCGCCAGGGCGGCGTCCAGCTTTTCCTGGAGCGCCTCGTCCAGGATGGTGCCGTATTCGTTCACGTCGTAATTTGGATAGGACGCCATGGCCACGATGGCCGCGTTGTTCACGTTCATGACGATGCCGGTGCCGCCGTTGGCCGCGTCATATTTTTTCAGCATGCTCTCCAGCCCCTTTTCCAGATAGGACTGGACCTCCTGATCGATGGTCAGTATCAGGCTGTTGCCGTTCTCGGCATCGTAATACTGCTCGTAGTTGAACAGCATATCCGTACCGGCAGCGTTCTTGGCGGTGACGGTCAGGCCGGCGGTGCCATCCAACTCGGCGTTGTATTTGGCCTCCAGGCCCACGCCGCCCTGGTTCTCGCCGTTGACGAAGCCGATGACGTTGGCCGCCAGGCTGCTGTATGGATAATAGCGCTTGGAATCCGGCTGGAGCCAGACGCCCTGGAGCCGCTTCTGCTGGTTCTCCGGCACCGCGTTCCCCTCGTCGTCGATCTGGCCGTTGATGAACTGGCGGACCTGGTCCGCCACGGCCCGTTCTGTCTTTTTCTTAACCTCCACATACTGGTCGTCGACCTGCTCCATCCACTTTTCAATGGTGCCCTGATCCACGTCCAAAATGCGGCTGAGCCCCCGGGCGATATAGGCCTGATCCCGCACCTCCGGGGCGGTGTAGGTCTCTCCCTTTTCCGCCGCCGCTTCCTTCTTCTTCGCAATGGTATCTTCCTGGCTGTCCACGAATCTCTGGATATCCAGAGGGGAGATATTCACCGTCTCCGCCGAGGCGGAGATGGCCAGGGTCACGCCGCTGCGGTCATAGATGGTCCCCCGGGAGGCGGAGATCACCGCGCTGCGGGTCTGCTGGCCCACGGCCCGCTCCTGCATATCCTCGTGCTGGTTGATCTGGATGTCGTACAGCTTCCAGAACAGGAGCAGGAAGGTCCCCACGCCCAGCAGCAGCATGATCAGCACCGTCCGGGTCCGGATGACCTGATTCGCCCGGCGGGCCGCTTCGCTTTTTCGATTGCTTGCCATGGTTTTTCCTCCTTGGAGCCGTTTTGCCGCCCACCAGCGGGACCGCTCCCCTCTGATACGAATCACGCATAAAACAATTTTCTTGTTTTATGGGGGCCGCACAAGCGGCCCCGGCGGCAAAGCCGCCTGCGATGAACGTCCATACTTTTCCTGTGCGCCGCAATCAAAAACTTTTTGAATGTTTTTGATCAGGAAATAGTATGACAGGCGGCGGGGAGCGAGAAACTAGCTTCTCACTCCCCGCTGTGTTTCAGTATAGTGCGGCGGTCAGTCGAAATATTCCACCACCGCGTAGACGCCGTGGTTCAGGGACGTCAACACCCGATCCAGCACGCTGGGGTCCTCCTGCCGGTACACCACGGCGCTGTCCCCGCCGGACAGGTCGATGTAAAAGATCTGGCTGCTGCTGGGCTTGGACATCCCGGCGGCCTCGGCGGCCTCCTTCACGGTGGCCAGATCGAAGATCTGCTCGTATTCCGCGGTGAGGGTCACGTTCTCCGTCTCCAGAGTGCTCAGCTGGCTTTTCAGCTCCACTGTCTCGGCGGAGAGGACCGTCAGCTGGATGTAGCTCATCAGCACCAGGACTGCCAGCCCCATGATGGCCGCAGTGCCCAGTACAGAGAGGACGGACACCCGCTGCCGCTCCCGCAGCTGGACCTTGGGAATGCTGCGGACCTTCGCCTTCTCCTGCTCTTGGCGGCGGGGGAGTTCGCCGGCGTGGCGCAGTTCCCGTTCCCGGACCGCGTAATCCAGATCATAGGCCAGGCTGCCGTTGACAGCGGACCGGCTCTGATAGCGCAGTTCCCGCGCTGTGGATGCCACAGTGAACTCCTCCCTTCCTCCAGATCTTTACAAACAGGGGGCTTGTCCCCCATATCAAATATCCAATGGATCGCATTTCTCCGCCACGCGTAATTTTGCGCTGCGCGCGCGGGGGTTCTCCGCCAGCTCCGCCCCGCCGGAGACGATGGGCTTGCGGGTCAGCACCTTGATCTTCGGCTTATTGCCGCACACGCACACCGGAAACTCCGGCGGGCAAGTGCAGCCCCTGGCCAGCTCCGCCATGCGGCGCTTGACCACGCGATCCTCCAGCGAATGGAATGTGATGACCGCCAGCCGCCCGCCGGGGGCCAGTCCCTCCACCGCCGCCGTCAGCATAGGCGGCAGGGCGTCCAGCTCGCCGTTGACAGCGATGCGGATGGCCTGAAAGCTGCGCTTGGCAGGGTGCTGTTTCTCCCGCAGGGCCGCCGGAGGCATAGCGCTTTTGATGATCGCCACCAGCTCCAGCGTGGTGGCCACAGGCGCAGTCTCCCGCGCCCGGACGATGGCTTTGGCAATGGCGGGCGCATAGCGCTCCTCGCCGTATTCAAACAGGATGCGGCGCAGCTCCTCACAGCTCCAGCCGTTCACCACCTCATGGGCAGTGAGGGGGGCAGAGGTGTCCATCCGCATATCCAGCGGGGCGTCCTGCATATAGGAAAAGCCCCGGGAGGCGTCGTCCAGCTGGGGAGAGGACACGCCCAGGTCAAACAGCATCCCGTCAGCGCCGGTGACCCCGGCGGCCCGCAGGACCTGTCCCAATTCAGAAAAGTTGCTGTGCACCAGCGTCACCCGGTCCATCCAGGGGGCCAGCCGCTCCTTGGCCGCGTCGATAGCGGCCATGTCCCGGTCGATGCAGATCAGACGGCCGGTGGTCAATCGTTTGGCGATCTCCCGGCTGTGTCCCGCGCGGCCCAGGGTCCCGTCCACATAGACTCCGTCAGGGCGGATGTGCAGCGCGTCGACGCACTCGTCCAGCAGAACCGGCTTGTGGGTATATTCCATGGAGCCTTACCCCCGGTTCCGGCGGACACGGGCCAATGCGTCCATGGCGGCGGCCATGTCGTCGGCCTCCAGCATCTGCTGCTCCCGCTCCGCCCAGGTCTTTTGGTCCCAGATCTCCGCGAAGGAGTTCATCCCCACCACGGTGGCCGTCTTTTTCAATCCCGCATAGGCCCGGAGGCTGGCAGGGATCAGGACCCGGCCCTGGCCATCCGGCTCACACTGGACGGCGTTGGCATACAGCAGTGTCAGCGCTCGGGCCTCAGTATAGGACAGGGCGTCCATGTCCTCTCCCATCCGCTCCCATTTGGCCTGAGGGTAGATGGTCAGGCAGTGCTCCGCACCGATGGTGATAAAAAAAGTGTCTCCCAACGCGTCCCGCATGGTGGAGGGAATCACCAAACGGCCCTTGGCGTCGATGCTGTTATTGGATTTTCCCAGCAAACCCGCCATAGTGCCGCCACCTTCCCCGGATTTTTGAGGAATTTTAGGGATAATTTAACACTTAGCAGTTAGTTGGCCCCACTTTTCCCCACCATGTATTTTGAGTATAAGCAAATATTCCAGGAAATGCAAGTATTTTTTTCCGACGTGAAACTGGCAAAAAATTCATTTTTATTCGTTTTTTCATAAAAAATCAGGAAAATGAAACGAACGTTCGATGTTTTTTCGCTGGTTGACGTAAAATTGGAAAACGCCTCCGGCACAACATCTTGTGCCGGAGGCGTTTTGTGAAAAACTCAACTACAAAATCTTGAAGTGCGTAGAAAAGTTTCACCGATTTTTTCGTCGATTTTTACAAAATTTTTTGAATTATGGTCTACCTGTGGCGTCAGCCGGTCTCCTGGCCCGCTTGGGGGTCGTTTTTGCCGTCCAGCTCGTCCCGCTGCGCCTGCATTTTGGCGGCGGAGGCGCTGCGGAAATTCACACGGGATTCCCGCACCTCGTCCAGTGCGGCCTGCACGGCCTCCTCGGTCCGGGAGAGGACGTCCTCGGCATATTCGTTGGCCACCTGGTACAGCTTGCGGGAACGCTCCTCCGCCTGGGCGACCATCTGGCGGGACTTCTCCCTAGCGGCGTAGAGCACCTCGCTGTCAGAGACCTTGGTCTTGGCCTCCAGCTCCGCCTGGCGCATCATGCGCTCCACATCCCGCTTGGCCTCCTCCACGAATTTCTCCCTGGCGGCCAGCAGTTCCTGGGCGCGCTTGATCTCCACCGGCAGCTGTGCCCGCAGCTCGTCCAGCAGGTCCAGCAGCTCATCCCGGTCCACCACGCACATCGTGGGCTTTAAAGCGGGGGATTTAGCGTCCTCGATCTTTTCATACAGCATGTCGATCAGGCGGTTGACATCGTTGGCCATAAGTATTATCCTTCCTTTTTCTTCATCATGTCCCGCACCAGGGGGATAATGGACGGCGGCATATACTGCTCCAGCGGCTGGTTGTAGCGGATCATCTCCCGCACCATGGAGGAGCTGAAATGCTGATACGCCGCGCTGGCAGGCAACAGCAGCGTCTCCAGTTCCGGATGCAGGCCCCGGTTGATCAGGGCCATTTGATATTCCACATCAAAATCCGTGGCGTTGCGGACGCCCCGGACGATGGCGCAGGCCCCGTGGGCCACGGCGTAATCCGCCAGCAGGCCGGGCCACAGCTCCGCCTCCACATGGGGCAGGTCCGCCACGGCGGCTTTTACCAGCAGGAGTTTTTCCTCCGGGCTAAACATGGGATTCTTCTTTTCCGCATTGGGGCTGACGCACACCCACACCTGGTCGAAACACGCGGCAGCCCGCCGGATCACGTCCAGGTGGCCCAGGGTTATCGGATCGAAGCTGCCGGAGCAGATGGCTGTTTTCATAGGGCCGTTCCCTCAGTTCTCTTGGTCTCCGCCCCGGCGGAAGATGGTCAGACCGATCTTGCCATAGCGGTAGTTCTTGTGGAGCCGGTATGGGGCGCTGACCCCTGGCAGGGACATGCCCGCCGGATGCTCCGCCACAATTATACCATGCGGCGACAGAATGTCAAATGTGATGATATGGGCGATCACCGGCTCCAGCAGGCCCGCCTGATAGGGCGGGTCCAGCAGGATGATGTCAAAAGGCTGGCGGACGGACTTCAGATACTCCACCGAATCCCCCGCCACCACCTGGGCCTTGTCCTGAAGGTCCGTGATCCGCAGGTTCTCACGGATGAGCTTCACCGCGTCGGCCCGCCGGTCCACGAACACGGCGGAGGCGGCCCCACGGCTGAGACACTCGATGCCCAGCTGGCCGGTGCCGGCAAACAGATCCAGGACCCGGCGGCCCTCGATGTCGAATTGCAGGGCGCTGAACAGGCCCTCCTTCACCCGGTCGGTGGTGGGGCGGGTCTCCATCCCCTCCAGCTCTTTCAGTCGGCGGCCCCGGGCGGAGCCTGTGATGACACGCATGGTCCATCCTCCTCCGCCCTCTCCGGCGGTTTCTCAGTTTATTATTTTAGGACATCCCGCCGCTGATTTCAATAGGATGCCGCCGCCTTTTTCCAGCTTTTTTGCCGATTTCGGCACCGGGGCCGCCCGTCCGCCTCCCCGGAGCCGCTTTCGGGCGATCCCGCCGTGATCCGCGGTAAGGTCTGCTGTCTCTCCGGGAAACTGGAAGTGAATCGTTTTTTATGATTTGGGCCCTCGTGTTTTCTCCCGATTAAATCCGCCTTTATCGCTCGGCTGCTTGGGTCGAGTATATCATGTTTCCGAGCGGTTTTCCATATATTTCCCTTTATTTTAGCAGGATAGCAGCTGTCTATGTATGCCGTCTTACGACGCGGGAGCGCCTCCGCAGGGCTTGACATGAACCGGGGCCGCCGGACGCCGCATGAGGCCGCGCATCGGCAAACCGTTTCAGCAGCTCGCCGGAGATCTGACCCTGCGGCGAGCATTTCAAACGGGAGACGGACTTTTTCTACTTGTACTTTGCGAAAGAATCGTATATAATAAAGTCCTCAAAAACTGCGCGTCAGAAAAGGCGGCTCCGCCGCCTGCTTCAGAATGACCGGGAAGGAAAGGATGTTCTCATGATCCATTTCACATCTGAACTAGGCGAGATCTCCGTCAGCGGCGCCGTGTTCTCCAACATCACCGGCATGGCCGCCACCAACTGCTTCGGCGTCAAGGGCATGGCCTACCGCTCTATGACCGACGGCCTGGTCCACCTGCTGCGGCGGGAGGCCATGAGCAAGGGCGTCAGCGTCACCTATCACGACGATAACTCCGTCTCCATCGAGCTGCACATCATCGTGGAGAACGGCGTCAACCTCCCCGCAGTGTGCCGGTCCATCATGAACGAGGTCCGCTATGTGGTGACCAAAAACACCGGCGTCGCCGTCCGCGCTGTGGACGTGTGCGTCGATTCCATGACCCTGTGAGGGAGGTAGCAGTCAGATGAACGAACTGATCACCGGCGCCCTGTTCAAGCAGATGGTGCTCCACGGCGCCGCCGTTATCACCGCCCAGAAGCAGGGCATCAACGATTTGAACGTGTTCCCCGTGCCTGACGGAGACACCGGCACCAATATGTCCATGACCATCGGCGCTGCTGTGGCGGAGCTGCGGAAGGCCGAGCCTCCCACGCTGTCCAAGGCAGCCGACGTCACCGCCTCCGCCCTGCTGCGGGGCGCCCGGGGCAATTCCGGCGTCATCCTGTCCCTGCTGTTCCGGGGCATCTCCAAGGGTCTGAAAGGCAGAGAGACCGCCGACGCCGCCGCCTTTGCCGCCGCCATGCAGGAGGGCGTGTCCGCCGCCTATAAGGCGGTGATGAAGCCTGCCGAAGGTACGGTGCTCACCGTTTCCCGGCTGGCGGCCAAGCGGGCCGCCGAGACCGCCGCTCAAGGCGTCAAAGACCTGGAGACGGTGCTGGAGGCGGCTTTGAAGGAGGGCTACGAAACCCTGGCTCAGACCACCGACATGAATCCGGTGCTGAAAAAGGCCGGCGTGGTGGACGCCGGCGGCAAGGGCTACCTGCTGATCCTGGAGGGGATGCTGGCCGCTCTGCGGGGCGAACCTCTGCCGGAGCCAGCCGAGGAGGAATCCGTTCAGGAAAAGGCGGACTTCGCCGCCCTGGGCCTGGAGGACATCACTTTCACCTTCGACACGGTGTTCATCGTCCGCAAGACGGTGGATAAGCCCCTGGAGCCTTTCCGGGAATACCTGAACAGCATCGGTGACAGCCTGGTCATCGGCGAGGACGACGAGGCATTCAAGGTCCACGTCCATACCGATATCCCCGGCGCAGCTCTGATGGAGGCCCAGAAATACGGTACGCTGGAGCTGGCCAAGATCGAGAACATGCGCACCCAGGCGGAGGATCTGGCCGCCGGCCGGCAGGCGCAGAGCACTGACGACCTGGACGCTGTCGAGGAAGAGCTGGAACGGGGCGAGGCCCCCGCCGCGCCGGAGAAGCCCTATGGCTTCCTGGCGGTCTGCGCCGGCGACGGCCTGGCGGCGGTCTTTAAGGATCTGGGGGCCGACGGCGTGGTATCCGGCGGACAGACCATGAATCCCTCCACGGAGAGCATTCTGGCAGGGGTCGAGAAGATCCCCGCCGAGACCGTGTTCATCCTGCCCAACAACGGCAATATCATCATGGCCGCCCAGCAGTGCGGCGTGCTGACGGAGAAAAACGTGGTGGTCATCCCCACCAAGACAGTGCCCCAGGGCATCACCGCCATGATGAACGTGGACTTTGAGGCTCCGGACGCCCAGACCATCACCGACGCCATGACGGAGAGCCTCTCCACCGTCACCACCGCCCAGATCACCTACGCCGCCCGGGATTCCGACTTTGACGGCTTCGACATCAAGGCGGGCGATTATCTGGCCCTGGAGGAGGGCAAGCTCTTCGGCACCGACAGCGACCTGGACGCTCTGCTGCACAAGCTGGCGGCGGACGCTGTGGAGCGGGAGGCCAGCTTCATCTCCCTGTATTTCGGCGAGGACGTGTCCGAGTCCGACGCTCAAAAGGCCGGGCAGCTTTTTAAGGCCGCCTGCCCCGACGCGGAGATCGCGGTCCTCTCCGGCGGACAGCCCGTTTACTACTATATCGTCTCTATGGAATAAGCACTTGCTTATGAAACCCGCCTGAATGGATGTCCAGGCGGGTTTCATATCACAATTCAGGAGGTAATCCATGTTTCCCTGGGCACGATTTTTTCTTTATGTCCTGGTCACCGCCGGGACACCGGGGCCCAACACCCTGTCCTCCCTGTCCAACGGCAGCCGTCTGGGCTTTTGGCGGACACTGCCCTATACCTTCGGCATCTGGGCGGGATTTTCCATTGTCTCCGTGGCCTGCACCCTGCTGTGCAGCACGCTGGAGGCCCTGATCCCCGCCATTCGGACGCCCATGCTGGTGCTGGGGGCCTGCTACATCCTATACCTGGCCTGGAAAACCTGGCGGGCGGGCGCTATTGGCGACAACACCGCCGCCCGGTCCGGCTTTCGGGACGGGTTTTTTCTCCAGTTCGTCAATCCCAAGATCTACATCTACTGCATCGTGTCCATGCAGAGCTTCGTGCTGCCGCTGTACCAGGGGCAGCCGGTGCATTTACTGCTCTTCGCCCTGCTGCTGGCTTTCCTGGGATTCTGCCTGAACCTGTGCTGGGCGGGGTTCGGCTCGCTTCTGCGGGTCCTGTTCTCCCGGCATGCCGCCATCGTCAACAAGGTCATGGCCCTGCTGATGGTCTGGTGCGCGGTGCGGCTGTTTCTGTAAAAATACCCGGCAGCCCCGCTTTTCCCGCCTGATCTCCCTGCATGCAGTGTGTTTTCAAAAAAAACGGCCGCCAGAGGCTTCTGCCCGTTGGCTTTGATCTGCCGTCAAAAGGGAAAAGCCCCCGGCGAGTATAAACTCGCCGGAGGCAATATACGAATCCCTGATAAAACGATCTTCTGATTTTTTGTCAGGAAATCGTATTACAGCAGGATCATATCCCGGGTCGTATGGTCCAGCATCCGGGCGCCGTTGGCTGTCATGGCAAAGGTATCCTCGATCATCATGCCGCCCCAGCCCAACTCATAGTAGGGCGTCTCCAGATTGAAGGTCATATTTTCAACAATGGGCATGGGATTGCCGTGGGCAATGGTGGGATTGTCATAGCACTCCAGGCCAATACCATGTCCCGTGTGATGACGGCGATAATGCGGCAGGCCGTTCTTACGGACCGCATCCATGGCGGCGTCGAACAGCTCGCCTGCCGTGACGCCGGGCTTTGCGATGGCGACAGCCGCGTCCAGACCGGCGCAGATAGCCGTGTAGTACTGCCGCATTTTATCCGTCGGCTCGCCCACCACAGCGAAGCGGCCCAGATCAGAGCAATAGCCGTTCAGGATGCAGCCAAAGTCAAAGCGGATCATGTCACCCTTGACAATGGGGCGGACACGGTCGTTGGTCGTATCGGAGAACGCAGCACGAAGCTGAGACGTCACCGTGCAAAAATAGGGCTTGGCGCCCCGCTTGGCCAATTCGATGCTGTACAGCTCGCCAATGCGGTACTCCGTCATGCCAGGCTCAAACTGAGCCAGCGCAGCCATCAAAGAGTCAGCTGCACAGCGGGCGGAAGCCTCCACACCGGCCACTTCCTCGGGATGCTTGATCAGGCGGGCCTCCATGAACAGATCCGTGGCATTGATGACCTGATAACCGGACAGCTTGGCCTCTACAGCCTTTAACTGGCTGGCAAAAATACGGCTCTCATCAATGGCGATGGTGGATCCCTCCGGCAGATTGCTACGGACGGCGGCGTTCCAGGCGTCTGCGGTAGTAGGATAGGCCTTTTCCTTATAGGCCATGATCTTGTCTACGAATTCATCGTTTTCAGCGCCCTTTTCAAAGAAGAAGCCGCCGCCAGCAAAATAGACCTCCGCATCATTGCCGGCGAACTCCAACACAGTGGGAAGATCCGCATAGCCAACAATGTACACATATTTGTCCTGCGCCGGGATATAGCCAATGGCGCATTCCGCACGGGTCAAAACATCCTGATTGATGCAGACATATCCCGTTGTGATATAGTTCAGGTTAGCCGGCAGAGTCGCCACGATCATGTCCGCGCCGGCAGCCGCGGCAGCAGCTTTCAGCCGTTCGATGCGATATTCTTTCAGTTCCATGATTTGTTCTTCCTTTCCGCCGGTTTTTTCTCCCGGCCATGGATTTATGTTCTTATCTGTGTTTTTATGTATGGACATTTCCCTGTCTTCCCGGTACAATAAGACACGCTGGGCTTTATGCCAAATATCCCGCAATATGCCTTTAGAAAAATGAGGTGCAGAAATGAAATACAGGAAATTAGGAAAGACCGGCCTTCTTGTCAGTGAGATCGGTTTGGGCGGCGAATGGCTGGAACGCCACAATGCACAGGAGATCCAGGCCGTGGTGGACCGCTGCGAGGCCGCCGGGATCAATATTCTGGACTGCTGGATGGCGGAGCCAAACGTCCGCTCCAACATCGGCGCTGCCCTGAAGGGCCGCCGGGAACGCTGGTACATCCAGGGCCACCTGGGGTCTACCTGGCAAAACGGCCAGTATGTCCGCACCAGGGATATGCCCAAAGTCAAGGAGGCCTTCGCCGATCTGCTGGCCCGGCTGCAGACAGATTACATCGATCTGGGCATGATCCACTTTGTGGATGAGATCGCGGAGTTCCACCGGATCATGGAGGGCGAGTTCTTTCAATATGCCCGACAGCTTCTGGAGGCAGGCGCCATCCGCCACATTGGCCTGAGCACTCACAATCCAAATGTGGCCACACTGGCTGCCCGCAGCGGCAAGATCGAGATGATCCTGTTCAGCGTCAATCCCGCTTTCGACATGCTGCCGGCTTCGGAGGATATACAGACTTATTACCAGCAGTATGATCCCTCTCTGGGCAATATCGCGCCGGAACGGGCGGAGCTGTACCGCATCTGCGAGCAGGAAAACGTAGGCATCACCGTGATGAAGGGATATGCCGGCGGCCGGTTGTTCTCCGCCTCCACCTCTCCTTTCGGCGTGGCCTTGACCCCTGTGCAATGCCTGCACTATGCCTTGACCCGTCCAGCTGTCGCCAGTGTGATGGTGGGCTATGACACACCGGAACACGTGGATGCTGCCGTGGCTTATGAGACTGCCTCCCCAGATGAGAAAGACTACGCGACTGTTCTGGCGTCCGCGCCCCGCAACGCTTATTTCGGTCAATGCACCTATTGCGGCCACTGCGCTCCCTGCCCGGTCGGTATTGATGTCGCCATGGTGAACAAGCTGTACGATCTGGCCGTCATGCAGCCCGAGATCCCCGCCACCATCCGGGCGCATTACAACGCCTTGAGCGCCAACGCCGGCGACTGCATGGCCTGCGGCGGCTGTGAGTCCCGCTGTCCCTTTGGCGTTCCGGTGGTGAGCCGGATGGCTAAGGCAGCAGAGCTGTTATAATCAAATCACTTGAAAAGTGGTAAACCACTTTTCAAGTGTCACAGCGCAGATGCGCTGTGACAGGCTGCGGTACGCCGCCATGATTTGGATTTCATAGTGCACTTTGTGCGCAGCGGGCGTAGCCCGTTTGAAAAATCGCTTGCGATTTTCAAATTCATTGACTATAAAATAATTCCAAGTTCAGAGGAAATGCCTTTCTAGGTATTTCCTCTGAACTTTTAAGTGCATCTTAACAGATCAGCGGTCTGTCAAAAATGCTCCACGATATCCACCAGCTCGGCGCCGATGCGCTTCTGAGCCTCCTTGGTGCCGGCGCCCACATGAGGCAT